>NZ_FNTV01000001.1:3632590-4238022 GCF_900105965.1 Arthrobacter alpinus
AATAACAACAGCGTTCAGGATATGGGCGGCCAGCGGGATGCCGAGGGAATCGAAAATCTGCACGAACGGGCTCGTCTCACCGGTGATCTGATTCCACGGGATCAGTGTCATGAGGACACCTAGCGTCAGTACGTAGAACAGCAGGATGCGAACGGGCACCGTATTGACTGCGGCGGGGATGCTCTTGCCGGGATCCTTGGCCTCACCCGCCGTGACCCCGATGGTTTCAATGCCGCCAAAGGCAAACATGACCACGGCAAACGCGGCCAAGAGCCCTATCCAACCGTTGGGCATGAAGCCGCCGTGGTTTACAAGATTGTTCAGGCCCGGGACGGCTTCACCACCGTCCATATGGAAACCGAAAACGATGATGGCAACGCCGCCGGCGATCATGGCGATGATGGCCCCAACCTTGATGATGGAGAACCAGAACTCCAGCTCACCGAACACCTTTACGCTGAGCAGGTTGATGGCGGCAAGGAAGAAGATGATGGCGAGAACCCAGATCCAGCGTGGAACGTCGTGGAACCAGAAACCCATGTAGATGCTGAAGGCCGTGACGTCGGCGATGGCAACGATCGCCATTTCAAAAACGTAGGTCCAGCCCGTGATGAAACCGGCCAACGGGCCCAGGTAGCGGCTTGCGTACTGGCCAAAGGAGCCCGAAACAGGGTGCCGAACGGCCAGTTCACCCAAGGCACGCATCACCATAAATACCGCGGCGCCGGCAATGATGTAGGCCAGCAGCACTGCAGGTCCGGCCTTTTGAATGGCGCTGGAGGAGCCGTAGAACAGGCCGGTGCCGATCGCTGAGCCGAGTGCCATGAAACGGATGTGGCGGGCGTTCAAGCCGCGGGTCAGGACAGATCCCTTGGGGTTCATGCGTGAGCTTTCTAACAATTTGGGCCAGGTGACCCATGCCACGAGGGGCGAAAATATGGTGGCGGGCGTCACTTTAATGGCCGCAAATGGGCCAAATGAGCGCTTCCGCACCTGAAAATCTGGGATTTCAGACTGCAATATTCTATAGTGTGTGCACAGTGATGGTGTTATTGGACCTATTCTGAGGGGCTATGACAATTCCTGAACGGACTCCCGCCCAGAATGCTCCCGCGCGGCCTGCTGCCACCTTGCCATCCAAGGCCCCATCCAAGGTCCCGGCAGCTGAAAATACTCTGCGCATCTTGAAATTGTTGTCTTCAAAGCGTGGACCACTGGCTGCCTCCACTATTGCCACCACGCTGGAGCTTCCCCGCTCAAGCGTGTATCACCTGCTCGGCGTGATGGAGCAGAGCGGCTTTGTCATGCACTTGCACGAAGAGCAGCGCTACGGCTTGGGAGTTGCGGCCTTCGAGCTCAGCAGCGCCTACTCGCGACAGGAGCCGTTGTCCCGTCTGGGCCGACCCCTGCTGGCTACATTGGTGGACAAGATCGGTGAAAGCGCCCACCTGGCCGTGCTCCATGGACGAGACGTTCTGTACATTGTGGAAGAGCGCGCCAAGAACCGCCCGTCCCTGGTGACCGACGTCGGCGTGCGGCTTCCGAGCCACCTCACCGCCAGTGGCCGGGCAATTCTGGCCGCGCTGCCCAAGTCTCAGGTGCGGGCGCTGTACCCAAATACGGCCGCCTTCAGCTCACGCACCGATGTGCCGGACCCCATTGGCAAGTACTCCACGTTGTCATCGCATCTGGACCAGGTGCGAATCCGCGGCTACTCCACCGAACATGGTGAGGTCACGGACGGTTTTGGTTCGGTGGCGGCCGCAGTGACCGATCACCTGGGGTGGCCCGTTGCTGCCGTGGCCGTGACCTTTCTGGAAGAAAAAGTTCCTGCCGAGAAGTGGCCGGACCTAGCCCAGCGTGTGCAAAAAGCTGCCAAGGAGCTCTCCGTCCGCATTTACGGGCGCCGAGAAGGCTGACTTTGGATCTGGCTTTGCGCCCGGATCGGCATGTCTGAAATCCCGGACAGCCTACGTTAGAAGGGGCAGATTTCCCTGCGGTTAAGCGGGATAGTGGGAAGCAAGACCGCCGCAACAAAAGGATTCCGCCATGACCACCGCCGTTCGCTCCCACGAAGTCACCCTCTCCTTCTCAGGTGTCACGCCCGAGGACGTCATTGCCGTGGCCCGCCACGATGCCAAGGTGGTGATCAGCGCTGAGGCGCTGGCCGGCGTCGAACGCGTCAGGACGCACATCGAGGATCTGGCGCACTCCGACACTCCCGCGTACGGCATTTCCACGGGCTTCGGTGCGCTGGCCAACCGCCACATCCCCACGGACATGCGCACGCAGCTGCAGAAGTCGCTCATTCGCAGCCACGCCGCCGGAATGGGCCCGGCCGTGGAGCGCGAGGTGGTGCGCGCCCTGATGTTCCTGCGCGCCAAGACCCTCGCTTCGGGCCGCACCGGCGTGCGCCCCGTCGTCGTGCAAACCATGGTGGACGTGCTCAATGCCGGCATCACCCCTGTGGTCCGCGAGTTCGGCTCGCTGGGCTGCTCGGGTGACCTCGCGCCGCTCTCGCATTGTGCCCTGGTGCTGATGGGAGAGGGTGAAGCTGCCGGGCCCGACGGCGTCATCCGCCCCGTCCCCGAGTTGTTCGCCGAGGCCGGCATCACTCCGATCGAGCTAGCCGAGAAGGAAGGCCTGGCGCTGGTCAATGGCACGGACGGCATGCTCGGCATGCTCCTGATGGCCATCGCGGACCTTCGCCTCTTGCTCACGACGGCGGACATCACCGCCGCGCTCAGCGTCGAGGGCCTGCTGGGCACCGACCAGGTGTTCGTGCCAGAGCTCCACATGGAGCTGCGCCCGCACCCCGGCCAGGCCGCAAGCGCCAACAATATGCTGCGCGTGCTGGCCAACTCGCCCATCGTGGCCTCACACCGGGTGGGCGACTCCCGCGTTCAGGATGCCTACTCGCTGCGGTGCGCCCCACAGGTTGCCGGCGCCGCCCGCGACACCGTGGACCACGCACTCATGGTGGCCACTCGTGAGCTCGCCGCCTCCATTGACAACCCCGTGGTCTTGCCCGATGGGCGGGTCTCCTCCAACGGCAACTTCCACGGCGCCCCGGTGGCCTACGTCCTGGACTTCCTTGCGATCGTTTCCGCGGATGTTGCCTCGATTGCCGAGCGCCGCACCGACCGCATGCTCGACCCCGCCCGTTCCCACGGCCTGCCCGCTTTCTTGGCCGGCGATCCCGGCGTGGATTCGGGCCTCATGATTGCGCAGTACACCCAGGCCGGCCTGGTTTCAGATTCCAAGCGACTGGCCGTCCCGGCCTCTGTGGACTCCATCCCCAGCTCAGCCATGCAGGAAGACCACGTTTCGATGGGCTGGCATGCCGCCCGCAAGTTGCGCCGATCCGTGGAGAACCTGCGCCGCGTCCTGGCGATCGAGCTGGTTACGGCCACCCGTGCCATCGATATGCGTACGTCCATGTCCGACGGCGTACTGGTCCCCGGGCCTGCCGGCGCGGCCGTCATTGAGGTGCTTCGTAAGACGGTTCAGGGTCCCGGTTCTGACCGATTCCTCTCACCTGAGTTGGAGGAGGCTGACCGACTGGTGGGCTCCGGTGCCATCCGCGCCGCAGCCGAGAAGGCCACCGGCCCGCTGAACTGAGGTCTGCTAGTGCCGAGATCACTCTAGGCGGACCACCTCCGGTGTGCATCCACTGAAAATGCCGCCGTTCCCGCGTTTTGCCGCAAGTAGACCTGCGGCATTTTGCGGGAGCGGCGGCATTTTTGGAAAGCTAGCGCTGTGTGGGCTGTCGGGGGGACTACTCTGCTGCGAGGATGGCTTCCAGCAGCCCGGGGAAGCGAAGGTTGAGCTCATCGCGGCGGAGGCCGTTGAGAATTGATGTGCCTCGATACTGCTGGGATATCACGCCGGCTTCGCGCAGCACCCGAAAGTGGTGCGTCGATGTCGATTTGCTGACGGGTAGTGAGAAGGCGATGCAGGCCTGATCGTCATGGCCATTGGCCAGCTGCGCCACGATGGTGCGGCGGACCGGATCTGCTAAAGCCGACAGGACGGTATCCAGGCTCATCTGTTCGAGGGTGGGGTGCTCGAGGCTACGTGCTGAACCCATGCTGTGTTGCGCTCCTTTGCGAGCCGTTTGCTTGTACGAGAATCATCATACTACGATGAGTCTCGTACTAAGAAAGTGACACACCAATTTTGGGAGATCTCCGCATGACCGAGCTGTTCGAACCTTTGACCCTCCGTGGAACCACCATTCCCAACCGTGTCTGGATGTCTCCCATGTGCACCTACTCGGCTTTCTCCGAAGGTTCGGAGATTGGCGCCCCCAACGATTTCCATCTGGCCCACTATGCCTCTCGCGCGGCCGGTGGCGTTGGACTGGCCGTGGTGGAAGCCACCGGTGTCCTGCCGGAGGGTCGCATCTCTCCCTATGATTTGGGTTTGTGGGACGATTCCCAGATTCCAGCCCACCGCAGGCTGGCCGCCGCCATTGCCGAGTCGGGTGCATTGCCTGGCATCCAGCTGGCTCATGCAGGGCGCAAGGCTTCCATGGAGCGTCCATGGCTCGGTGGAGGTCCAATTGCCGAAGACGAGGGCGGCTGGCCAGTTGCCGGTCCCAGTGCCATTGCCTTCCCGGGCTACGCGGAGCCTGCAGAAATGACTCTGGCGGATATCGCCGCTGTTGTTGCTGCGTGGGCTGAATCGGCCCGTCGTGCGCTGGCCGCGGGGTACGAAGTGGTTGAAGTCCACGGCGCCCACGGCTACTTGCTTCATTCCTTCCTATCGCCGTTAAGTAACAACCGCACGGACAGCTATGGCGGGAGCCTGGAAAACAGGGCTCGCATTGTGCTTGAGGTGCTCGACGCCGTTCGTAGCGTTTGGCCCGAAGACAAGCCTGTGTTCTTGCGCATCTCCACGACCGATTGGGTTGCCGAGAATCCCGAAGACGGCCGGGACGCATGGACCCTGGCGGATTCGATCGTCCTGTCGCGCTGGGCCAGTGACCATGGCGCGGACCTGATCGACGCTTCTTCCGGCGCTTTGGTGCCAGCGAAGATTCCGCACCGCGATGACTACCAAACCCGCAACGCGGCGGAACTGAAGGCAGCCAGCGGAACGTTGGTGGCCGCCGTCGGACGCATTGGCGATCCAGCGGTGGCGCAGGAACTGCTGGCTAGCGGATCAGCCGATGCCGTCTTCATTGGCAGGGCCTTGCTTCGCGACGCCTCCTGGGCCAACAATGCTGCAGCCGCACTGGGTGCGCGCGGCCGGTTTATCCGTCAGTATGACTACGCCGTGTAGCCACTAAAAGACTCCAAAGTGAGTATGAAGTTGCCCCGAAACAGCACCTTTGTGTGCACCGTTTCGGGGCAATTTTTAACTCCTGTTCAACTGTTGCCAGACCACGGCCGGGCGTGCATAATGTTCGAAGATAGCGAATGTTCAAACATCTATTCGAATTGGATCCATCGTGAAACTCGCTCGACTGGCTTTCCGCCATGCTCGGCCATATTGGGTGTGGGTCACCGCAGTTCTGGTGCTGCAATTGATCTCGACCCTTGCCGCCCTCTACTTGCCCAGCCTGAACGCCAAGATCATCGACCAAGGTATCGCCAAGGGTGACACCGATTTCATCTGGTCCACGGGCGTCACCATGGTGGTTGTCTGCTTCGTGCAGGTAGCCTCGGCCATCGGCGGTATCTACTTCGGTGCGCGCACGGCCATGGCCATTGGACGCGATCTGCGCCGCGAGGTGTACTACCGGGTCAACGCCCTCGGCGCCCTGGATGTGAGCCGCTTTGGCACGGCCACGCTGATTACCCGCAACACCAACGATGTCCAGCAAGTGCAGATGTTGATTCTGATGGCCTTGAACTTCATGGTCTCAACGCCCATCATGTGCATTGGCGGGATCGTCATGGCCCTGCGCGAAGACGTGGGGCTGTCCTGGCTGTTGTGGGTTTCGGTGCCGCTGCTGTTCATTGTGGTGGGCTTCCTGGTGGTCAAGTTGCTGCCGTTGTTCCGCGAGATGCAAGAACGGATCGATACCGTCAACGGGGTTCTGCGTGAACAAATTGTTGGCATCCGGGTCATCCGGGCCTTCGTGCGGGAACAATTTGAAACCGAACGTTACCGTGACGCGAACCTGAAACTGACGCGCGTCTCGGTCCGCGTGGGCAATTTGTTCGTGCTCATGTTCCCGGTCATCATGATGATCCTGCACCTGGCCACGGCCGCCGTGCTGTGGTTTGGTGGCCAGCGAGTGAACTCCGGCGAGATGCAGATCGGTTCACTGACGGCCTTCTTGCAGTACCTGCTGCAGATCCTTGTGGCCGTCATGATGGGTGTCTTCATGGTCATGATGATTCCCCGGGCCGCCATTTCCGCCGAACGTCTGGACGATGTCCTCACGGCAGAGCCCAGTCTGGTTGTGCCGAAGGGGACAGCGGCTCCGCAGACTCACGCAGTGGAATTTTCCAGTGTTTCCTTTGGCTATCCCGGAGCCGAGCGGCCGGTCCTGAACAATGTGAGCTTCACGGCCCACCAAGGACAGACGACGGCGATTGTTGGCTCCACCGGTTCGGGCAAGTCCACCCTCCTGAACCTCATACCCCGGCTTTTTGACCCGCAGGGTGGCACGGTGCGCATTGGCGGGGTGGATGTGAGCGAGCTCAGCCGCTCCCAGATGGCGGAACTGGTGGGGCTCGTGCCGCAGAAGCCGTACCTGTTCTCCGGCACCGTAGCCTCAAACCTGAAGTTTGGCCGGCCCGATGCCAACGACGATGAGCTATGGGAAGCCCTCCGCGTGGCCCAGGCCAAGGACTTTGTCCAGGAAAAGCCCAAGGCGCTGGACACCCCAATCGCCCAAGGCGGCACGAATGTGTCAGGCGGACAGCGGCAACGGTTGTGTATTGCCCGGGCGCTGGCGGCCCGACCACGAATCTTCTTGTTTGACGATTCTTTTTCGGCGCTGGATGTCACCACGGATCAGCGGTTGCGTGAATCGCTGCACGCCGCCACCGAGGGTGCAACGGTGATCATTGTGGCCCAAAGGATCTCCACCATCCGGGAGGCTGACCACATTATTGTGCTGGACAACGGCGAGGTGGTGGGTGGGGGAACCCATGACGAATTGCTTGAGAGCAATGAAACCTATCGCGAAATTGTTGAATCCCAGCTGAGCATTGAAGGGGTTGCCTGATGGCGCGCAAGAGCAAGGAACAGGCCCCGGACGTGGCTGTTGACGCCATTGAAACGGATGAGGAGTTGGTGCCGGAGTACCGGCCCTCCGAGGCAGACGGTGACATGTTTGGCGGAACACCAGCCAAAAAGGCCGAACACTTCTGGCCCTCGGTCAAGCGCCTCGTAGGGCTTCTGCGGCCGGAGCGCTTCATGTTCTCCGTGGTGATTGTGCTGGTGGCGGCCTCCGTAGTCCTGACGGTTATCGCCCCGAAGATCCTCGGGGCCGCCATGGACGTGATCTTTAATGGCGTCATTGGCTCGCAGCTGCCAGCGAATGTGCCGCTCGAGGTTCTGGTGGAGACGCAACGGGCGGCCGGGAACGATCAGTTCGCCGACATGCTGGCCAAGGCCAATATTGTCCCGGGCGCGGGCATTGACTTTGTTGAACTCAGCCGGCTCATCATCATTGTGTTGGCTTTGTACATGGTTGCCTCAACGCTCATGTGGCTGCAAGGCTTCCTCCTGAACGCCCTTGTCATGCGCGTGGTGTTCAAGCTGCGTGAAGACATTGAACGCAAGCTCAACCGCCTCCCGCTGGGGTACTTTGACACCCGCCAGCGCGGTGATCTGATGTCCCGGGTGACCAACGACGTCGACAACATCCAGGCCGCACTTCAGCAAGCCTTTTCGCAACTGGTGCAGTCCGCGCTGACGGTCATCGGCATCGGGATCATGATGTTTATTGTGTCCTGGCAGCTGGCCTTGATAGCCCTTATCGCGTTGCCGCTCTCAGCCATCATTGCAGGCGTGATTGGAACGCGCTCACAAAAACTGTTCGCCGCGCAGTGGAAGTACACCGGCTCACTCAATGGTCACATTGAAGAGACTTTCTCCGGGCTGGAACTTGTTCGCGCCTATGGCCGTGACGAGGAAATGCTGGCCGAGTTCGATGACCGCAACGAACACCTTTTCAAGGCCTCCTTCGGCGCTCAGTTTGTTTCCGGCATGATCATGCCGGCCATGCAGTTTGTCTCCTATCTCTCCTACGTGCTGGTCGCCGTCGTCGGTGGTGTGCGTGTTGCTACAGGCCAGATCACCCTGGGCGATGCCACGGCATTCATTCAGTACTCACGCGAGTTCTCCCAGCCCATTGGTGAGATGGCTGGAATTGCCAACATGATCCAGTCCGGTGTGGCCTCGGCCGAGCGGACCTTTGAGATCCTCGACGCCGACGAGCAGGAAGCAGAGGAGGATTCAGCGCTGCTGCCCGAGCAGACGGACGGCCACGTGCGGTTCGAGAACGTGTCCTTCAGCTACGCACCGGAAACCCCGCTCATCCGCGACGTTTCCCTCACCGTTGAACCAGGGCAGACCGTGGCCATTGTGGGGCCCACCGGCGCGGGCAAGACGACGCTCGTCAACCTCATCATGCGCTTCTACGAGATCACCGGCGGACGGATCCTGCTCGACGGCGTGGACACCCGCGAGCTGTCCCGCGAACAGGTGCGCTCGCAGGTGGGCATGGTGCTCCAGGACGCGTGGCTGTTTGAAGGCACCATCCGCGAAAACATCCGCTACGGCCGTTTGGATGCCACTGACGAGGAAATCATTGCCGCTGCCGAGGCCACCATGGTGGACAGGTTTGTTCGCCAGCTCCCCGACGGCTATGACACCGTGATCGACGCCGACGGCGGCACCGTTTCCGCCGGTGAACGCCAGCTGCTCACGATTGCCAGGGCCTTCATCGCCAAGCCATCACTGCTGATTCTCGACGAGGCAACCTCGTCAGTGGATACACGCACCGAGCTGCTGGTCCAGCACGCCATGGCGGCACTGCGCACCGACCGGACCTCCTTCGTGATTGCCCACCGTCTCTCCACAATCCGCGACGCCCACACCATCTTGGTCATGGAAGACGGCGACATCGTCGAGCACGGCAACCACGAGGAACTTCTGGCCCGCCGCGGCGCCTACTACAAGCTCTACATGACCCAGTTCCAGGGCGGTCATGAGCTAGAAGACGAGGTCCCCGCCGAAGCTCACTAGCGGCACCGCCGCCCGCGCGAAAGCCAGCGCTGTCCCGGGCCGCCGCACCGCCCGGTCAGCGCAGGAGCGTGTCGATGAGCCTTGCTGCTACTTTGGCTGTGCGGTTGTCGATGTCGAACTCCGGGTTCAGTTCGGCTACGTCCAGGTGGAAGAGCTTCCCGCTGGCAGCAACCTGCCGGCATACGGCGGCGATCACCGGTAGCGGCACTCCATAGGCGGCGGGCGCGCTGACACCGGGTGCTGCGGCGGCCGGCAGTACGTCAAGATCGATCGTAAGGTACACAATGTCCACGGTTTCCAGGAACGCATCAACAAAGCCCGCGGTGCGCTCCGCGGAGCAGTCCTCATCCAGGAGGTACTTCACGTCGAGCTCGTGGGCGGTGTTGAAGAGTGCCCGCGTGTTGTTGGGTTCGCTGATGCCTACGACGGCGTAATTCAGTTCGCGTCCGGCAGCGGCTTCGGCCTGAGCCATTTGCAGGAACGGTGTACCGGAGCTGGGTGCCGGGGCATCCCTCAGATCAAAGTGGGCATCGAGGTTAAGCACGCCTAGCCGGGCACCATTGGCCACGGCTGCCGTTCCGGCAACACCAAGGTAGCTGGCAAACGCGATTTCGTGCCCGCCGCCCAGGGCAACGGTGAGATAGCCGGCGTCGAGCATCCCTGTGAGGGCAGCGCCTGCGCGGGCCTGGCCGTCCTCCAAGGCGTCCTCCGAAACCACAACGTCCCCCGCGTCCACAATTGACCGGGAACCGTGGAAGGCCAGCGAGCCAAGGGCCGCGCGGATCGCCGCGGGACCGCTGGCGGCGCCTGTGCGTCCGTGATTGCGGAGCACACCAGCGTCGGAGCAAAAGCCCAAGAATGCAGCCGGACCGGGCAACGCCGCATCCAGGGAAAGAGCGGCGGTGGTGGTGACGGCCTGCCACCAGCGGCGGTGGGCGAGGTCTGCGCCGTCGTTCCTGCCCGTCCAAGAGCTGGCGGGAACATCAAGTGGGAGTGTAGAAAAGTCCATGCTTCCAGAGAACAGCAGTCGGGCCGACAATGCCAGTGGAACAACAGAGGGTGGTATCTGGCAGGCCAGATACCACCCTCAAGGAAAGCTGCGCACGGGTTACTTGACCCCGAACAAGTCCTCCACAACACCAATGCCGAAGAACAACAGGAAGGCTCCCGCCACGGCCCACATGAGCGGGTGGATTTCGCGTGCGCGGCCCTGGAACAGGCGGATCAGAACGAAGGCGATGAAGCCGGCGCCCAGGCCGTTGGCGATCGAGTATGTGAATGGCATGAGCGTGAACGTCAGGAAGGCCGGGATGCCGATGCCCCAGTCGGACCAATCGATCTTGCCCACCTGGGAAACCATCATGAAACCAACCACCACAAGCGCAGGGGCCACAGCTTCAAAAGGAACCAGCTTGATCAGGGGAGTGGCGAACATGGCCGCCAGCAAGAGCAGGCCCGTCACAATCGAGGCCAGGCCTGTGCGGGCACCTTCACCGATTCCGGCGCCGGATTCCACGTAGATCTGGTTGGAGGAGGCGGACGCGCCACCACCGGCGATGGCCCCGAATGCGTCCACGAGCAGCACCTTGTCCACGTCGGGGATATTGCCATCCTTGTCGATGGTGCCAGCCTCGGAGGCCAAGCCCACCATGGTGCCCATGGCGTCAAAGAAGATGCTGAGCAGGATCACGAAGGCGAGCAACACTGCAGCAAGTGCGCCGAGCTTGCTGAACGCGCCGAAGATGTTGACCTGACCGATCAGGGACAGGTCAGGCCATGACCACGAGGACATCTGTGGGGAGACCAGGGACCAGCCCTGCGGGTTGCTGGTGGTGCCGTCGAAGGACGGGCCAATGTGCAGCGTCATTTCAAGGATGTTGGCCAGCACAGTGGAAAACAGAATGCCAATCAGGATGGCGCCCTTTACCTTGCGAACAACCAAACCGATGGTCAGCACCAGACCAATCACAAACACCAGCGTGGGCCAGCCCATGAGTTTGCCGTCGAAGCCCAGGCCCACCGGAACTGTGGTTCCGGCTACGTCGGGGATACGGCGGACAAAACCGGCGTTGACCAGGCCGATGAGGGCGATGAACATACCGATGCCCACCACAATGGCCGTCTTGAGCCCTTCGGGGACGGCCTTGAAGACTGCGGTTCTAAAGCCGGTCAGCACCAGGATCAACATGGTGACACCGGAGAGGACAACAAGGCCCATAACGTCGGGCCAGGTCAGGCCCGGGTTTGTTGCCACGGTGACGGCAATGAAGGCGTTGACGCCCAGGCCGGCCGCCATTGCGAAGGGGTGTCTGGCCCATGCACCCATGAGGATGGTCAGGATACCGGCCACGAAGGCCGTGACGGCGGCGACGCGTTCCAGACCCAGAACCTCGCCGGAGGAGTCGGCGCCACCGAGGATCAGCGGGTTCAACACCACGATGTAGCTCATCGCGAAGAACGTGGCGAAACCGCCGCGAATTTCCCGCGAGTAGTTCGATCCACGTTCTGTAACCTTGAAATATTTGTCGATCGCTGACAGGCGCGGTGCCGTCTTCGTTGCCATAAGGAGCCCTCCGGGCGAAGAAAAAAGAAAATAGTTAACCGAGGAAATCCTAGCCGCTCACATGCGGGCCGAAGATAGTGCGTCAGGCTTGGCATGTTCCGTTCAGGAGCGAACCACGGCAGAGCCGGCCCGGGTGCCTAGATGCCGCGTTCTTGAGGAATCTCCCATGTTTCTGGGTTACCGTGAGGTGCACTCACCCTAACTTTCAAAGGATTGCCTGCTGTGAAGACCCCTGCAAAACGCCAGCCCATTGAGACGAACATGACACCGCAAAAGCTGGTGCGGCGCGTTTTTGCGGCACTTCTGGCCATGATGCTGTTATTGCTGGGCTCCTCGACGGCGGCACTGGCGCATGACGCGATCACAGGAACAACGCCCGCAGACGGTTCTACCGTGGAGACCGTCCCGGACAAAATTGAGATCACCATGAGCAACACCCCGGCCGTTATTGGATCGCAAGTTCTGGTTCTGGATTCAGCCGGCACCGACTGGGCAACCGGCAGCGTGGACGTCCTGGACACGGTGGCCACGCAAAATGTGCGCCCGGGTGCGCCGGCCGGCAAGTTCACGGTGAAATGGCGTCTGGTGTCCTCCGATTCGCATCCCGTGGAAGGCGAATTCAGCTTCACCGCAAGCGCCGCAGCAACCTCAACCGCCGGTGCCGCCGTGGGGGCCGGGCCGATAGTTTCAGTTCAAGCGCAGCCGGAGGAAGAACCCGCCGCGGTGCAGGACGAAAGCGCCGTTCCGTGGAGCGTCATCGGACTCATCGCGGTGCTGCTGGGGCTGGTTGTTGCCCTGGTAGTGGTGGCCCGGCGTCGTTTGTCCAAGGACGACTAGTTAGGCCAGTGCCAGCACCGATGCGGATTCGCCGGTTGCAACCCGGGTCGCGATGGACTGGCCGGCACGTTTGGCCTGATGCAGGATTTCCTGGGTGGTGGGAATGGCCAAATCGCCAACACCCACCAGATACAGGCCCAGGGTGTGCATGGCGGTGCGCATGTCGGCGGCGGTGGTGACTCCCGCGCTGTGCAAGACCCGGCGCAGCTGGCTCAACGCACCCCGGGTGAATACAACGCTGTGGGCGCTGAGGACTCCGGTGCCCGTGTGCACGCTCCACTGGGGGCCGGCTTGCGGGTTGGCCGCCACGGTGTCGCTGGCCCGGGTCAGTTCAAGCGCCTGAGTTTCCGGGCGGATATCCAGGTCATGGCGTCTGGCGTAGTTTTCCAGCAACCGCACAACCTCACTGCGCTCACTCAAGGCGTCCAAGCTGATGCCGCCGGTGGTGGGCGGCGTGGAACTTTGCTTCACGGGACAAAAGCTGTCAACCATGATGGCTTTCACGCCCTGTCGGTTGAGCTCCGCAGCGACGGCCAACGCGGAAAAACCGGATCCAATCACAACCGTGGTTGTGGCTTCGTTTTCACCCAGTGTGGCACCAGGCGCGGAAGCAGCGGTGCGGGGTCTGGGGGTTAGGTGCCTGGCAGTTACGGGCGCAGCGGTCATGGCAAATGCCTCCTTGAACGGTAGGAGAACTATGTGGCGGCAATCCCGGGAGCGCGGAAAGCCGTTGGGCGCAGAGCAGGGGAAATTACAGTAGAACCCGGTCCAAATAGGCGTTGCTAAAAACGCGTTTGTGATCGAGAACATCTCGAACCCTACAGAACTTTTCAAGGTCTGGGTAGAGCTCGGAAAAGTCATTCGATTGGAGAAAGTGCCACTTCCCCCAGTGCGGCCGTCCGCCGTGTGAGCGGAAGATTTCCTCGGCCGCCTTGAAGTACTCAAACGGCGCAGTGTTCACGTGCTGATGAATCGCAATGTAGCCGCTTTCCCTGCCGCTGGCGGTGGATAGGGCAATGGTGTCGGCGGCCGCACTACGGACCTCCACCGGGAAGGAGATGCGCAGCTCCCGCCGTTTGATCATGGCATCCAGCTCGGCCAGAATGTCGGCAATACGATCCAACGGCACGGCATATTCCATCTCTCTAAAACGCACGGTCCGGGTTGTTGTAAAAACCTTGTGCGAGGAGTCGCCGAACTCCCGCGTTCCTGTGAGCTTGGAGGCGATCTGGTTGACGCGCGGAATGATCCGAGGAACTTTGGCTGTGACTTGGCACAGGGCGGAAAACAAGGAGTTGGAAACCAGGATGTCATCGACCCAGTGAGCCCGCGTCGACAACGGGCCCACCCCGGAAGAAAGGCCGTCCGGGGCATAGCGGGTATTGGTCTTGGTCAAGGCCACCTCGGTATGCGGGAACCAATAAAACTCAAAGTGGTCCAGGCTCGCATTGCGCTCCGCCAGGTCCGCCAAGACAGCCGCCAAAGGTTCGGCCCGCTCCACGGCGTGCAGCTTGAATGAATCCACGCACTGCAGCGTCACGGAGGTGATGATGCCCAAGGCCCCCAATCCCACGCGGGCCACGGCAAAGACCTCCGGGTGCTGCGACTCTGAGCAGTGCAGGACCTCCCCGGTTCCGGTTACGAGCGTCAAGGCCCTGACCTGGGTGGCAATGCCGCCAAATTTCAGCCCCGTCCCGTGGGTGCCCGTGGAGATGGCTCCGGAAATGGACTGTTGGTCAATGTCGCCAAGATTTTCCATGGCTAGCGAGTACGGTTCCAGCAAGTGGGGGATCTCAAAGAGGCGCGTTCCGCCGCCAAGGGTGACTTGCTTCGTGGCCCGGTCCACGGAGAGCAGCCCGCTAATTCCATCGAGGCGCAACTGGATTCCACGGGTTAAAGCTATGTCGGTAAAACTGTGGCCGGCACCCACCGCCTTCACGGTTGTCCCCGCCTCCGAGGCCTGCTCCACAAGCGTTGACACTTCCGCCACTGTCGCTGGCCGCGCCACCTGGCTTGGCGTGCACCGCTGGTCCCGCGCCCAATTACGCCACTGGCTCATACAAACGCCTTGCCTTCCCCGCGATAGGTGGGTGTTCTGCCAACCCAACGTCCGCCGTCGATCATTTCCAAAGCGTCCACGTGCTCGCAGATCTCGCCCGACTTGGCGTGCCTGAACCACACCCGGCTGCCGATCCTCAGCTGGGCCGCGGCAGCACCCTTGAGTGGTGTCTGAACCTCGCCGGCACCTTCCGTGCTGATCAGGGACAGGCCTTCCGGGTAGACGGGCACGGGAGACCGGTCCGGGCCGTGTGGACCCGAGGCAATCCAACCGCCGCCAAGCACTGTCACCATATCCGGGGCGGGCCGTCTGACAACTGGGACCGCAAATCCGACGGCGTGCGCCGGGCTGAAGCGTGAATAGCCGTCAAAAAGCGTGGGGCCAAACAGGCCGGATCCGGCCGCCAGCTCTGTCACGGAAGGATCGGCAGTAGTGCGCTCCAGGCTTCCGGTGCCGCCGCCGTTGACGAATTCCAGGTCAGTGACATTGCGAACCGCGGCAACCACCTTGCCCCGGCGCTCGGTGATCTCAGTCATGGACGTGCGTTGGAGTTGTTGCAGCACGGCGCCCCTGGCCAGATCAGCTACCTTGTTGCCCGTGTGCGGAGTGTCCTGCAGTCCGGCCACCTGGGCCTCATAGGCCATGATGCCAACAAGTGTGAACAGCTTGCTTGAGCCATGCTTGTATCCACCGATCGCCAAGGCCATGGCGATGGCGTCGGCGCCGTTGCGAAGCGGGGATCGGTGCACGCCGATGTGACCCAGGGTCCGTCCATGCACCGAGGGGCGCCATGACGCGTCCAGATCCAAGCAGAGGCGAATAGCTGCGGCGGGAGCCGTGTTTTCCAATGCAGCCGCAAGCCACTCCAACTGTTCTGTGGAGTCCACCATCAAGGTGATGCGGGCGCAGGCTACGGGATTTGCGGCGAGGGCGCGCACGGCTTGTGGGTCGGCCGTGGGGTACCCCACCACAATGTCCTTAAAGGCGTCCGAGGGGTCGGCCGCCAGCCATAATGCTTCGGGCAGGCTAAAACCAAGAACTCCCGCAAAGCCCGGCTGGGCCAGAACGGCCCGGAGCACGTGTTTGTTACGGATGGATTTGCTGGCCACCCGGATGGGTTTACCGGCGGCGCGCCGCAGAAGCGAGCTGGCATTAAAGGCCAGGGCGTGGACATCCAGAACAGCGAGTGGCGCAGTCAGCTGGGCGCACGCCGTATCAGTCTGGGCCCAGCCGGATCCGGGAGTCGGCTCGCCACTGAGGCCGGCCGCAAGTGCTGTTTCGGGCAGCTTGAGGAGTCCCTCGGGGACAGCGGATTCCTTGGCTTGATTAGTCCACGGCGTCATGAGCAACCTCTCACAGATGATTGTGAGGTCCACTCTGTCATATGGGAACCGCCCAAGGGGGTTGCTGGCGATGGCAACTTTTAGGCCCCTGAGTTACGCCACCCGGGGCAGCTTTGAAGGGGGCAGCTTGACGTGTCCAGCTGAACCCGCAATAGTCACAAGTACAGGCCACGAAGGGGAGGCGCCGTGCGCGTTTGTGCACCCTTCGGGATACAGGTATGAGGAGGCGCAGCATGAGCAACTCAGAGGAATCAACGCAGGGCACCACGCCCGAGCAGGTCCCCACACCGACCGGAATTGTGGTTGGGATTGATGGGTCGGAGCAAAGCAATTGTGCCTTGATCTGGGCCGCCGGAGAGGCTGAAACCCGCAAAGCTCCGCTACATCTGGTCACCGCCTATACAGTGCCCATTTTTGCCGCTTCCGGACTCGACGGCGGTTACGCCACCGTGGACGACGACGTCATTCGCCAGGGCGCGGAGGCTGTTCTTCGCGAAGCGGCAGCCAAGGTTTCCCATCTCGATATTCAGATGGATGCCCGCGTTGAAAACGGCGATGCCGCAGGCGTTCTGCTTGAGCTCAGCGAAACTGCCGAGTTGCTGGTCTTCGGTTCGCGTGGCAGAGGCGGCTTCATTGGCCGCCTGCTGGGCAGTGTCAGTACGGCACTGCCGGCCCACGCCAAGTGCCCCACGGTCACGATCCCGCTGCGCTGTGCGGCACGGCTGGAGGAGGGTACGCCCGAGGCGGCCAGCATTGAAAAAGTCATAGCTGTTGGTGTGGACGGTTCGGATCAGGCGCGGTATGCCGTGCTGGTTGCCGCCGAGCAAGCCGAACGCTCGGGCGGCAGCCTGCGCATCATCTGCGCCGTGCAGCCCTACACCGGAACCTTGGCTTGGATGCCGGCCCCCGTTGACCGCGAAGCGTTGTTCGCTGAAATTCAAACCCAGCTGGACGCCGGTGAAAAGTGGTTGCGAAGCCACTTCCCGAAACTGGCCATCGAGGTCCAACTCATTGAAGGCTCAGCAGTGGATGCCCTCGTGAAAGCCTCCGAAACGGCCGAACTGGTGGTCATGGGAACGCGCGGACGCGGCGGATTTGCCGGAATGATGCTTGGTTCCACCACCGACGGCGTCCGGCACCATGCCAAGGGGCCGATCATGGTTGTTCGAGACCGCGAAGATCCGCGACAGGGCGACCGCTCAGCGTTTGGTCCGCTGCTCCAGGCATAATCTGACACGGCTGCGCTAAATCAGCGCAGCCGTAGCGGGTTAGTACCGGGCGGCGTAGGGGTAAAGGCTCATGGTGGGCATGTTCACCAAGTTCGTGACGGCAATGGGGTATCCGTAATACAGAGCCTGCACCACCTGGTTGTTGCCGATGTAGATGGCAATATGACCAAATTGGCCGGATCCGTTGTCGTCGAAGACCAGTAGATCGCCGTAGCGCATCTGGGACAGCGGAACGCGTGTTGGTGCGGCCCAGAATTGGTCGGTGCCTTGGCGCGGCACGGAGATGCCGGCCGCGGCAAATGCCTGTTGGACCAATCCTGAGCAGTCAAAGGCTGTGGGTCCGTTGCCACCCCACTGGTATGGCCCGCCAATTTTTGACATGGCGTAATTGACCATGACCTGCGTATAGGAGCCCGACGGCGGCTGCACAGGGGCGGGAGTCGGCGGGGTTGGCTTCGGTGCCGGAGCAGGAGCGGGCGCGGGGGCTGGTGCGGGAGCTGGAGCCGGGGCGGGTGCTGGAGCCGGTGTGACGGGCTTCGGTGTAGACGGCTTGGGAGCTGGTGCGGCGGGCGTTACAGGCTTAGGGGCAGCCTGTGCCGCGGCCGGAGGCTGGGTGGGCGTCGGAGCATCGGCAGAGGCCGCGATCCGTTGCTTCAGCGCTTCTTCCTGTGCTTTCCTTGCCAACTCGTCTACGCGGGCGCCTTCGAGGGCAACGGTCGTATTGTGCAAGGTCGCCAACCGCTGCAACAACGTGCTGCGCTGGGCTTCGTTCTCGGCAACGACGGCCGCTTGCGCGTCCGCTGCCGCCTGCGCCTGGGTATGGGAGGTTTCTGCTGCCGCGATGGCCTCATCGGCAGCCTTGCTGGCTTCATTGGCCTGCGCCTGCAAAGCGGCGGAGGTTGCTGCGGTTGCTTCGGCGGTGTCAAAGGTGTGAGCTCGGCTGGCACTCAAGGCCATCAGGGTAGATGCCTGATACATGGCGTCATCGGCATCGGAACTGGCCAAAATTCCCTGGACACTCAGGTCCAGCCCGCCGTTCTTGTACAGACTGCCAGCCAGCTGACCCAATTGCGCCTTGGCAGTCTTATTCGCACCGGCAGCGGCTTCAGCCTTGGCCTTCGCGGTTGCTGCCGCAGCCTTTCGTTGTTCCAAAATGACCAGGGCATTGGTGTAGGCGCTGTTGGCACCCATGGCCGCGACGGTTGAGGCCGCCAGCTTGTCATTGGCAGAACCGATGATGGCGTCCAGCGCAGCGGATGCGGCCGCGGTGGCACCCTCGGATTCCTTGGCCTTGGCAATCTCATCCTCGCTGGGTATAGCGGGACTCAGCGGTCGCAGCGAAAACTGTTGTGCCGCCGTCGAACTTAAGGCAGCCGCGCTGAGTACACCTAGTCCGGGGGAGAAGGAGGGAGCCGGGGCCGCAGTGGCCGGGGCGAGGAATGCGGTTGATACCACCGCGGCACAAGCCAGTGCGGTAGTTCCGCGAACCAAAAAGCGCATAGTCATCCCTTTTGCCTTGTTACAGATGGAGGGTAAGTGGTGCGTTGCGTCCGGCCGGATCGGCGGTGTCGCGGTGCGCGGATACTTACACAGCTAGTTGTGACCCTACGGCGCACGAATGCCTTTGGCAACACCAGTAACATCAGCAACTTGAATAACACTGGTGTCATTTATCCCCAGCCGAGTTCGTGCAATCTTTCCTCGCTAATGCCAAAGTGATGGGCGATCTCGTGGACCACCGTTACGGTGATCTCATTGAGGACGTCCTCGCGGCTGGTGCAGATCTCCAGAATGGGTTCCCGGTAGATGGTAATTCGGTCCGGAAGCGATCCAGATTCCCACCAGGAGTCCCGTTCCGTCAGCGGCGTGCCTTCGTAAAGTCCCAACAGAACCGTGTCGGGGTCTTCGCCGGGACCCGGTTCGTAGTTTTCGGCTGTGAAGATCGCCACATTCGCCATCTTGGAGCTGATGTTTTTTGGGATCGAATCGATGGCTTCCTGCACTGCGGCGTCGAATTCCTGCTTGTTCATGGTGAACGGAGCGAAGGAGGGGATGCCTGCCAGTGGATTTTCATTCATGTACTCAGACTAATGTTGGCGGGCAAAAACCTTGAATTTCCGCCGTTTTCTTAGTGCCGGGACCGTGGGTGACAACTGGAGGGGAGTCTCGTTTTGCGTTCTGGTCAAAATGCCCCTATAGTTTTTGGAGTCCACTTCGGACCGAAGCGCTGGAAACAACGCCGAGGTAAGAAGGATGACTAGGCCCCCATCGTCTAGCGGCCTAGGACACCGCCCTTTCACGGCGGCGGCACGGGTTCGAATCCCGTTGGGGGTACTTGCGAGTGAGTGGTAAATCAGCCGGAAAAAAGCTGGTACGCTATTACTCGTGAAAATCACGCAAACGTGTGAGAGAAACAAAAGCAGTAAATCAGTATGGCCCTGTAGCGCAGTTGGTTAGCGCGCCGCCCTGTCACGGCGGAGGTCGCGGGTTCGAGTCCCGTCAGGGTCGCTTTGGTTGTTTTGACTAGTTCAAGATGATCTGGTGACGAGGATTTTCAGATCACCAAGGCTCTGTAGCTCAGTTGGTAGAGCGTTCGACTGAAAATCGAAAGGTCACCGGATCGACGCCGGTCGGAGCCACCAGCAAGACCCCGAGAAATCGGGGTCTTTCTTGTTTAACTGCTCTTATCTTGTTTTCTGTGTTGAAAGCCACAATTGGCAAAAACAATTCTCTAATGGATAAAAATCCAACCGGCGTTGCCCCTCAACTTTTGGGTGCATAGGCTTACCGTAAGAGAAACAGAAAGGGCCCGATCATGGACTCGCACAACCAGGAATCATCCTCGCCGGCCACTGCCAGCCCGGCAGAAACCCAAGGACGCACAGTCATTGCAGAGACTGCCGTGGCGAAGGTGGTGGGAGTTGCTGTTCGCAGCGTGGCCGGCGTCCATGCACTGGGCTCCGGGGCTTCTCGATCCCTGGGCGCCATCCGTGAAGTAGTCGGTGCAACCGATCTAACTCAGGGCGTTCGAGTTGAAGTTGGCGAGTCCCAGGTTGCCGTGGACATCATCCTGCTGGCCGAGTACGGTTACCCGTTGCAGACGCTGGCGAATACCGTCCGGCGTGCCGTCTACAAGGCGGTTGAGGAGCTTGTGGGACGCCATGTGATCGAGGTAAACATTGAAATCACCGACGTTTTCATTCCCACGCCCGACGCCGAGAAGCCGGTTCCGCGCCCCCGTCTCACCGAGCGCCTGGGTGCGGCAGTTAAGACACAACCATCCACAGATATGAACAATTCAACGGAAGCCGGGGAATAGCCGTGAATCTCAGCGTGGTTTGCGCAGCATTTGGTGCGTTTTTGGCATTTATGGCTTTTTCCTTTGGTTTCTGGGGATTTGTGGTCTCAGTGGTGTTCATTGCCGTGGGCGTTTTTGTGGGCCGCGCCGCTGGCGGGAAGCTGGATTGGCGTGGCGTCCTAGACGCCTTGACCGGACGGCGCTCGTCGTCGTGAGTGAGGATCTAACTCGTTCCACCGAGTTTGCCGGACATAATCGCATCAGCACGCAGGCACTGACTTCGCTCGCCAAAGTTGCCGCGGCCGATGTTCTGGCCGTGGCTCCCGCGCAGGTCCGGGTTACCTGGCACGACGACGCCGGCGACCTTGCGCTATCCATTTCCTCCGCTATGGGTGCGCCTTCACTGACGGAAGTTCGCCGCAATCCGGGACGGACGGCCCAAAGTGGCGGCAGTATTCTGGCTCGGGCCACGGCTGCCAAGGCTCGTATTCTTGACCAGCTGGAGTACCTCAGCGGCTCTCAGGTGAGTCGCGTGGATGTCCGCATCTCCGGTCTCATCACGCGTTCTGACGGGCGGGTGCTATGAGCGGCGCTGCGGAAGCTAAGAAATCCAACAACGATCGCGGGGATTACCTGCGGCGCATCTTGAGCCGTGAGACGCATTCGGCCAGATCGGGTGCGGCCGTTGTGGCAGCGATCTTGGTTGCCGCCGGGGCTGTTTACGCCCTACTGGAGATGACCCTGGGTGCTCTTGGCCAACCGGCCTGGCTATTGCACCCCATGGAGGCTGCCGAACGGATTGCCGGCTTGCCAGGAGCCACGCCCACTCCATTGCTGGGTACTGCGGGAGCCTTGGTTGCCTTGATCGGCCTAATCTTTCTGTGTAATGGGCTGTTGCCTGGCCGGCGTGCCCGGCACGTGATTGTGCATCCGCGCGTGGCCATCGTCGTTGACAACGAAGTTATCGCTTCGGCTCTGGCCAAGTCGGCCCGCATGGCCGCAGGGGTCACCCGAGAGCAGGTCATGGTGGTGGTTTCGGCTCGCACCGTGCAGGTCAACGTTCGCCCCACCTCCGGTATCCGGCTCTCTGAAGACAGGATCAGGGCCGCCGTGGAAGCCGAGCTCAACGCCATGGCGCTGGAACCTGCTCCTGTAGTCATCGTCAACCTGGCCGAGAGCGGGGTGATCGGAGTATGAACGGCACACCTCGAGGCCTCAACCGTTTTCTCCTGACGCTGATCGGCCTGATCTTGGTCGCCGTCGGCGGCGGAGCCGTGCTCCTGGCCACGATCCCAGCAGTGGCCACCTGGTGGCAGCGATGGGCCGGCGCGCAGGTGGCGTGGCTGGGCGACTACGCGGACCGCTCGCGGCTTCTGTTGACCTCGCACAGTTGGATCTGGCTCGCCGGCGCCGCATTCTTCTTGGTAGTGGTGATCGTCATGATTTCCTGGATTGCGAATCAGGGAAAAGGGCGGGCCAGTACCTTGCACGACTACGCGGGCAACGCGGACGACGACGGAGCCGCCGGTGCTGTCAGGCTCAGCTGCTCCGTGGCTGAACAGGCACTCAAAAGCGCTTTGCTGGAACGGACCGACATATTCGGAGTCTCCGTGACGAGTTATGACTTCCGTCGACAGACGGCTCTGAAGGTGCGTGTTTTGCCGCGGCCGGGCGTTGCCCCGCATGAGATCGCGGCCGAGATTACCGATTTGGTGTCTGCCTTGGATGAATTATTGGGGCTTGAGGTTCCTGTGCTCTTGAGCATTGGTTCCGGCGCTAGGTCACGCTTCACCAAAGCCGAACGAGTCCGCTAGTCTCGATTCATCACCACCCTTGGGTGCTATGTGCTTGGGGGCCCGCAATGGAACACTATGGAGGGCATCATGACTGAGAACAACGCTGAAAACACGGGAACCGAAGCCGTGGACAACGCCAAGGATTTCGCCGCGGACGCTGCTGAGAAGGCCAAGGATTTTGCTGGCGACGCCACGGAAAACATCAAGGAATTTGCTGGCGACGCCACAGAAAACATTAAGGAATTTGCTGGCGACGCCGGGGAGAACGTCAAGGATTTCGCCGAGGACGCGGTCGAAAACGTTAAAGAATTTGCCGGCGACGCCGCAGAAAACATCAAGGAATTCGCTGGCGAAGCTGCCGAGAAGGCCAAGGGCCTAGGCGCCAAGATCGCGGGTATTTTCAAGCACGACAAGTAATATTCGCCGCTTTGGGTTCCAGTGGGGGCCGGGTTCCCTTGGGAACCCGGCCCCCACTGGTATGGACGCTAGCTAGCGATCCAAACGGCAGAGTTCGGCGCCAGTTTCCCTTGTGAAACTGAATCCAACGTGCTGGCCAGGACAACCTCGGCTGCTGGCGGCAGATCCAGCGGCACACTGCCAGCGTTCACCAGAACGGTGATTGGGCCGTTGCTGAAAGCGACGACGCCGGCGCCAGGGTCATGCTGCGGAGCCCACGCGTGTGTCCCCACGCCCAATGCATGCGCAGCGCGCACCTCAAGGGCAGAACGGTACAGCTCCACAGTTGATCCGGCCACCCCAGCTTCGGTGTCGGCGGCATAGTGGGCGAATGATGGCGGTTGGGGTAGCCAGGGTGCAGCATGCCCGCCCTCTTTTGGTGTGCCGGAACTGAAGCCGTAGCCGGGCTCGGAAGCCTTCCACGGCAATGGGACACGGCAGCCATCACGGCCCCGTTCCACCCCGTTGGTGCGGAAGAAGGACGGATCCTGGCGGAACGCCGCCTCCAAGGTGGTGTGTTCTGGCAGTCCCAGCTCCTCACCCTGGTAGACATATGCCGAGCCTGGCAGGGCAAACATCAACAACGTTGCCGCGCGGGCCCGAGCCAACCCTAGAGCCTCGTCCGGCTGTTCGTCCTCGGCACTGATTCCCTTGGGGAATGCGGTTGGATCGAGCAGGCCAAAGCGGGAAGTGTGCCGGACAGTGTCGTGATTGGACAGCACCCACGTGGCCGGTGCGCCGACGGCCGCGTTCGCGAGCAAGGAATTATCCACCGCTGCTGCCATGCGTTGGGCATCCCAACCAGCCAACAGGAAATCAAAGTTGAAGGCCTGCTGCATCTCATCTGGCCGAACGTACAGAGCCAACCGCTCAGGCTGCTCAACCCAAGCCTCGGCAACCAGCATGCGGTCGCCGTCGTACTCCTTGAGGACACGATTCCATGCCCGATAAATCTCATGGACACCGTCTTGGTCGAAAAATGGGGAAGGCGGGTCCATGGCGGGTTTCTGTTGGTGTGCCGGAGATTGAGATGCGAGGGTGTTGGTCTCATCGCCGGAGACCATCGCTGTTTGCCCTTCCCAGTCTGGAAGCCCGGCGGCCTTGACCATCCCATGCGCGACATCAACACGGAAGCCGTCCACACCTCGGTCCAGCCAGAACCGCAAAACGGACTCCATTTCGGCATGGACTTCGGGGTTTTCCCAGTTCAAGTCCGGCTGTTTCGTATCAAATAGGTGCAGATACCACTGGCCTGGAACCCCATTCTCAGTTACCCGGGTCCAGGCCCCACCGCCAAAGATGGAGCGCCAATTGTTGGGCGGCTCAACCCCGTCAATTCCCCGACCGTCACGAAACATGTAGCGATCGCGGGCAGGTGATCCGGAAGGCGAGGCCAGCGCCTCTTGGAACCATGCATGTTCATCCGAGGTGTGGTTGGGGACCAGATCCACGATCACGCGCAGACCAAGGGAATGGGCCTTGGATAACATTTCGTCAAAATCCTGCAGGTCGCCGAACAGCGGGTCAACTCGGCGGTAATCCGCCACGTCATATCCGGCGTCAGCCTGCGGTGAAAGGTAGAACGGAGACAACCAAATGGCGTTGATACCTAACGCGGCCAGGTACTCCAATTTCCCGGATATACCTGAAAGATCACCCATGCCATCGCCGTTTGCGTCAGCAAAGGAACGTGGATAAATCTGATAGATCACGGCGCTGGCCCACCAAGGCTTGGTCGGCGTTGGCTGAAATGTTGACATGTTGATCCTCCTGAAACAAACCGGTAACGAAAAGGTGTAAGCGCTTGCACTCTAGCACTGGATCTGATTAGTGTGAGATGCACCACTCAATGCGATGCCTTGAACCATGCGTCGCATCTGAAGATTTTCACTTTAGGAGAATGAGCATGGGAACTAAGATTTCAAAGATGTACATGCCAATGGCGGCTGTTGCAGTGCTGACCCTGGCTCTTTCCGCCTGTAGCGGCGGAACTGGTGGCGGATCGTCAGGCGGCGGTGGCGCCGCTTCAGAAAACCTGGACGCCCGCGGCCCCATCACGTACGTTCAGGGCAAGGACAACTCCGAGGTGATCCGGCCCCTGGTGGATAAATGGAATGCAGCTCACCCCGACGAGAAGGTTGAGTTCAAGGAACAGTCCGACAAAGCTGACCAGCAGCACGACGACCTGGTTCAGCGCTTCCAGGCCAAGAACGGCGACTACGACGTTGCCAGTGTTGACGTGGTGTGGACGGCCGAATTTGCCGCCAAGGGCTGGCTGCAGCCGCTGAAGGACAAGATGGCCGTTGACACCACCGGCTTCCTGCCGGCAACGGTGGCGGCGGCAACCTACAAGGACACCTTGTACGCCGCGCCGCAAACTTCCGACGGCGGCATCCTGTACTACCGCAAGGATCTGGTCCCCACCCCGCCCAAGACCTGGGAGGAAATGATGGGCATGTGCTCCATCGCCAAGGAAAAGGGCATCGACTGCTACGCCGGGCAGATGGCCCAGTATGAGGGCTTGACAGTGAACGTGGCCGAGGCCATCAACACCGCTGGTGGCACCATCGTTGACAAGGATGGCAAGGCCACGGTTGACACTGCGGAGGCAAAAGCTGGTCTGAGCAACCTGGTTGACGCGTACAAGGACGGCAACATTCCCAAGCAGGCAGTGACGTACCAAGAGGAACAGGGCAGGTCCTCCTTCCAGGACGGAAAACTGATGTTCCTGCGCAACTGGCCATACGTGTACAACCTGGCCAAGACCGACGGCGCCTCACAGGTCAAGGACACCTTTGGCATCGCACCCTTGCCCGGCAAGGACGGTCCAGGTGCCTCCAGTTTGGGAGGACACAGCCTGGCCGTCAGTGTTGATTCCAAGCACAAGGCTACGGCCAAGGACTTTGTGGCGTTCATGACCAGCGAAGAAACGCAAAAGTTCTACGCAACCCAGGGATCCCTGGCACCTGTCACGGAAAGCCTCTACACCGACGCGGACCTCGTCGCAAAGCTGCCGTACCTGCCGGTGCTGCTGACCTCCATCCAGAATGCTGTGCCGCGGCCCGTCACGCCGTTTTACCCTGCAGTGACCCTGGCCATCCAGCAGAACAGTTTCGCTGCCATCAACGGGAGCAAGAGTGTTGACCAGGCCATGACGGACATGCAGGCGGCCATCGCGGCTGCCGGGGCAAAGTAACAGTCAAGAAAACTCTGCGGCGTTCCCGGTGGTGGGCAACCACGCCTGGGAACGCCGCAGAGCTTCTTCTTCGCATCACCGCTTGCGTGATGCCACACAGAGTCGTGGTGAAAGGAAAGCAGCATGTCTACACATCTTGAACCGGGGGCACTCCCCAGTCGAAAGACAGCCCACAAGGGTGGTGAGAACAAAGAAGTCGGCGCGGACCGCAAGGAAAAGACCCAGGGGCGCGCAGCAGCGCTGCTGGTTGCCCCCACCCTGATTGTGTTGGCCATTGTCATCCTGTACCCGGTGCTCAACGCCATCTACATGTCCTTCCAGCAGGACGAGGGCCTGGACCCGGTGACCGGCAGCTTTGTGGCCGGCGGCTTTGCCGGCTTCGCAAACTACATCCATTGGCTGTTGCAGCAGTGTGAGACTCCCTCGGGAGCCGCCAGCTGTCCGCCGGGAACGTTGGGCGCCCAATTCTGGAGCGCTACCGGCGTCACCTTCTTCTTCACAGTGGTCACGGTATTCTTTGAAACCGTTCTGGGTTTCTGGATGGCAATCATCATGGCACGCACCTTCCGCGGCCGCAGCGTACTGCGTGCAGCGGTGCTGGTCCCATGGGCCATCCCCACCGCCGTCACGGCCAAACTGTGGTTCTTCATTTTTGCCTTTGACGGCATTGTTAACACGTTGTTCCAAACTGACATTCTATGGACCGGCAGCCAAGGCCCCGCCCAGGCGGCCATTATCATTGCCGACATTTGGAAGACCACGCCGTTCATGGCGCTGCTGATCCTGGCAGGGCTTCAAATGATCCCCGCCGAGGTGTACGAGGCAGCCAGGGTTGACGGTGCCTCCGCGTGGCAGCGCTTCCGGCTCATCACCTTGCCGCTGGTCAAGCCGGCGCTCATGGTGGCCATCTTGTTCCGTGTTCTTGATGCCTTGCGCATGTACGACCTGCCAGCGATCATGACTGGTGGCGCCAACGGCACAACCACCTTGTCCATTCTCGTTGTCAACCAGATTCGCGTGGGCTTTAATTCCGCAGCGGCACTGTCCACCATCACATTCCTGATCATCTTCATCGTGGCGTTCATCTTTGTGCGGTTCCTCGGGGCCAACGCTGTAGAGTCCGCCAGTGGCGGGGCTAAGGGGAAGAACAAATGAGCACCTCAACTTCAACAGTGAAGTCCCACACTGCAGCCGCCAAGTCAGTGGCTCGACGCCGGGAAAGCTGGTCCAGCACCCGTACCTACGTCAGTGCCGCCATCATTGTCATCTGGTGCTTGCTGCCGTTTTACTGGATGATTGTCACCGCCTTCCGCGACGTTGGCTACACCTTTGATTCCACCCCGTTCTTTACTCACGTCACTTGGGACAATTTCAAGACGGCATTCTCATCGCAGCTGGGCAACCACTTGGACCGGGCACTGCTGAACTCCCTGTTCATCTCCGGAGTGACAACTGTTGTGGCCCTGCTGTTTGGGGTCTTCGCCGCCTATGCGCTGGCGCGGCTGAAGTTCCGCGGCAAGTTCATGGTGCTGGGTGTGGTTCTCGGAGCCTCCATGTTCCCGGGCGTTGCCATCGTCACCCCGCTGTTCCAGCTGTTTGGAAACATTGGCTGGATTGGCACCTACCAGGCAATGATTATTCCGAACATCTCGTTCGTGCTGCCGTTGACCGTGTACACGTTGACCTCCTTCTTCCGTGAAATGCCTTGGGAGCTGGAGGAGGCCGCCCGGATCGACGGGTGCACCCAGGGGCAGGCTTTCCGGAAGATCATCATGCCGCTGGCGGCACCGGCCGTGTTCACCACAGCTATTCTGGCCTTCATCGCCTCATGGAACGAGTACTTGATTGCCAGCATTCTCTCCAACGACGCCACGCAAACGGTCACCGTTGCCATCGCCCGCTTTGCGGGTTCCGAGCCCCACCAGGAACCCTATACGGCAGTCATGGCGGCCGGAACCGTCGTCACCATTCCGCTGGTGATCCTCGTGCTGATTTTCCAGCGCAAGATTGTTGCCGGGCTCACGGCAGGGGCGGTGAAGTAGGCCATGGGGCGCATTGCCGGGAAGCAATCAGAGGAGCCGAATGCCCTGCACATCCCGACGAGCAGGCAAAAGAGCGGTGAGGATTTTGACATCATCATCGGGTTTCTCGGGTTCTGGGCGGTAGTGCTCTTCGGAGTGACGCTTTGGCTTGAGCTCACGGGAGAGCCCGCGCTGATTTGGGCGCTAGGATTACTGCTGGTTTGTTTGGGGCTCTGGGGCATGATCCGGCTTCGCAGGAAACTGCCGGCCAGACGGGATCGGCGGTCTCAATAGCCCAAGGAGGGCAGCAGGCGGAGTGGTCTATCCGACGATGATTGGGGATGAGCGAAGGGACGCAAGGCATGAGAGTCAGCATCGACGATGTTGCGGCAAGGGCGCAAGTCTCCACTGCGACGGTCTCGCGTGCCTTGAGGGGCCTGCCCAAGGTCAACCCCGCCACGCGGGAACGCGTGCTGGCAGTGGCTCAGGAATTGGGCTATGTGCCGTCTCCCTCGGCCACTAGATTGGCCACGGGGCGCACTAAAACCGTCGGGGTCCTCGTTCCGTTCATTGACCGGTGGTACTTTGCGCATGCGCTGGAAGGAATCGACCAAGAGCTGCGCGAGCACGGCTACAACCTTTTGCTGTTCAGCCTTGGGGGCTACCAGCACGGCCAACAGCGCCGGTTTACCGAACAAATGGTGCGTAAACAGATCGATGCGCTCGTCGTTCTGTGTCTGGGGCTTACCGCCACGGAACTTGAGGAACTGCAGCGAACGCAGGTTCCCATGATTTCAGTTGGCGGCCCGGTCGAGGGATGCCGGGGTGTTCACGTTGATGACTCGGCGGCCGCCTCGGCAGCGACCCAACACCTTATTGACTTGGGCCATCGCAGGATCGGGCACCTGCGCGGCGGGATCAATGACGAAAAGAACTTCGTGGTTCCGGCACTGCGCTCCGAGGCATTCGATGCCACGATGCGCAGTGCCGGGCTTGAGATTCGTCCCGAGTGGAACATCGCCGGCGACTTCACGGTGGGGGAGGGCCAAGCGGCGGCTGCCCGTCTTTTCGACTTGCCGGGGGAGCGCCCCACGGCAGTTTTCTGTGGCTCCGATGAAATGGCGCTCGGGCTCATGTTTGAGGCTCGACGCCGCGGAATTCGCGTTCCCGAAGACCTGTCAGTGATCGGCATCGACGACCACGATTTCTCGGCGCCTGCGGGACTGTCCACCATCGCGCAAGAACCCGTGGAGCACGGGCGGCGGGCCGCCCGCATGCTCCTGGCCGTCCTTGACGGAGAAAGCGGTGCCATCCAGGAGCAGCTTATGCCGTTTAGCCTGGTCCAACGCGAATCAACAGCGCAGCTGCGGGGCTGAGCTGGTTTCAGCTGGCGCGGGCCAGCTGCCTGATCGGCATCCACCGGTTGGCGAGCCTGCGGTATGCGGCCGCGGCGCCGGTGAAATCTCCTTCGGCCAGGCATTGCAACCCCATGTGGACATCGGCGGGCGAGTCATCTGGATGCACCCTGTTGGCCACCGGGCCATAGTCCAGCTCAACTACGCCGACATCGTTGAACCCGGACAGCCAGTGGAGCAGGTCTGTCAGTTCGGTGAACAAATCAAGATCCGGAGCCATGGTGGCCAGCATGCGAAGCGTGCGCTCGGCCCGGCCCAGGGCGGTTGTCAAGGGAACCTGGATTCGCACCGTGAGGATTCGACCACTGGCTTCGACCACTTCCATTCGGTCATTGGCGTACACCAGGACGAACCAACTGAACGGGATGCCCCACGTGGACGATCGTGTTTGCAACGGCATTTCCAGATGATGGCTCGTTGACGCGCGCGCCACATCGAGTGTCCATTCCTCCTGGGAGAGAATCAGGCTGGCCAGCTGTTCCATGTGGCCGGTAATCAGCTCTGCCGCACTGGCGAAGGACCGGGCCACCACCTGATTGGGGGCGTATAGCTTAGGTTCGTCCGCTCCCATACTGAGCACCCGAACACGGTCCCCATCCGCCGTCGGAAGTGGATTGGGGTGTTTCCTGCTGACCCGCCCCAACGAATCGGCAAGTTCGCCGGCGTCGACACTGATGGCATTCTGCTCCGGCTCCAGCCGGCTCTGAAGGTAGGCGAACTCGGCCGGGTCGTAGGCTTCACGCGGCAAGTAAACGCGCAGGGAAGAGACAAAAGGAAGTTGCACTCCACCCAGGTACAGCCCGCCGGTCATGGGTCAGCCCAGTTCCACAATGACGGGCGCATGATCGGAGGCGCCCTTGCCCTTGCGTTCCTCACGGTCGATCTCGGCGGAGGTCACGCGTGCTGCCAAGGCTGGGGAAGCCAGAACGAAGTCAATGCGCATTCCTTCCTTCTTGGGGAAGCGCAGCTGTGTGTAGTCCCAATAGGTGTAGACGCCAGGTCCCGGGTGCAAGGGGCGCACGACGTCGGAAAAACCCGCCGCCTCAAACGCCGAGAACGCGGCGCGCTCGGGTTCGCTGACGTGAGTCAGGCCCTGGGTGCGGAAGAAGTCAATGTCCCAGACGTCGTCGTCCTGGGGTGCGATGTTCCAGTCGCCGGTCAGGGCGATCTGGGCGTTGGGGTCCTCCGCGAGCCAACCCGCGGCCTGGTTCTTGAGTTCGTCCAGCCATTGAAGTTTGTAGGGCATGTGCTCGTCATCAAGAGCGCGGCCGTTGGGAACATAGAGGCTCCAGATGCGCACGCCGTTGCAGGTTGCGGCGATGGCGCGGGCCTCCTGGACGGGATCCTTGCCGCCCTTGCCAAACGCGGGCTGGCCGGAGAAGGTGCGTTCCACGTCTTCCAAGCCAACACGCGAGGCGATGGCAACGCCATTCCACTGGCTGAAGCCGAAGTGGGCCACCTCGTAACCGTTGTTCTCAAAGAGCTCCCAAGGGAAGTTCTCGTCCTTGCACTTAGTTTCTTGGATGGCCAGCACGTCGGCATCCGTTCGGCGCAGCCATTCCTCCACGCGGTCGGCACGGGCGCGGAGGGAGTTCACATTCCAGGTAGCAATCTTCACCTTTCTAAGCTATCAACTAAACCCCTGAGGTGGGCAGGCGGAAACACCCCGCGAATGGACCAACTGTGGGAAGAGACACCACATTGAGGCCCCCAGAGTGTCCACTAAACCACCCTGAGTTACAAAATGGTAACGCTTGCTCAGCCGCCAGTACTCGAAGGGATGTGTGGACTTTGTGGCTTATGGAGGGCAAAAAAGAATGAAATTACGCTGGTAGTGAAAATGGCTTTGTTAGCGTGGAGGTGAACCAGTAGACCGACAAGCCTGCGGGCAACTGCCACGAAGACGGTGCGCGGGATGACGAATCATCCTTGCCGCCACACGAGGCAGCCAGACGAAGGCCGTCGAACTGGCGGCAGGGATAGCTTCCCGTTCCTCACCATTTGTGAGGCCGTCTTTCCTTGCTGCCCCGGCCGGGGCGTGCGGGGAAGCGAAGAGTTTGACGCGTACCAACGCCTGCAGCACGAGAACACCAATCGCGACCGTTCACGAACCCCAAGGCCACGAGCCATGGGGTTCGAACGCCCGCGTAGATGGGTACTACGTGTACGAATCAACAGAAGAAGCGCTTCAGAACGTTGCGCAAGACGACGAGATCAAGAACGTCGAAAATGGCGTGGCACTGAGCGTCAAAAACGTTTACAAGGTATTTGGCAAGCGCCCGGCCGAGGTCGTCAAGCGACTCAAGGGTGGCAAAAAGCGGGGTGACTTGACCGCACTAGGAACGGCTGCCGTCATCGACGCCTCTTTCGAGGTTAAGAAGGGCGAGATTTTTGTGGTCATGGGCCTTTCCGGTTCCGGAAAGTCCACCCTGATCCGCACGCTGAACGGACTGTGGGCCCCGACCCAAGGCTCCGTGGTGGTTGGTGGAACAGACATTTCCGCCATCAGTGACAAGGAACTGCGCCGCGTCCGCCAGGAGAAAATCTCCATGGTTTTCCAGCACTTTGCCCTGCTTCCGCACCGCACAGTGCTGGAAAACGCCGCCTACGCGCTGGAAATCCAGGGCGTCGCCAAGGCCGAACGCACTGACCGGGCAGAAAAAATGCTGACCCTTGTGGGGTTGGGTGGCTGGGGCGAAAAGTACCCCTCCGAGCTCTCCGGCGGCATGCAGCAGCGTGTGGGCCTGGCCCGCGCCCTGTGCGCAGAGACTGACATCCTGCTCATGGACGAGGCGTTCTCCGCCCTTGACCCGCTGATCCGGCGCGAAATGCAGGAACAGCTGGTGGTGTTGCAGGCCGAGCTTGGCAAGACCATTGTTTTCATCACCCACGACCTCAACGAGGCCATGTTCCTGGGTGACCGGATCGCCGTCATGCGTGACGGCGAGATCGTGCAGATTGGCACGCCGGATGAAATCCTGACCAACCCGGCCAACGACTATGTGGCCCAGTTTGTGCAGGATGTGGACAGGACACGTGTGCTGACTGCCGGCGGTGTCATGGAACCTCCATTGGCTGTTGTCACCATTTCCGGAGGTCCGCGCAACGCCCTGCGCACCATGCGCGACCTGCAGGTTTCGGCCGCCTTTGTGGTGGACCGGCGCCGCAGGTATCAGGGGATTGTTCGTGACCGCGATGTCATGGCCCAGGTGGAAAAGCGTGCCACCGATCTGGCCGCCGTTGTCCGCAACGGCATTGAACCCGTCAGCCCCGACACCGCGTTGAACGATTTGTTTGGCCGCGCCGTGGAGAGTCCCATTCCGCTGCCCGTGGTGGACGACGACGGTCGCCTGGTGGGTGCCCTGCCCCGCGTGACGCTGCTGGCGGCGTTGGGCAATGTTCCCCCTACAACGTCCGAATTCCCCGTGGTTGAGGTGGCTGTTGCGCCCCTTCCGGAACAAATGGTGACGGCTGCCTTGGCGCAGTATGAAGGAGTGGCAAAATGACCCCCGATTTTAGGATTCCCCTGGGCGACTGGGTTGAAGTTGGCCTTGACTGGCTGACAACGTCACTGGACGGCTTCTTCAAGTTTGTCCGGACAGTGTTTGTTGGCGCCTATGACGGGCTTGACTGGGTCTTGAATGCCCCTCCCTTCTGGGCGATCATCCTGATCTTCGCTGCCATCGCATGGTGGGCGAGCGGCTGGAAACTCGGCGTCGGCACGCTACTGAGCTTTGCCGTCGTCGCTGGCGTGGACCAGTGGGAAAACACCATGCACTCCATGGCGCTGGTGGTCATCGCGACCGTGGTGGCCGTGGCCATCAGTGTTCCCTTGGGCATTTGGGCGGCCAGTTCCCTGCGGGTTTCGGCGATCATCCGGCCCATCATGGACTTCATGCAGACCATGCCCGCCATGGTGTACCTGATTCCAGCGCTGGTCATGTTCCGGGTAGGTGTGGTGCCGGGCATCATCGCCACCATCATTTTCGCCATGGCACCCGGCGTCCGCTTCACCGAACTGGGCATCCGCGGCGTGGACAAGGAAGTGGTTGAAGCCGGGCATGCTTTCGGTTCAAGTCCTGGCCGGATCCTGCGCCAAATCCAGCTGCCGCTGGCCCGGCCCACCATCATGGCCGGCGTCAACCAGGTCATCATGCTTGCCCTGTCCATGGTGGTTATCGCCGGCATGGTAGGCGCCCCGGGACTCGGTTCGGACATTGTGGCGGCCCTGAGCCGCATCGATGCCGGGCTGGGCTTCGAAGCCGGGATCGCCGTCGTTATTCTGGCCATCTTCCTTGACCGGGTCACGGCCAGCTTCGGCAAGAGCAAGACGCGCTCCAGCGCCAAGTCCGCCTAGCTGCGGCCACAAAAAGTATTACAAACCAATCGCGGCTGCTCAATTCTGCGCTGCCATGGAAAGGAATGCACAATGAACAAGAAATTTATGGGGTTCGCCGCCATCGCGGCAACACTGGCCCTGGGCATGAGCGCTTGTGGAACAGGCGCCGCGGACGCCACCTTGGAGAACGGTGACAAGAAGGACGTCTCCATTGCTGTGTTCAACGGCTGGGACGAAGGCATCGCCGCCTCGGAGCTGTGGAAGGTCATTCTGGATAAGAAGGGCTACGATGTCACCTTGCAAAGCGCCGATGTCGCGCCCGTGTTCTCCGGTCTCTCCACCGGTGATTACGATCTGACACTGGACACCTGGTTGCCTGTCACCCACAAAACCCTGCTCGAGAAGTACGGCAAGGACATTTCCGAGCTGGGCCAGTGGAACGACGAGGCATCCCTCACCATTGCGGTGAACAAGGACGCCCCCATCGACTCCCTCGATGAACTTGCCGCCAACGCAGACAAATTTGGCAACAAGCTCATCGGCATTGAGCCAGGAGCGGGTCTGACCGAAGTCACAACCGATGAGGTCATCCCCGGCTACGGCCTGGACAAGATGGAATACATCACCTCGTCCACCCCGGCCATGCTGTCCGAACTGAAGACGGCCACCAGCAAGGGCGAGAACATTGCCGTGACCCTGTGGCGTCCGCACTGGGCCTACGACGCCTTCGACATCAAGGACTTGAAGGACCCCAAGGGTACCTTGGGCGAGGCCGAAGGCCTCTACGGCTACTCACGCCTGGACTTTGATGCGGACTACCCGGCCCTCAACGGCTGGTTGGAGAACTTCAAGATGGATTCGGAGACGTTGTACTCCTTGGAGAACGCCATGTTCAATGGTGTCGACACCAAGGACTACACGCCCATCATTGAGAAGTGGATCAGCGAAAACCAGGAATACGTTGACTCATTGACCGCATAGCGGTTGCTACTTCCACCAGGAATCTAGGAGAGAAACCGGCACGGTGCGCTTGTGCCGGCTCCGCAGGTACCTGTTCTCAATTAAATCGGCGGCTGCCTCAGGGATGATTTTCCCTTCGAGGTAGTCGTCGATTTCGTTGTATGTAATGCCGAGCTCGTCTTCGTCAGTGCGGCCCGGCACTCCGTCCAAGAGGTCCGCAGTAGGGACCTTCTTCCATATCTGCTCGGGGGCGCCAAGTACTTGCAGCAAGGCGCGGTTTTGGCGCTTGTTCAGTGTGAACAGTGGCAGGATGTCTGCGCCGCCGTCGCCAAATTTTGTAAAGAAACCGGTAACGGACTCTGCTGCGTGGTCCGTGCCGATGACCAACAAGTTGTCATGGCCAGCCAGCGCATATTGGGCGATCATGCGGGAGCGGGCCTTGATGTTGCCCTTGTTGAAGTCGGAAACGTCGGTGGTTGCGGTCTTGGCAAATTCAGCCTCAAAGCCGTCAACGGCAGGGGCGATGTTGAATGTGCGTTCGGTTTTGGCATTGATGAATTTCAAGGCCGCTTGGGCGTCGTCTTCATCGTGTTGGACGCCGTAGGGGAGGCGCACTGCGATGAAGTTCGCTTCGAGGCCTTCTTCCGCGAGTTCCTCAACGGCCAGTTGCGCCAGACGGCCGGCGAGTGAGGAATCCAGGCCGCCGCTGATGCCCAGCACGAAGCCCTTGGTGCCGGTGGCTTTGAGGTAGTCCTTCAAAAACGCCACGCGCCGGGCGATTTCCGCCGTCGGGTCGATCGTGGGTTGGACGCCAAGTTCTGCAATGATCTGTGCCTGTAGTTCGCGCATGTGACTAGCGTATCTTGTGTGTATTTCGGTGGTGTTGCGTGCGCCCAATTACAATGAAAACCATGACCTCAACACTTGCTGCTGACCGCGCCCGCCTACTCGAACTCGTCAAGGAGCTGGCCGTTGTTCACGGCAAGGTGATCCTGTCTTCCGGCAAGGAAGCCGATTACTACATCGATCTGCGCCGCATTACGCTCCACCACGAGGCTTCCCGCCTTGCCGGTCGCGTCATGCTGGCAATGCTGGACGACGCCGGAATTGAGTTTGAAACCGCTGGTGGACTGACCATGGGTGCCGACCCCGTCGGCACCGCACTCATGCACGCTGCTGGCGATGCCGGCCGCGCCATCGACGCTTTCGTAGTCCGCAAGGCGCAGAAGTCCTACGGCATGGGCCGCCAGGTAGAGGGCCCCAGCGTTGAAGGCCGCAACGTCGTAGTTCTGGAAGACACCTCCACTACGGGCGGCTCGGCACTAACCGCCGTCGAAGGTGTGCGCAAAGCAGGCGGCAACATCGTAGCCGTCGCTGTGATTGTTGACCGTGACACAGGCGCGAAAGAGCGCATCGAAGCCGAAGCTAACGTGCCGTACTTGTTCATCTTTGGCAAGGACGAGCTCGGCCTGGCCTAGCCCCCGCGCCCTCCCGCTACTCCGATTGCGTCCGCGCCTCCGCCGCCTAGCAGTTTGTCTCACAGCAGACTGAACCGCGATCGCACATTTTGCTTGAAAAGATCCACCTCGGACAAGCTTTACTTCCGTTACGGCGCCATGAACTCGGGCATGGCACACCTCCTTTTCGGTGATGATAACCACACATGGTTGATGCTCGTATGGCCATATGGCGGACGCTGGTGCAAGGGTGGAAGTACCGATCCGTAACTTCTGCACTAGCAATAAATAACAACCTTGCTCCGGGCAAGGAGAGGACAGTTTTGTCGAAGCTTTATTTCCGTCACGGCGCCATGAATTCAGGAAAATCAACGGGCCTGTTGCAGGCGGCCTTCAACTATGAGGAACGCGGTCAGCGCGTCCTGCTCGCCAAGCCTGGCGTGGATACCAAGGGCGAAAATTCCATTGTTTCCCGCCTGGGTGTCAGCAGAGAAGTTGACTTCGTGATCCCGCCGGGCACCGACGCACGGGCCCTCTTTGCCACGCAGGTTGCTGGCGATGATCCAGATGCGCTGCTCCAACACGTCGAGCTGGCGCCCGTGGCGTGCCTCTTGGTGGATGAAGCCCAGTTCCTTGACCCCGCACAGGTTGATGACCTTTTCCGGATCGCAGTCCTTGATGGGGTTCCGGTGCTGGCATACGGGCTCCGGACCGATTTCCGCACGCGCGCTTTCCCCGGCGCTGCCCGGCTTCTGGAAATTGCGCATTCGCTCGAAGAACTGAAAACCATCTGCCGCTGCGGTCGCAAAGCCATGTTCAATACCCGCCGAGTGGGCAACGACATCGTGTTCGACGGCGATCAGGTCGCCATTGAAGGTGCCGAGGTTTGGTACGAATCGCTGTGCGGCAATTGCTATCTGGAGGCATCCGGCGGAAAGCTGGGTTCCGGAGCCTAGGACCAGCCGCTACTGGGCTGGTTCGAGGATTCGTTGGAAGAGGATGTGGTCCTGCCACCGGCCGGCAATATTTAGATACTCGGGCGCCAGCCCGTAGCGGATGAAACCGTTCTTCTCGAGTACTTTTTGCGAGCGAACGTTGTCCAGGAGAGTTTCGGCCTGGATCCGGTGCAGACCAAGCTGCTGTCCGGCGTACTCGATTGCTTCCGCTACAGCCGCGCTGGCGAGCCCTGCGCCATTCTCTGTTTCGGACACCCAATAGCCAAGTACGGCCGATTGAAATGCGCCATGAACAATCCCGCTTATGTTCAGCCGCCCGGCAAGATCGCCGTCGGAGTTCAGGATGGCCAGCGGCACCATGGTCCCGCCTTCATAGGCGTCCAGGGCAGCGCGGACCAATTCGCCTTGCTTGGCAACCGTGAAGAATTCATCCCCGCGCACGGGATCCCAAGGACGAAGAAACTCGCGGTTGCTGGCGAACAGCGCCGTCAGCTCCTGAACATCGGAGCATTCCAGCAATCTTGTAACGGCACTCATGACGCATTTCCCGTTCCCGGTGTCAGCCATGACGGCCGCCACCGCGGTTCACCTTATTTAGAGGTGGTTGAGTAGATCGGCCACGGAATTCATCGCCTGATCAGGGCGGAACGGGTAGGCGTCAATGTCCTCCGGCTGGGTGATGCCGGTGAACACCAATACGGTGTGCAATCCGGCCTCCATGCCAGCGATGATGTCTGTGTCCATCCGGTCGCCGATCATCGCGGTTGTTTCCGAGTGTGCCTGGATCCGGTTCATGGCTGATCGGAACATCATCGGGTTGGGCTTGCCCACAATGTAGGGTTCCCGGCCGGTGGCCTTGGTAATCAACGCGGCAATGGCTCCTGTGGCGGGCAGTGGCCCTTCCATGGACGGGCCAGTGGCGTCCGGGTTCGTGGCGATGAACCGGGCGCCGTCACCGATGAGGCGGATGGCCTTCGTGATTGCCTCGAAAGAATAACTACGGGTCTCGCCCAGCACCACGTAATCGGGCTTCTGGTCGGTGAGGATGAAGCCTGCGTTGTGCAGCGCCGTCGTCAATCCAGCCTCGCCAATAACGTAGGCGCGACCGTGCGGCATCTGAGACTTCAGGAACTGGGCGGTGGCTAGGGCCGAGGTCCACAGGTTTTCCTCGGGGATCTCCAGGCCGGAAGCTTTGAGCCGGGCAGCGAGGTCGCGCGGGGTGTAGATGGAGTTGTTGGTCAGCACCAAGAATCGCTTGGACGTGTCCACCCAACGCTGGATCAGGTCTGCAGCGCCGGGGACGGCCTTGTTTTCGTGGACCAGAACGCCGTCCATATCGGTGAGCCAACATTCGATGTCTACGGGCTGGCGTGATTGCGCGTTGCTCATGATTCCTCCTGATAGGACAAAGGTGTTCAACCCCAGTCTGTCAGATGAGCCCGTGGGCACGGGAATGGCGCGGAGATGGAACGGCTAAAGTTAACCGGTGAGCAATCCCAACAACACTTTCCCCGCGCCGGACGCTGGCGCGCCCGCGGAGACGCCCGAATACCCCGAGCTGCACCATGAAGTAGGCGTTGGTCCGTGGGAAGGCGAATTGCCTGCGGGCGAGCATTGGGACCCGGAACTGCTGGCCAACGGGGACCGGCGCAACGTGCTCGATGAATACCGTTACTGGAGCATGGACGCCATCGTGGCCGAGTTGGACACCCGCCGCCACGACTTCCACGTCGCCATTGAAAACTGGCAACATGACATGAACATCGGCACCGTAGTGCGCACGGCCAATGCCTTCCTGGCCAAGGAAGTGCACATCATCGGACGACGGCGTTGGAACAAGCGCGGTGCCATGGTCACCGACCGCTACCAGCACGTCCGCCACCACCCCACAGTCGAGGACTTTGTTACTTGGGCGCGGGGTGAAGGCCTGGCGATCATCGGGATCGACATCTTCCCGGATTCTGAACAACTGGAAACGTACGAGCTGCCGCGCAACTGCGTTTTCGTCTTCGGCCAGGAAGGCCCCGGCCTGAGCGATGAGGTGCATGCCGCGGCACAGACCACGCTGTCCATTGAACAGTTTGGTTCCACCCGATCCATCAATGCAGCCTCTGCAGCCGGCATCGCCATGCACGCGTGGATTCGCCGACACGTCTTCAACCAGAGCGTCAGCTAGTCAGGCGCCCCTCTTTCGCGCATGTCCGGACGTGCGCGGAAAGCGGGAACGTACGCGGCGACCGGCGTCGGGCTTGAAAAAATGTCCACAGACTGAACCCTGGCTTCATCTTGTTCGCCACTTTGGGCGCACTCGCTAAGATGGAGCTAGCCATGCGGGGCTGACTTGTCGTCAGCCCCTTTGTACCGTTCAGCCCAGAGGAGCTTTTCATGCCCATCGCAACACCGGACAAGTATGCCGAAATGATCGACCGCGCCAAGGCTGGCGGATTCGCCTACCCCGCGGTCAACGTGACATCCTCACAGACTCTTAACGCAACCCTTCAGGGCTTTGCCGATGCCGGAACCGACGGCATCATCCAGGTTTCAACCGGTGGCGGCGCTTACTGGTCAGGCGCAAGCGTCAAGGACATGGTTGCCGGTTCTTTGGGTTTCGCAGCATTCGCCCGCGAAGTAGCCAAAAACTACCCCATCAACGTGGCTCTGCACACCGACCACTGCCCCAAGGACAAGCTGGACGGCTTTGTTCTGCCCCTGCTGGAAGCTTCCGAGCGTGAAGTTGCAGCAGGCCGCGACCCGATCTTCAACTCCCACATGTGGGATGGCTCCGCTGAAACCCTCGAAGAGAACCTGCGCATCGGCCGCGAACTGCTGGCCCGCACCTCCGCGGCAAAGATGATCCTCGAAGTTGAAATCGGCGCTGTTGGCGGCGAAGAAGACGGCGTGGAGAACGCCATCAACGACAAGCTGTACTCCACCATCGAAGATGGCCTGGCCACGGTTGAAGCACTGGGCTCCGGCGAGAACGGCCGCTACATCACGGCACTGACCTTCGGCAACGTGCACGGCGTCTACAAGGCCGGCAACGTCAAGCTGCGCCCGGAGATCCTGAAGGAAATCCAGGCAGCCGTTGGTGCCAAGATCGGCAAGGAAAACCCGTTTGACCTGGTCTTCCACGGCGGATCCGGCTCCTCCGACCAGGAAATTGCCGACGCTGTTTCCTTCGGTGTCATCAAGATGAACATCGACACCGACACCCAGTACGCCTACACGCGTCCCGTGGTTGATCACATGTTCTCCAACTACTCCGGCGTCCTGAAGGTTGACGGCGAAGTTGGCAACAAGAAGCTGTACGATCCCCGCGTCTGGGGCGCCTCGGCCGAAAAGGGCCTGGCAGCACGCGTTGTTGAGGCTGCCTCGCAGCTTGGCTCCGCAGGCAAGACGTTCAAGTAAATGTCTGACGATTTCCGTAAGAACCTCCTCGGCCCGGAGCCAACGCTGCTCCCGGCCGAGGTGGATGTTCAGGCACGGTTGGACGCTGGGGATGAGGCAGTGGATTTGGCTGCCGCCAACCCCACGTCCTCGCTCTTGTGGGCGATCCTGGCAGACGAGGCGTATGCCGAAGGCCGGACCATTGAGTCCTACGCCTACGCGCGCACCGGCTACCACCGCGGCCTGGACGCACTGCGTCGCAACGGCTGGCGCGGAACCGGCCCTGTTCCGTTCGAGCATGAGGGCAACCGCGGATTCCTGCGTGCGCTGTACGCGTTGGGCCGTGCTGCAGGTGCTATCGGCGAGTCCGATGAAGCTGCCCGCATTGCCACGTTCCTGAACGACTCCGACCCGTTGGCAACTGCCGCGATCGAAGCCGCTCTGTAGCTTGCTGCAAGAAATGCCGCCGCTCCCGCTTTATGCCACCGATATACCGGTGGCATTTTGCGGGAGCGGCGGCATTTCTGCTTGGGTGGACCTCGACGCGGGGGGAACCCACCCTGCATGATGTGGGTATGGAGAAACTAGTCTCATCGCCGGCCGCCGTTGCAGCGTTCGGCGCCCTTGCTGCGGACACCGCCGATGCGGGCGTCACTGTCGGAAAAATGTTCGGCGCCACCTCATTGATGGTTGGCACCAAGGCCGTTGGCTGCCTGCATGGCGACGGGGTGGCATTCAAGTTGGGCCGTGACAGCACCGGTCACGCGGCCGCGCTTGCGCTCCCTGGCGCGGCACTGTTTGATCCCTCGGGGATGGGCAGGCCGTTCAAGGATTGGGTTCTTGTACCCCTTGCCTCAGCAGACCAATGGGTGGTGTTGGTGGAGGCTGCACTGGCGGCCCGACCTTCCCCTTGACCCGTCACATAATGCCGTTTAGGAAAATCTAAGCGTCATTATGTGACGGGTCGACATGTGGGCTTCGTCCATGTGGTGGTGTTAATGTGCACCGTGCCGGGCATTCCGGTAAACTCAGGACGTAAGACCCCCTTGATCGTTTGCCAGCCCACAGCAATTGCTGGGAAGGCCAATGGTACCCAAGGGGTATTTTCGTGTCCGGACACCGCACGGCGGAACAACCGCCGGCCTCTGCAGCGTCCGGCTCAACTTATGAGCAAGGGGGAGGGTCCCATGCCAGCAATCGTAATCGTCGGCGCCCAGTGGGGTGACGAAGGTAAAGGCAAGGCCACAGATCTTCTAGGTGGTTTGGTCGACTATGTAGTGAAGCCCAACGGTGGAAACAATGCCGGGCACACCGTGGTTGTAGGCGGTGAGAAGTATGAGCTCAAGCTCCTTCCCGCCGGTATTCTGAGCCCCAATGCAACACCCATTATTGGCAATGGCTGCGTTGTGAACCTTGAGGCGTTGTTTGAGGAGATCGAGGGCCTGGAGGCCCGCGGCGCGGACACGTCCAAGCTGCGCATTTCCGCCAACGCCCACCTGGTGGCCCCGTACCACCAGGTGTTGGACAAGGTCACCGAGCGTTTCCTTGGCAAGCGCGCCATCGGCACCACCGGCCGCGGAATCGGCCCGGCGTACATGGACAAGGTGGCCCGGCTGGGCATCCGCGTTCAGGACCTCTTTGACGAGTCCATCCTGCGCCAGAAGGTGGAAGGATCGCTCAAGCAGAAGAACCAGCTGCTCGTGAAGGTGTACAACCGCCGCAACGTTGAGGTTGAGGAGATCGTGGAGTACTTCCTCGGTTTCGCTGAGCGTGTCCGGCCCATGGTCATTGACGCAACCTTTGTGTTGAATGAAGCTTTGGATCGCGGCGAAGTCGTGCTCATGGAAGGCGGTCAGGCTACGTTCCTGGACGTTGACCACGGCACCTACCCGTTCGTGACCTCCTCCAACCCGACAGCCGGTGGCGCCTCGGTTGGTTCAGGCATTGGTCCCACACGGATCAACCGCGCGGTGGGCATCATCAAGGCCTACACCACGCGTGTTGGCGCCGGACCGTTCCCCACGGAGCTGTTCGACGACATGGGCTTGTACCTGCAGAAGACCGGCGGTGAGTTTGGTGTGAACACCGGCCGCCCGCGTCGTTGCGGTTGGTACGACGCCGTTTTGGCCCGCCACGCCTCCCGCGTCAACGGCTTCACGGACTACTTCGTCACCAAGCTTGACGTGCTCACGGGCATCGAACAGATCCCTGTGTGCGTGGCCTATGACGTCGACGGTGTTCGCTTCGATGAGATGCCGATGACTCAGACCGACTTCCACCATGCGAAGCCGATTTTCGAGTACTTCCCCGGCTGGACCGAGGACATCACCGGTGCTCGCACCTTGGATGACCTGCCGGAAAACGCACGCAACTACGTGCTGGCCCTTGAAGGCATGTCCGGAACCCGGCTCTCCGCCATTGGTGTTGGCCCGGCCCGTGACCAGACGATCGTGCGCTACGACCTCATCAACGACTGATAGCCACGCCCTCTTAGGCGAGGACGACGCCGGAACACCAAGTTCCGGCGTCGTCCTCGCCTTTTTCTTTGGGCGTCTTGGGAGCCGGTAGGTGCGCCAGCCGAATCACGGGCTAGGCTGTTTTTACGCATTAGCCCGACGGAAGGACCCATAGCCATGAAAGTCAGTGTTGGACAGTTCAATCCGGGCGGGGACGTTACTGCGAACCTGGCCACGATGCGCAGGCTTTCCGCGGAGGCGGCACAGGAAGGCAGCAAGCTAATCCTGTTCCCGGAAGAGGCAATGTTCTCCGTGGGCCAGGTGGAGGGTGATTTTTCCGCCGCGGTTGACGCCCAGTGGACAACATTTGTGCAGGGACTCTCTCTCGTGGCTGCCGATGCCGGGATCGCCGTGATAGCCGGTGGCTACGAATCCAGCGGAGAACCCCGCCCCTACAACACCTTGGTGGCGGTGGGCGACGACGGTGAAATTTTGGGCACCTACCGCAAATTGCACCTCTACGACGCCTTCTCATATCAAGAATCCACCCGCATCAAGCCCGGCGACAAAGGCGTCACCGTGGTGGACATTGGCGGTTTCAAGGTGGGAATCATGACGTGCTACGACATCCGCTTCCCGGAACTGGCGCGTGCGCTGGCGATCTCGGGTGCGGAGTTGATCTGTGTTTCGGCCGCATGGTTCAAGGGCGAGCACAAGATTGAGCATTGGGAGACCCTGCTCAAGGCCCGTGCCATTGAGAACACGTGCTGGGTGGCAGCCGCGGGTACCTCCAGCAGTCACTGCATTGGCCACTCCGCCATTCTGGACCCCATGGGCATTCCCATCGACTTCCTCAATGAGGAGGCCGAAGGCATCGCCACAGCGGATGTCACGCACCGCCGCGTCGAGGAGGTTCGGGAGTTCCTGCCCGTTCTGAGCAACCGCCGTTTTGACAGCAATACCGTGGTGACCCCGGCCGGCTAGAAAGTCCTCGTTGACGTGGAATCAGCCGGTGGTTAGTGTCAGGATCAGGAGGAAATCATGAATGATGACAAGATCTGGGAAGTGCTGGAGCCGATGTACCCGGTTGCACTCGAGGATGTTCCGCTGGATGGCCGATGGCTCAAACCGCCCTTTGCCAACGACGCTGCAGGACGAGCGATTGTGTGCAACGACGGCGATTTCCAATTCGTTGTGGTCAACCGGAAAACGCTCGCCGTACAGTACGTCTGCGAGGACGAGGAAACGCTGATCGCCTCAAACCTTGAAACGCTGCCTGCCATCGTCGCCGCCTGGGGATCCATTGACAGGGATACCGTGGGACCCGAGGATGACGAGGATTTCTCGGCCGTCAAGAAGTCCTTTCAGGAACAACTCCAGCAATTGGACCCTGCAGCTGCGGCCGCGAACGAGTTTTGGGCCCTCTACACTGAGGAACTAACCAGCGAGGACTATGTCGATCTCGACGATGACGATGAGGAAGAAGAAGAGCCTGAGTCTGATTCCGGCGACAACGACAGGCCCAGCAGCGACTCTTCATTTATCGACGCTTGAGGCGGCGTAACAGCCCGGTGTCGAAGGGTGTTTTGGCGCGCCGTGGGATTAAGCTCGAATCATGGCACACACAAACGATCCGCAGGTCATCCGCCGCTTGCTGACCACTCCCGGGCGGTGGGCCGTTGTTGGACTTTCCGGCAACCCGCTGCGCCCTGCTGTTGGTGTCTCTGCATTCCTCCAGCAGCATCTGGGCCACGAGATCATTCCGGTGAGCCTCAAGGGCGATGACGTCCACGGCGCCAAGGGTTATAAGACCTTGGCGGAGGTCCCGGGCGAGGTTGATGTGGTGGATTGTTTTGTAAACTCCACCAAGGTGGGGGCGGTGGTCGATCAGGCCATTGCCATTGGCGCCAAGGCCGTTTGGCTGCAACTTGGGGTTGTCGATGAAGCGGCCGCGCAGAGGGCGCTTGCGGCTGGGCTCGACGTTGTCATGAATACGTGCCCCAAGATTGAATCCGCAAGACTTGGCCTTTAGGCCGGAATTCTCAATCCCTTCTTCTCACCACCTCGAATTTCACCCGCGCTCTGATCCGTGTTCATGGCGCGCATGCCAGGAAAGTATTCATGCCTCGCCATATCTCCCACTCCCGAAATGAGAGTCGCCGCATAGGGCTCGTGATCCTGGCTCTGGTGGTAGCCCTGGTTGTAGCGGGGATGTGGTGGGTGGTCTCCACGACGGCGGCCGACACCTCCGCGCCAACCCAGACGTCGGCGTCGAGCATTTCAATCGCGGCAGAAACAACTGTGCCGCCAACAACAATGCGGCCAACAACCGCGGTGACCAACTTGGCCACCGGGCGGGTGGACACCCTCGACGGGCTAGTTCCTGACTACGTTCTGCCGCCCATCGTGGACGGATTGGCACCCGTGCTGACGAAGATTCCCACGGAGCAAAAAGTTGTATTTTTGACCATTGACGATGGTGCCCTGAAGCGGGATTCGGACCTGGAGCTGCTGGAGGAGAACGGGATCAAGGCTTCCATTTTCCTGGCGCACAAATTCATCGCCGGTGATTCCCAGTTTTACAAGAAATACACCGCTGCCGGGCACCTGATCGAAAATCATACGATGACCCACAATCTGGGATTCATTCAGCTCAGCTACGAGCAGCAAAAGGCTGAGATTTGCGGCATGGCGGACTTCGCCGAGCAGCAATATGGGCGGCGTCCGGTATTCTTCCGGCCCCCGGGCGGACCGTACACGCAGGTTACTCGGCAAGCCGTGGCCGACTGTGGACTCAAGGCGATTGTCGATTGGGAAGCCAAAGCCAACGCGGGCGGCATGGACTACCAGGTGGGTGCCGGACTGCGACCCGGCGACATTGTCCTGATGCACTTCCGCCCAGAGTTTCCGGATGATCTTGGGGCTTTCTTGAAAGCGCAACAGGCCGCCGGGCTCAAGGTTGTTCTGCTGGAGGATTACCTAGCCACAAACTAGCAGGTAGCGTGGATGCCATGACGCGCATTGTTTACTACACGGCTTCAACACTCAACGGCTACCTCGCGGACCCGCACGATTCCCTGGACTGGCTCTTTGCCGTCAAAGGCGAGGACGGGCCCGACATTGCGGCGTTTATGGACGCCATGGGTGTTTTCGTGGAAGGTTCCTCCACTTATGAGTGGGTGCTCAAGCACGAGAACTTGCTGGCGGAACCGGCCAAATGGCAGCAGTACTATGGCGACAAGCCCACATATGTCTTTACCTCACGGACGCTGCCCGTGCCTGAAGGAGCCGATGTGCGCTTTATTAACGGCCCCGTGGCAGGCGTGCTCGAGGAAATCAAGGCAGCCTCCGGGGATTTGGACGTGTGGGTTGTTGGCGGCGGTGATCTTGCCGGGCAATTCCTTGACCTGAATGCGCTTGATGAACTTGTGGTCACCTTTGCCCCTGCCGCGCTTACCTCTGGTGCGCCCCTGCTGCCTCGAAACATTGGTTCAGATCGCCTGACACTGCGCAGCGCCGAACAGCGCGGCCAGTTTGCCATGCTCAGCTACGACGTTCAAAGCGCCACATGAGCATTACGGCCGCAGCCCTCAGAGCAGCTGCCCTATCGATGCCCGGAACTTATGAGGATTATCCCTTCGGCCCGGAAACAGCCGTGTTCAAGGTCAAAGCACCCAGCAGCGGCGGGTCTGAGCGGCCCGGAAAGGTGTTTGCGTTGGGCAACCTGGAATCATCCCCAATGAGCATCAGCCTCAAGTGCGACCCCGAACTGGCGCCGGCGCTGCGGTCGGCCAACCCCGGCATCACGGGCGGCTATCACTTGAACAAGCGCCATTGGAATACCGTGGACACCGCCCAGGTGGCGTCGGAGATGGTGCTGGAGATGTTGGAAGATTCGTACGACCTTGTGGTGGCCGGGCTGCCCAAGAAACAGCAGGAAGCCTTGGAGTGGAGCGCGTATGTCGCCAAGAGCTAGTCGTGGCCGCCTGGACTATCCGTATCAGGGGTTGACCCGGCAGATTGCGCAGGCGGCTGCAGATGTGGACCACTGGCCCGCAGGGTTCTCGCATGTAGACAAGACGTTGAGCGTTGGCCGCGGGTTGGAGGTCTTCAACGCTTTAGCCGAGGGCATCATGACGTGGGAAATTCAGCGCCGTGCCGGGCTTCATGTGAAGGCGCCGGCGCGGGCAGCGGTGGGTGCGCACATTGTCAGTGGCTTCGGTGTGGGCAACCTCAGGCTCCCGGTTCCCTGCGAAGTAGTGTGGGCGCTGGAGCCTACCCTGATGGATGGTCCAGGCGGACAGGAGGTGACCATGGCTGGCTTTGGCTATGGCACCTTGCCGGGGCATCCGGCCCTGGGTGAGGAGGCCTTTATTGCCATGTTGATGCCCGACGGCGGCGTCGACTTCAGGCTGTTGGCCTTCAGCAGGCCGGCCGGACTGATTTATACGCTCGGTTCACCCGTGACCAAATTGACCCAGGCCGGCGTGACGCGTTCTTACCAGCAGGCCGCACGCACTCTGGCCGGCGGATTCTAGGCGCATTTAAAACGACGACCCGTCAGATAACGCCGCTAATGCAAGAGCTTAGGGGCGTTATCTGACGGGTCGTGGAACAGTGTTCTAGCCGAAGTACTTCGGCAGGGTTCCTTCGTGTGCTTCGCGGAGTTCATCCAGCGGGGCGCTGAACAGGCCCTGCAGGTCCAAGGCGTCACCGGCTGCGTCAACAACACCAATGCGGGCTACCGGGAAACGGCGAGCGGTGCACATGTCGTTGAAGCGAACTTCTTCGCTGCGGGGAACGGACACAATGGCGCGTCCCTGCGTCTCGGAGAACAGCAGCGTGAAGGTGTCCACGCCGTCGCGGGCGGCAACCTCATCCAGGGCCACGCGGGCACCGGTGTTGAAGCGCAGTGCCGACTCCACCAGAGCCGCCGCCAAGCCACCCTCGGAGAGGTCGTGGGCGGAATCGATCATGCCGTCGCGGGAAGCGTTGATCAGGATTTCACCCAATTCGCGCTCGAGCTCCAGATCAACCTTCGGCGGCAGGCCGCCCAGGTGGCCGCGCATGTTGGCCCACTCGGAACCATCCATTTCAGCGGCCGTGGTGCCCAGCAGGTAAATTGCCTGGCCGTCTTCGGCCCAGCCCGACGGCGTCCGGCGCGCGACGTCGTCGAACTTGCCCAGGACTGCCACAACCGGGGTGGGGTGGATGGGCGTGGTGCCCGTCTGGTTGTATAGCGAGACGTTGCCGCCGGTGACCGGGATGCCCAGCACCATGCAGGCGTCGGACAGGCCGCGGATGGACTCGGCCAGCTGCCACATGACATCCGGGTCCTCGGGGGAACCGAAGTTCAGGCAGTCAGAGACGGCCATCGGGATTGCGCCCGAGGTGGCCACGTTGCGGTAGGCCTCGGCCAACGCGAGCTGTGCACCGTGGTACGGGTCAAGGAAGGTGTAGCGGCCGTTGGCGTCGGTGGCCAGGGCAACGCCCAGGCCGGTCTCTTCGTCAACACGGATCACGCCGGCATCATCCGGGAACGCCATGGCGGTGTTGCCACCCACGTAACGGTCGTACTGGTCGGTGATCCAGTTCTTTGAGCACATGTTCGGGGAAGCAACGAGCTCCAGCACGGCTGCCTTCAACTCGTCCGCGGAAGCGGGACGGCCGCCATCCTGAACGGATCCGGTGAAGGTGTCGGCCTGGAGAGCGTCCTGCCACTCGGGGCGGGCAAACGGGCGGTCGTAAACCGGACCGTCGTGCGCAACGGTGCGGGGATCGACGTCGACAATTACTTCGCCCTCCCACTTGATGATCAAGCGGCCGGTGCCGGTAACTTCGCCGAGCCAGGAGTACTCCACAGCCCACTTTTCCATGACTGCTTCAAACGCCGCCATGTTCTCCGGCGTCACAACAGCCATCATGCGTTCCTGCGACTCGGACATCAGGATTTCGCCCGGGGTCAGAGTGGGGTCGCGCAACAGCACGGACGTCAGTTCAACTTCCATGCCGCCGTCGCCGTTGGAGGCCAGCTCGCTGGTGGCGCAGGAAATACCTGCGGCGCCGAGGTCCTGGATGCCTTCAACAAGTGAGCCCTTGAACAGCTCGAGGCAGCACTCGATGAGCACCTTCTCGGCGAAGGGGTCGCCCACCTGAACGGCGGGGCGCTTGGAGGGCTTGGTGTCATCGAAGGACTCCGAGGCCAGCACCGAGGCGCCGCCAATGCCGTCGCCGCCGGTGCGCGCACCGAACAGGACAACCTTGTTGCCCTTGCCCGAGGCGTTGGCCAGGCGGATGTCCTCGTGGCGCATAACACCAACAGCCAAGGCGTTGACCAGCGGGTTGCCCTGGTAGATGGAGTCAAACACCATTTCGCCGCCGATGTTCGGCAGGCCCAGCGAGTTGCCGTAGCCGCCGATGCCGGCAACGGCACCGTGCATGACGCGGGCGGTGTCCGGGTGGTCGATTGCACCGAAGCGCAGCGGATCCATGACGGCCACGGGGCGTGCACCCATGGAGATGATGTCGCGGACAATGCCGCCAATGCCGGTTGCCGCACCCTGGTAGGGCTCAACGAACGACGGCGAGTTGTGGGACTCGATCTTGAACGTTACGGCCCAGCCGTCGCCCAAGTTGGTGACGCCGGCGTTTTCGCCGATGCCAACCAGCATGTCCTTCTTCATTTCCTCCGTGACCTTGTCGCCAAACTGGCGCAGGTGGTTCTTGGAGGACTTGTAGGAGCAGTGCTCGCTCCACATGACGGAGTACATGGCGAGTTCGGCGCCGGTGGGACGTCGTCCCAAAACCTTCACGACGTCGTCGAACTCGTTTTGCTTCAGGCCCAGCTCGGCCCAGGGCAGCTCAACATCGGGGGTCACGGCGGCGTTGGCCACGGTGTCGATGTTGAACTTCTTGGTGGTGTCAGCGGAGATCTCAGACATTTATTTGCCTCCCAGAAGCGTGTTCAAAACTGAGGTGAAGAAACCCAGTCCGTCGGTGCCGGTATGGCCGGGGCCGTAGCCGGTTTCCACTGCGTGCTCGGGGTGCGGCATGAGGCCCACCACGTTGCCGGCGGCGTTGGTGATGCCGGCAATGTCACGGCGTGAACCGTTCGGGTTGCCGCCCACGTAGCGGAATGCCACACGACCCTCAGCCTCAAGGGCGTCGAGCGTCTTCTCGTCGGCGATGTACTGGCCATCCTGGTTCTTCAACGGGATGGTGATGTCTGCACCGGCCGAGTAGGCGTTGGTCCAGGCGGTGGTGTTGTTCTCAACGCGCAAAACCTGATCGCGGCACAGGAACTTCAGGTGGTCATTCTTGATCATGGAGCCGGGCAGCAGGTGCGCCTCGGTCAAGATCTGGAAACCGTTGCAAATACCCAGAACAGGCAGCTTGGCATCGGAGTTCGCGGCGTCCACGATCTTGCCCATCAGCGGGGCAAAGCGGGAGATGGCGCCTGCGCGCAGGTAGTCGCCATAGGAGAATCCACCGGGGATGATGACGGCATCAACGGCGGCAAGTTCGGCGTCGCCGTGCCAAAGTTCGACGGCGGTGGCACCGGACAGGCGGACGGCGCGGATTGCGTCGCGGTCATCAAGCGTGCCGGGGAAGGTGACAACGCCGATGCGGGCTCCCGCCAAGCGGGAATCAACGGGAGTCGTGGTGACTCCGCCAATCAAGGGAGTTTCACTCATGGTTAGTCCGCCACAACTTCAACATTGACAACGTCTTCGATGACGGGGTTGGAGAGCATGGTCTCGGCGGCTTCGCGGGCCTGGGCCAGAATCGCGTCGGTCACCTCGCCGTCAACGGTCAATTCAAAGCGCTTGCCCTGGCGGACAGCGGAGAATGCGGTGAAGCCCAAGCGGGGAAGTGCGCCAACAATGGCTTTTCCCTGCGGGTCCAGAATTTCGGGCTTGAGCATAACGTCGACAACGATCCGAGGCATCGCGGGAACTCCTGGTTGTAAAAGGGGTTGGCCGCGGAGGTGCCGTCTTACGCCGTCTTGTAGGCCAGGTTCTGTCCCACCTGAAAACCTGTACGTAATGGCGCTCCGCGAGCTTGCCTCTCCATTCTACCGAGTGTTAGCGAACTCATGAACTCTAGTGGTTCAGGTCTCTTTCCGGGCCGAACCTGTGCCTGATGCTTGCCAAAGTCACAGTAGCCATGCGTGGTGGTTTTGTGACCCAGCGCACGCTATGGTGGTGGGATGTTCCATGTCTGATGAATCACAGCTCAGCCTGGGGCACTTCATGAAATGGCGACCGCCACGCGGCCAATGCAGGCCGCCGAAAGGACCAAATGAAATCCACCGACTTTCCACGCCGATGGAAGAACGCCCGCGCGGTAACAATCGCAGGCGTACTAACTGCCGGCCTGTTGACCAGCATGATCGCCCCTGCCGTGGCGCAGGGCGAAGCTGTTTCCGCTGGCGCAGTTGGCAGCTACGCCGAACAGGTGTTGGCCAAGAATGGCGACAACGCCATTGACCCCGTACTGGGAGCCAACTACCGCATCCCCGCCCTTGCCCACCTGGGTAACGGCATTGTCCTGGCCTCCTATGATGGTCGCCCCTATGGTGGTGACTCGCCCCAGCCAAACTCCATCCTCCAGCGCCGCAGCACGGACAACGGCAAGACGTGGGGTGCGCCCACCTATGTGGCACGCGGCCAGGTGCCCACGGCCGAGAAGCTCGTCTACGGCTTCAGCGACCCCAGCTATGTGGTCGATGAGGTCACCGGGGATGTCTTCAACTTCTTCGTGTACTCCAAGGACGTCAGCTTCCAGGCTGGTGCCTTCGGCAACAACGACGCGGACCGCAAGATCACCAGCTCCGCCGTCGCCGTTTCACGAGACAAGGGCCTGACTTGGTCAATGGACCCGGCACACATGCCCGTGTTGCCCCCGGTTGACTACGCCGCGGGCTCGGAATTTGCCGGTTTCGACGGCCCGCTGATCACCGATGTAGTCAAGCCCGTGGGTGATTCCGCCAACGTGGGCGGCATCCAGGGCGTCTTTGCAGCTTCCGGTGCGGGCATCCAGCTCAAGTACGGCGAGCACAAGGGCCGCCTGGTCCAGCAGTACACCGGCAAGGTCAAGCAGGCCAGCGGTGCCATTGAGTACCAGGCCTACAGCGTCTTCTCCGACGACCACGGCAAGACCTGGCAGCGCGGTGCGTTCGTTGGCACCGGCATGGATGAAAACAAGACCGTGGAACTCTCCAACGGCGACGTGATGCTCAACTCCCGCGCCAGCAGTGGCGGCAACGGCGGCCGCAAGATCGCCATCTCCAAGGACGGCGGCGCAACGTACGGACCCGTCACTGTGGACACCCGCCTGAGTGACCCCGTCAACAACGCCTCCATTGCACGCATGTACCCGCACGCCGCGCAGGGCTCCGACGAGGCCAAGATGCTGCTGTTCTCCAACGCCAACAGCACCTCCGGACGCCAGAACGGAACCATCCGCTACTCCTGCGACGACGGCGCCACCTGGAGCGCCGGCAAGCAATTCAAGGCGGGCGCCATGAGCTACTCCACAGTGGCCCCATTGGGTGACGGCACCTTCGGCGTCTTCTATGAAGGCGACAACAACACCATGACGTTCGGCAAGTTCAACGCCGAATGGCTCGCCATCGAGTGCGGCGTTGAGCTCACCGCCAAGGCCGTCACGGGCGCCAACGGTGAAACCGTGCAGGCTGAACTGACCCTGGTGAACGGAAGCGACAAGGCCATCACCGGAGCCAAGGCCACTTTCGCCGCGAAGAACGCCTGGACTTTCGGCACTGCCGCATTTGCCGACGTCGCCGCGGGCGCCACGGCCACCGTCACTGTCCCGGTGACCATCCCCGCCAGCGCCAAGGCCGGAAGCTACAGCGTCACGGCCAAGGCCAGCTATGGAACCAGCGAATTCAATGCAGTGGTTCCCGTGACTGTCACCGGCGGCGCTGCACCCACCATCGGCCTCGGCGTCGTGGGCTCGCGCACCGACAACGGCCGCGACCTGGCCGCCACGCCGTACGCGGTTGGCGAAAAGCTCCCGTACCAGTTCGCCGTGACCAGCCTCAGCAATGTCACCTCCAACGTTGCGCCGGTCTCAGGCAATTTCGATCCGTTCCTGCCCCCGGCCGGCGGCAACTGCCGCTGGAACAACCTGGCCATGTGGGCCAACTACACCTGTGGGACGCCCCGTCACGCGGTCACGGCTGATGAACTGGCCAATGGCTTCTTTGTCCCCTTGACCACCTGGTCCGTCACCAGTACCGGCCTTGCAAGCAAGACGTTCACCATCACGGGCAGCGAAGTTGACGTGTTGGCGCGCAACCCCGAATTGTCGGCCACCGCGGCTGCCGTGTGGAACGACACCGACGGCAACGGCCTGGCCGGAGCTGGCGATACCACCACCACCACGGTCACCGCCACCAACTCCGGCAACGTCACCCTGACCGGTGTCGCCGGGCTCGGCACCGACCACGGCACCCTGGCTGTGGGAGCCACGGCCACGTTCACTCAAACCCGTGAACTTTCGACGGCGGAACTTTCCGAAGGTGCCGTGGCGGAGCGTTCCATCGCGCTCGCCGCTGTCAACGGCGCCAAGGATGCGTCCAAGGACGTCCTGGTGCAGGCGGTTGAGCTGCCCGTGCTCCCAGCGATGCCTGGCTTTGAGCCGTCCGTGACCCGTTTGGATCTGAAGGGCCAGCCTCCCGTTGACCTGGGCCTGAGCACGGGCAAGTTCAGCATCGGCGACACCGTCACGGTCAAGAACCTTCCTGCCAATGAATGGGCCTACGTGCACCTGAACCAACACGGCGCCCGCATCGGCTGGTTCCTGGCCGATGCACAGGGCACCGTCACGTTCACCGTCCCTGAGGGCACAAAGAATGGCAAGGACACCCTGGTGGTATCGGATGGGAACGGCGGGCTGTTCTCCTTCGGCACCTTCCACGTCACGCCGAACTAACCGATCCCTCCCAACACCCGCCCCTCAGCCGAGGTGTGAGATGACGCCCGTTCGGGCCCCTGCCGGAACCCGCCGGCAGGGGCCCGAACCACTTTCGATAGGATTGCCCCATGGTTTCAGTTGCTGCCCAATGGTCCGGAATGTTTGCGATTCACGTTAATGAGGACGGTGCGCAGAGCTTCTCCAGACTGGACCCAAACGGGTATTTGCCACCCTTCACCGACAATCTGGCCAATCGGGCCGCCATGGCAGCTGGCATCCGCGCCTCTTGGCGCACCGGCGGTGGGACACTGACCATCGCAGGCCACGGCGCCGACGATTGCGCCCCTTACGATGTCCTGATCAACGGCGAACGCACGCACCGGCTGCCCGCCGTCGGCCTTCACCGCCACGAGGTTGACCTGACGAGGCTGGCACCCGACTCCCTTGTGCAGCTGTGGCTGCCCCACTATGGCGATTTCACCCTGAAGCAAGCAACGCTCGACGGCGCTTCCGTCACCAGTGCGGTGGAAGAGGGCCCGCGGTGGATCACCTACGGCAGTTCCATCACGCACTGCCAACAGGCCGACGGCCCTACCCAGGCGTGGCCCGCGCTCGTGGCCGCGGCCAATGGCTGGCAGCTCACCAGCCTGGGATTGGCGGGTGAGTGCCAACTTGATCCGGTCGTCGCGGACACGATTGCCCAAACTCCGGCCGATCTCATCTCCATGTGTGTTGGCATCAACAGCTACAACGCGTCTGTTTTCTCCGAGCGCAGCTATGGCCCTGCCCTGCAGGGTTTCATCAACACGATTCGCCGGGCCCACCCCGACGTGCCGCTGGTTGTCATCTCCCCAGTGTTGTCGCTGCCTCGCGAACACAAGATCAACGAGGTGGGCTGGACGCTAGCGCACTACCGTCAGGCCACGGCAGATGTGGTTGCTGTGTTCCAGGCCAGGGGAGACGCGAACCTGCACCTCATCGACGGAGCCACCGTGCTGACGGAGCAGGAGGCCTTGGACCGGCTTCCCGACACCCTCCACCCCGATACTGCCGGATACGCCATCATGGCAGAAAGGCTGGCGCCCCAGCTCGCAGCCGCACTCCTCTAATACAGTCCCTGTCGCAGCAATGGCCGGTTTTCCCGGAACCCTTTCGCAAAAAAGTGCGATAGCGTTCCGGAAAAACCGGCCGTATGTGATGCGGCGTCTGAGGGTGCTTGTTGTTACAAGCCCAGTTCCGCCTCGAAGGAACCGGCGGAGAGCCTTGCCGAGACCGTTTGCAGGAACCGACCGGCATCGGCGCCATCCACCAGGCGGTGGTCGTACGTCAGGCACAGGTACATCATGTTCCGGATCGCAATCACGTCCCCGCCGTCGGCGCCCGCAACAACCATGGGCCGCTTCACGATGGCGCCAACACCCAGGATGCCGACCTGCGGCTGGTTGATGATGGGCGTGTCAAAGAGCGCACCCACCGAACCAATGTTGGTGATGGAGAACGTGCCTCCGTTGAGCTCCTCGGCCTTGATGGAGCCGTTGCGCGTGCGGGATGCAACGTCGGCAATCCCTGAGGCCAGGCCGGCAAGGTTCAGTGATCCTGCATCGCGCACCACCGGAACCATGAGCCCCTTCGGGGCGTCCACAGCAAACGCGAGGTGTTCGGCCCCATGGTAGGTGATGGTGCCCGCAGCCTCGTCGAATTCAGCGTTGAGCATGGGATGGACCTTCAGCGCCTCCGCCACTGCCTGGGCAATGAACGGCAGGAACGTCAGCTTCACGCCGTGAATCGCAGCAAACTGGCCCTTGGTCCGTTCCCGCAGCCGCACGATCGCGGTCACGTCCACCTCGTGGACCTGTGTCAGCTGGGTGGAGGTGTTCAGGGATTCCCGCATGCGCGAGGCAATCACAGCCCGGATTCGAGGAGCCTTCACCACGGTCCCGCGGAGCGCGGCCGGTGCCGCGGCAGCAGCCTTGGCGGGCGCCGGAACGGGCACAACGGCCGCCGACGGCGTTGCAACAGTTGAAGCGGCTGCCTTCCTGACATCGTCTCCGCGGACTCGTCCGCCGACGCCGGTTCCTGCCACGGTGGCCAAGTCAACCTTGTGCTGGCGGGCGAGCCTGCGCACCAGGGGAGTGAAGTAGAGGCCGGGCGTCTTGACCTCGACAGGCTCGACCACCGGCGGAGCCGGGGTTTCCGTAGGCGACGTCAGGGAGGCCGAGGCCGCCCGCGGCCGATTGGCCGGAAAGTCCCCAAGAGCTCCCTCTGCTCGCAAGCTCGCAGCGGGGCCCTCGCTCTCGGGGCCCTCGCTCTCGGGGCCCCTGCCGAGGGAATCCCGGTCCGCCGGGGGTGCGACCGTCGCCGCCGGGGTCTCGACAGGCTCGACCACCGGTGTCTCCGCCGCCGATTCTGCCGCGATGGTGGCCAGAACCGAGCCGATCTCAGCGATTTGGTCCTCGGGCACCATGATGCTCGTCAGGATGCCGGCGAACGGGGAGGGGATTTCGGTGTCTACTTTGTCCGTGGACACCTCCACGAGTGGCTCGTCGATGGAGACAAGATCGCCTACGGCCTTCAGCCAGCGGGTGACGGTGCCTTCGGTGACGCTTTCACCCAGGGCTGGAAGCAGTACGGAATCAGGCATTGACCGGCCTGTCCACTGTGATCTCGCCGCGGCGCAGGAGCTTGCCTGTGGGCGTTTGGAAATCGACTTCCTGCCCGCGCAGGAAGGTGCGGCGGACCACGCCGGACAGTGCACGGCCGTCGTAGGGGGTGATCGGGTTCTTGTGCTTGAGCTTGGTGACGTCAACGACGAAGGCGTCGTCGGCGGCAAAGACGGCGAAGTCGGCGTCGTAGCCGGGGGCCAGCTTGCCCTTCTTGTGCAGGCCCACGAGCTCAGCCGGGGCGGTGGACATCCACTGGATGACCTGTTCCAGGGCGATGCCGCGGTGGCGTGCCTCGGACCAGATCAGTGACAGGCCCAGCTGAAGCGAGGAAACCCCGCCCCAGGCGACGGCGAAGTCGCCGTTTTCCAGGTCTTTCAAGTCCAGGGTGCTGGGGGAGTGGTCGGTGACGATGCAGTCGATGGTGCCGTCCTGGAGTCCCTCCCACAACTTCTCGCGGTTGGAGGCTTCGCGGATGGGCGGGCAGCACTTGTAGGCGGTGCCGCCGTCGGGGATTTCCTCGGCCATGAGCGTCAGGTAGTGCGGGCACGTTTCCACTGTCAGGCGGACACCGTCGCGGCGGGCGCTGGCAATCATGGGCAGCGCGTCGGAGGAGCTCAGGTGCAGGATGTGGGCGCGGGCGCCGGTCCAGCGGGCCCGTTCAATGACCTCGGCGATGGCCAGGTTCTCGGCACCGCGGGGGCGTGAGGCCAGGAACTTGTCGTAGTGGTCGCCGGCCGCCGTGGGGGCACGGTCGATGGCGCGGGAATCCTCGGCGTGGACAATCATGATCGAGTCGAAGGACTTCAGCTCGGCCATGTCGGCTTCCATCTCGTCCGCGTCGAGCGGCGGGAATTCATCCACGCCTGAGTGGAGCAGGAAGCACTTGAAGCCGAAGACGCCGTCGTCGTGCAGGGGGCGCAGGTCCGCCTTGTTGCCGGGGATGGCACCGCCCCAGAAGCCGACGTCGACGAAGGCCTGGTCAAGCGCCACGCTGCGCTTCAACTCAAGGGCTGCAACGTTGGTGGTGGCCGGAATGCTGTTCAGGGGCATGTCGATGACGGTGGTGACACCGCCGGCCGCGGCTGCGCGGGTGGCGGAGGCAAAGCCCTCCCAGTCCGTGCGGCCGGGCTCGTTGATGTGCACGTGGCTGTCCACGAGACCCGGGATGAGGGTTTCATCGTCAGCCAACTCAATGACCTGGTGACCCTGGAGGTTGTTGCCAAGCGGCTCAAGGGCAATGACGACGCCGTCACGGACACCCACTTCGCGCGGCACAATTCCGGCGGTGGTGAGCACTCGCTGGCCGCGGAATACGAGGTCAAAAATTCCGCCGTGGGGGGCGTTTTCTTCGGTGCTAGACATGGGAAATCTCCTTTTCTTGGCCGGCGCGGGCCAGCCCCGAGCCAATGGTGGCTCCGATCTGGGCGAGCAGGGTGCCGGCGTTCTTCATGCAAAGGTTGGTGTCGGGTTCAATATCTGTCAAGGCGTGCGTGCTGGCAAAGCCGGCGTCGGCCAGGGTGTTGGCATCCAAAGTGGTGCGGCCGCAAACGGCGACCACGGGAACACCGGAGGCCCGGGCAGCGGCGCCCACGCCCATGGGGGCCTTCCCGAAGAGGCTCTGCTCGTCGAGGCTGCCTTCACCGGTGATGACCAGGCCAGCCCCGTGGAGCCGCTCCGCCAGACCGGTCAGGCCCAACACAACGTCAATGCCTGAGCGCCGCTTGGCGCTCAGTACTGCGAGAGCCGCATAGCCGGTGCCGCCGGCGGCGCCGGCTCCGGGTGCGTCAATGGCGTCCACGGCGGCGGTGCCGAGGGCGTTGGCCATGATCCTAAAATACCGTTCAAGCGCGTTTTCCAGGTGGGCGACGTGTTCCGGGGTTGCACCCTTTTGTGGTCCAAAAATGGCGGCCGCGCCTTCGGGGCCCAGCAGCGGGTTGTCCACGTCGCTGGCCAGGGTGAAGGTGACCCCGCCCAGACGCTTGTCCAGGCCAGTGACATCGATGTTCGTCACCCTGGAGAGGGCACCGCCGCCGGGCGGCAGGTGCTTGCCGGTTGCGTCCTTGAACGTGACGCCCAGGGCTGCGAGCATTCCTGCCCCGCCGTCGGTGGACGCGCTGCCGCCCACGCCCAGCACAATGTCCGTGCAGCCGTGGTCTAGTGCGGCACTGACCAACTGGCCGGTGCCGTACGTAGATGCGGCAAGAGGAGCCAGCCGGCCGTCTGGCAGGACCGCCAGCCCGGAGGCCGACGCCATCTCAATGACGGCGACCTCCCCGCGGACGGCGAACTCGGCTAGCACAGCCTCGCCGGTGGGTCCCTGCACCGTCGCATCAACCCGCGTGAATCCTGCGGCGACGACGGCGTCAATGGTGCCCTCACCGCCGTCGGCCACTGGCATCAGCTCAATGTCCAACTTCGGGTAGGCGGAGCGCAGGCCCTCCGCCAGGTGCCGGGCTACTTCCGGGGCCGAGAGCGACCCTTTGAACTTGTCCGGTGCGAGGATGACCCGCATCTTGCTAGTCCTGGCCCTGCAGCGCCAGGATGGCGGTGGGTGCGTCGGTTGCGTACTCGGCAATGTCCTCGATCTCGGTGACGTTGTCCAGCTCGGTGCCCATGGAGATGTTCGTGACCTTCTCCAGGATGGCCTCAACAACAACCGGAACCCGGAACTCTTCCATGAGCTTCTTGGCTTCGGCGAAGGCAGCGGCCATGTCCTCGGGGCGCTCAACGCGGATGGCCTTGCAGCCCAATCCCTCCGCAACCTTGATGTGGTCAACGCCGTAGCCGTTGGTCTCGGGGAGTTGATGTTCTCGAAGGCCAGGGAAACGTGGGCTTCCATCTTGAAGCCGCGCTGCGACTGGCGGATCAGGCCCAGGTAGGAGTTGTTCACAACCACGTGAATGTACGGCAGGTTGAACTGTGCGCCAACCGCCAATTCCTCGATCATGAACTGGAAGTCGTAGTCGCCGGACAGCGCAACAACGGTCTCGCCGGGCTTGCCGCGGACAACGCCCAGGGCGGCCGGACCGGTCCAGCCCAGCGGGCCGGCCTGGCCGGCGTTGATCCAGCGGCGCGGGCCGAAGACGTGCAGCATCTGCGCGCCGGCGATCTGGGACAGGCCAATGGTGGAAACGTAGGTGGTGTCCTGGCCGAAGGCCGAGTTCATCTCCTCGTAGACGCGCTGGGGCTTCATCGGCACGTTGTCGAAGTGGGTCTTGCGCTGCAGGCTGCCCTTGCGGGTGGCGCAGTCGTCGGCCCACTGGCCGTAGTTCGGCACGGTGCCTGCGGCAACGCGCTCGCGGGCTGCTTCCAGCAGCGCATCCAGGGCTGCTCCGGCGTCGGAGACGATGCCCAGATCCGGTGCGAACACGCGGCCGATCTGGGTGGGCTCGATGTCGATGTGGACGAACTTGCGGCCCTTGCGGTAGGTGTCCAAACCACCTGTGTGGCGGTTGGCCCAGCGGTTTCCGATGCCGATGACGGCGTCGGACTCCAGGAATGTAGCATTGCCGTAGCGGTGCGAGGTCTGCAGGCCAACCATGCCGGCCATCAGGGGGTGGTCATCCGGGATGGAACCCCAGCCCATCAGGGTGGGGATGACGGGGATGGAGAGCAGTTCGGCCAGTTCCACCAGGCGGTCCGAGGCCTCAGCGCTGATGACACCGCCACCGGCAACGATCAACGGGTGCTTGCCAGCCAACAGGATGTCCAGGGCCTTCTCGGCCTGCTTGCGCGTGGCGGCAGGCTTGCTCGGGGTCATCGGCTCGTAGGCGTCGATGTCGAATTCAATCTCGGCCATCTGAACGTCGATGGGCAGGTCCAACAGAACCGGGCCCGGACGGCCGGAGCGCATCAGGTAGAAGGCCTTCTGGAAGGCGCCTGGGATCTGGCCGGGTTCCTTGATGGTCATGGCCATCTTGGTCAACGGTGCGGCAATGGTCTCGATGTCCACGGCCTGGAAATCTTCCTTGTGCAGCTTGGCAACCGGGGCCTGGCCTGTGATGCACAGGATCGGCACGGAGTCCGCCCATGCAGCGTACAAGCCGGTGATCATGTCTGTGCCTGCGGGGCCGGAGGTTCCGGTACAGATGCCGATGTTGCCCTTGGCTGCGCGGGAGTAGCCGTCGGCCATGTGCGAGGCGCCCTCAACGTGGCGGGCCAGGGTGTGGTTGATGCCTCCGTGGTCGCGCATTGCGGCGTAGAAGGGGTTGATGGCTGCGCCGGGGAGGCCGAAAACTTCTGTGGCGCCCTCCTTTTCCAGGATCAGGATGGCGGCGTCAACGCTGCGCATTTTAGTCATTGTGTGCTCCTTGAAAGTCTGTGGTGGGTGGCCCTGATGGGCCGGTGCTGCCTGGGGAATGGGTTACTTGCGCCCGGAGAGTGCCGCGGCCTGCTTGAAGAGGCCGGAGTGGTCAAGGGCGCCGTCGCCCTGGGCCACCATGGCGGAGACGAGCTGTGCCACGGCTGCGCCGAGGGGGACGGTGACGCCGGCCTCGCGTGCTGCTGCGGTGACAATGCCGAGGTCCTTGTTGTGCAGGGCCAGGCGGAATCCGGGGTCGAAGTTGCGATCGAGCATCTTCTGGCCCTTCTGGTCAAGAACCTTGGAGCCGGCCAGGCCGCCGCCGAGGACCTTCAGTGCTGCGACGGTGTCGACGCCGTAGGCCTCAAGGAAGACGATTGCCTCGGAGAGGGCCTGGATGTTCACTGCCACGATCAGCTGGTTGGCTGCCTTGACTGTTTGGCCTGAGCCGGAGGGGCCCACGTGGACGATGGTCTTGCCCACTGCGTTGAGCACTTCGCCGGCGTCGGTGAAATCTTTTGCTTCGCCGCCGACCATGATGGACAAAACGCCGTCAATGGCGCCCTGTTCGCCACCGGAAACCGGGGCGTCGAGAGGGCGGATGCCCGCTGCAACGGCGTCGGCGGAGAGGCGCTTGGCCACATCGGGGCGGATGGAGCTGGCATCGATCCAGAGGGCACCCTTGCGGGCGTTGGCGAAAACGCCGTCGGCGCCGCTGACAACTGCCTCAACGTCGGGGGAGTCCGGAACCATGGTGATGATTGCGTCGGCGTCCTTGACGGCGTCGGCGATGCTCGTGCCGCCCTGGCCGCCTGCGGCAACCAGCTTGTCAATGGCGCCCTGGCTGCGGTTGAAACCGGTCACCGTGTGGCCGGCCTTGACCAGGTTGACTGCCATGGGCAGGCCCATGATTCCGAGACCGATAACTGCAACGTTTGTCATGATGAATCCTTTGCGAGAAGTAAATGTGTTGGGACGGAAGCCGGTTAGGCGGGCTGGCGGATGGCCCAGGTGAAGGCTTCGGCAGCGGGGGCCTTGTATTCGAGACCGATCGCCCCGGTGTAGCCAAGTTCGCGGCTGCGGCTGATCCACTCGCCGAGAGGAAGTTCGCCCGTGCCGGGTGCGCCGCGGCCGGGGTTGTCGGCAATCTGGATGTGCCCGAAGTCCTTGGCGTGCTGTTCAATGACTGCCGCCACGTCGTCGCCGTTGACGGCCAAGTGGTAGAAATCTGCCAGCAGCTTGACGTTCTCCACCCCGGCCGCCTGGGTCTTGGCGATAACGGACAGTGCGTCCGCGGCCGTCTTGAGGGGGTAGGCAGGGGCTCCGGAGACCGGTTCCAGAAGGACAGTTCCTCCGATGGCTGCGATGCCGCGGGCGGCTGCAACCAGGTTCTCCACGGCCAGGGCGTCCTGGGCTGCGGGGTGCTGCCCATCCTGGCGGTTGCCATAGAGGGCGTTGAAGGCCTTGCAGCCCAGGCGCTCGCCGATTCCTGCGACAACGGCGATGTTGTCCTTGAATTCGGCTTCACGTCCAATCCAGGAGACCAGTCCGCGGTCGCCTGCCGGCATGTCGCCTGCGTTGAAGTTCAGGCCCGTCAGTTGTACGCCGGCGTCGGTGATGGAGCGCTCGAAGGCGGTGAGCTCGGCATCGCCGGGAACGGAGCTGGCGAAGGGCCACCAGAATTCGACGGCGTCAAAGCCGGCGGCCTTGGCCGCGGCCGCACGCTCCAACAGGGGCAGCTCCGTCAGGAGGATGGAGCAATTCACTGTGTACGTCATCTCAAGATCCTTCCAGGGGAACGTCTATGTTCCGTGTGCTTCATTCCACATTTTCACTTCATGGAATTTAGTTTCTGCTTTATGAAAAGTTTAGGCAAGGTCCGGTCAGTAGTCAAGGGGGATTGGCGCATGGGAGTGGTGGCCGACACAAAAGGCGCCCCGTCCGGCTTTTCGCAGCCGTGGGACGGGCACAAAAAGCGGCAACGGGCGCCGTGAGTTCAATGGCGCGGCGCTTAGCTGCCGGAGTTGGTGCTGCTGCCCAGCAGGCTTCGGGTGAGGGCAGCGCCGTCGTCCATGAGCTGATTCACGGCGACGGCCAGGTGGGAATCGCTGGGATCTTCCCCCGCCAACGACGCCGCCACCACGGCCCGCCGCATCAGTTCCTTGGCCAGAGAGGCGGTGGTGCCGGCCGTCTGCGCGGCAGCTGCCTCGAGCGCGGACGGTGAAAAGGCGAGCTCGCACGAATAGAGCTGCAATAGTTCCACGCGTTCAGGTTCAGAGGGCAGTGGGATCTCCACCGCCAAATCCACCCGGCCGGGACGCTGGGCCAGTGCCCGCTCCAGCATGTCAACGCGGTTGGTGGTCAGGACAAAAGCAACGTCGGAATCGCTGTCCAGTCCGTCCATGGCGTCGAGGACCTCAAATAGCAGTGGCTGTGGACCGTTCCCAAAGCTCCTGTCCTCGGCGATCAGGTCGCAATCCTCGAGCACCACGATGGCCGGCGCCAGGGCTCGGGCCAGTTTGGCGGCCTCTGCGATGCGGGCCAGGGAGCCCCCGGACAGGAGAACCGCTGTTGTACCTGCGCTTTGGCTGAGCAGGTAGCGGACGGTGTGTGTTTTGCCCGTTCCCGGCGGACCATAGAGCAGCAGTCCCCGTTTGAGGTGCTGGCCGTGTGCCTGCAAAAACTGTGCCTGGCGCCCGATCCCCAAGGTGTGCTCTTCGACCCGGGTGAGGACGCCGTGGGGCAGGATGATGTCCGCACGTGACAGTTCGGGGCGGCGGATGAACGTCACCCCGCCCATGCTGGGTCCGTATTCACTGACCTGGAGTGAAATGACGTGGCCCTTGAACACGCTTTCGTGCTCCATCCGACGGCGTACCTCGGCCAGGAACTTGGCGGTGTCCGCCGGTGTTGCGGCAAGGACCTCAACGGTGGCGAATTGGCGGCCAAAGTTGGGCTTGGCCTCACGCTGGAGAACGGCCATGGCGGCGCCGGCATAGCTGAAAAGCCTTAGGCCCAACGCCACCGTTTGGCGCTGCTTGTCCGGGCCCACCGGTTGGTTTGTAAAGTCCGGCTGAGCGAGCGGGAATGCCGCATGCATGTTGGCGTGCTGCACCATGTCGCTGAGGGACATGTGGTTGCGTTGATCGCCACCGCCGATGCCCACCAGGCGGGCGTTGGGGTCGCGGCTGGCGATGTTGTCCAACAGGATGTCCAAATCCGCCAACCGGTGGGCGGGGATCTCCTCCACCACCACGGAGACTTCCTTGGGCGGGACGCCAAGATGGCGGCTCAGTGTCTGCAGCAGCTCATCGCCGCCCTTGACCGGTTCAATGGTGGCCTGTGCCAAACGGACCAGCGTGCCAAAATCCTTGATGAACGTCCCCATATTTTCATCCATACGCTGACCATAACAGGGCTGTCAACGCCTTCGCGTGGCACTGGACGGGCACAAAAACGCCCGCCAGCGCTTTCCGAAACCCGATGACAAAGCGGGGTGTGGAAAGCGCCGGCGGGCGCCATATCCTTGCCGGCCCCACGCCGCAAGTAGTGGCGAGAGAGTGGGGCCGGAAAAGTTTCTAGGTGAGGCGGATCTGCCGGTTCATGTCCTTGTACAGGAGGTAGCGGAATTCGCCGGGGCCGCCGGCGTAGCAGGCCTGCGGGCAGAAGGCACGCAGCCACATGAAGTCGCCGGCTTCCACCTCAACCCAGTCGTTGTTGAGCAGGTACATGGCCTTGCCCTCCAGGACGTACAGGCCGTGCTCCATGACGTGGGTTTCGGGGAACGGGATGACACCGCCTGGCTGGAACGTGACGATGTTGACCTGCATGTCGTGCGCCAGGTCCGAGGAGTCCGTGAAGCGGGTGGTCTTCCAGGCGCCGTCGGTGTCAGGCATGGCAGTGGGCTCAACCTCGGCATCGCTGGTTACGAAGGACTTGGCCTCGTAGCCCTCGAGGCGCTCGTACGCCTTGCGGATCCACTGGAAGGAGACGATGTCGTCGGAGACGTTTTCCAGTCCCCACGTGGCGCCGGCGGCGAGGTAGGCGTAGCCGCCTTCTTCGAGTGCGTGCAATTCGCCGTCGAGGGTCAGGTTGACCTTTCCCTTGGTCACGAAGACCACGCCTTCAACGCCCGCCTCAAATTCGGCGATGGGAGCGCCGCCGCCCGGGGCGATCTCCACGATCAGCTGGGAGAACGTGGTGGCGAAACCTGAGATGGGTCGGGCCAGGATCCAAGAGCGGGACTTGGAGAAGCCCGGCAGAGTGCTGGTCACGATGTCGGTCATGACGCCCTTGGGGATGACCGTGTAGGCCTCCGTGACGATGGCGCGTTCGGTGGTGAGGTGGGTCTGCGGCGGCAGGCCGCCCTTTGGGTAGAAATACTTCTCGGTCATCTTTGACTCCTTACTTGGAAACGGTTTGTGCCAGCCGCGGGTGCGCCAAGGCGCTCAGCTGGGGAATATCGATGCCGGTCAGCGCGGCAACCTCGTCGGCGCCGACAGCGCCGCAGACCACTCCGCGCAGGACGAAGTTGGCCAGGGCCCGTGCAGTTGCGGGCTCGTCCATGACGGCTCCCGGAGTCTGCTCCACGTAGTTGCGCAGGCGGGCTGCAGATACGGGAAGGCCGTCGCGGTAGAACGCATAGGCTGCGCTGAAGCGGCTGGGCAGCTGGGCGGCGTGCATATCCCAGCCCTGGTAGTAGCCGCGCTCCAAGGAACGGCGGACCAGGCGACCGTGCAGCGCCCAAGCCGATTCAACGCCGTCGCCCATGGGGATGACGTTGGTGGAACCGTCGGAGAGGCGAATGCCCGTGCCGGCCACAGCCAATTGCATGACCTCCTTGGCGAAATCCGCCACGGGGTGTTCCATGGACTGGTATCCGGCTGAGATTTCCAGGGATGCGCTGTAGTCATAGGTGCCGTAATGCAGCCCGCTGATGCGGCCCGGGATTTCATGGGCCAGGCGTGCCACCGGCGAGGTGCCGTCGTGGCTGAGGATGAGCTGCGGAGTTTCCACCTGCACCTCAAAGCGGAGCCGGCCGGCGGGGAGCCCGTGGATCTGCTCGAGGCGACTGACGGCAAAGTCCATCGCCCGCACCTGGTCAACAGTGGCGACCTTGGGCAGGGTCAGGATCAACCCGTCCGGCAGGCCGCCGGTCTCCGCCAGGGTGGAGACAAACAGATCCAGGGTCCGGATGCCGCGGGCGCGGGTGGGCGCCTCGAAGCACTTGAAGCGGATGCCGATGAACGGCGGGGCCGTACCCTGTTCGACGGCGGTGTTCACGGCGCGTGCGGCGGTGATGGCTGCTGCGTCCTCCGCCTCGTCCCCGCGGTTTCCGTAGCCGTCCTCAAAGTCCAGGCGCAGGTCCTCGATGGGCTCGGCTGCCAACTTGGCGGCAACCCGGGGCGCCACGGCGGCCGCCAGTTCGTCATCCTGGCCCAACAGGGAACCCAGGCGTTCCAGGCCGCCATGGTCGTTGGCCAAGGCAAGTGCCTCGTTGCCCCAGTCGGCGGCGAGGGTTGGCGTGAACTTGTCCGCCGGCACGTAGACGGTGTGCACAGGCTGGCGACTGCCGTCGTCGCCCGGGTAGTTGCGTTCCAACAGCGTGTCGGTAGCGCTCAACGAATCATCAATATGTGCCAGATCGGCGGCGGAAAGCGAAAGTTTTGCGGCCATTTCTAGCCCACCAGTTCGTAGGCGGGGATGGTCAAGAAGTCCGTGTAGTCCTCCGACAGGCAGATGTCTGCGATCAGCTCGCTTGCCGGCTTGTAGTACTTGGCAAAGGCCTCCTCGCCAACTTCGCCGCGCAGCTTGGCTGTTTCCTGGTCAAGGATTGTCTCCACGAGTTCCCGTGTGACGATGTTGCCGGTGTCGGCCAGCTTGACCTGGTTGCGGATCTGCTGCCACACCTGGGAGCGGGAGATCTCTGCCGTGGCGGCATCTTCCATGAGGTTGTGGATGGCGACGGCGCCGTTGCCGGAAATCCAGACGGCCGTATAAGCGACGGCGACGTAGAGGTTCAGGTGCAGGCCTGCCTCGGTGGCATCGCCTTCGGCGGAGGCAACGTCCAGCAACTGCTCGGCCGTGACGCTGACCTCGGTGCGCTGCTTGTCGAGCTGGTTGGGGCGCTCGCCGAGAACGGCGTCGAAGACTTCCTGGCAGATCGGGACCAGGTCCGGGTGGGCAACCCAGGAACCGTCAAAACCGTCATTGGCTTCGCGGGTCTTGTCATTGCGGACCTTTTCAAAGGCGGCCGCGGTGACTTCCGGTTCCTTGCGGTTCGGGATGACTGCAGCCATGCCGCCCATGGCGAAGGCGCCGCGGTGGTGACAGGTCTTGACCAGCAGTTCGGTGTAGGCGCGCATGAACGGTGCCGTCATGGCCACCTGGGCGCGGTCCGGCAAGGTGAAGGCGCTGCCTGCGTCACGGAAGTACTTGATGATGCTGAACAGGTAGTCCCAGCGTCCCGCGTTCAGTCCCGAGGCGTGATCGCGCAGCTCGTAGAGGATCTCGTCCATTTCAAAGGCGGCCGGAATGGTTTCGATCAGCACAGTGGCGCGGATGGTTCCCTGCGGGATGGCGAGGTAGTCCTGGGCGAAGACAAAGATGTCATTCCACAGGCGGGCCTCGAGGTGGCTTTCCATCTTCGGAAGGTAGTAGTACGGGCCGTGGCCGTTGGCGAGCAGTGCCTTGGCCGTGTGGAAAAAGTGCAGTCCGAAGTCCACGAGCGCACCCGAGGTGGGTTCGCCGTCGACCACAATGTGGCGTTCCTCCAGGTGCCAGCCACGGGGGCGGGTAACCGCTACGGCCAGGGGAGCGTCAGTGCGGAGGCGGTACTCCTTCCCCTCCGGGGAGGTGTAGCTGAGGGTGCCAAGGGCGGCGTCGCGCAGGTTCAAAACGGCGTCGACAACGTTCCCCCACAGGGGAGTGCTGGCGTCTTCAAGGTCGGCAAGCCACACCTTCGCGCCGGAGTTGAGTGCGTTGATGGCCATCTTGGCTGGTGAGGCAGGCCCCGTCATTTCGACGCGGCGATCGGTCAGGGCTGCCGGAGCCGGGGCAACCTTCCAGTCGCCCTCGCGGACGCTGAAGGTTTCCGGCAGGAAGTCCAGCTTCCCGGTTTCTGCGACCTTGGTTCGCTTCACGCCGCGGGCTTCCAGCAGTTCGGTGCGGACCGGGTTGAAGCGGCGGTTAAGTTCCGCAACGAAGGCAAGCGCCTCGTCGGTGAGGATTTCCGCGGCACGGGGGATGGGGGTGGGATCGGTGACGGTGACGGATTGTGCACTCATGACTGAGTCCTTTCGGTGGTGTTGCTTGCAGCGGCGGAAGCGACTGCGGAAGCGACGTCGCCGGCCACGTGCGGGTCGAAAACGCTGGGGATGATGTAGCTGGCGTTCAGTTCGTCGTCAGAGACCCGGTTGGCAATGGCTTCGGCGGCTGCCACTAGCATATTGGGTGTGATGTCCGACACGCCCGCGTCCAGGAGTCCGCGGAAGAAGCCTGGGAAGGCCAACACGTTGTTGATCTGGTTGGGGAAGTCGCTGCGCCCGGTTGCGACGACGGCGGCGTGGCGGGCTGCGATGACCGGGTCGACCTCGGGGGTGGGGTTCGCCATGGCGAACACAATTGCCTTCTCGGCCATGGCGGCAATCTGCTCTTCACCCAAAACGTTGGGGCCGCTGACGCCGATGAAGACGTCGGCGTCGGTCATGGCCTCGTGCAGGGTTCCGTCGAAGTTGTCCGGGTTGGTGTTTTCGGCGAGCCATGCGCGGTGTTCATCGCTGTGGGTCTCGTTGCGGTGGACCGAGCCGCTGCGTCCGCAGGCCACGATGTTGGTGGCGCCCTGGGCGATGAGCAGCTGGATGATGGCGTTTCCGGCGGCACCGACGCCAGCGACGACGATCTTGACGTCTGAGATCTTCTTCTCGACAACCTTCAGGGCGTTGGCGAGGGCGGCCAGGGTCACGATGGCCGTGCCGTGTTGGTCGTCGTGGAAGACCGGGATGTCCAGTTCATCGCGAAGGCGCTTTTCAATTTCGAAGCAGCGAGGGGCGGCAATGTCTTCCAGGTTGATGCCACCGTAGACGGGGGCCATGGCCTTGGCGATCATGATGATTTCTTCCGTGTCCTGGGTGTCTAGGCAGACGGGCCAGGCGTCGACGTTGGCGAACTGCTTGAACAGTGCCGCCTTGCCTTCCATGACGGGCAGGGCCGCGGCCGGGCCAATGTTGCCCAGGCCCAGGACGGCCGAACCGTCGGTGAGCACGGCGATGGTGTTCCGCTTGACCGTGAGGTTGCGTGCGGCCTCGGGATCTTCGTAGATGGCCATGCAGACGCGGGCGACGCCGGGAGTGTAGGCACGCGACAGGTCGTCACGGTTGCGCAGGGCCACCTTGGGGACCACCTCGAGCTTGCCGCCGAGGTGCATCAGGAAGGTTCGGTCCGAAACGTGCTGGACTGTGACGCCGTCGAGCGCGTCAAGAGCAGCCTTGACACGGTCGGCGTGGTCGTCGTCAGTGGTGTTGGCGGTGATGTCAACGACTATGCGCTCGTGGTGGGACTCCGTGACGTCCAGGGCGGTGACCGAGGCTCCGGCCGCCGCGATGGCGGTTGCCAGTTCGCTGGTAACGGTGAAGCTGGAAGGTGCGCTGACGCGCAGGGTGATTGAGTTGCCGGGACTGGGATTCGCCATTGAATTTCCTTCGCTTGGGCCCTTGGGGCTATCGACATGTACGAGATGTTTTCGTATTATGGATATTATTATCTATCTAGTGGAATTTCAAGCCCACGAGGAAGTTCACTTAATTGGCGTCGTCGTGAGGTAAGTTGAGTATGTGAAATATCCGTGTCACCATGCGGATAAATACTGGCACCGTCAAATACCTAGGAGTCGGACCCATGGCAGCAAAGGCGAGCGGCGGCGTACAGTCCGTGGAACGCGTTTTCGAACTGCTTGAACTCATCACCAATGCAGGTGGAAATGTGACGCTCAGCGAGCTGTCATCCTCGACCGATCTGCCCCTGCCCACGATTCACCGTTTGCTGCGCACGCTTGTTTCGCTGGGATACATCCGCCAGCTCCCGAGTCGACGCTACGCACTGGGGCCGCGCCTGATCCGTCTCGGAGAAGGCGCCACGAAGCAGCTCGGTGCACTGGCGCAGCCGCAGCTGAAGTCGCTCGTGGACCAGTTGGGTGAAACGGCCAACATGGCTGTGCTCGATGACGACATGGTCATCTACATTGCGCAGGTACCGTCCCCGCACTCCATGCGCATGTTCACGGAGGTTGGCCGCCGGGCACACACCCATGACACCGGCGTGGGCAAGGCGCTGCTGGCACAGCTCGACGATGACGCCGTGCGCGGCATCATCGCGCGCCAAGGCATGCCCCGCCCCACCAACAAAAGCATTGGGACCATCGATGAGCTGCTGGCTGACCTGAAGCTCATCCGTGAGCGCGGCTATTCCATTGACGAGGAAGAGCAGGAATTGGGTGTGCGCTGCTTCGCCATGGCAGTGCCCAACTCACCCACACCCACAGCCATCTCCGTCTCCGGCCCCGTGCAACGCGTGGATTTGGCCTTCTCCGAGCGCGCCATTCCGGTGCTGCGTCAGGCTGCCCAGGTGATCTCAGCGGAACTCAACCGCAACTAGTCTTTCCACAGAACGAGGAAAGCCCGGCCGCATTGCGCGGCCGGGCTTTCATCTTTTTGATCGAGCTGGTTAATTCCCAGGCCACAGTGGCGTCATGATTTCCCGGCCGGGCACTCTCATTGAATAGGTGGTGTTGTTCCCGGCCCGGCCGCTTTGGCGGTTTTGGTGTTGTGGACAGCATTGCGCCGCCCAGCTCTGCCGTTATCCTCTGACGACTGCAGAGTTGGACTTCGATTGGTGCAAGAAACGTGAGACCCTTCTGGCCCCCAATCGAAGGAAGGCTGGGCCGATGCTCGATCCCCCGATGCGGCGCCGGCTCAGCCTTCAACCTTCAGCGGGATGCGAGGTGTTCGAGTTCGTCTGGGAGCACCATTGCCAAGTCACCGTCCACGACGCCGGTGATGGGCTGGACCTGACCACCGTTCCACCAGTAGACATGCGGGCTCAGGGGGTGGGGCATGCCGTCGTGTTGGACTCCGGTGACCCGGGTCATGAAGAGCAGGTCAGCAATTCCGGTTTCATCATTGATGACGTGCAGGTTCAGGGCCGTTGCGGCGGGGACTGTCATGAAGACACCAAGGGGTCCGGCTTTGAGCCCGAGGCTGTCAAGGAGTTCGGCGGGGAACGCCAACCAGGTGGCTTGGAACTCAGAATCGGACATGATGCCCAGGAACGAGCCACCTTCCTCATCGGTGGCAGGCTGCGGTGTCCCGGATCCTTCAGCCAGCAGATTGGCCCGGGCAGCATCCCAGGCGCGGTCCTCGCCGGCGCGCTGGACATGGTCGTCCCTGAGGTAGTTGATGGTTTCTTCCCCGTCATAGGCCATCAAGAGGGGGAGTCCACCCACCCATTGGGTGTAGTTGTAGTGGAGCTCGGCCTGCTCCTGGGTGACCATGGTCGGGTCGATGATCTTGGCCCGGGTCCGGGCCAGCAGGTCCTCGGCGGGCATCGCATCGATGATGGATCCGGCGGCTTTGGCGGTCATCCGTGCGAAGTAGTCCTCGAGCATGGGCTTCCACTCCCGCTCCGGGGCGTTGGGAATTGTTCGTGCCACCGTCTCAAGCCCGTACATGCGCCCGTCGGAGGTGACTACGTGGTCATCGGCAACCTCGACTCCGTACCCCATGCTGGTGAGGACATCAACGCTGATCTGACGCATCTTCACACCCTGCTGCAGGGTTAGCTGTGGGAAGGTTGCGTCGAGTTCCTTGGGTTTCCTGCTGAAAAATGCCATGTTGTTCTTTCCTTGCTTTCTCTAGTGAATTGCTGTGGTCAGCGGGTGTATGGGCTGGCGAGTTCCCGGGGGATCCAAGGCTGGGACGGATCCGGCAGCAGGGCTGCGAGCTAGTCCCGGTCTACCGGCTGCTCCGCCAGGACATGGAACAAACGGTCACCATGCATCTCACGGTGTCCGGTCAGGTGCGGGGAAACGATGCTGATCTGGTCCGGGCCGAACCACGTCCAAGACTGCGGATACGGAACAAGCCCTATCCATTCACCTCCGTCAATCGGCCACGTCTCCTTTTCCTGCCCTGGCGACCATTTGTAAGATCGGGTGCCCCATTCGTAGTTGCGCAGCACCTCCACCGAAGCAAAGAAACTCTTCGATTCCAGAGCAAAGGCGACGAAGAACCTTCGAAGCGCCTCCAGCCACCCCGGATTGGACAGGACAGCCCCGTCGAACCTCAAGGACGTCCGTCCGATAGGCCTGTTTTCCTTGGAACCAGACAGGACTCCAAAACCAACAGGATATTGGCAATCGAGATAGAGCGAATGTGTTGGGTCGCTCCGCCACATGTCGGTGAATGCTTGATCGCCGTCTCGCTCCAGCTTGCCTTGCAGAGGCTCGTAGCTGCCGAAGCGTCGGGGCAGGGCCTCGGGCAGGTACTTTCTTGCCGCGGCGATGTAACTGCCAGGCAGATCCTCCGGCATTTTGCCTGTTTCCGTGTAGAAGTTGACTGTCACCAGCTCGGTCGCCCGGGACGCTTCGCGGGGCCGGGTGACGCGGCTGCCCTTGGCCTTGGGCCAGACTTCCCCGCTCTGCTCATCCAGCATCGCACCGGCGGCGGACTTGGCCAGTTTCCGGGCAAACTTCACGGCGTGCGGAATCGAGGTTTCCTCACTGCCCTCCACCAACACCTGATAAACCGCCTTGGCACCGATCACCGATGCCGTCACCTCCTCCGGAACATCCTCGAGCTCCACCTCAAAGGGACCGTCAATCGTGAAACAGTACGCGCGGCGCGCACCCCGCATCACCATCAACGAGTCGGCATCACTGGAGGGCTCGCCGTCGACGTCGAGCCCGGCAGTGCTTCGCACCAGCGCCAGCAACTCGTCAAAGCCCAAAGGGGTCACGGCATAAACGGACAGATCGTATGACATAGGAACACCCTCGCACAGCGGTTGCTACATGCGATGGTGATTCGGCTATGTGGCAGCCAGTTTCGTGGGCGTCCGAAGGGAACAGCAACCACCCGTTAATTAGAAATGATCCGGATTCCGCCTTCGGAGGCCAGTATTCTGGGCTCGGAAAGCGGAATCGGGATCATTTGTGTGGGTGTGGGGCTTAGCCTTCGCCGCCGGCGTTGCCGGTGGTGCCTGCGTTGACGTTGAGGAGATCGTATTTCGCTGCTGCCTGGGCGGCGGCGTTGGGGTCGATCTTGCCTTGCTTGGCGAGCATCTGCAGGGTGCGGACTACCACTGAGTGGGAGTCGATCTTGAAGAAGCGGCGGGCCGCGGAGCGGGTGTCGGAGAAGCCGAAGCCGTCGGCGCCGAGAGTTGCGAAGTCATTGGGCAGGAACTGGCGTACCTGGTCCGGCACTGCCTTCATGTAGTCGGTCACGGCGATGACCGGGCCCTGGGCATCAGCCATTTTTGCGGTGATGTATGGGACGCGGGCTTCTGCTTCGGGGTGCAAGAACGCGTCCTCTTCGGCAGCAAGGCCGTCGCGACGCAGCTCGTTCCAGGAGGTTACGGACCAGACATCGGCTGCTACGCCCCATTCGGTGGCGAGGATCTGCGCAGCTTCCAGGGCCCAGGGCACGGACACGCCGGAGGCCAGCAGTTGAGTGCGGGGCCCGTCGATCTCAGCAACCTTGAGCTTGTAGATGCCCTTGGTGATGCCCTCGACGTCGATGTTCTCCGGCGCCTTGGGCTGGCTGATCGGCTCGTTGTACACGGTGATGTAGTACATGACGTTGGGATCAACTGAATCCTTGCCGTACATGCGCTCAAGACCGGACTTGATGATGACGCCGATTTCGTAGCCGTAGGCGGGGTCGTAGGTGACCACTGCCGGGTTCGTGGAGGCCAGGATCGGTGAGTGCCCGTCAGCGTGCTGCAAACCTTCACCAGTGAGGGTGGTGCGCCCTGCTGTGGCGCCGATGATGAAGCCGCGGGTCATCTGGTCACCGGCGGCCCAGAAGGAATCACCGGTGCGCTGGAAACCAAACATGGAGTAGAACACGTAGACCGGGATCAACGGTTCACCATGGGTGGCGTAGGCGGTGCCGGCGGCGGTGAACGCTGCCACGGAACCGGCCTCGTTGATGCCGGCGTGCACGATCTGCCCAGAAATGGATTCCTTGTACGCCAAGACCAGGTCGCGGTCCACGGAGAGGTAGTTCTGCCCGTTGGGGTTGTAGATCTTCGCGGTCGGGAAGAACGCATCGATGCCGAAGGTGCGGGCCTCATCAGGGATGATCGGCACAATACGCTGGCCAATCCCCTTGTCACGCATCAGATCCTTGAGCAGGCGTACGAAGGCCATGGTGGTGGCTGCCTGCTGCTTGCCGGAGCCGCGGTTGGCAACCTCGTAGGTTTTATCGCCGGGCAGTTCCAGCTCGGTGTGCTTGCTGCGACGCTCAGGGACGGAACCGCCCAGTGCGTTGCGGCGCTCCATCATGTACTGGATTTCCGGCGTATCCATCCCTGGGTGGTAGTACGGGGGACGGTACGGGTCGGCTTCGAGGACCTCATCGCTGATGGGCAGGCGCAGGTGTGTGCGGAAGTCCTTCAAGTCCTGCAAGGTGAGCTTCTTCATCTGGTGCGTGGCGTTGCGCGCCTCGAAGTGGCTGCCCAGGCCGTAGCCCTTGACGGTGTGCGCCAGGATCACTGTGGGCTTGCCCTTGAACTCGGTCGCTGCCTTGTAGGCGGCGTAAACCTTGTGGTAATCGTGGCCGCCGCGCTTGAGGTTCCAGACCTCATCGTCGCTAAGGTGTGCGGCGAGTTCCTTGGTTTGCGGGGTTTGCCCGAAGAAGTGCTCGCGGACGAACCCGCCGGATTCGGCCTTGTACGTCTGGTAGTCACCATCGCGGGTGGTGTTCATGACATCGACCAGGGATCCGTCGCTGTCGCGGTCTAGCAGGTCATCCCACTCACGGCCCCAGAGGACCTTGATGACGTTCCAGCCGGCACCGCGGAAGAACGCTTCGAGTTCCTGAACGATCTTGCCGTTGCCGCGTACCGGACCATCGAGGCGTTGGAGGTTGCAGTTGACAACGAAGGTGAGGTTGTCGAGCTTGTCGTTAGCGGCGAGTTGGAGCAGGCCGCGTGATTCGGGCTCGTCCATTTCACCGTCCCCCAGGAACGCCCAGACCTGCTGGTCGCTGGTGTCCTTGATGCCGCGGTTGTGCAGGTATCGGTTGGACTGGGCCTGGTAGATCGCGTTCATCGGGCCAATGCCCATGGACACGGTGGGGAATTCCCAGAATTCCGGCATCAGGCGCGGGTGCGGGTACGAGGAAAGCGCGTGGCCTTCCTTGGACTTTTCCTGACGGAATCCGTCCATGTCTTCTTCGGAGAGGCGGCCTTCAAGGAAGGCGCGGGCGTACATGCCGGGGGAGGCGTGGCCCTGGAAGAAGACCTGGTCCCCGCCACCGGCGTGGTCCTTGCCGCGGAAGAAGTGGTTGAAACCGACCTCGTACAGGGTTGCGGCACCTGCATAAGTGGAAATGTGTCCACCAACACCAATCTCCGGAGACTGGGCCCGGTGGACCATAATGGCGGCGTTCCAGCGCAACCAGGCACGGTACTTACGCTCGATCTCCTCGTTGCCGGGGAACACGGGTTCCTGATCAACGGGAATCGTGTTTACGTAGTCCGTGGTCGTGACCATCGGCACGCCAACGCTCTGCGCACCAGCCCGCTGAAGCAGGCTACGCATAATGTACTGGGCACGCTCTGTGCCGCGTTCCTGAATCAACGTATCCAAGGACTCAAGCCATTCGGCTGTCTCTTCTGGATCGCGATCAGGCAGCTGGTTTGTCAACCCGCTGAGGATATGGGAATTATCGTCTCGCAAGAACATCTGTCCTCTTTCAGTGGTGCATTCGCTACCTCCCTGATGGTGAGGCTGCGCGTACCCGCTGGCTGCGCGTTCGCCGTCGAACGTGGTGCGGGCGTTGGGTAATCCAGCATGAAACTCGCTGTCGCAATTTTCGCTAGATGGAAACAAAATATTGTATGACGAGATTACGTCCTTGTGCCCAAGGATGCAAAATTCTGCGCTTGTGACAGATTTTCGCCACAGAACCTTTGACACGGTGTGAGCTGGCTCATAGACTAGTTTTCATACTTCAAAAGTTTTATTCCACCATATGAAAATTCTATTTATTGCGGAGCTATCATGGACGCTACTTCCACAAAGAATATCCACACTGTTGAGGCAGGTGAGCACCCTCAAGGGAGAGGGGCTGCCCGGGCCGATCAAAGAAGAGGAATCACCTTGTCTGAACACACCGGCGGGACCACCCTGTCAGAACCTCCCTTTAAGACTCCGGAGGGTCACACCCTCAGTGCCAGCCTGTTCAACCAGGACCTGGCACCCACCAAGATGAAAGGCCGCCGCTGGTCCAGCTACAGCATCTTCACGCTGTGGGCCAATGACGTGCACAGCTTGGGCAACTACGCCTTCGCCATCGGATTGTTTGCTCTCGGCCTGGGCGGCTGGCAGATCCTGCTGGCCTTGGGCATCGGGGCAGTCCTCCTGTTTGGCTTGTTGAACTTCTCCGGGTTTATGGGCTTCAAGACGGGCGTTCCATTCCCTGTCATGAGCCGCATCAGCTTTGGCATCAAGGGTGCGCACATCGCTTCCCTCCTTCGCGGCGGCGTCGCAATCGTCTGGTTCGGCGTGCAGACCTTCCTGGCCTCCGTTGTCCTGAGGGTCATGCTTACAGCGCTCTTCCCCGCTTTGAAGGCGTGGGACACCAACTCCATTCTTGGGCTGTCAACACTTGGCTGGTTGGCTTTCATTGCACTGTGGATTGTCCAGGTCATTATTGTCAGCTTCGGCATGGATATGATCCGCAAGTACGAGGCCTTTGCCGGCCCGATCATTCTGATCACCATGGCAACCATCGCCATCTGGATGTTTATGCAGGCCGGTGGCTCCATTGCCTGGCAGACCGACCGCGGTCTGCAGGGTGCTGAAATGTGGCGCACCATCTTTGCCGGCGGCGCCCTCTGGGTTGCCATCTACGGCACCTTTGTTCTGAACTTCTGCGACTTTACCCGCTCGGCCAAGTCTGCCAAGTCCATTGTGCGCGGCAACTTCTGGGGCATCCCGATCAACATGCTCCTCTTCGGTGCCATTGTTGTTGTCATCTCAGGTGCCCAGTTCAAGATTGACGGAACCATCATTGAAAGCCCCGCGGACATTGTTCAGACCATCCCGAACACCTTCCTGCTGGTTGTTGCCTGCCTCGCCCTGCTGATCCTTACCGTTGCCGTGAATCTGATGGCCAACTTCGTGGCTCCTGTCTACGCACTGACCAACTTGTTCCCCCGCCACCTGAACTTCCGCAAGGCCGCCCTGGTCAGTGCCATCATCGGCCTGGTCATCCTGCCCTGGAACCTCTACAACAATCCTGTCGTCATCGTTTACTTCTTGGGCGGTTTGGGCGCACTATTGGGCCCGCTGTTCGGAGTCATCATGGCCGACTACTGGCTCATCCGCCGAGGCAAGGTCAACGTGCCGCACCTGTACACAACGGCTGAGGGCGCTGAGTACCACTACAAGCGAGGCGTCAACCCCCGCGCTGTGATTGCCCTGATTCCAGCCTCCGTGGTGGCCCTGGCCATTGCCTTCATCCCGGCACTGGGCGAACTTTCCTCCTTCTCCTGGTTCTTTGCCGCCGGACTCGCCGCAGTCACCTACTACTTCGTGGCTGACCGCAAGGCCAGCTACCACGACGTATCCGGTGAGGCCATCGCCGTTGACAGCGTCCACTAACCCCCGCTTCGATTGAAAGGCAAGTCATGCGCATTCTTGTAGTCAATGTGAACACCACAGCATCAATGACCGAATCAATCGCTTCACAAGCCCGCGCAGTGGCGGCACCCGGCACCGAGATTGTGGCCCTCACGCCCCGCTTTGGTGCCGAATCATGCGAAGGCAATTTTGAAAGTTACCTTGCGGCCGTTGCCGTGATGGATGCCGTGCAGTCCTACACCGAACCGTTCGACGCCGTTGTCCAGGCCGGCTACGGCGAGCATGGCCGCGAAGGCCTCCAGGAATTGCTGAATGTTCCCGTCGTGGACATTACCGAGGCGGCAGCCAGCACGGCCATGTTCCTTGGACACAAGTACTCGGTGGTCACCACCCTTGACCGGGCCGTGCCGCTCATCGAGGACCGGCTCAAGCTTGCCGGGCTGACCGACCGCTGCGCATCTGTCCGCGCCAGCGGGATGGCGGTGCTGGAGCTCGAAGAAGAGCCCGAGCGCGCTGTTGAGGCGATTGTCCGTGAGGCCGAACTGGCTGTCTCCGTGGACAAGGCCGAGGTCATTGTTCTTGGCTGCGGCGGCATGGCGGGCCTCAATGACAAGGTCCGGGAGCGCACGGGTGTTCCCGTGGTCGACGGCGTGGCGGCTGCGGTTACCATCGCCGAGTCACTGGTCCGCTTGGGTCTGTCCACCTCCAAGGTGCGCACCTACGCAACGCCCCGGCCCAAGGCATTCACGGGCTGGCCGGTTCCGGCCAATGCGCAGGAATTAATAGCGCAGTAGAACCACACGGGGCGGGGCTGGCGGAACGTTTTCCGCCGGTCCCGCTCTTTTGTGCTTGCCCGGCTAGATTCAAGAAACAATGTAAGCACCTCAATCAAGGAGTGGATGTGAACAAGGAACTTCAAAACACTGCGGCACGGGTCATGGTGGTAACGGGTGCCGGATCCGGCATTGGACGTGCCGTGGCGCAGGCGGCCCTTGCCGCCGGGTACTCCGTGGTGCTGGCGGGCCGGCGCGAAGCTGAACTTCTTGCCGTGGCCACCGGCCACCCGCTTGCCTTGGCGGTGCCGACGGATGTCACCGATGAGGACCAGGTGGCGAGGCTGTTCAGCCAAGCCGTGGAGCACTTTGGCCGGGTGGATGTCCTCTTCAACAATGCAGGAACCTTTGGCCCTGCCAAGTCCGTGGATGAAGTGACGCTGGTTGACTGGAACGCCACGGTGGCCGTCAACCTCACCGGCTCCATGCTGTGCGCCGCCGCCGCCATCCGGGTCATGAAGCAGCAGCAGCCCCAGGGCGGGAGGATCATCAACAACGGCTCCATCTCCGCCCATTCCCCGCGACCCAAGTCGGCCGCATATACCGTCACGAAGCACGCCATCAGCGGCCTGACCAAGTCCATAGAGCTGGACGGGCGGGCCTTCGGGATCAGCTGCGGCCAGATCGACATTGGCAACACCGCCACGTCCATCATGTCCACTCTGGATGTTGCCACCGGCGCCCTGCAGGCCAACGGGGAACTGCTGGTGGAGCCCACCTTCCCGGTGGCCGAGGCCGCACGGACCGTCATGTTCATGGCCGACCTCCCGGCGTCGGCAACCATTGGCCAATTGGTCATCACGGCGGCCGGCATGCCTTTCGTCGGGCGGGGCTGATCCGGCCCGGGCACCTGCCGTAAACGGTCGACGGCGGTGGGTGACCCACCGCCGTCGTGCCTTGCTTAGTGCGGGGAAGAGCCGTTGGCCGCCTGCGGGATTTCGCCCGTGACGGGCACCTCCTTGCCGTCGACGTCAATCAACTTCCCGTCCTCGCACCTGTCGCCGTCCTGCAGGTGCTCCAACAACTCGGCGGTGATGAGGCGGTCCGTGCCAGCGGCAAACACGGACGGATTCTCCGGATTGCCGCGCTTGAGGTGGTTGAAGAGCAGGTTCAGCAGGATTGCCATGATGGCTGCCGAGGAGATCCCGGAGTGGAAGATGGTGCCGACCCAGCCGGGGAACTGATCGTAAAAGGTTGGGGCGGCGATGGGCAGCATGCCAAAGCCAACTGAGGTGGAGACAATAATCAGGTTCATGTTATTGCGGTAGTCCACCTGCGCCAGTGTCCGGATGCCACTGGCCGCCACCGTGCCAAACAGGACAATGCCCGCCCCGCCCAGCACCGACAACGGAACGGCCGCAACTACACGTCCCAGGATGGGCAACAGACCCAAGACCACAAGGATCACTCCGCCCGCCGCGACCACGAATCGGCTCTTGACACCCGTGACAGCCACAAGGCCAACGTTCTGGGCAAAAGCACTCTGCGTGAAGGAGCCGAAGACCGGGGAGACAAGGCTCGATGCCATGTCGGCGCGCAACCCTGCAGCGATGCGCTTGGAGTCCACCTTGGTGTCCACAATCTGCCCCACTGCCAGGATGTCGGCCGTGGTCTCGGTCAGGATCACCAGCACCACGATCATCATGGAAATGATGGCGGCAATGTTGAAGGTGGGCAGGCCCAAGTGGAAGGGCATGGGGAGCGCAAAAATGGCGCCATGGCCCACCGCGGAAAAGTCGGCCTTGCCCATGAAGATCGCCGCAACGGTGCCAACAATCATGGCGAACAGGATCGACAGCCGGGAGATGGTGGAACTGCCCAGCTTGCTCAGGAGCAGCACCACCGCCAGGGTGAAGGCGGCGAGCATGATGTTTGAGACGCTGCCGTAGTCGGCGGCTTTCTTGTTGCCGCCCATGGACCAGTTTGCCGCCACCGGCATGAGCGTCAGGCCGATCGTGGTGATGACACTGCCAGTCACAACGGGCGGAAAGAACCGCACAATCTTGGAAAATAGCGGAGCAATGAGCAGGCCGAATGCGGCAGATACAATCACCGCGCCAAAGACCGCCTGGATTCCGCCACCGCCCACAATGGCAACCATGGTGGCCACACTGGCAAAGGACACACCCTGCACCAGCGGCAGTTGTGAACCGAAGAACGGCAGGCCAATGGTCTGCAAAAGCGTTGCTAGGCCGCCCATGAACAGTGCCGCGGCAATGAGGACACCGATGTCGGTTGGGGACAGGCCGGCGGCCTGCCCGATGATGAGGGGGACGGCGATAATCCCGCCGTACATGGTCAATACGTGTTGGAATCCATAGGCGAAACTAGCGCCAATACTGAGCTTTTCATCCTCGGGCCGGGTGGGAACTGCGGCCGTGGAACGTGAAATTTTGGTCATAGCGGACCTCCTTGTCTGCTTACCCTTGTTAAGCGAGAACCCGCTTTGGGAGTTGTCGCTGCGGGCAGGCGGGGGTTGCAGCCCCCGCCTGCCTCTTTGCCGGGCCGCACGGGCCCGGCCCTTCTAGCAGAAGCCTGCGATGCCGTCCCAGGCGTTGCCGGCGTCCGAGGCGTTTTCACGTAGAACCGTTGCCTCGATCAGTCCGTAGGGACGGTCCGCGGCATAGAAAACCTCGTTCGGGTTGTCCAGGCCAAACGGGGTCAGGTCAACCACGAAGTGGTGCTTGTTGGGCATGGAGAACTTGATCTCGTCGATCTCGGCGTGGGCCAGAAGGACCTTTTTCCCCATGTCGAAGAGGGTCTGCTGCAAGGCGGTGGAGTAATTCTCCGTGAAGCCTTCGAGCAGCAGCGCCTTGACGTCGTCGTAGGATTTGTTGAAGTCAACCTCAGCGACGGCGGCCGGGTTGAACCGCCAGCGCGCGGCCACGTCCGTGGCCAGGATGCGGTCATGCGTGGGTGCAAGCGTGGTGTACTTGTCCACCGGGTACCCTTCGAAGCCGGAGTCCGTGGACTTAAGGACGGTTAGGTCCTGCAGTCCGGAAATCAGCGCGGTGTTGGGGCCGTCCTTGACCACCACGGCGGTGCGCACCTCTTGGCCGTTGCGCACGAATGCGTGGTTGTGCGCCGTACCGTGTGACTCGATCCGATCCCATTTGTATTGTTCGGCGGCCCAGCGTCCGCCGGTCACCCAGCTGAACTCTGAGGTGAAGTGCTCACCTAGGCGCAGCAAGAATGCTTCCGGGGATCCCACGCCGTTGCGGGCGAAGGCGTACACCGTGTTTTTCTGCGTGTCTGTGGCAACGACGTGGGCGTTGTCCCCTTCCAAGTGGGCGGCCTGGAAGTCACCGCGCAGCTGGGAGGTCACATTGAGGTCCTCGATCTCGTGGCGGTCCGTGTCCCGGGTGATCTTGACGAGACGGACCTCTGCCTTGCCGTACTGGTTGGCACCCAGAACGATGCCGGTGTTTTCGTTGTTGGCGTTCATGGCTAGCTTCCTCGGTACGTTGAAAAGGCGAATGGACTCAATAGCAGCGGCACGTGGTAGTGCTCTTGTGCCGCATCGAGGGTGAAGGTCAGCGACACCTCCGGGAAAAAAGCTTCGGTGCCGATGCCGGCGAAGTATGCGCCGGTGTCGAAGCGGAGACGGTACGTCCCGCTGGGCAGCAGCTCCGGCCCGAGGTCCTTGACCCGGCCCTGCGCATCGGTGGTCCCCGATGCAAGGGGCTGCCACTCTGCGCCGCTGAGCTCCTCGAGCCCTACGGCTACGCCTGCTGCAGGCTTGCCCAGTGTTGTGTCCAAGACGTGGGTGGTGATGTGGGAAACGCTCATGGTTTCACGACCTCCTTGAGCCGCAGCAGTGCGATCTCCCGCAGCTGCCCGGCAACGATGAGTTCTTCATTCTCGGGTGGGTTGTGGAGCCGCTCGTGCAGCGCCGACAGGATCTCATCGGGCGAACGCCCCAGGGCCCGAATGAGGAAGACCCGGCCAAACTTTTCCTCGTAGGCGCGGTTTCCGTCCAGTAGTTCGGCGGCAACCGCGGCGTCGGCCGGGTCAATCCCCGACTGTTCAGCAGCGGAGAGCGCCGCCGCCTGACCGCTTCCGGGCAGCCGTTCCCCGATGCGGGGGTGGTGTGCCATGGCGGAGGCGACCTCCCCAGCGGTGAGCGGCGCGGCGGCGTCCCTTGCGGCGGCGAAAATGTCTTCCGCCGCTGCATAGGGACGGCCGTCAATGATCTGGTGGATCCACCGGTCAACGTCGAGGCAGGGTCGCAGTACCTCAACCAGGGCATTTTCTGTGGATTCGTTGAATTCGTTCAACAGCATGGCAAGTTGATCCTTGCTTTTCATCTGCTGGCATCCACGGCGTAGGCTATGCGAACTTCAAATATTTTCGCATCGTGGAACTGTTATTTCAGCGTATGAATAGTGAACCGCATCACATTTGAAATGTCAACTACGGGAGTGGCGACTTCTTTCGAGTTACAAGCCTAGCTCCGTGCGAAGATGGGCTACGTGGCCTTCGGCGCTGACGCGGTACTCTGCTGTTCGCACGGTTCCGTCAGCGTTGACCACTGCGGTGGAGCGGAGTGTGCCCATGACGGTTTTATTGTTGACCAGCTTCTCTCCCCACGCACCCCAGGCCTCCGCGACCCGGTGGTCGGCGTCGGAGAGTAGCGGGAAATTCAGCCCGTGGTCTTCGGCAAAGGTGGTCAGGGCCTCCGGGGCGTCGGTGGATATCCCCACTACATCCACGCCAGCGGCTTGCAGGGCGGCCAGGCTGTCTCGAAAGTCGCAGGCCTCCGTGGTGCAGCCCGGGGTGGCGGCCTTGGGATAGAAGTAGACGATGACCTGCCGGCCTGCGTAGTCGGAAAGTGAAACGGTGCGTCCGGAGGCGTCGGGGAGGGTGAATCCGGGGGCGGCCTGGCCGGAGGTGAGTGCGGTTGACATGGGGCTCCTCTAATTTCGCAATATGAAATCAAACTATTGATGGGTGAAATAAGAGTAGGGCTGTGCTTCGGTCTGGTCAAAGGGTGTCCGAGGACCTTGGGCATGCGTCCGCTACGAGGGGAGGGCGTCGAGAGCGGTTCGCAGCCGTTCACGCAGCACAGCGGATTCGGCACTAAAGCCGCGCTGCGCGGCCACGTAGTCGGCCTTCCCGGCGGCCGTTTCAATGCGGATTGGCGGGTAGCCCCACGCCGCCAGATCGTAGGGGGAGGCCTGCATATCCATGGCACGGATGTTCCATGAAAGTTCAAAACAGTCCATGACCAGCTCGCTGGGCAGTGCAGGTGAGAGCTTGTATGCCCACTTGTAGAGGTCCATGTTCGCATGCAGGCAGCCGGGCTGCTCCATGTCACGCTGGTTCTCCCGCGTGGGTGTCAGCTCGTTGAGTCCCGTTGCCTGCGGAGTGTAAAAACGGTATGCGTCGAAGTGCGTACAGCGGATTCGGTTTTCCTCCACCACCCGGTCAGTGCCGCCGGATCCGAGCCTGAGTTCCAGGTATTCGTGCCGCACCGCATTGGCCTCCTGCTTGTAGACCATGGCCCACTCATGCAGCCCAAAGCAGCCAAACTGCGCCGGTCGCGCCGCTGTGCGGCCCAGGATGATCCGGGCGAAATCCACCGCATCCCTGCGCAGTTCCAGGAACCTCTCCACGTCAAGAATGACGCCGGGAGCTTCCGCGGGCGCCCCGGCCTCCTCGCGCTCCGCGTTGCTGGCCTCCCGGTAGAACTTCCAGCCGAGTCGCTCGGTTGCGGATGCTCCCGTGAGTATGGCGCCGGCTCCCGGGTGCCAGCGCGAGAGCTGGCCCGGCTTCTGCGTGTAATAAGTGAAGAGGAAATCCTCAACGGGGTGCTTCTTCCCGGCCGAACGCCGGGCCAGGTAGGGCTCCGCGTAGCGGTCCACGCGGTCCCGGTGGGCCGCGGCCTTGTCCTGCCAAGCGGCTTCGGACAGAACTGAGGGGGCCGGGGATGGCAGTGCGGGGGTCATTTCCTAATTATCTTCCATGACCAGGGGAGTGGTCGCACCCGAGACTGTGCCTCTCGGTACCCCGGCGGCAGGTGACGGGACGGGCGAAGGTACGTTTCCGGCGTCGTCCGCGTGCGCCGCGGCGCCAATCAGGGCCATCATGGAGCGGTGTAGGGCCATGGCACCTTCGCGGTCAAGGCCAAGCCGGGCCATCATGGTGCCGGGCACCGAGAGAGCCTGCTGGCGCAGGGCGGCACCAGCGGCGGTGAGGTCAATGCAGAGTGCGCGCTCGTCCGTGGCGTCCTTGGTGCGGGTGATGTAACCCAGGGCTTCGAGGCGTTTGAGGAGCGGAGACAGGGTGGCGGATTCCAGGAGGAGGGCGGCTCCGATGTCCTTGACACGCCGCGGCGCCTGCTCCCACAGCGCCAACATGACCAGATATTGCGGGTGCGTCAGCTGCATGGGTTCAAGGACGGGTTTGTACGCGGCGATGACACTGCGGGAAGCCACGCTGAGTCCAAAACACAGCTGCCGTTCAAGCAGGAGATCGTTCTCGGTGGTGCTCACGGACACAGCCTCTCATTTAGTTAGTGCACTAACTAACAGGGTACTATGAATAGTGTTCCCTCGATCAACCGGGTTGGCTCAACCCCTGCGCTGCAAGGAAAATCAATCATGACCAAGACGCCCTTTGTTCACAGAATGATGCGCTTCACGGGTCGTTTGCGTTACGTTTTTGGCCCCGCCGTCAGCAGTCCACTCGATCATGAGATGACGCCGGAAAATAAGGCCTTGCTGGTTCAGCAGGAGGCGGCCACGGAGGAATTCATCACCGTCAAACGGGCCGATGGCAGCACGTATCTGGTGCCGAGGGACCCGAAGGATCAGTCGCTGCGCTAGTAATCTGGCGGAGGCTCCGGCGCCTTTGGGGTGCCCCGGGAGTAAAATTAAGTGACTCAGGGCACTTTGCTTTACTCGAAAGGAAGAGGGGTGTTGATGATGAAGAACGGCGATAAGTTCTTGAACAGATTCATGCACGCTACTGAGAAGGCGCAGAAGGTTTTTGGCCCCGCTGACCGCGGCGACATGAGTATCCCGGTGGCGCATCACCATGATGACCTCGAAGAGAGCGGGCAGGAGCAGCTCTCCCATTACGAACAGCACACGGATTCAGAAGGTCACCATTACGCCGAACGTAAATCCGAGGCGTAGCTCAGGAGCCCTCGGACCAAAAGTGCAAAAAGGTGGGTGCCGGAACAATCCGGCACCCTCCTTTTGCGTCTGAAGGGACCCGCGCCCGTGTGGGCCCACAGCCCCGAGTGACCCGCCGCCCCGGTTTGGGCCCACGCGCCCGAGGGGCCCCAAGCGAAGACGCGCCAGCGGATTCACTTGGGGAGGGCGTGGGGACTAGCGGCCCGTGCCGCCGTAAACGGTTGCCTCATCGTCGCTGTCCAGGTCAAAGGCCTGGTGGACAGCGCGCACGGCAACGTCCAACAGGTCGGCCCGCGTGACAACGGAGATGCGGATTTCGGAGGTGGAGATCAGATCGATGTTCACGCCGGCGTCGGACAAGGCCTGGAAGAAGCGGTAGGAAACGCCCGGGTTGGAGCGCATGCCGGCACCAATGAGTGAGAGCTTGCCGATCTTGTCATCGTAAATCAGGTCCTCAAAGCCAACGTCGGACTGCTTGGCGCGCAGGGCGTTTAGTGCGTCCTCGCCTTCCACCATGGGCAGGGTGAAGGAGATGTCCGTCTTGCCCGTGCCCTTTGTGGAGATGTTTTGCACGATCATGTCGATGTTGCTGTGCGCACCGGCGATGATGCCGAAAATCATGGCAGCCTTGCCGGGGATATCCGGGACTCCAACTACAGTGACTTTGGCTTCTGACCGGTCGTGGGCTACGCCGGAGATGATTGGCTGCTCCAAGGCAACTCCCTCTGAAATCTTGATTTTGTCGTCAGGGCTGGGCAGAACCCAGGTTCCCTCATTGTCGCTAAAGGATGACCGCACATGGATGGGCAGTCCAAAACGCCGTGCATATTCCACGCAGCGAAGGTGCAGGATCTTGGCGCCGGAGGCGGCCATTTCCAACATTTCTTCGCTGGAGATCTTGTTAATCTTCTGAGCGTTGGGAACCACTCGTGGGTCGGCCGTGTAAACGCCGTCAACGTCCGTGTAAATTTCGCAGACATCGGCGTTCAGGGCGGCGGCCAGGGCCACCGCAGTTGTGTCGGAGCCGCCGCGACCCATGGTGGTGATCTCGTGGGTTGTGCGGCTCATGCCCTGGAAACCGGCCACGATGGCAACCTTGCCCTTGTCCAGGGCGGTGCGGACGCGGTGCGGGTCAACATCAATGATGCGGGCCTTGCCGTGGATGCCGTCGGTGATCATGCCGGCCTGGCTGCCTGTAAAGGACTGCGCTACGCCGCCTTGGGCGCTGATACCCATGGCCAACAGGGCCATTGAAATTCGCTCGCCAGCCGTCATGAGCATGTCCAGCTCGCGGGCCGGGGGCTGGGCCGATACCTGAGCGGCCAGATCCAGCAGTTCATCGGTGGTGTCGCCCATGGCGGAAACCACCACGACCACTTCATGGCCTGCTGCCTGGGTGCTGACTACTCTGCGGGCAACCCGCAGAATGCCTTCGGCGTCAGAGACAGAGGAACCGCCGTATTTTTGAACAATCAGACTCATGAATGCACACTCATTGACTTACCTAACGCAACACTAGGAAAAGGAAATTTGCTGCCGCTCACGCCGGTGCCGCGCCGTCGCGCATGGCCAGTGCGGCATCATCAGCGCGGAAGGCAGTTGAGGAAAGTTTAGCGCGGTGCCGCGATAACAAGGAATTGATGCGTCCACATGGTGGTCAATGATGTCCATGTTCGTCACCAAAAAGCAACGAATATCAGACGTTGGGATGATGTTTTTCCTGCACAGGCGGGCCTAGGCTGATGCCATGACCGCATCGGCGGCCCGTAGGGGAGGGAACCATGACTGAGCACCAGCCAGCAGAGCAGGAGAGCGGACCAATCGTGGCGGGAGAGCCCTTCACCGGCCTTGTCGCCAAGGGACTTTCCCGCAGCTTTGGCGAGGTTCACGCCGTCGTACATATGGATCTGTACGCCCCAGCTGGGCAGGTTACGGCGCTGATTGGGCCCAACGGTGCCGGGAAGACCACGCTGTTGCTCATGCTGGCCTCGCTGCTGGCCCCAGATGACGGAACCATCAGCGTGATGGGGATCGATCCTGTGAGTGATCCTGCCGCAGCACGGGCCAAGATCGGGTGGATGCCTGACACTTTGGGCGTCTGGGAGGCCCTGACGGCGCGCGAAATCTTGACCACCATGGCCAAGTTTTATCACCTGCCTGCCGCACAGATTCCCGACCGAGTTCAGGAACTGCTGGAACTGGTCAACTTGACGCCCCTGGCGGATCAGAAGGCACGGGTGCTCTCGCGTGGGCAGCAGCAGCGGCTGAGCTTGGCGCGGGCGCTCATTCACGATCCTCAGGTTTTGTTGCTCGATGAGCCAGCCTCGGGGCTCGATCCGGGATCGCGCGTGGCCTTGCGGAGCATTTTGCGGCGGCTGGCCGGCGAGGGGAAGGCTATCGTGGTTTCCTCGCATGTGTTGGCCGAACTTGATGAAATTGCCGACGGCGCCGTGTTCGTCAATCAAGGTCGCTCCGTGCTGGCCCAGTCCGTTGACGAGGCATCCGGGCAGGGGCGCAAGTACTCAATAGCGGCCCTTGACCCGGTCGCGTTGGCCAACGCCCTCGGGACTCTGGGTTTGGCATTCGCCGAAGGAACCGGCCGCCGGGATTCAGTTTCGGTGACCGTGGGGACTGAGGCTGATGCCGCCAGATTGCTGCGCGATTTGGTGCAGGAGGGTGTGGACGTGTGCGCCTTTGCCCCGGCCACGGGAGCCTTGGAAGAGACCTACATGAGCATGAAGGTGGAGCAGCCATGACCCTGAGCCAGTACTCGTCCGGCACCATTGCCGTGGTGGCCATGGAATTGCGGCAGCGGCTGCGCTCACGTGGTTGGTACATCATGCTGGGAATTTGGTTTGCCCTGATTGCTCTGGTGACCACGTTGACATGGTTTAGCTGGCAGGCGCAGCGCCGCTATCAAAGCGAATATGGCGGCATGGGACCGGACATGGTGGTGCAGGGCCCGGGCCCGCTGATCTTTGAGGCCGTCCTGGCGTTTGTGCTGTTGTTTGGTCTGCTCGTGGCACCCGCACTTTCGGCCAACGCCATCAGCGGGGACCGCTCCGCCGGCACGCTGGCCATCATGCAGGTGACGTTGTTGCGGCCAGGACAACTCCTCTGGGGAAAGTTCCTCGCCTCATGGATTGCCGCACTGGCGTTTTTGATCGTGAGCATTCCGTTTCTGATCTTTGGGATTGCGCAGGGGGGCCTGGGCGCAGGGCACATTCTGGTTGCCCTGCTCATGTTGTCAATAGAGCTCGGCGTTGTGTGCGCCCTGGGCGTGGGGATTTCCGCACTGGCAAACCGGCCGCTGTTCTCCATTGTGGTGACGTACTTGACCGTGGCGGCGTTGACGTTTGGAACGCTCATTGCCTTCGGGTTGGGCATGATGCTCAGTAACGGCACCGTCAAGGCGAACCAAACGTATTACAAGGGCATGGAGATCTATCAAGGTGAGGGGCAAATTGATCAGCCCGAGATCTACCCGTCACCGCCGAGGCCCACAGACATTACTGACGAGAACGACGAGTACGCCTGCTACGGTCCCCTCGTGGAGCAGCCAGCGCCCCGCTCGGAGCGTGTGGCCTGGATGTTGAGCATGAATCCGTTCGTGGTGGTGGCAGATTCCATTCCGTATCCGGAGCGTAACGCCCAGGACCAGATGTATTCCTCGACGGGATTCTTCGAGTCCATCAGCCAGGGTGCACGCTACGCCCAAGCCGGCCCCGAAGGCACCTACCAATGTGCCAACGGCAAGGTGGCGGCGCAGTACCTCGACAAGCAGGCGCCGTTGTGGCCCCTCGGATTGGGGCTGCAGTTGCTGGTGACGGCCGGAATTCTGATCCTGGGTTGGCGTGCCCTGCGCACTCCAGCCCGGAAATTGGCCAAGGGGACGCGGGTGGCCTGATCCGGCCCACCGCGAAAACGGGGTCAACTCGTGAAAACGGCGACAAAATACGCCGTCCTCACGAGTTGACCCCGTTTTGGGTGAAGCCCTGTAGCCAGGCCCCGTTCTCGGCGAGACCAGCCGGAACGGAGAAACCGCTAGGAGACCGGAACTGCCGAAAGGTTGGCGCGGGTCAGCACCGTGCTCTCAGGGATCTGCCGCACGGCGCCCTTGTCGGCGCTCGTGGCCATGGAGGCGTAGGCGCGCAGGGCAGCCGAGACGGGGCGCTCACGGTTGACTGGCTGGTAGCCGATCGTGGACTCGAGGACCTCGCGGCGGGCGTCCAGCTCGGCGTTGTCCACCACGAGCTCCAGGGAGCGGTTCGGGATGTCGATGCGGATGAGGTCCCCATCCTGGACGAGGGCGATGGTGCCGCCGGCTGCAGCCTCGGGGGAGACGTGGCCGATGGAGAGGCCGGAGGTGCCGCCGGAGAAACGGCCGTCGGTGATGAGGGCGCAGACCTTGCCCAGTCCCAGACCCTTCAGGAAGGACGTGGGGTAGAGCATTTCCTGCATACCGGGGCCACCGCGCGGTCCCTCGTATCGGATCACAACCACGTCGCCGGCCTTGACGACCTTCGAGAGAATCTTTTCAACGGCTTCGTCCTGGGATTCGCAGACCACGGCCGGGCCTTCGAAGGTCCAGATGGACTCGTCCACGCCGGCCGTCTTTACAACGGCGCCGTCCACTGCGATGTTGCCCCGCAGCACGCCCAAGCCGCCGTCCTTGGAGAAGGCGTGCTCCACATCGCGCAGGCATCCTTCGGCCGCGTCGGTGTCCAAGGAGGTCCATTCGGCCGACTGTGAGAAGGCGGTGGAGGAGCGCTGGCCACCCGGGGCAGCGGTCCACAGCGCCTGAGCTTCATCGGTGGCCTTGCCTCCGCGGATGTCCCAGTCGTCCAGCCAATCCGTGAGGCCCTCGGAGTGGACTGACTTGACGTTGGTGTGCAGCAGCCCGCCGCGGTTCAGCTCGCCCAAGAGAGCGGGGATGCCGCCGGCGCGGTGCACATCCTCCATGTAGAAAGTCTTGTTGCCTGCAACGTTCGGGGCCACCTTTGCCAGGCACGGAACCTGGCGCGACTTGGCGTCAATGTCCTCGAGATCGTACTTCAGGCCGGCCTCCTGCGCTGCGGCGAGCAGGTGCAGAATCGTGTTGGTGGAGCCGCCCATGGCGATATCCAGGGCCATGGCGTTGTCGAAGGCCTCGAAGCTGGCGATCGAGCGCGGCAGGACCGATTCATCGTCGTCCTCGTAGTAGCGCTTGGCGATCTCGACGGCGGTGGCGCCGGCGCGCTCGTACAGCTCCTTGCGAGCCGTGTGCGTGGCGAGCAGCGAGCCGTTGCCGGGCAGTGACAGGCCGATTGCCTCGGTGAGGCAGTTCATCGAGTTGGCGGTGAACATGCCCGAGCAGGAGCCGCAGGTGGGGCAGGCGTTGTCTTCGATGAGCTCGATGTCTTCGTCGGAGACCGAGGAGTCCACGGCGTCGGAGATGGCGTTGACAAGGTCCAGTGAGCGGATGGAGCCGTCGGTCATGGTCACCCGGCCAGCTTCCATGGGCCCGCCCGAGACAAACACGGTGGGGATGTTCAGGCGCAGGGCGGCCATGAGCATGCCGGGGGTGATCTTGTCGCAGTTGGAGATGCAGACCAGGACGTCGGCACAGTGGGCGTTGACCATGTACTCGACGGAATCGGCGATCAAGTCGCGGGACGGCAGCGAGTAGAGCATGCCGCCGTGGCCCATGGCAATGCCGTCATCCACCGCGATGGTGTTAAATTCGCGGGCAATGGCGCCGGCCTTGTGGATGGCGTCGGAGACAATGCGGCCCACGGGGGCAAGGTGGGTGTGGCCGGGGACGAACTCGGTGAAGGAGTTGGCGACGGCGACGATCGGCTTGCCGATGTCGGACTTGGCGACACCGGAGGCCATCATGAGGGCGCGGGCGCCGGCCATGTTGCGGCCGTGGGTGACTGTGCGTGAACGTAATGGAGGCATAAGGCTAGTTAACCAGCATTCCCGGCGGACCGTGAAGACGGCGTCACTACTAGTAGTGGCAGTGCTAGTTTGGAGCAATGAATGAAGAACGACGGCGTGAGCTGGGCCAGTTTCTCCGAGACCGCCGCGCGGGGCTGGTTCGGGCCGAACAGGGGTTGCCGCCTATTGGCCGAACCCGAACCCGGGGGTTGCGCCGGGAAGAGATCGCGGCCTTCGCCGCCGTCAGCGTCACCTGGTACACCTGGCTGGAACAAGGGCGGGATATCAATGCCTCCCGCCAGGTGCTTGAATCCGTTGGTAGGGTGCTGCGCCTCAGCCCGGCCGAGCAGTCCTATGTTCTGACATTGGGTGGCCACGCCGCGGTGCCGGCGAACGGAAATACCGCGATTGAGTCCGTCCCGGCGCACCTGCAGGCGCTGCTGGACGCAGTGGATTTCCCTGCCTTCGCGGTGGCACCGGACTGGGGGATCGCCGGGTGGAACACCGCCTATGAAAGCCTCTATTCACGCATCGCCGAAGTAGCTCCGTCCGAGCGAAACTTGCTCTGGCTGGTATTCACGGATCCGCAACTGCGCCAGATGCTGCCCGATTGGGACATTACATCCCGGAATTTTGTGGCTGAGTTCCGTGCCGAGGCCGGATCGCGCCTTGGCTCCGCAGCCCACACGGCGTTGGTGCGCAAGCTGCAGGACGAGAGTGTTGAATTTGCCAGCATTTGGGCCGAGCACGTTGTGCTGAACTTTTCCTCACGGCAGCGAATTTTTATCCATCCCAACGTGGGGGAGCTGACTTTTGACCAGCACCGATTGGTGCCTTCCGACGTCCCGGACCTGCACTTTGTCATGTACGTTCCCACGGCGGGGACCCTCACGAACGAGCGGTTGGCTGAACTGAGCCGTCGGGCTTAGGTCAGCGCGTTGCGGCGGCCCTCGAAGGCGCGGCCCAGGGTGACCTCATCGGCGTACTCCAAGTCGCCGCCTACGGGCAGGCCCGAGGCCAGGCGCGTGACTGTGATGCCGAGGGTCTTGAGCATGCGTGAGAGGTAAGTGGCCGTGGCTTCGCCCTCGAGGTTGGGGTCCGTGGCGATGATGATTTCCTGGATCTGCGCGTCGTTGAGCCGGGTGAGCAGTTCGCGGATGCGCAACTGGTCGGGGCCGATGCCTGCGATGGGATTGATGGAGCCACCCAGCACGTGGTACCGGCCGTGGAAGGCGCGCGTGCGCTCAACGGCGAGGACGTCCTTGGATTCCTCGACGACGCAAATGACAGTTGGGTCGCGGCGGGTATCGCGGCAGATGTTGCACAGTTCCGCCTCGGTGACGTTGCCGCAGACGGTGCAGAACTTTACGCGTTCCTTGACCGTGACGATGGCGCGGACCAGGCGTTGCATGTCCTCGGTGTCCGCCTCCAGTATGTGGAAGGCGAGGCGCTGGGCTGACTTGGGCCCGATTCCGGGCAGGCGCCCCAACTCGTCAATGAGCTCCTGAACTGCTCCCTCGTACACAATGCCTCTTGTCTATTGCTGGTTGTTACAACTATTGGTGGTGGAGCGTGGGTCAGTTGGAGTTGTTGAGCGGGCGTTCTTCGATGAGTACTCCGCCAAGAATACGCTCGACGGCGGCCTGACCCACCACACCGGATTCCTCGATCGTGACATCGTCCGGGCTCGGCACGTCCTCAACATATGGTGCGTTGGCCACGGCAGATGGTGCGTGCGCACGGGCTGCCTGAGCCGCCGGACTATTGGCCAGACGCTGATACATGCTCAGCTTCTCGCCAGCCTGGCTGCCAGCGGCTATATCCGACTCCGACGCCGGATCCGGCTGTGCCTGCCCCGTTGCCTGAGCGGGGGCCTGCTCTGCTGCTGTCGGTTGGTCCACTGTCGTTTGGGACAGGGGAACAGAGACCGTGCGAACCGTGGGATACGTGCTGGACGCGCCCAGAGGCGAACCGGCTACCGGCAGGGACGCGTTGAACTTTGGCTCTGGCGGGGTATCCTCTGCTGCTGCCTGGGCGGGTGCCGTGGGTGTTTCGCTTGAACCGGTGTCCTGCGCCCAGTCGGGAGCGTTGGAGATGGCCCCCCAACCGGGGTCGGCAACCTTTTCCCTGCTGGACTGGCCCAGTGAAACGCCCCAGTCCTGAGTGGACGGCTGGCTTGACTGCTGGGCGATCTGTTCGGCCAGCATGGCACTGCGTCGTGGCGCTTCGGATTCAACGGGGGCAACAACAGCTGCTTCCGCAACGGGAGTGTCCCATCCTGTGGTCCACGCCGAAATGGGTGAAACCTTCGGCGGTGAATACGCAGGAACGGGTTCCGCCACCGCTTCAGGGGACTGCTGGTAAGGATCAACCGGAACGTAATCGGCAGGCGGATAAGCTTCGGGTTCATCCCAAGGGTCGCTCGGCTCCGTGGGACCGTCCCAGGGTTCCTGTTCCACGGCCGGAGCCTGCTCAGCTGTGGGCAACTTGGTAGACGCGGGTGCTGGTTCCGCGATGGGGCCCTGATCCCTGACAGCGGGCTGAACAGTCACGGGTGGTTGCGCTACAACCGGTGCCTGGGTCTCGGCTGTGCGAACCGGGGTTACCGTAGGTGCTGCGGTTGGCAGTCCCCACGAATCCCGGGGAGCCGCGTCCGGTGCCTGTACAGGTGTGGGTGCTGGAGCTGGTGCCGAAACGGGCGTCAGTTCCTGCGCAGCACTGCCGCTCCCTTCACGCTGGGGTGAAGGGTTACGAGTTTGAACTTTTGGGTTTGGCTCAGCGCTCGCCCTCGGGGATGGAGCTTCACCGTCAACGGGCAAGATCTGCACCGACAAACCGAGAACCGTGTTGATGGCCTGCTGCAGATTGGCCAGATGCCCGCCATTGCTGAACGTGCTGATGAGTCCCGTTGATGGAAGTCCAACACGGAGTTCTTGGCCGTCGAAGGTCTGTGGAACCACGTTCTGGTTGACGATCACCCATGAAGCCATGCGAATACTCCGCAGGGCTCCAAGGATTTCCGGCCATGCACGGCGAATGACCTCGATGCCGGATGAGCTGCCACCGGAATTTTCAGCTGGTGCGGCCGCCGGCACCTCGGCAGGGGCTGGGGGCTGAACCTGTTGTGCTTGCGCGGCCGGCGCCACGTTGGCTGGCGCCGCCGTGGCAGGGGCCTGCTTGGCCGGTGCAACCTCGACAGGGGCCTGCTCGGCCCGGTACGGCGACTCGAAGACAGGGGTGCCTTCAGGAGTGGGCAGGTCATCCCATGTACGGCTCGGCTGAGGCGCAACCGGCGCTGGCTCAGGATTTGCTGCCTGAGGCTGTTCCTGGGCGGGTGCGTGCCGCGCGGCAACCTCTGCTCCGGCAGCTTCCTTGGCGCGCGCAAGCTGGGCGCGTACCGCGGCCAGGCCGCCGCCGCTCGAGTCCGCGGGAGCCGAGGCTACGGGCGCGGCGGAGGTGGGTGCCGGCGTCGAACCTTGAGCGGGGAAGTCTTGGCTCCGTGCTGCTGGCGCGGCAGGGTAGGAGGCGGCAGGCGCAGCCGGGGCCCCGCCGTAATTCAACCGTCGTTCAAGCTGATCGAGCCGGGTAGCCATGCCGCGGGTCGAGGAATCGGCGCCCGGAAGAAGAAGGCGTGCGCCCAGCAATTCCAGGTGCAGGCGAGGCGAGGAAGCGCCGGTCATTTCATTGAACGCCGCGTTCGTGACATCGGCTGCACGGGAAAGCTCCGCGGCGCCAAGCTGGGCGGCTTGGGTCTGCATGCGAGCGATGAGTTCATCCGGTGTGCCGCGCAGAATTGCGTGGGCGCTTTCCGGCATGGCCTGCACAATGATGAGGTCGCGGAAGCGCTCCAGTAGATCCTCAACGAAGCGACGGGGATCATGCCCGGTCTGGATGACGCGGTCAACCGACTTGAAAACGGTGGCGGAATCGCTGGCTGCCAGTGCTTCAACCACGTCATCCAGAAGGGAAGAGTGGGTGTAACCGAGCAGGTCAACAGCGAGATCGTAGTCCAGTCCAGCCGCTCCGGCGCCGGCCATGAGCTGGTCAAGGACTGACAAGGAATCACGGACTGAACCGCCACCTGCCCGCACCACGAGGGAGAGAACTCCCGGGGCAACCGCTACGTTCTCGGCCTCGCACAAGTGTGCCAAATAAGCCATGAGCGGCTCCGGCGGCACCAGCCTGAACGGGTAGTGATGGGTGCGTGAGCGGATGGTGCCAATGACCTTGTCCGGCTCGGTGGTGGCAAAGATGAACTTGATGTGCTCCGGCGGCTCTTCAACAATTTTCAACAGGGCGTTGAAGCCTGCGGAGGTGACCATGTGGGCCTCATCAATGATGAAGATTTTGTAGCGGTCACGGATGGGGGCAAAGGTGGCGCGTTCGCGAAGGTCGCGGGCATCGTCAACGCCACCGTGGCTGGCGGCGTCAATCTCAATGACATCGAGGGAGCCGGCGCCGCCGCGGGCCAGTTCAACGCAGCTGTCGCACTCGCCGCAGGGATGTGAGGTGGGGCCCTTGGCACAGTTCAGGCAGCGGGCCAGGATTCGGGCGGAAGTGGTCTTTCCGCAACCTCGGGGGCCGGAAAAGAGGTAAGCGTGATTTACACGGTTCTTGTCCAGGGCGGCCATGAGGGGCGCCGTGACATGTTCTTGGCCAATGACGGTGGCAAATGAATCCGGGCGGTACCGGCGATACAGGGCTGTTGGTGCGCTCACAGTTGAAACCCTATCTAATCCGCCTGACAAAATGCCGCGTGGTGCTGCAAATCCGGCATATCTGGGGATAAATAAATGACCCCTCATGCACCCGCCAGAGCCCGCTTACCCTTGCTACCTTCCGGTCCTGGGGGAGTTCACAGGGTGACGCCACATGAGGGGCCGGGAATCAGCTTACCCGACTGTGGCGGCGCGGGCGAATCCGATCGCTGGCGACGGGCATTTCAATATTGATCCCGCGGTGGTACGTTCGCCACAGGGGCTTGGACCAGATTATTAAGCCGACCTAGCGCCATATGTGCCCCGGTGCGGTAGTAGGCGGGCGCAAGGAGTGAATCGACATGCTGACGTACGGATTCTTCGAATGGATCTTCTGGGTTTTGGCCATTGCTTCAGGCGTTCTTGCCATGGCCCGGGGTGAAGTCTTTTCCACTAATTCTTCCCAGCGGGTTCACCGCCACGCAGGTCAGCAAATTTTTCTGTGGATCGCAACTGTCGCCTTCGCGTTGGCAGGCTTCGTCACGGCCGTGCTCGCCATGCGTGGCGGTCACTGACGCTTACTCTGCAAGTCAAGAATTATTGACGACCTGGAAATAGCTATTTCCACGTGACGAACATCAGACGTGATGAAAGTCATGGGAGCGTGGCAAGCTCGTAGGGTTGTTTTTGCCCCGTGGATACGGCGGCAGCACCGTATTTGTGGGGCGTGGACGTGATGCGTCCGCGTCCTATATGTGGCGGCTGCTTAGGAGTCACCAGGTGGAGATATAAGGGCAATCGGGCTTGAACGGGTCCTGTTGCCCTTATTTCCTGCCCAAATTCCTCTGCCGGAACCCCCCGGAGCCTGCCGGTGCCAGGCGGGGAGAGGTGCCTTGGGTCTCGATTCGTGACTTAGGCACTTTGTCAGGTACTCTTGAACCTGCCGTGTTCTGCACGGCAAGCTGGAGGATTCGCCTAGCGGCCTATGGCGCACGCCTGGAACGCGTGTTGGGTTAACGCCCTCGGGGGTTCAAATCCCCCATCCTCCGCCAATTGAAGGTCCGGAATCATTTATGATTCCGGACCTTCTCTCGTTAAGCCCCATGACAAAGAAGGGTTTAGACTCTGGCTGTGAGCACTCAAACTTTGAACACCATTGCCCTGATCCTCAACGATGGATCCGAAACGTCGCTTCCGGAACTGGCCGACAAGGCCGTCCTGCTGGTTAATGTGGCCTCCCAGTGCGGCTTCACCAAGCAGTACGACGCACTCCAGGCGCTCCACGAAAAGTACAGCGGAGAAGGCTTGAGCGTTGTAGGCGTTCCGTGCAACCAGTTCGGTGGCCAGGAGCCGGGCACTGAAGAGGAAATTGTCGAGTTCTGCCGCAAGAACTTTGGCGTGTCCTTCCCGCTTGCAGCCAAGGCAGAGGTCAACGGGAGCGATGCCCACCCGATTTTTGCTGCGCTGACCCAGGACGGCACTGAGCCGGTCAAGTGGAACTTTGAAAAGTTCCTCATCACCTCCAGCGGTGAAGTTCTGGGCCGTTTCGCCTCTGACATCACGCCGGATGCGCCCGAACTCGTGGCAGCAGTTGAAGCCGCGCTTCGCTAGAAAAACATTCTGAGAACCGTTAACTTAGAATGTGGCGCAGCTTCAGAAGCTGCGCCACATTCGAAGTTAACGGTGCGCACAAGTTACTAGAAGCTAGCGGGCAAGACCGTCCAGCCAGAACTGCAGGAAGGCTGCGCCAGCGAAGTCGTTGACAACGTCGTCGCCCAGCTGCAGGTCAGCCGCCGTCTTTACGGGGTACGGCTTCGAGGGAACGCCCTCGGCCGGCCGAACATCAACATGCTTCACCACATGGTCCTGGTGGTGAAGCCAATCGGCCATGGCGTAGTCGGTCCGGGAATCACCCACGGTGCGCCACGCCTGCGGCACAATGCCCTGGGCAGCCAGCAGTTCCACGGCGCGACTGGCACCGAGATCCTTGCCCAGACGCACGGATTCAATATCCGTGGAGATGATCGAGGGGTCAACGCGGTAGTCGATACTGCCCGCTGAACCCGGCGCCCGGTGCTCAAGCCGGGTGGCACCCAGATCGTGCTTGGCGAGCAACGCCAAGGCATCGGCGTCGAACTTTGCTTGTTGCGCAAGGTAAGCATCGCTCTCAACTTCCACATGCTGCTCGACCGAGACCATGGCGCGCTTGGTCTCATCAAAGAACATGAAATCGGCGTAAGAGCGGGTGACGAGGTCGCGGATGTCGTCGCCGTAGGCCTTGGGCATGGCCAGCGCATTGTCGACGTGGATGGGGCCCGGGCCATCGGGTGTGAAACTGAACCAAACCGCGCCCTTCTCGCAAATCGCGTGAACCGTGGAGCCTTGCGGCAAGCCAGCGGCCAACATGGGCGTCATGAGCTGTTCGGCAATGAAGTCATCGGAACGGCCGGTATTGAACACCACCGGAATGCCCTGCCGGACAAGCTCGATCAGGCTCGTGATGATGCCGGGCGAGACGCGGCGGGTCACAGGGCTGGCGAGCGGGCCATCCACATCGAGAAGAAGGGCAAGCGGGGGATGCAAAAGAGTCATGGCCCCATGTTCCCAGCCCCGCCGGTTGAAGTGCTACTTTGTGTAACCTTTTGGCGACACACCCCACGGCTCGGCGGCGTGGCAGTTCCTTTAGCGACCTGTAGTCCCTAGTCTGAAGGAGTGATCTTCAAAGCTGTTGGCGACAAACGCCCTTACCCGGACCATGGCCACGTTACGCCCAAAGACTGGGCCGGCGTTGCGCCGCGGCAGGTCAGGCTTGCCGAACTGGTCACGACCAAGGCGCAGCTGGACCTTGAAGCGTTGCTCGCCGAGGATTCAACGTTCTTTGGTGACTTGTTCCCACACGTTGTCCAGTGGCGGGACACGCTCTACCTTGAGGACGGCTTGCACCGGGCCGTCCGAACCGCACTTCACCAGCGCACCATCTTGCATGCCCGTGTTCTGGTGATAGATGACTAGCCCTCCTGCAGGGCCGCCCTCGGGCACACCTGCAAAGAAGAACGACGGCGCGAACCCCGCCACGGAGGGTGGCGCACCCTCCACCAGCGGAACGGCCGATGCTGTTGCGCTCAGCGCCGGGCAACGGCGCCGGGCCGCCCGTGACGAGCGGCGGCAGGCCAAAGACGCCCTGTATGAACTGCGGAGGGCACGCAAGAAGGCCAAAGACGGTACGTCCTTGCGAGGCCACCACATTGTCAACGCCCAGGGGCTGGCTGAAGCATTCCCGCCTCCCGAAACCCCAGAATTTGAACCTGTCACGGTGCGCCGCAGGATCTTGCACGGCGCAATTTTGGTGTTGTTGTTGGCGATGCTTGTGGCCGCCTTGGTGCTGGCGAACATGGTTCAGCGCGGCGAGATCGAGCTAAAGTTCGGCCAGTGGAAGCCCCTTTCTGCCCCCGTCAGCTGCCCCTCCGAAACACTTGGCTATGCGCCCAATGCAAGCGTGACTGTAAACGTTTTCAACGGCGGAAGCACGGAAGGCAAAGCCGGGGTGGTGGCCGAAGAATTGAAGAAGCGCGGATTCCTGGTTAAGGACGTAGCCAATACGACCAGGGACTATTCCGCGCCCGCAGTGGTCATCTCAGGGGCCAAGGGGCACTCGGCGGCCTACACGCTCCAGAAAAACTTTCCCGACACCGATTATGTCCAGGACGATCGCCAAGATGCCACGGTGGACGTCATCATCACCGCCAATTACGGCGCCTTGGTGGCCGTGCCCAAGGTGGACACGAATCCCGGCGTGCTTTCCTGCCCAGGGCTGAGCCCGGCTCCCAGTACGCCTGCCGTGAGCGCCCCGGCTGTTCCTTAGTCCAGGGTGACGGGGTTGCCCTGTGCGTCAAAGGCTGCACCAACCCCGGCCTGAATGAACCGTACGGCGGCGGCAATGCGGTCTTCGTCGGGGGTGTCCGAATTGCGGCGGGAGGCGCTCGCGGTCAAGGAGCCGTGGATCAGTTGGACCAGCCCTTCGATGTCCGCCATGGGCAGGAATTTTTGATCCATGCCGTCGCGGAGGATATCGATCAGGATTGTATTGAGTTCTCCCACGTGGACGCCCAGCTTGGAGAAGGATTCGCTTGAGAGGACCGATCGCATGGCCGGGCCCGGTGGCAGGTGGCGGCGGGTAAGGTCTTCCAGCTGCGCCCGTACATACAGGGCCAAGCGGTCCACTGGATTCTTCAGGCCCTGCAGGCTGGACTTGAGATCGGCCACAAATTTGCCGGTTTCATCCAGCGCGTAGGCCACCAGAAGTTGTTCCAGATCGGCAAAGTAATTGTAGACGGCGGTTCTGCCCACGCCGGCGGTCCTGGCAACGTCGGTCATGGTCAGACCGGGCAAACCGTGGGTAAACAACAGTTCGCCGAAGGCGTTGAGGATCTTGCGCTGCGTTTGCTCGCGCTGCGCCGCGTTCGTGGGGGCGGCTATTCGAGGCATAGTGACAGTTTAGCGGCATTTCGTCAGCAAAAGTATTCTGCCGCGCACTACCGCTGGATGGCCGCGCGTCGAATCGCAAGAACGCGCAGTACGGCCGCGCTGACATCGCGTTCAAAGGGGAGCTCGGCCATGGTCAGGTGTGAGGCGGCAAGGGCCTTGTCGATGCATTTGGCCACGAGCCGCTCGGGAATGTGCAGGGTGCGGCCAAAACGCAGCCAATCATTGCGGTTGAGCCCTGTTCTTGCACCCGCACTGCCGCCAACCGGCAGGGCCATTCCAGGGTCTCGGGACGGATCGCCGTCGAGAAGTTCCGTCAGGATTCCACCGGGCACCCCGGCCGCAAAGCCTTGTTCAATCTCGGAGGCCAGTGTGCACTGGAGATCATAGGCAGGGGCTACGAGCCATTCGCCGCTGGGCTGTTGCACCACGGAGATGTTCTTGGCGTGGAGATTGCCGTTGCCAGTGAGCCACGCAAAAAGAAACTGCAGGAAAATGTTCCGGGCGGCCAGCGCCTGGGAGGCGCACATTTTCACGGCGGCTGCCGCCACGGCCTCACTTGGCACCGAATATTTGCGCCCGGGCACCAGGCCCATCAGCTGACCGCAATCCTCAACCGCCAGTGATCCACTGGGGGACCGGTCAAAACGTGACACCAGCAGTGCGGCGTGGCCGGCGCCGTCGTACACCAGGCGGGCCTCCGCAACCGGGATGGACAGGGCTTTTGCCTTGTTGAGCAGCAGGAATTCTGTTTCCACCTGGCGTTCGTGGCTGCCGTCGTTGAACTTGAGGATGTAGGCGCGGGTGGGGTCCTTGTCATGGCGGTAGGAGGCTGTGACCTTGTCCTGCAGGCCCGGGAGGGACGATAAATCCACGGGGCCGGGGACGGCGGCAAAATCGGCAAAGCTGATGTCGTCCATGGTCTTGGTAACCGTGAGCAGCGCCGGAATGATTTGCGGCTTCTCCCCGGCTGCCACGATCTGCACATCCCCTATGGGGTTCTCGCCCGCGGCCAACAGGAGCGAGAATTCATCCGAAATGGTGGTCTTCACGGCCCACCGGAGCTTGGCAAGGCGTTCGCCCTCGGGCAGCAAGCCGGCAAAGAAGGCCGGAACATTGCCGTGGCCAAGGGTCACGGGGACATCCAGGGCGGGCAGGGTGGACGCGATGGCGGGGCCGCCGGCATGGAGATAGCCGCTGAGGTAGGAGAACACCACGCCAAGGCCGGGGCTGCGCGTCAAAGTTGCTGCTGCTCGGCCCTTCTTGTAGATCACGGCCTGGGTGACGTTTTTGGCGTACTCCAGATTCTTCATGACCCGTTGACCTGCAACGAAAGGGTCATGCCCAGGGCCGAGGCCACGGCGGCCAGGATGTCCAGCCGGACGGTCTCGCGCCCGTTTTCCAGATCGCTGAGCACCCGGGTCGAGATGTCGGCCAGATCAGCCGTCTCACTTTGGGTCAGGTTCAAGGTCCTGCGCCGGGTTCGCAAGGCGGCACCGAGTTCGGCAACGTCCATGAATTCACGTCCTTTCCCTGCTCCTGCTGGTCTTACGGGTGCTGCATTGCCATCATCCTATGCTCTGCGGTCTCATTTTCTGCATGATCATGCAGAATATTAAGCGGCAGCGCCGTGGAGTGCCGGTGGTCCGTGCGGGTTCAGCGGTTGGCTAGGGTTATTCGGTGACTAATTTTCTGCAAAAGCGTCCTTGGACGGGCCGAATTGGAGCCCTCGTAGGCATCATGGTCATGGCCTTGAGCCTGCGCACGGCCGTCTCGGTTGTTCCACCTCTTTTAGGAGAGCTGACGGGAGAACTGGGATTCACGGCCGGAACCACGGGGTTGCTGGCCATGATGCCGCCCCTGCTCTTTGCCATTTTCGGTCTCCTGACACCCGTCCTGATCCGCAGGTTCGGCCTCGAAAAGGCGTTGATTGCCGCCGTCGTACTTGCCGTGGCGGGTCAGCTGGGGCGGGTTGCAACGCAGGAGGTGTGGCCGTTCCTGGGCCTGACCGCTGTGATTATGGCCGGCTATGGCATTGGCAATGTAGTGCTGCCGCCGCTGGTCAAAAAGTACTTCCCCGACCGCGTGGGCCTCGTGACCGCCGGCTACGTGACGCTGTTGGCGGTGGGCACGGCGATCAGCCCACAGCTGGCGGTCCCGATTGCCGGGGCGGCCAACTGGCGCGTCTCCATTGGCATGTGGGCCTCGGTTAGTTTCCTGGTGCTGCTGCCGTGGGTCACGCAGTTTGTGCGTGACAGGAGGATCCCCCTAGCCCCGCACGACGGCGCCACCTCCTTGGCGCAACCCGCGCACCTGGGTGCCGCGAGTGCAGGCGGCGCAGGATCCGTTCCGCGACTGCGCCCTTGGCGTTCCCCGGTGGCGTGGGGGCTGGCCATCTTTCTTGCGGGGAACTCGGCCCAAACCTATGTGTACTTTACGTGGCTGCCGCCCTACCTGTCCGGGCAGGGGATTGATGCGGCCACGGCCGGAAGTGCACTGGCCTACTTTGCCATTCTCGGGCTGCCGGTGAGTTTGCTGGTGCCTTTGTGGGTGCCGCGGATGAAGAATCCGATCGTGGCCATTGGCCTCTTCGCAGTGTGTTGGGCCACGGGCCACCTGGGCCTGTACCTTTCGCCGTTGGATGGAACGTGGCTCTGGGTGACGTTTGCAGGCTTGGGCCAGGGTACGTTCGCCACGGCGCTGCTCATGGTCAACCTGCGCTCGCGGACAACCCACGGTTCCTCGGTATTGTCAGGATTCAGCCAGGGCTTGGGCTATGCCGGTGCCGGTCTTGTGCCGCTCGTGTTCGGAACCATCCACGACGCCACGGGAACATGGACGGCCTCCTTCGCGATGCTCGGGTTGTGCCTCGCTGTCATGATGACAGGCGCCGTGATGATCAACGCGAAGCGCTACATCGAGGACTCAGCACAGTAACCGGTGTCGTCCTCAAGGTGCAGCCACGCTCCAGACAAACGCTCGCGCAGAAGTGGGGGCCTTTTCGCGAACGCTCGCGCCGATGTGGGGGAGATGCTCGCCCAAGCGGGGTGGGCGGCGTCGTCCTAGAAGCTGGAGGAACTGCCGGAACCGGAGAAACTTCCGCCGCTGGAGCCGTAGCCGGAACTGCTGCCACCTGAACTGGCTTGAGTCCGGGCGGTGTCCACCGCGGACTGGCCACTGGCATACCCGGTGCTGAACGCATACACCGGGTAAAACATGTACCAGTTGGAAACAGAGCCCAAGATGGTCGCGGGGCGGCTGTCGATGTTGTCGCGGCGGCTGCGATCCATGGCTTTTTGCATGGATGTCCGCTCGGAGCCGGTTTTGGCATAGATGGCGATCATGGCCGTCGAATGCTCCTGCAGAAGGTTTGTCAGTTCCACTTGAATATTCCGGAGCTCATCCAGGGCCACATCCGGTGTGATGATGCCGGCCTGGACGTCGGCGGACAGTTGCTGGAGTCCCTGCATGCGCTGGGCCTGAAAAGCGGCCAGGGCTGCGGTGCTGGGCTGGCCCTGTGCTTCGCGCTGGGTCAACAGTTCGGGAAGCCCGGCCAAGTCATCCATCAGGGATCCTGTCTGCCTGTCCCATGCGGCGCCCCAGCCCGAGTACTTGTTGAGCAGCGTGTTGGTGTCCGCGATGACGTCATCGAGGCGGTCCAGTTCTTCGGCCAAGTCGGCATACTGGGCCGTGACCTTCACGTTGCCCGCCTTGGAAAGTTCCTTCTTGCTGAAGGCATGGGCCTGATGGTTCAATCCACTGGCCTCGTTGTAAAGCGTGCTGAAGTTGCGGTATTTTTCCAGCACCAGTGAGCCGTACGTGGAGGATTGGGGGATGGTTTTTGCATTTAGCTCTGTGACGGGCAGTTCGAGGCTGACGCTCGCGAAGCCGGCATCGCCGCGCTTGAGATGTTCGGCGGCCTTGGCGCGGTTCTTGGCTCGCACGCCAGCCCGGATACCCAACCCCAGCAAGGCCAAGCCGCCGGTGATACTTGAGGTGATGATGAACCCTGCCGACAGGTACCAGGGCTGGTTGATCAGCTTGGCACCTTTCTTGACGCCCTCGATGGCGCCGTCGGTCCACTGGGCCTCGCGAAAGAGATCCTTGGTGGCGCCTTGGATGGCCTCCTGCTTTTCCAGCGAGACCTTGCGGTCCTCACCCATATAGGTGCCGACTTGGCGGCCTGCAGGATCAAAGGCAAGGATGAATAAGCCGTCCGCCCATTTCTGGCCGTCGGCGCTGATCCATTCCGGGTGGTTGGCCCGGGCGTAACGAAGCACCTCTTCGTTGAAGTTGTCGCTGGATGAGCCGTTGCGGGTGAAAACAACAACCTTGGTGGGGCTGTGGAAGCTGATCTTCTCCAGTGCGGGGAGCAACTGGGGTTGATACAACACCCCCGCGGTGTCCTCGACAATGATGTCCGTTGGTGGAGCGGCCATGGCTGAGGGCGCGATCCCCAAGATGGCCATGAGCGTCAGTGCAAGAATCCCCAGAATCTTCTTCATGGGTACAGCCCACCATTTTCTTTGGGGTGGGTGCAAGCTTGGATGTCGGACCCTCCTGTCAACTGGACGCCACCAGGTTCGAAGCTGGCCGCAGGCGAACCCTGAAAAAATCAGTCAAACGGCGGCGGGCCAACAATAACGATCCCGCCATTGTTCTTCCCGGACTCCATGATTTGATCGAAATCAACCACCCCGCTGCCCTCGCCGCCCATGGGTACGCTGGCGCCCATGTAGAAACCCTGGGCGTTGCCGGGCGTCTGGAAGCACAGCACGCTGGTGTCCTCGGCCGTGACCTTGAACGCGTGGGGTTGGCCGCGCAGCGCCATGACCAAGCCGCCTGCGCCGACCCGCTGTTCAACGCCGTCGAGGTTCATGAGGATCTCCCCGGAGAGGATGTACAGGGCCTCGTCCGTGTCCGGGTGGATGTGCATGGGCGTCACCTTGCCGGACTCCATTTCATCCCGGTAGATCAGCGAAGCGCCGTCGGTGTCCTCGGTCTTGGCCAGCCAGGTGTGGACACCGCCACCGTAGAACCACCGCTGCTCACCTTCCACTGCCTGGCGGATGAATGACTTGGCCTGCTTCTTCGTGTCCATGGGACTCGCCTCTTTATTGGGCTAATGAGTTTATGGGACTGATGTCTCATAACAAGACTGCGGTATCATAAGCTTCATGTCAACCCCTTATTTGGAACTCGGACGCAGCGGCCAGAAGCGGCGCACACTCAACGCCCTTGTGGAGGCTGCGCGTGTGATGGTCGCCGCCGGAAAGTCGCCAACTGTCGATGAGGCTGCCGCTGCGGCCGGGGTGGCAAGGAGTACGGCCTACCGTTATTTCCCGGGGCAGCGTGAACTGTTGGCTGCAGCCCATCCGGAGACGGCGCTGGAGTCCATGCTGCCTGAAAACCCGGGACAGGATCCTGCAGAGCGGCTCGACGCCGTCGTACGCCGATTCACGGGCATGATCGTTGAAACCGAGGACCAGCAACGGACCATGCTCAGGTTGTCGCTCGATCCGGTGGAATCCCGCGGAGGCCTTCCGCTGCGCCAAGGCCGGGCCATTCCCTGGATCACCGAGGCGCTGGAGCCGCTGCGGGGCAGGCTGTCCGACGCCGAAATTCACCGCTTGGTCTTGGCCGTCCGTAGCGCCACCGGCATCGAAGCCCTCGTCTGGCTGGTGGACATTGGCGGGTTGTCGCGTGAGGAAGCCTCGGCGTCAATGCGCTGGAGCGCCCAAGGCTTGCTTCGTCAGGCGCTGGAAATCGGGCCGCCAAGCTACTGAAGCCACCCCGATGAATGTTGGGGCAGGTGGTTCCCTCTAGGAGGGCTACTTCTTTGTTTCGTCGTTCGGGTGCTCTTCGTGAAGCTTGGCCTCGCGGGCATCGAGCTCCGCCTTGAGCTTGCGGAGCCGTTCAGCTTCAAGTTTCTGGGCCCGGTTGACGGCCAGATTGCGCAGGAACTCCGGATCGTCATCCGGAGCTGCGGAGCGGCTGCCGGAGGACGGGACGTGCCGGGTGGGGGCCTGGCCGGAGCGCTGGACCGATGCGGACACGGAGTACTGTGGCCGGCCAAAGAGGAACCAGAGAATGACGCCAATGACATTCAGCAGCACAATGATGAGCACCCAGGCGGCCTTGGGGAAGGTTCGGACATCCTTTGAATCGCTACGGAGGCAGTCGATGAGTCCGTACACAAAAAGGACAACAACCAAGGTCACTGGAATGATATAACGCATACCTCAGTCTACCGTTGATGAACAAAAACGAACGGGCCAAGCTACGGGGGAGACACTCAGCTTCAGCGGCTAAACTTGGCCCGTGGCTTTCTTCAAATACTCCCTGATCCGTGGCGCGCTTTTCCTGGCGTTTTTCCTCATCGCCTACATGGCGTTGCATGTCCAGCCGTTCACTGCGGCCGTTGTGGCCGCCCTGTGCGCCTTTGTGGTGAGCTTCCTCTTCCTGCGCAAGCAGCGTGACGGGGCCACCGCCGTCGTAGCCGATCGCTTTGCGCCGAACGCCACCACCACGCAGTCGGCCGGTGCCATCGACGATGCCGACGCCGAGGACGCTCTCATCGACGAAAATCCGGACATCTGGATTGATGCGGACCGCAAGTCCGGAACGCCTCAGCTCGGCACGGAGAAGCCCGAATAGCCTTTACAGTGCGGTCAACACCATGGCCGCGGCAAAGAGCACGCTGAATCCGAGGTTCAGCAGCCCCGTTTGCTGTAGAACCGGGATCAGGCTCTTACGCTTTTTCCCTTTGAGCATGAGCCAGCTGGGCATCAGCATGAACGGGATCAGCAGCAGCACCAGCAGAATCCAAGGCTTCGCCGGAGCGATGAACAGCATGAGCACCACGGACAGCACCAGCATCAACACGTAACTCAGGCGCGCATTCTTGTCGCCCAGCCGCACCGCCAGGGTCCGCTTGCCCACCTCGGTGTCCGTGGGAATGTCACGGACGTTGTTGGCCATGAGAAGTGCGACGGCGATGAGTCCCGTTGAGATTGATCCCAAGACTGCCGCCGTGCTCACCGAGCCCGCCTGGGTGAAGGTGGTGCCGAGCGTCGCCACGGGGCCGAAGAACACAAACACAAACACATCGCCAAGGCCCATGTACCCGTAGGGGTTCTTGCCGCCCGTATAACCCCATGCGGCAAGAACGGCGCCGGCTCCGACCAGGATCAACCACCATGCCTGAGACGCCAGGACCAGACCCAGTCCGGCCAGCATGGCCAGGGCAAACATGGCGAACGCGGCCATTTTGACGTGGGACGGTTTCGCAACGCCACTGCCCACCAGGCGCAGCGGGCCAACCCTGACCTCGTCGGTTCCCCGAATACCGTCCGAGTAGTCGTTGGCGTAGTTAACGCCAATCTGCAGCAGCAGGGCAACAAGTGCTGCCAAGACGGCCCGGCCCCAGTGCAGTTCACCCAGGTCGTAGGCTGCGGCAGTACCGATAATCACGGGAGCCACTGCCATGGGCAGGGTCCTCAGACGAGCCCCGGATATCCATTGCCCCACAGTGGCCACAGCGTTACTCCTTATTGTGCAAATGAAAACTGAATGCGGACCCACAAATAGGACCCACAGGGTTAATTGTGCCGCTTCGTGGCGCTATGCGGCTTGGGCGGCATCGGCCAGGGTGGCCAAAATTGCCGACCTGTCGGGCTTTCCGTTGGCCAACAGCGGCAGCTCGGAGACGAACACCACAGTCTTGGGCACAAGATGCGGCTCCAAAATCGAGGTGGCCCCGGCCATCAGCTCCGCCTCGGAACAGCTGGCCACAACCATGGCCGCAACCTGCTGGCCCCATTCGGCGGAAGGCACGGGGACCACGAACGCTTCACGGACGCCCTGCACACGGTGCAGGCCATCCGTCACGGCAGTTGCGGAAACCTTTAGCCCGCCCGTGATGATGACATCGTCCACACGGCCCAGCACCCGCAGCCGTCCCTCAGGGTCCAACTCGCCCAGATCGCCGCTCTCATACCAACGCACCATCTCGCCGTCGTGCTCTTCCTCAAAGAAGGACGCCTGGGTGAGGGCGGCATCGCCCAGATAGCCGGCAGCCACCACGGGCCCACCGAGCCAGACCCGGCCGTCACGGATGGCGAGCTCCACGCCTTCGAGCGGGACGCCGTCGTACACGGCACCGCCGCACGTCTCGCTCATGCCATAGGTGGTCACCACGTTCAGCCCGGCACCGCGCGCAGCCTCGAGCAGCACGGGGTTGATGGGACCGCCGCCGAGCAGAATCGCGTTGAAACGGCGCAGCACCGTGAGCGTCTCCGCCGTCGGATTGTTGAGCAGGCGCGTCAGCTGGGTTGGCACCAACGAGGTGAAACGCATCTTGTCGGTGAGCTCCAGCGCGCCCTCGGTGAACGCCTCGGGGGTGAACCCGCCGCTCAGGTCCATGGCCCACGGGCGGGTTCCGGCGAACAAGCTGCGCACCAAAACCTGCAGGCCCGCCACATAGTTCATCGGCAGAGCCAGCAGCCACTGTCCCTCACCCTGCAACGCCATCGCCGTGCCCACCGACGATGCCGCCAGCGACTCAACGCTGAGCATGGTCCGCTTGGGTGTGCCGGTGCTCCCGGAGGTAAGCACGACGGCGGCAATCTCGGTGTCGCTGTCGGCTGGCAGTCCCAGCTCACTTTGCGGGATGAGGGTGAAGCTGCCGTCGGGGGCAATCTGGACCGCGGGGCCCTCGCCGGAGAGGGCCTCGGAAAGTGCCTTGAGCAGGGGTTCGATGTTCATGTGCGCCTAAGTATTAGAAGTAGTACGGGAAGGAGGACCAGTCGGGGTCGCGCTTTTCCAGGAACGCTTCCTTGCCCTCCACTGCCTCGTCCGTCATGTAGGCCAGGCGGGTGGCCTCGCCGGCGAAGACCTGCTGGCCAGCCAGGCCGTCGTCGGCCAAGTTGAAGGCAAACTTGAGCATGCGGATGGCTTGCGGGGACTGGCGGGCAATGTCGGCGGCGTATTCCAGCGCCGTGTTTTCCAGGTCCGAGTGGGCCACGGCCTCGTTGACGGCACCCATGCGGACCATGTCGTCCGCGGAGTATTCGCGGGCCAGGAAGAAGATTTCGCGGGCGTTCTTCTGGCCGATTTGGCGGGCCAGCAGTGCCGAGCCATAACCGGCGTCGAAGGAGCCCACTGTGGCGTCCGTCTGCTTGAACTTGCCGTGCTCGCGGGAGGCGATGGTCAAGTCAGATACCACGTGGAGCGAGTGCCCGCCGCCGGCTGCCCAGCCGTTGACCACCGCAATGACCACCTTGGGCATGGTGCGCATGAGCCGCTGGACCTCCAGGATGTGGAGGCGTCCGGCGCGGGCGGGGTCGATGGTTTCCTTCGTCTCGCCATCTGCGTACTTGTAGCCGTCGCGGCCACGGATGCGCTGGTCTCCGCCGGAGCAGAAGGAATGGCCGCCGTCCTTGGGGGAGGGGCCGTTGCCTGTCAGCAGCACGGTTGCAACATCCGGGGTCATGCGTGCGTGGTCCATGGCGCGGTACAGCTCATCGACGGTGCCAGGGCGGAACGCATTGCGGACCTCGGGGCGGTTGAAGGCGATCCGGACCGTGGGGAGATCCCGGACGATGTTGCCTGCCGCGTCCCGCTCCACCTGGCGGTGGTATGTCATGTCGGTGAAGTCGAAGCCCTCCACCAGACGCCAACGGGTGGGGTCGAAGATGTCGGATACCTGATCTGGAAAATTCGTAGCGCTGCTCACCCTTGTGATTCTAGCTGGCGCGAGCCTGTGTACCGGGCGCTAGCTAATACAGAACTCGTTGCCTTCGGGATCGGCCATGGTGAACCATGCGTGCGGACCCTGGCTTGCCTCCCAAAGAAAGGTGGCACCGCGGGCTTCCAGCTTTTCGCGTACCGACTCCTTGGTGTCGCCGCCCAAGCGCACGTCCCAGTGAATACGGTTCTTGCCAGTCTTCTTGTCCGTGCTGCTTTGAAACAGAATCCTGGGTTGATCCGGGCTTGCCCCCACTCCCGCTGTGATGGCCTGGCCGTCTTTCCAAACCAAGACGCCCTTGTGGATGAGTGTTTGCTCGTCCGTGGCGAAGCCTTGGTCCACCATGGAGCGGATGAAGTCTTCGTCGCTTGGCTCGGTCTGCCAGCCCATGGTCTCGGCCCACCAATCGGCGAGTTCGTGCGGATTGATGCAGTCAACAACTATTTGCAATGAGTAGGCCATGGGGAAAGTCTGCCGTGGCCTGCGCGGGGCGTCCAGTGCCTAAACGCATACGCACCACTCGAGACGAGTTCGGCGCAGAAACACGTATACGCACGACTCGAGACGAGTCGTGCGTATACGTTCACATAGCGTTTAGGGCTTAGGCCAAAACGCGCAGCTTGGAGTTGCTGCGACCGAACAAAACGTTGTCCAGGGAGAACTTGCCGGGGCCAACAAGGGTCAGGGCAAGGGCTGCGGCACCCAAAAGGAGTACCAGCTCGTAGCCGCCGGCCTCAACGAAGACGCCTGCCGAGGCGTGGACCAAGAAGATGGCGCCCAGCATGTTCAGCGTCAGCAGGGCAGCGAACGGACGGGTGGCGAGGCCAAGGATCAGGGCGATGCCACCAACCAGTTCCAGCGTGGCAATGATGGGCGCAACTACGTCCGCGGCGGGGACACCCATCTGGGCAAAGGCGCCCTGGGTTCCGGTGATGGTGAATTCGTTGTACTTCTGCCAGCCGTGGGCGGCGAAAAGGAAGCCAACTACAACGCGAAGGACGGTGCGGGCAACGGTGTTCAGAGCAAGGTTATTCATTGGAATCTCAACGTTTCGTGGGGGTCATGGAAAGGCCTTCAGGAAGAAGCGCCGAGCATCAATTGATTGAAGCTTCAATCAAAGTCTCTCAGATATCAAGTTGATACGTCAACTATTGAAGGGTGTGTGACGCTTTTGGACGCGCTTACAGGCGCTGCGGGGCCGTCCGCTAGTGTTTTTCCATGACTGCAATTGCGCCCGTGACCTTGCAAGGAAAATACGTAACTCTTGAACCCCTGAGCATGGACCACCACGACGGCTTGGTCGAGGCAGCCTCCGACGGCGAACTGTGGAACCTTTGGTACACCTCGGTGCCGCGCCCGGAGGGTATCCGTGCCGAGATTGAGCGCCGGCTGACCTTGCAGGATACGGGTTCGATGATGCCTTTCACGACGCGGCTCAACGATCCTGAAACTGGCCAGCCCGGCAGGATCATTGGCATGACGACGTACTGCAATATCAGCGCAGATGTGCCGCGCCTGGAGATTGGCTACACCTGGAATGCGGCCAGCGTGCAAGGAACCGGCACCAATCCGGACAGCAAAAAGCTCCTGCTTGAGCATGCGTTTGAGGTCCTGGACTGCGTGGCGGTTGAATTCAACACGCACTGGATGAATATGCAGTCCCGAACTGCCATTGCCAGGCTCGGCGCAAAGCAGGACGGCGTTCTGCGCGCGCACCGCCGCATGCCCGACGGCTCTCTGCGCGACACCGTGGTGTTCTCCATCCTCGCTGCGGAGTGGCCCCAGGTCCGCAATGGCCTGGACCTGCGCATCAACAAGCAACGGTGACTTCTCCGCAGGCTTCTCCGCAGTGGGAAGGCGCCGTCAATGCCCGCCTCCTGGCAGGGGACATCTACCGGATGGGCCGCAGTGAATGGTTGACTGAGCGCGGCTGGGATCAGGTTTACAACGACGGCGTGCGTACCGTCATTGACCTGCGGAACCCCGCGGAGCGCAAGCGCAGGCCAAGCGACCCGGAGGTGGGTGAGCAAGCGTTGGCGCGATTCGCCCTGGTGCATTCACCAACAGAGGACCCGGAGGATCCGCGCTACCACGAACATTTTGTCCCATATATGAACCATCCCCGCCTGTATGCGGACATGGTGGCGATGTTTCCGGGGCGGATTGCGGCCGTATTTAAGCAACTGGCGACGGCCCAGGGCAAGGTGGTGTTTCACTGTTCGGCCGGGCGGGATCGGACCGGGCTCGTGGCAACCCTGATCCTTGCCTTGCTGGGCCAGGCGGAACAGGCTGCCAGGGAGGACGAGCTCGCGGCGCGGGGCATCAACGAGTGGCACTTGGTGGCGCCGGTCAAACATCCGTATGAGCGTCATCTGGACCCCCGCGAGCTGGCAGAGGTGGTCAAGGGCCGCGGAGAGGCTGTGGCGGAATTCGTCGGTGGCCTGGACGTGCGCGGTTTCTTGCTGAGCAACGGTGTTACGGCGGCCGAGATTGCGGCGGTTGTTGCGCGCTGCCGATGACCGCTGATCGAGCTTGTCGAGATCCAGGTTCCGAGGCCTCGTCTAGGCCTGGGCTCTGGCCTCACCAGCTCCAAGCGAGAATACTGATGAGCAATGGTCACCACGGCGCAGGAGGAGGGGTCCATGGCCAAGCTCATCTACACAGCCATCACATCATTGGACGGCTACATCGAGGATCGCAACGGAAATTTTGACTGGGCCATGCCCGACGAGGAGGTCCACGGCTACGTCAACAATCTGGAACGCGGCAACGGAACCTTCCTGCTCGGACGCCGGATGTACCAGACCATGGCCGTGTGGGAGGAAATCCATGTCCAGAGCGGCCATCCCGAGGTGATGCGTGACTACGCCGCCATTTGGCACGGGGGAGACAAAGTGGTCTATTCCGGGACCCTTGACCATGCCACGACGGAAAGAACCCGGATTGAGCGAGTCTTTGACCCGGAGAATGTCCGCAGAATGAAGGCCGACTCCGCTACCGATCTCTCCGTGGGCGGTGCCCAGCTGGCAGGCGTGGCGCTGCGGGCCGGACTGGTCGATGAAATCCACCTGCTCATCTCGCCCGTCCTTGTCGGCGGAGGGAAACCGGCACTGCCCGAGATCGACGCGACCCGGCTGGAACTGCTGGGACAGCGGGGCTTTGGCAACGGCGTGGTGCATCTCCACTATGCCGTGAGAAACAGCTGAAACTGCTGACCAAAATTCCGGTGTCACAAACGCTTTCCTGGCGGGCAAATCTGGAAGCATGGATGGAGCGCGGAAGCGCTTCCGCGCTACATGAATCCAGCCCAGAAAGCAGCCATGACCCAACAATTTTCCGCCGACGCCCACACACTGTGGTTCGATGCGCCCGCGCAGGAATTTACGCAAGCCCTGCCGCTGGGCAACGGCCGCCTGGGAGTCATGTGTTACGGCGGAATTGGGGGCGGGAAGATTCAGCTCAACGACGCAACGGCCTGGTCCGGTTCCCCGGGAAGTGAGGCGGCCAGCGGGCCCGCGTTACTCGATGGCCCCAAGGTGATCGACCGTGCGCGGCAGGCGTTGGCTGCCGGCGATCATGCGACGGCTGAAGCTGAGCTGGCCACGGTGACCAGAGGGCACACGCAAAGTTACCTCCCGTTTGCCGATGTGCTGCTGGGTCTTGACTTTGGCGAGCAGGACAAGCTGGGTGCCGACCCCGAAGATTACCGCCGCAGCCTGGACCTGCAACGGGCGGTGCACGAACACGGCTACACAGTGGCCGGGCGGACCATCACCGAGCGTGCCTACGTTTCCGCGGCCCACCAGGTGCTGGTGCTGGACATCCAGGTGGCGGGCGAGCCGCTGCCGAACGTCACGGTGTCGCTGGCGAGCCAGCTGCGCGTGGAGGCGACGGAGACTCAGCCCGGTTCACTGAACCTGCAGCTGAGACTCCCCACGAGCGTTGCGCCCAACTACGCCAACCCGCCCACCGGTGTCCAATACGACCAACCCGGCCGTGACTCGATGCGCGGCGCCGTAGTGTTGCGCTGAGAACATGACGGCACGGACCTTGGCACTGCCGCTGGTACGGACGACGCCGGGACGTTGGCTGCCGCTGGTGTCTCCCGGATGCGTCTTCTGGTGTCCACGGGCACCAACTTTGGCGGCTTGGGGTTGCCGCTGAACCCGGCCGAGAACGCCGCCGTGCAGGCGGCCACGACCCTTGCCGCGGCGGCCGCGGCACTGAGCCCTGAGGAACTTTTCAGTTCCCATGTTGCCGCTCACGGGGAGCTATACAACCGTGCTGAACTGGATCTTGGCGAGCCTCACGGCGATCAGGCGCAGCCACTGAATCAGCGCCTGCTCCAGAGCCCGGGGGATCCCGCGCTCGCAGCACTGCTCTTCAACTATGGGCGCTACCTGCTGATCAGCAGCTCCCGGCCGGGCACGCTCCCTGGCAACCTGCAAGGCATCTGGAATGAATCCATGCAGCCGCCGTGGAGTTCCAACTACACCATCAACATCAACACCCAAATGAACTATTGGGCGGCTGAAGGTGCAAATCTGGCCGAATGCCATGAGCCGCTCTTCGATCTGCTGGAGGCACTCGCCGTTGCCGGGCGTGCCACCGCCCGCACCGTCTACGGACTCGATGGCTGGGTGGCCCATCACAACACGGACGCCTGGGCCTTCACCTCGCCGGTGGCGGGCGATACCTCGTGGTCATTTTGGCCCATGGGCGGGGCCTGGCTGGCAACCCATCTTTGGGAACATGTGCGCCACGGCGGCGGCAGCGATTTCGCCGCTCAGCGGGCCTGGCCGGTCATCAAGGGTGCCAGCGAATTCGCCCTGGGGTGGCTGATCCCGCAGGCCGACGGCACACTCGGCACAACACCGTCCACGTCACCGGAAAACCACTTCCGCACCGCGGAGGGTGTCATTGCGGCAGCAAGCCACAGTTCGACGGCGGACCTTGCCATCATCGGACGGCTCTTCCGCGCGGCACTCGAGTTGGCGCCAGAGGGGGAACCCCTGGTGGCCCAGATCCGCAATGCCTTGGGGCGCCTGCCGGCGATTCCAGTGGCACACGATGGCACGGTTCAGGAATGGGCCGAACCCTTTGAGCAGACCGAACCAACTCACAGGCACGTCTCCCACCTGTACTTCGCCTACCCAGGGGAGACGGAGCTGAGCCCCGAACTTGGCGCCGCCGTGTCCAAAACTCTCGACGCCCGGGGCGATGATTCCACGGGATGGTCACTGGCGTGGAAGCTCGCCCTGCGTGCCCGGTTGAAGGACACCGACTCCGTTGACCGGCTGCTACCGCTGATGTTCAGGACGGCCGGTGAGCAGCACAGCCCCCATGCTGGCGGGCTGTACCCGAATATGTTTGCCGCCCATCCGCCGTTCCAGATCGACGGCAACTTTGGCTTCGTAGCCGGTGTTCTGGAGTGTCTCGTGCAAAGCCACGCAGGCCGGATTGACCTGCTGCCGGCTGTGCCCACTCTCTGGCCGGTTGGCACTGCCCGGGGACTCGTGGTGCGCCCCGGACTGGAACTGGATCTTCAATGGTCATCGGAGGGCGGGAAGCAGGCTCTGGTTTCTGCCCGTCTCCGGGCCCGCACACCGGAGACGGCAGGAGAGGTGAAGCTCACCTGGGACGGACGCACCGCCGCAGTGCACGTCAATGAAACGGCCTGGACCGAGCTTGGACCGGTGGACTTCGCCTAGAAGGCTTGGGTGAGAGGTGTCGTGGCCTCCACCCAAGCTTCAGGTGGCTAGCGTTCGACGGCGGTGACCTGCCGTCCGCTGTTGCTCACGGTGACGTCAAAAATGGCGCTGCCGCCGCCCTTGACCGGAATGCTGACTACCGAGAGCTGCCCCTCGGTAGGTTCGAACGCTACGAATTCGACCTCCCTGGACCAGTCGTACTCCGGGCGATCGGAGACAGTGCCCAGAGGGAGCACGGCTCCTTGGCGCACATAGGTGGCCGACTGGAACACCGAGAAGTTTTTGGTGTGCCAGCCCGGGCCGCTGAGCTGCTCACCGGTTTCCAGATGGGTCCAGATGCCCTCCGGTAGGTAGAACTGGACCGAGCCGCTGGGATCCATGACCGGGGCAACGAGCAAATCGGAGCCCAACATGTACTGCCTGTCCAAGCCTGCGCAGCCCGGATCCTGCGGGAATTCCAGGAACATGGGGCGCATCATGGGTGTCCCGGCGGTGTAGGCCTCCTCGGCACTTGCCAGAAGATAGGGCATGAGGCGCATTTTTTGTTCCGTGAAGTGCTTCAGGACTGCGCTGGATTCATCATCCACCAGCCACGGCACCCGGTAGGAGTTGGAACCGTGAAGGCGTGAATGCGAGGACAGGAGGCCAAACGCAATCCACCGCTTGAAGATATCCGGATCCGGGGTGCCCTCGAAGCCGCCGATGTCGTGACTCCAGAAGCCGAAGCCGGAAGAGGCCAGGGACAAACCACCGCGCAGCGACTCGGACATGGCCGCGAACGTTGACTCGCAATCGCCACCCCAGTGGACGGGCATTTTCTGCCCGCCAGCGGTAGCCGATCGGGCGAACAGCACGGCCTGGCCCTGCCCCAGTTCCTTGCTCAGCAGGTCAAAGACCACCTCGTTGTAGAGCTGGGAATAGTAGTTGTGCATGCGCTGCGGGTTGGAGCCGTCATGCCAGCGAACAGTGGTGGGGATGCGCTCACCAAAGTCCGTCTTGAAGGAATCAACGCCCTGCCCCAGCAGGGTGCGCAATTTGTCCTGGTACCAGCGGGTGGCCTCCGGATTGGTGAAGTCCACCAAGGCCATGCCAGCCTGCCACATGTCCCACTGCCACACGGAGCCGTCCTCGTTTTTGACCAGGTACCCCAGCTCCATGCCTTCCTTGAACAGGTAAGAACGTTGGGCGATGTAGGGATTGATCCAGACGCAGACCTTCAGCCCGCGATCGTGCAGCCGGGACAACATGCCTTCGGGGTCCGGGAAGGTGGCCGGATCCCAGATGAAGTCCGACCAGTGGAAGGCCCGCATCCAGTGGCAGTCAAAGTGGAACACGGACAACGGCAACCCCGCTGCTCCATGCCGTCTATGAATTCCATGACGGTTTCTTCGTTGTAGTTGGTGGTGAAGGAGGTCGAAAGCCACAGGCCGTAGGACCATGCCGGGATCCGGGAGGGACGCCCCGTCAGCTCTGTGTAGCGGGCCAAAATGTCCTTGGGGGTATCCCCGTGAATGACAAAGTACTGCATCTTTTGGCCCTCAACGCTGAATTGCGTCCGGGAAACAACCTCCGAGCCAACCTCAAAGGAGACGGCCTCCGGGTGGTTGACGAACACGCCATAGCCGCTGTTGGTGATGTAGAACGGCACGTTCTTGTAAGCGAGATCGCTCGACGTGCCGCCGTCTTCATTCCAGATATCAACGCTCTGGCCATTTTTGATGAAGGCACCAAACCGCTCGCCCAGACCGTACACATTGGTGCCAACGCCAAGTGTCAGTTGCTCGTGGACGTACTCTTTGCCGGCTGCGTCATTGATGATGCCAATGCTGCGGGGAACGGAACTTGTCAACACATGCCCGCCAGCCATGAAGTCAACGCCCCAGGCGCCGTCGGTCTTGATGCGGGCGCTCAAGGCACCGGAGGTGTAGACCGCCTCCTTCTCGCCGAGCGAGATGGCAACCTCGGGGCTCGTATCCGCGACGTCAAAGTGCGGGCCCAGATCCAAGGCGCCCTGAAAATGTTCAATGGTCACGGAAATAACGTCGGGCAGGGGCGAGTCAAAGGTGACAGTGATCTGCGGGCAATTCAGGGCATCGCCACGAGAGTTGATGCGCTGCGTTGGTGCGTAAACGGAAAGTTTGTTGCCCTCGGCCACAACATCGGAAATATCGCGGGGGTTCAGGGCCGTGATGCCAGGACGGTGCATCCAGTAGCCGTCGGTGAACTTCATGAATAAACTCGATTCGTCTTTTGTGAAAGTACTTTGACCCCAAACGGGGGAAGCGTGATGGTGGTGGTTCCGTAGCGTCCTGGCAACTCAACTGAGCAGGTGAGCGAACCGTGGTTGAGTAGGAAAAGTGTGCCGCCGCGCTCAACGGCTTCGACATCCTCGGGCAGGCCCTGCGGTACCGGAACATCAATCCCCGCAGCGCCTACGGCGGCCATGACGAGGGACTCCAGGGCCGGGCTGGGCAGATCCGCGCCCACATACCAGGCTTCGCCGGCGCCCCAGGGGTTTGCCGTCGCGGCAGGCTTCCCCGCCAACCGGCCCCAGCCAAAGTAGGCCAGCGTCCGGGTGTTGGAGCCGTGGACCTCCAGATCCTCCGACCACACCCGCGCCTGGGTGTCATTGGCTTCCAGATGCGCGGCGGGGCTGGTGAGGATCACGGGAACAGGCTCGGCCAGCGGAAGCCATTCCTCACCCGTTACCCCAAGGACATCGGCAAGGATTCCCGGGAACCGGCCCGTGGCCAGCTTGGCGTTCTCATCGGCAACGGCGCTGAACGGGCCCACAAGAATGTGGCCGCCTCCGGACACATAGTCCTTCAAGGCTGTGGCTTGCTCCTGGGCCAGTAAGAACAAGTTCGGCAGCAGGACAAGATCAAAGCGCTCCAATGCCGAACCCGGATGCACCACTTCCACGTTCAATCCGTGCCGCAGCAGGGGCCGGTAGTAGCCGAGCATTTGTTCCATGACCTTCAAGGCGGCCGAGGGCCGGGCCGCCGATTCGGCCGCCCACCAGCTGGACCAATCAAAGAGGATTGCGATCCGGGAAGGCACGCTGCTTCCGGCCAGATGGCCCAATTGTCCCATTTCTGCGCCCAGGGCGGCTGCTTCGCGGAATACGCGCGTCTTGGCTCCCGCCAGCGGAACCACGGCCGAGTGAAACCGCTCTGCACCAAACGCTGATTGCCTGAACTGGAAAAAGCACACACCGTCGGCACCGCGAGCAACGGCAGAAAGCGCGTCAATCCGCAACGCACCGGGTTCCTTGGCCACATTGTGCGGACGCCAATTCACGGCGGAAGTGGCGGACTCCATCAATAGCCAGGGGCGTCCGTCGCCCAGTCCGCGGCACAAATCATGCGTGAGGGCACCAAGTTGCCACGACGCCCTGTCGCCGGGATCGGTGTACCAGTCGTTGGCCACGAAATCCGTTTCGGCGGCCAGGTCAAAGTAGTCCATGCCGTGGAAGAAACCCATTATGTTGGTGGTGATGGGGTGCTTGGAATCATGGCGCCTGATGATGTCCCGTTCGGCCCGATACAGGGACACCAACTGGTCGGAGGTGAATCGCTTGAAGTCCAACTCCTGGCCGGGATTCCCAATGTAGGGAGCTTTTCGAGGTGGCAGAATTTCTTCCCACGTGGAGTACTGCTGTGACCAAAAAGTGGTTCCCCACGCCCGGTTGACCTCGTCAAGGGAGGTGTGGCGGTCCATGAGCCAACGCCTAAACGCGCACGCTGATTCGTCGTCGTAACTAATCTGGCCCAGCTCGTTGCCCACGTGCCACATCGCCACGGCCGGGTGATGCGCATACCGTTCGGCGATCTTTTCGGTGATCGTGGCGGCAGCCTCCCGGTACTTTGCCGAAGAAGGGTTGAATTGGTTGCGGGAACCGTACCAAAGCGTGTGACCGTCGGCATCGACGGGGAGAGTCTGAGGGTACTTTTTTCCCAGCCAGGGCGGTGGAGAAGCCGTAGGGGTGGCGAGACTAACCTTGATGCCGCCGGCGTGGAGCAGGTCCAGGACCTCATCCAGCCAAGCAAAATTCCACCGGCCCTCGGCAGGTTCCAATTGGGCCCAACTGAAAACGCCAACTGTGACCAGATTGATTCCGGCTTCCTGCATGAGTGCAACGTCGTCCGGCCAGCTCTCGCGGGGCCATTGTTCAGGGTTGTAGTCGGCTCCGAAGAGCAGCCCCTCGCGTGGCATGACCGGGGCCAACCCGAGGTGTTGCTTGTTCATGTAAATCCTTTCAGTGCCTGCCGGGGAATCGAAATATCCGCCGCCGTGTTCGATTGAGATGTAAGGTTTTGATTGAAATGCATTATGGATTCCGAAGCGATGCAGTCGAAGCGCTTCGCTAAAATGCGTAGGCTAGGACCGGATTGTGAAGGAGGGTGGCATGGCCACCATGAACGACGTCGCCCGGGTTGCCGGTGTTTCCACCAGCACCGTCTCCTATGTGCTCAGCGGTAAACGGAGCATCTCGCCAGACACCCGCAGCCAGGTGCTCGCAGCGATTGAGAAGCTTGGTTACAGCCCCCATGCCGGCGCGCGGGCCCTGGCCTCGAACAAATCCAACGTCCTGGGCCTTGTGGTTCCGCTGCCGGATGACGTCAACGTCAGTGTTGTCATGCAGTTTGTTGCCGCCGTGGTCACCACGGCACGGACGTTTGAACAGGACGTTCTGCTGCTGACCCAGGATGAGGCCGGCGGGATCGAACGGGTTCTCTCCCAGTCCATCGTGGACGGGCTGGTCATGATGGACATTGAGGCTAAAGACCCCCGCGTCCCTTTGCTGGCCAAATTTCGCAAGCCGGCCGTGCTGATCGGCGTTCCCGACGATGCCCATGGCATCAGCTGCGTTGACTTTGATTTTTCCGCGGCCTCCAAGATGTCCGTCCGCCACCTGGTGGAGTTGGGACATACGAAAATAGCCTTGATCGGTTCCCCTAAGGCGTCCCTTGACCGCCATGCAACTTATGCGGACAGGGTGTTGAAGGGATTTGAAGAGGCCAGCCGCGAGAGCGGCGTCGAATTCGCCAGCAGGGCGTGCGAATCCACACCGGAAGCGCTGCTTGACACCTTGAAGGAACTGCTCAATGGGCCCAGCGCCGCCACGGGACTCATTGTTCACAATGAGTCCCTCATGCCGATCCTGAGAGACACGCTCGCGGGTCTGGGGCTGCAGGTGCCGCAGGACGTCTCGGTGGTGGCGATTGCCCCCACCGACGTTGCCATGGCCAGCACCGCGCCGTGGACAGCCGTCAGCATTCCAGCCCAGGACATTGGCCGGGCCGCCGTCGAGATGGTGATGGAGCGGATGGATTCCGAGAAACCCGCCGAAATCCGTCTGATTGTTCCCTCCCTGGTGCCGCGAACCTCCACGGCGCGCCTGGCCTAAAGTCCTCATTAACCCTTCACTGCACCGATCATGACGCCCTTGGTGAAGTGCTTCTGCACAAAGGGATAGACAAACAAGATGGGAACCATGGCCACAACAATGACGGCCATTTGAAGTGCCAGAGAGGCCGCGACGCCCTGCCCCACAGCGATCTGCCCGGGTACGGAGACGCCCTGCAGGACATAGGAGCGAAGCACAACCTGCAACGGGTTCTTTGAGCTGTCGTTGATGTACAGAACGGCGTTGAAGAAGGCGTTCCAGTACCCCACCCCGTAAAACAGTGCGATGACGGCTGACACTGCCTTGGACATGGGCAGCACGATCTGGCCCAGTATGCGCCATTCGCTGGCCCCGTCAATCCGGGCGCTGTCAAGAATTCCCTTGTCGATCCCCATGAAGAAGCCGCGCAAGATGATGATGTTGAAGACGGAGATGCAGCTCGGCAGGATCAACGCCGCATAGCTGTCGATCATGCCCAAACCGGACACCAACAGGTAGGACGGGATCATGCCGGCCGCAAAGAACATCGTGATCAACAGGACAAACAAGAGTGGGGTGTGCGCCAGTGTGCCCGGTCGGGACAGGCCGTAGGCGCACAACACGGAGACAACCATGCTCAAGATGGTTCCGACGGCAGTGATGCCCACGCTGACCATGATGGCCCGGGTCACTACGCCACCGGTGAAGATCTGCCGGTACGCGTCCCAACTGATTTCGCCCGGGATAATGACAAGCCCGCCGGCGTTGGTGATGGTGGACTGGGAAGAAATGCTTGTCAAAACGATCGTGTAAAGAGGCAACAGAACCGCAAGAACAACAATGATCAGGAATGCGGACTTGCCGGTCTTGGCTACAACTGAGGGCTCTTCTTCCCACGCCGCGCGGCTTGGTGCTTCTTTGCGGAGCCCAGGTGCGCGCTTCTGTGATTTCGTAAAAGTCGTCATGACTTGGAGTACACCCCTGCTTCGCCGAATAGGTGGGCAATCTTGTTGGCCCCGAGAATAAGGACAAGGGAGACAACACCCTTGAGGAGTCCTGCCGCGGCGGCATAACTCCAGTCGCCGTTTTGGACGCCTGTGTAGTAGACGAAGGTATCCAGAACCTCCGAGGCGCCAGCACCAACGGCATCACGTTGCAGGATCAACTGCTCAAAGCCGACGGAGAGTGAATCACCCAGGCGCAGGATCAACAGCAAGATGATGACGGGGCGCAGACCCGGCAAGGTGATGTGCCACATGCGGCTCCACCTGTTGGCGCCATCAACCGCGGCAGCTTCGTACTGGGCCGGATCAATGGCGTTCAGTGCTGCCAGAAAAACGATCATGCCCCACCCCGCGTCCTTCCAGATGGACTGGGAAGTGATCAGGAACAAGAAGGTGTCCGGATTGGTCATGATGTCCAGGCCCTGCCAGCCGTTGGCGAGGAGCATCTGGTTGAGCAGGCCCGCCCCGCCCAGAATCTGCTGGAAGACGGCCACAACCAGAACCCAGGAGAAAAAGTGCGGGAGGTAGACAATGGCCTGGATGGTGGCGCGCAGCGAAGGACGCATCACCGAATTGAGCAGGATCGCCAGAACGATCGGGACCGGAAAAAAGAAGAACAGCTGGAATGCCGTGATCACCAGGGTGTTCTTGACGGCCAACCAGAAACTGGGGTCACTGAGAACGCGTGCGAAGTTGTCCAAGCCAACCCAGGGGCTGTTGGCGATTCCTATATACGGGGAGTAATCCTGGAAAGCAACAATGTTGCCCATGATGGGAACGTAAGCAAACACGGCCAGCAGCACTACAGCCGGCAGGGTCATGATGATCATGGATTTGTCGCGGCGGAACCTGGCCTTCAGGCCCAAGCCGGGGCGCGTCGCCTGGCTGGCGCCACCGGAAGCCTGGGCGTCCGTGGCGGCACCGGCGTCTTTCGTCAATAAAGTAGTCATGGGGTGCTGCTCGCTCACGCGCTCAGGAATCCGGTGTAGAACTCCCGGAGTTCATCGCCGCCGTTCTTCTTCCACTTGGCAATTTCCGCATCAAGATCGCTGAGCTTCTTACGGCCGCGTGCAATATCCATGGCCAGGTCCTCGAACGGCTTGCCGAGTGAACCAAACTTGCTCGGTTCCTCAATTTGAAGGCCAAAGAACTCTCCTTCTTTCACGAAGGGTGCCTGGCGGGCTTCCCATTCGCTGGCTGCTTTCACGAAGCCGGGGTACTGAACCTTGGAATTGACCACGGCAGAGTTGACCAGGAACGCGTAGGTGCTGGTTACCTCCGCGCGGCCCTTGTCCGTTGCTTGTGGGATGTTCTGGCTGTCCCTGGTGTAGTGGACGCCCTCAACTCCGTAGTTGATCAGCTGGTATTCCTCCGTTCCAAACGGGGCAGCCATGTAGTTTGCCAGGGCGAGGATCTCCTCGATCTTGGCCTTGTCGCTGTTCTTCTTAACAAAGCTGAAAATGCTGGCGGGGGAGCCGCGGTACAACGTGGGCTCACCGCCGTCGGCCGCAAAGTAGTCCATGGGGGCCATGTCATATTTGGGGTTGGTGGGCAGCATCCGGCCCAAGGATTCGTGCCAACTGCCTACGCCGTCGGTGGCCATGAGGGAGGCTCCGGATTCGAAGCGAGACTTGGCCTGCTGAAGGTTGCCTGCCACGGCGTCGGGGTGAACGGCGCCCGAGGCAAACAGCTTGGCGATCCATTCGAGGGCCGCGCGGTATTCATCCGTTTCCACCTTGTTGACCAGCGCACCGTCAACAAGCTTCCACTTCGGTACAACGCCGAACATGATCTGCGCACCGTTCCAAGCGTCTTCCGAGCCCCAGCGTTTCTTGGCCGGATCCGTCAGTTCCTTGGCGATGGCGAGGTACTCATCGGCGCTTTTTGGCGCCTCGAGGCCCAACTCCGTGAAGATGTCCTTGCGGTAGAAGAGGGCGTCGGTGATCAGGTTTGAGGGGTAGGGCAGCCCGTAGAGGCCGTCGGCAAAGGCGCTGAACTTCCAAGCCGCCGTGGGGATGTTGGCCAAGTTGGGGTACTTCTTGACCAAGTCGCCGGCCAGGTACGGTGAGAGGTCTTCAAAGATGGTGGTCACGGCCTGGCTGAAACGCGGGGGGAGGTTCCAGGACGGGATGACAACCCAGTCCGGGACATCCTTCGGGGAGGCCAGGACGGTCTGGATCTTGTCGCCGTAGCTATTGCCGTCGTTGACCTGGAAATCGATCGTGGCACCCAGCGCCTCGTTGACGGACTGGTAATAGCCGTTGTTCGCCAGTGCCGGCGGTACCGTCCACCAGGCGGGGGTCATGGCCTTGTAGCTGCCACCCTTGCCCGGGACTTCTGTGACTGACTTGACCAAGGTTGCCGGGATGCTGGTGAACCCGGGTGCGGAACCGTCGACGCTGGCGATTTCCGGAGTGACCAGGTCCATGGGGACGTAGCTGGGAACCACCTTGGCCACGGAATCTGCCAGGCCCAATGATGAGGTCACCTGTGCTTTTCCTGCGCCGTTGCCGCAGGCCGTCAAAACGCCTGCCGTGCTCAGGGCTACAGCTGAAATGCCTGCCAGACCCAAAAATGAGCGGCGGTTGATTGTCTTGGGGCCTGCTGCCTTCGGTGTTTTCGCTTCATGTTTCTTCATGATGTTTCACTCCTTTGTGATGGCCTGTGCCATGCATCCTTGGATTGCGGTGCTGCTCTGAAGTGCTGCTCTGAATCGGCGCTTTTGCCGGTTTCCCAGGCGCCCGGAGGGCGGTGAAAGTGAGGTGAACAAATTGTCGATGCGCTTCGATTGATTTGAGCGTATGGCATGTGGTGTCAGTCACGCAAGAATAACTTGTGCTGTACGTCATATGGCTTTGATGCAAGAATGTATCGAAATCCTGCGCGCAAGCGCTTAAACATTTTCCCTTGTCTCCGAAGGACTAAAGATGACACTGCCTGCATCAATGACGACGACAGAGGCCGCACCCGCATTGGAAGCAAGAAGCCCTGGGGAGTTGCTGGTGCAGTTGACCACGGCGGAAAAGATCGCCATGCTGCATCAGCATTCCCCGGGTGTGGAACGCTTGGGGATTGCCCAATTTCACACCGGTACCGAGGGCGCCCACGGGGTTGCCTGGCTGGGAAAGGCCACCGTATTTCCGCAGCCGGTGGGCCTGGCAGCCACATGGGATGAGGATCTGCTGCGCCGCGTTGGTGAAGCCGTGGCGGTGGAGGTGCGGGCCAAGAAAGCCCGGGACAGCTCCGTCAGTCTGAACGTGTGGGCGCCAGTGGTGAACCCGCTCCGCCATCCCTTGTGGGGCCGCAATGAGGAGGGCTTCTCCGAGGATCCCGTTTTGACAGGTAAATTGGCCTCAGCGTTCTGCCGGGGCTTGCGCGGAAATCATCCAGATGTGTGGCGCACCGTGGCCACCCTCAAGCACTTTTTGGGCTACAACAATGAGGTGGATCGCAACGTCTCTTCCAGCCAGCTGCGAGCCCGGGTGCTGCATGAATACGAGCTTCCCGCATACAGCACGCCCATCGTCGAGGGTGGCGTTGGCGCCGTCATGCTCTCCTACAACCTGGTCAACGGCATGCCCGCCCACGTCTCGGATCTGGTGGCGAAGCACCTGCGCCAGTGGCCGGGCGGTGCAGATTTGACGATTGTGACCGATGCAGGTGCGCCCACGAGTTTGTACGCCGCCGAAAAGTATTTCGCGGATGCGCCGGCCGCCTATGCCGCTGCATTGCTGGCTGGCGTGGACAACTTCACGGACGACGGCGCCGATTCCGCCCCGTCCATTTCCCACCTTGAAGAAGCCCTGGAGCGCGGGCTTATTTCCCTGGATGACGTCGATGCGAGCGTTTTGCGGTTGCTGCGCCTGCGCGCCGCGACCGGAGAGTTTCTCGGCGGAGCCAGGCCGTACCCGGCGGACCCCGCGGCGGGTGAAGCTCACCGACTGTTGGCCCGCGAGGCGGCGGCAAAGTCTGTGGTCTTGCTGGCAAATAGTGCTCCCGCCAGCTCGGGCGGGGCCCAGAAATCGGGTCCCCTCCTGCCGCTGCCGGAAGAACCCGGGCAGCTGGCCGTGATCGGCGCGCTGGGAACCCACGTTCTAACCGATTGGTATAGCGGGACCCCTGAATATTCCATCAGTCTGGCGGAAGGTCTCGGCGAGCTCTATCCCGGCGTATCCGCCGTTGAAGGGCACGATGTGGTGGCGCTGCGCAGTATCCGCACAGGGCTGTATGTGGGCACCGCTGGTGAAAATCATTCGCTGGCCGCAAACTCTGCAACGGCCGGCCACGAACAGCTGTTTGAGCTTCAGGATTGGGGCGGCGGAGAAGTCACGCTGCGTTCAAAAACCAACAGCCTGCTGCTGGCTGCTGGCAACGACGGCTATCTCTACCCGAGTGCCACCAGGGTTGGTGGCTGGATAGTGCAGGAAACGTTCCGCCTGCATCGAGACAGTGACGGTGGCGTGAGGCTGCAGCACGTTGGCACCGGAAAGTGGGTGCACGTGGAGGCCCACACCGGCAGTGCCCTGCTGGTGGCAGGCGCCATCGACGTGGCTGATACCTTCACCCTCAGGGTTCAGGAGAATGGCTTGGAAGCCGCGGCGAGAGCCGCCGCGGAGGCCGCGACCGCCGTCGTGGTGGTGGGAAATGATCCGCACCTGGGTGGGCGGGAAACGCTGGATCGGACCACCCTGGAACTCTCTCAACGGGACCAGGAACTGGTGCGGGTTGTCCGCGAGGCCAACCCCAATACGGTGCTGGTGATCATCTCCTCGTACCCCTACGCCTTGGGTGATTTGGCCAATGTGCCAGCGATTCTGTGGTCATCGCATGCTGGCCAAGAGCTGGGACACGGCCTCGCCGCCGTGATGTCAGGGGCGGCTGAGCCGTACGGCCGCCTGCCGCAAACATGGTTCGCCAAGGATTGCGACCTGCCCGGAATTTTGGATTATGACATCATCAGCGCCGGCGCCACCTACCAGTACTCGACCGCTGAGCCCTTGTATCCAATGGGCCACGGGCTTGGCTACGCGCCGGTTGAGTACAGCGCGATGGAAGTTTCTGATGCGGGAGAGCGTGGGATCGAGGTCTCACTCACCGTTCGCAATGCTGGCACGCGGAACACCGAGGAGCTCGTCCAGATCTACGCGGCTGCGCCGGACCACCGTTTCGAGTTCCCGCGCCGCCTTCTTGTCGGCTATGGCAGGGTTCCGGTAGCTGCGGGCGAACAGCGGCGCGTCATCGTGAGTATCGCGCGTGACCGTCTGGCGACCTTCAGTGTCACAGCCTTGCGCATGCTGACCGAGCCCGGAGAGTACTTTTTCCTGGCCGGGCGCTCCGCCGGCGACCTGCGGCTGACGGCGAGCCTGCTCGTGGACGGTGCCGGAAGCCCTGACCGCCAATCCGGAGCAGAGGTTCGCGCGGAGCATTTCGATGCCGCAGAAGGCCTTGAGCTTGTGCCCGAAACACACCTTGCCGGGACGGCGGTTGCGGTGAGCCCCGGGTGTTTGCTGGCGGTGGCCGAGTATCGGAATTGGGCGGCCGCTCCCGCAGGGCGCGGAACTGTGCGTGTTGCAAGGAGCGACGGCGGACGTGTCTCCTTTGAGCGGGCAGGCGCGGCGGGGACCTGGCTGCCGTGGGTGCAGTTGGAGGTTCCGGCGGGGTGCAACGGTGAGATTGGCTTCGAGCTGCCGTCCCGCGGCGAAACGAAGACGGATATACGCCTGGTCGTCTCCGGGAACGTGGTGGTCTCCGCCTTCCTCCTGGGCTAAATCCAAGAATGGCCAGCCGCTTAGACGGCCAACAGTCCCCACACAAAGTAAGCGGAGCACGCAGCGGAGCCGGCAATCACCACGGCGAATCCGCCCAGCCACAACCACGAGGGCACACCCGTTGACCGGGAGAGGATGTACGCATCGGAGTTGGCCAACTGATTGCGGCGGCGCGTGTGGACGGCGGCCACCTTGAAGAAATCGCGAATCGAACCGACACCCAAGGCGATGCCCAAGGCCAACACGACGTAGCCGACGGTCTCGGCAGTGGCGAACATGACTAGACACTGGGCAATGGCCGCGCTCACCAGGGCCACCATGATTCCGGTGAAATTGCGCAGGAAAATCAAGGCAAACAAAAGCACCAGTGCGCCCACGGATGCTGCGGCTCCGGCCCAGCCCGCGGAGACCGACCATACGAGTGCCAGCCCAACCACGGCCGGTGCCGGGTAACCCCAGAACCCGGACCAGGTCGCGCTGAAACCGCGCCGGCCACTGCTGACCAGTTGGCCTGAATGGTCCAGTCCGATCTTCAGGCCGTGAATAAATCTTCCAGTCATGAGTGCGGCGAACGCATGGCCGAGTTCGTGCACAAACGTCACGTAGAGCCCGAACCAGCGCCACGAAGCCCGAGGAATGCTTAAGACGACCGCGGCGGCGATGATGGCGAGCAGAAAGAGTGCCGAAACGCTCGGAACCTCGGCCTGCGTGAAACCGTTGAGAACCGCCGCCCACCATGTAGCCGCAGCGTTTCCGAGTTGTTCAGGGGCATTGGTCATACCTTGCAGGGTAAACGATGAAGCTGGATGGCCGCGTATCCGCTGAGCGTGAAACACGCTGTCCACGGCCATCTAAACAGGGTTGGCTGGTGACATGGCTAACATCTTGATTCTTGGCGGCACCGCCTGGCTTGGCCGGACGCTGGCCCAGGCGGCGACGTCCGCGGGGCACTCCGTGACCTGCCTGGCCCGCGGCGCTTCCGGCGATTTCCCGGTGGCGGCATCCGGCGTCGTGGTTGACCGAGATTCACCGGACGCCTATGCCGCGGTGGCCGGGCGGGAATGGGACCTCGTGGTGGAGTTGACTCGAATTCCCTCGCACGCCCACGGTGCCCTCGCCGCTGTATCGGAGCGGGCCAGGAACTGGGTGTTTGTTTCTTCCTGCTCCGTCTATGCCGGTCATTCCACCCCGGAGGCCGACGAGGACACCCCGCGGCTCGATCCCCTCGGACGTGACGAGAGGTACACGCCGGAGGTGTACGGTGAGGCAAAATCAGCCTGCGAGATCGCCACCCTGGCAGCCCGCGACAGTGCGGCGCTGCTGATTCGGGCCGGTTTGATTGGCGGACCAGGGGATCCCACGGGCCGAACCACCTACTGGCCGCTGCGTGCGGCGGACGTCCGCGGCCCGGTCGTGACCCCGAGCGATGATGGGCCTCACTATCCACAGCACGTGCAGATCATTGACGTCCGGGATTTGGCCTCGTTCATCTTGAACGCCGGATTGGCTGGGCGGACCGGCGCCGTCAACGCCGTGGGAGCCGCGCTGCCCTTGTGTGAAGCACTGAACACGGCGCGGGAGGCCGCCAACACCAACCCGCAGCTGGCGGAGTATCCCCTGTCCCGCATGGCGGACGACGGCGTTTCCCCCTGGAGCGGGCCGCGGTCCCTGCCGCTGGTGTTGCCTCTCGATCCGGACTACGCCGGCTTTGCGCGCCGTTCCGACGCCCGGGCACTGGCCTGGGGTTTGGTGCGCAGGCCGCTGCTGGAGACGTTCCGCGACATTATTGCCGCCGAGGAACCGTGGACCGGGCGCCAGCTGGGTGCCGGATTGAGTGCCGGTGATGAGGCGGAGCTCCTCGCCGCCTCTTGACAACCCCGCCCCGCCTCGTGCGAGACTGGAAAAGTTCGCATCCCCTCCGTGAGGAAATCCATTGAAGATTTGGTTCGCTTTCGCCTAACTAGCGTCGAAGTAGTTCTCGGCGCCTTCAAAAGCCGAGGAGAACCATGCAGAACACCCATCCCATCTTGCTGTCCCAGTTGGCCTTTTCCTGGCCGGACGGCACCCCCGTATTCACCGATCTAACGACGGTATTTGCCGCCGGGCGCACGGGCCTGGTTGGCCCCAATGGCACGGGAAAGACAGCGTTGTTGCGCCTCATTGCCGGTGAGCTGGCGCCAAACAGCGGCACCTTGGTGACGGCATCGAGCGTTGGCTACCTGCCCCAAAAGCTGACCCTGCGCACGGAACAGAGCGTCACCGAACTGCTGGGCGTCGCCGCCAAACGCCGGGCGCTCGCCGAGGTACTGGCGGGCCGTGAGAAAAACATGAGCGAAAACTTGGAGCTCATCGGTGACGACTGGGATCTCGAGGAGCGCGCCGTGGCCCTGTTGGCCGGCTACGGGCTGCCGGCCGAGGGGCCGGAATTTCTTGACCGAACGCTCGGCACGTTGTCCGGCGGCGAGGCCATGATCACCGCGCTGGCCGGGCTGGAGCTTGCCGCAAGGCCCATCACACTGCTCGATGAACCCACCAACAACCTCGACAGGGCTGCCAGGGAGCGGCTCTACCAAGCGGTCGAGCGGTGGCGCGGCACCTTGGTGGTCGCCACGCATGATCGTGCCCTGCTGGAGCGGGTTGACTCCATCGCCGAGTTGCGTCCGGTCCGCAATCGGGCGTGGGTGGGAGAGCGCGTGCAACTGATTCGGCACGGCGGCAACTGGGACAGCTTTACTGCGGAGCTCCATGCGGAACGCGCAACCGCCCAGCGCATGGTGCGAGACGCCGGTGCTCGATTGGCCGCGGAGAAGCGCCAGCGCATCGAGGCCGAAACGAAGATTGCCCGCCGCGCGAAGCAGGGTCGAAAGGCCGCCGAATCCATCCCGAAAATTCTGGCCAATGAGCTGCGCAAGCGGGCCCAGGAATCAGCCGGGAAAATGCGTGGAACCATGGGGGACCGTGAATCCGAGGCCGCGGCCGCATTGACGGATGCCCGCGATGCGATCCCTGGGGAGACCCGCATCCGCATCGACCTGCCGGACACAGCGGTTCCCGCGGGCAGGACCGTGCTCGACGTGCCGGCAACGGCTGTGGAATTGGGGGAGATGCACGACGCCGGAACCCGGCTTGCGCGCGACTCACGCCTCACGCTGCGCGGACCCGAGCGGGTCATGTTGACGGGTCCCAATGGCGTGGGCAAGACGACGCTGCTCAATGCCTTGGCGTCCACTGCCGCCGTCCCGGTGGGGTATTTGAGGCAGCGGATTGATGCGGGTTCGGATTCCTGGGAGGGCCTTGACGACTCGCTGCCTGTCATCGAGAACGTGCGCGCAGCGGCACGCGATGCCCCGCTGTCAACGGTCCGGGAGCAGCTTGCACGGTTCCACTTCCGCGGGGACCTGGTCAACCAGGCTGTGGGGGAGCTCTCGGGTGGGGAGCGCTTCCGTGTTGCGCTGGCCCGGATCCTCTTGGCCAGGCCGGCGCCCCAGTTGCTGCTTTTGGATGAGCCCACCAACAATCTGGACCTGGCTTCGACGGAACAGCTGGTCTCAGCCCTCTCCGATTACAAGGGTGCGCTCATTGTTTCCAGCCATGACGACGCATTCCTTCAGGCCCTGGCCCCGGAGCGGGAGTGGGAACTTCGCAGGAGCGGGGCCCTTGGCCAGTAACGGCTAGGGTGGAGCCTGTGATCGAGCCAACAAGCACCACCCGCCGTTTTGAACTGACCCTACGCAAACCCTGGCTGGGCTGGTTCCCCAAGCCCACCGTCGTGGTGGATGGTGTGGCCCAGCCGGCCCAGTGGGGCACCCGCAACTGGAAGGTTCCCGGCGAAGACGCTGTCACTGTCAGCATCTTCTTGTTCAACCGGGTGTGGAAGTTCGGAGAAGTGAACTTTACTGTCGAGCCGGGAGCATCCGTGCCGTTGGTCTACTCGGCGCCGTGGCTTCCGTTCCTTCCCGGAAGGCTCCGGAACGCCTCATAAGCCACTCACCACGCGGCGGCGAGGAGCTCACCTAGGAGGTCTCCGTCGTCGACCACCAGACCACGGGACGTGAACCAGGTGCACATGTTCTTGCAGTCCCGGGCCAATAGTTCCGCGCCCTGCAGATTGCCTGCCAGATCCACCAGCTGGGGAAGATCGATGATCACCAATCGATCCCCCGCGGCCAGCACGTTATACGGGGAGAGATCGCCATGGGCGAACCCCATCCGGGCGAAGGCGGACATCGCCTCAACCAGTTGCTCCCAGTAACTTTGCAGCACCTCTGGACTCGGATGCGTGGACTGCAACCGTGGTGCCGCCACGCCAGGGTTCAGGGGATCTTCGATGAACTCCATCATGATCTCGGTGCCGCAAATCTGCACCGGGTACGGCACGGGTATGCCGTTCTCATGGGCCATGCGAAGGTAGGTCCATTCGGCGTTGGCCCAGCGGGAGGCTTCCACCTCGCGGCCATAGCCGCTGCCGTTCTTGAGGGCCCGGGCATCACGGGATCTCCGGACGGTGCGTCCCTCCGTGTAGGTGCTTGAGCGGTGGAAGAGGCGTTGATCGGCGGAGCGGTACCGTTTGGCGGCCAACACGACGCTGCGTGATTCGGTGGCGCGTTCAACCAGGAAGACATCAGCTTCCTTGCCGGTTTTCAGTACGCCGAGGTCCGTGTCGATCGCGGCGGCGTCCTCAATGACGAACGCCGGGTATGGGGTTGGTCCGCGCATGAGCTTTTCCAGTTCGGGCCATGTGGACCAGCGCTGGTTGTCGGCCAGGGAATCATCAAGGACATTCCAGTCTGGCGAATTGCGGGAAGATGTTTTGTCGTGCTGTCGGTCAGCAGAATACTTCATGGGTGAATCGACTCCTGGGGAGGGCAAGGCGAATGTTTTGGGCGCGAAGAGCTGCGAAAACAATCATTGGGTCCTCCTCAGGGTCGCTTCGAATAATGCCTTTTCATCTGATCACGGCGAAATGGGCCGTGTCAACGATTATTTGTATTTGGCGGCTTCCGTTTCTGCCGGAACGGCACCCCAGCGGGCCCAGCCGAGCACGGCCAGTGCGATGGTGGCAATCGAGAGGAAGATTTTTACCGAACCGCCAGCCGTGATGACTGAGGAGTAGATATCCAGCAGCGGCGGGATCACCAACAGGAACCAGGCCCACCTCCCGCGCTGGGCAAGTCCAACGAGCCCACCTGGCAGCAGTCCGCCCAGCGTGCCGGTGACTATGATCGTGGCCAAGCTGGGCAGCGGAACTTGGTCCCAGAGGCCATATTCGGCAAAGACTGAAAGCACCGGGAGCGAGGATGCCAGGCCGAACACCAGCGCCACGGCAAGAGGCAGTACCAGCTCGGTGCCCTTGAACGTGCGGAGGGTGACGGCGCGCGTCATCGGGGCCTGCCTTGGGAACCGCTGGAAGAGCAGTAATCCGTAAATTCCGGCGCCGATGCCCAGAATCAGCGGGATCGCCACCCCAAGCAGGAACAACAGCAGGCTCAGCACAGAATCGAGCGCCCGCGGCGAAAACCCCAAAAGTGAGGACAGGCCCCACAGGACGTAGGCCCCGGCCACGAGCCACCAAGCTATTTCATTGCGCCGCCCCAGGAGGAACAAAGCGGCGCACAATGCGAGTGAGCCAAGGAGGGAGAGCGCCATGATCCCGGCATCGAGGCCCCCGCTGATCCGGCCGAACAAGAGATCAAACATTGAATCCATGTCCCAACTCTAGGCGGAAGCCAGCGGCAGGGGCGCCGGTGACTGCGGTAGTGTCCTAGCATGGTTGAAATTCCGTACCCGCTGACCACCAAACGGTTGATTCTGCGCCGTTTCAGTACCGACGATCTCGATGCTTACCACGCCTATCAATCCCTGCCAGAAACAGCGCAGTACTTGTATGGTGAGGCTCGGTCATATGCCCAGTGCATGGCCCGGATTGCGAAGTATGTTCAGGAGCCTTTCGCGGGACCAGGGGATTGGGCCACCTTCGCGATTTGCCTGAAAGGGGAACAGACACTTGTGGGTGAGCTGGCCCTGAAATGGAACGACGGCGGCAAGCTCGAGGACGGCGGCACACCGGAACGAGTGGGGGAGATCGGCTGGACGCTGGCACCTGCGGCGCAAGGCTTCGGCTATGCCACCGAAGCTGCCCAGGCTGTTCTTGACCTGGCCCTGGAACGCCTGGATTTCTATCGGGTTGAGGCTCGCTTGGACGCCCGAAACCGTGCGTCCGCGGCGATTTGCGAGCGGCTCGGTATGCAGCGCGAAGGCGTTCTGCGCAACAACATGTACCTCAAGGGTGAGTGGACGTCCGAGGCTGTGTACGCCGTCGTGCGGGACGGCGAGGACGGGGCCAAGCCGCGAAACAGCGCATAAGATACGCCGTCCTCGCGAGTTGACCCCGCCTTCGGTGAAAACGGGTCAATCAGCGCAACTTGGTTGCACCGAGCGCGTCAGCCAAGAAAGCGTAGTCCCAGGCGCGGGTCTTCCAGCCTTCATAGCGGCCGGAGGCGCCACCGTGGCCGCCGTCCATCTCGATCTTCATGACAATCGGCTCCGAGCCCGTGGACACTGCACGCAATTCCTGCACCCACTTGGCCGGTTCCACGTAAAGCACCCGGGTGTCGTTGAAGCTCGTGACGGCGGCGATCTTCGGGTACGCAACAGCCCGCACGTTCTCGTACGGCGTGTACTCCTTCATGTACTTGTAGACCTCGGGGTCGGTGATGGGGTTGCCCCACTCCTCCCACTCCAGGGCCGACAACGGCAGCTCAGGGTCCAAAATAGTGGTCAGGGCGTCCACAAACGGCACCTGCGCCACCACAGCCGCGTACTTTTCCGGGGCCAGGTTCGCCACGGCGCCCATGAGCAGCCCGCCGGCGGAACCGCCCATGGCGGCAATGCGTGCAGGATCAACCCAACCTGACTGGGCCAACCAATCGGTGGCGGCCACGAAATCGGTGAAGGTGTTCTTTTTGGTCAGTTTCTTGCCGTCCTCGTACCAAGGCCGGCCCATCTCGCCGCCACCGCGTACGTGCGCAATGACAAACACCACGCCGCGGTCCAGCAGTGACAGTCGAGGGACACCAAATCCGGGGTCCATGCTGACCTCGTACGAGCCGTAGCCGTACACGACGCCGGCATTCTTGCCGTCCTGGACGAGGTCTGCCCGGCGCAGTACGGACAACGGAACCTTCGTGCCGTCACTGGCGGTGGCCCATTCCCGGGTGGCGATGTAATCTTCGGAACGGTAACCGCCCAGCACAGGTGTTTCCTTGCGCAGGAGCAGCTCGCCGCCGGCTTCTCCGACCGGCAAGACGTAGTCGTACACGCGCGGCGGTGTGAAATCTGAGGTGTAGACGAGCCGAATCACGGGGGATTCGTACTCGCTGCCGCCCATCGAGGCCGTGTAGAGCTCCTCGTCAAAGACAGGTTCGACGGCGGCCGCCTGCGCAGCGGTTCCCAATCCTTCCAGGGCGGTCACCTGGATGCGCTCGATGGTGTCCTTGCGCAGCGAAACCACCATGTGGGTGGCCGTGACGCTGGCGCCGTTGATGCGCACCGAGGGATCATGCGCCACCACGGTGTCCCAGTGCTGCTCGGCCACCGGCTTACTGAACTCCGCGGCGTCAACCAGGGAAATCATGGAGTTGACGGCGTCGCGGTCATGAGTCAGCAAGATCTTTTCGACGCCATCCACAAGGAACGGTTCGGCGTCGTACAGGATCTCGGCGCTGCGGGGAATCAGCGTTTGAAGGCCCTTCTCCGGGGCGGCAAAGTCCAGCAGACGGGTCTCACTGAACTCGGAGCAGCCGATGCTGACCATGAGGTGGCGGCGATCGGCGGAGAGGTCGAAGCCCGTCCACATGGCGACGTCGTCCTCCTGGTAAATGACCTCATCGGAGGAAACGGGCGTACCCAGGACGTGGGTTTTCACCTGGTAAGGGCGCCAGGAATCGTCGGCCACCATGTAAAAGAGCGTTGTCCCGTCGGGGGAGAAAGTGATGCCGTAAAACACGTTTTTGATGGTGTCTTCAAGAAGCTCGCCCGTGCGCAGGTCCTTGATGTGGACGGTGAAGAGTTCATCCCCTGCGTTGTCCACGGCGTAGGCGTACAAATTGCCGTCACGGGTAACTGCGGCTCCACCGAGGGAGAAGAAGGGCTTGCCCTCGGCTTCAACATTGCCGTCCAGCAGGATTTGCTCACCCGGAACGTCCACCCGAGGCTCCACGAGTGGGGGAGTCCAATCCGCCAACGTGCCCTCGCTGCTGGCGGCGACGCGGCACTGAATTCCATAGGCCTTCCCCTCCACCATGCGGGCGTAGTACCACCAGTCATCCTTGCGACTGGGGACGGATAGGTCCGTTTCCTGCGTTCGGTTCTTGATCTCGTTGAAGATGTCTTGACGCAGCTGTTCCTGGCCGGCCGTCACGGCGTCCGTGTAGGCCTGTTCGGCGTTCAGGTGGGCCACCACCTCCGGGCTTTCCTTCTCGCGCAGCCACTCGTAGTTGTCCACAAAAGTATCCCCATGGTGGGTTCGCTCCACGGGAACTTTCTTGGCGACGGGAGGAGTTGGGGTGGACTGTTCGGCGGCGGACGGTGTGGCTGCGGCATCGGAAATCGTCATGACTCCAACTCTATCGAGGCATCAGCGGTGCGTTTCAGGTCTATGCCCACAGCGGAGAGGCGTCGCGCCGGTTGACCGTGTGCCCCATCACATGGAATATTTATAGAACGAACGGTCGGTAAATTGGCGGGCCGTTCCCGGCGGCGGCACCTGCTGCGTCGGCGATGCGCGTTCGAAGGGTGCAATCATGGCCGCAGGAACACCCCAGGCATTCCTGGTGGGCGGGGTCCGCACGCCGGTGGGACGCTACGGCGGCGCCCTCAGTTCCGTTCGGCCCGACGACCTTGCGGCACTGACCATCAAGGAGCTCATGAGCCAAACAGGCATCGACCCTGCGGACGTTGATGAGGTCATCCTGGGCAACGCAAACGGTGCCGGCGAGGAAAACCGCAACGTGGCCCGCATGGCGTGGCTGCTGGCTGGCTTCCCGGACACGGTCCCCGGCATCACGGTGAACCGCCTGTGCGCTTCCGGGATGAGCGCGATCACCCTGGCCAGCCACATGATCAAGGCCGGAGCCGCAGACATTGTGGTGGCCGGCGGGGTGGAATCCATGTCCCGTGCCCCATGGGTCATGGCCAAGCCGGAACAGGCATTCGCCAAGCCCGGGGACACCTTCGACACCTCGATCGGCTGGCGCTTCACCAATCCCGCCTTCCTCTCCGGTGAACTGTCCCGCGACGGAAAAATGAGTTACTCGATGCCGGAAACCGCCGAAGAGGTGGCCCGCCGTTTCAACGTCAGCCGAGAGGATTGCGACGCCTTTGCCGTCCGCTCCCACGAACGCGCACTCGCCGCCATCGCCGCGGGACGCTTCCGTGACGAGATTGTCCCGGTTACGGTCAACGGCCGCGGCGGCGAGAGCGTTGTTGACACCGACGAGGGCCCGCGCCCCGGAACCACCGCAGAGGTGCTGGCCGGACTGCGCCCCGTGGTCAAGGGCGGCACCGTGGTCACGGCCGGCAACGCCTCCTCCCTCAATGACGGCTCCTCTGCCATCGTCGTCGCCTCGGAACGCGCCCTGGAAAAGTATGGCTTGACCCCGCGCGGCCGCATCCTCGACGGCGCCGCGGCTGCCCTGGCACCGGAGATCATGGGCATGGGTCCGGTCACCGCCAGCCGCAAGATCTTGCAACGGCAAGGGATCGAGGTGGGCCAGCTCGGCGCCGTCGAACTCAACGAAGCATTCGCCTCCCAGTCACTGGCCAGCATGCGCCAACTCGGGCTGGACCCGGGCACCGTCAACAATGACGGCGGTGCCATAGCCCTGGGCCACCCGCTGGGCTCCTCCGGCTCGAGGATTGTCATCACGCTGCTGGGACGGTTGGAGCGCGAGGCGCCTGGCCGTATTGGTCTGGCCGCCATGTGTGTGGGAGTCGGCCAGGGCGCCGCGCTGCTCGTGGAGGGGCTGTGATGTACGACGCCGGCGGCCGCCTCAACCCCGAGGCCTTCGCCACGCTGCTGGTCAACGAGCTGGAGGATCGCGTGAGTGTGCAGCTGAACCGCCCAGAAGTGCGCAATGCGATAGATGCGCAAATGGTGGAGGAGCTGCACGAAGTCTGCGCGTATCTGGAGTCCACGCCCAAGATCCTGCTTCTCACCGGGCTCCCTGATGATGAAGCCACCGGCAGACCGGGCATCTTCGCCTCCGGCGCCGACATTGCCGAGCTGCGCGAACGCCGCCGCGAGGACGCGTTGAAAGGCATCAACTCCGGCTTGTTCGCCCGGATTGCCAAATTGCCCATGCCCGTCATCGCCGCCCTGGACGGGTACGCGCTGGGCGGCGGTGCCGAACTGGCCTATGCCGCCGACTTCCGGATCGGCACCCGTGCCCTGCGCATGGGCCAGCCCGAAACCAGCCTGGGCATCATGGCTGCAGCCGGTGCCACCTGGCGGCTGAAGGAACTGGTGGGGGAGCCCATGGCCATGGAGATCTTGCTGGCCGGGCGCATCCTCACCGGTGAAGGCTGCCTGCACGTTGGGCTGATCACCGAGCTGGTGGAGTCCGCCGAACTCATGGCCACAGCTCACGCGCTCGCCGATAAGATCGCCGAACAGGACCCGCTGGCCGTGCAAACCACCAAACGCGTCTTCCACGCGCCGCGCGCCGCCCACCCCGAGGTGGACAATCAGGCGCAGGCGGAACTGTTTGAATCACCGGCCAAATTTGAGCGCATGCAGGCGTTTTTGGACAGGAGAAAACAATGACCCCCACCCCCGACGCCGCATCACATAATGCTGTCTTTTCCCCAACGCTTCCTCACTTTGTGGGGGTCCTGGGAGGTGGGCGCATGGGGGCTGGGATCGCGCACGCTTTCCTGCTGGCCGGCTGCGACGTCCTGGTGGTGGAGCGCGATCTCGATGCGGCCGAGGCTGCGCGTGTGCGCGTGGAATCCGCGGTAGCCAAGTCCGCGGAGCGGGGGGTGGTCGGAAACCCGGATGCGTTCTTGGCACGGCTGGCCGTCTCCACCGAGTATTCGGACTTTGCCCCGTGTGAATTGGTGGTGGAGGCAGTGCCGGAGATCTGGGATTTGAAGGTGGCGTCCCTGCAGGGTGTGGAGGAACAGCTGGCGGCCAACGCCGTGCTGGCCTCCAACACCTCCTCGCTGTCCATGACGGGGCTGGCCGCAGAACTGGCCCGGCCGGCGAACTTCATCGGCCTGCATTTTTTCAACCCGGTCCCGGCGTCCACGCTGATCGAGGTGGTCATCGCGCAGCAGACCAGGCCGGAACTGGTGGCCGCCGCGCGAGGTTGGGTGGAAGCCTTGGGGAAGACCGCCGTCGTGGTCAATGACGCACCGGGCTTTGCCTCCTCCAGGCTGGGCGTGGCCATTGCGCTGGAGGCCATGCGCATGGTCGAAGAGGGAGTGGCGAGCGCGGAGGACATCGACAACGCCATGGTGCTCGGCTACAAACACCCCACCGGGCCCCTGCGGACCACCGACATTGTGGGTCTGGACGTGCGCCTGGGCATTGCCGAATACCTGGCCGAAACGCTGGGCGAACGTTTTGCCCCGCCACAGATTTTGCGTGACAAGGTGGCCCGCGGCGAATTGGGCCGCAAGACCGGCCAAGGATTTTTCGACTGGGCCTAGCAGCCCGCACCACGACCAACCCCGAAAGGACGGGTCAACGATGACCACTGCACCGTCTATTGAAACTGTTCCGAGTTACATCCAGGATGCGTGGTGGACCCCGGCCGACGGCGTCACAGCCACCGATGCCCGCGATGCCAGTACCGGTGACGTGCTGGCGCGAGTGTCCGCCGAAGGGCTGGACCTGGGGGCCGCCGTCGAGCATGCCCGCACCGTGGGACAGGCTGAGCTGGGCAAGTTGACCATCCACGAACGGGCCCTGAAACTGCGTGAACTGGCCGCCTACCTCAACGGCCGCCGTGAAGAGCTCTACACAATCTCGGCCCGGACGGGCGCCACGAAGGTTGACTCCATGGTGGACATAGACGGCGGCATTGGCGTGCTGTTCACGTTTTCCTCCAAGGGCCGGCGCGAGCTGCCCAACTCGAACGTGATTGTTGACGGCCCCGTGGAGGTCTTGTCGAAGGACGGCTCATTCATCGCCGAGCACATCTACACCCGGATTCCCGGCGTCGCCGCCCAAATCAACGCCTTCAACTTCCCCGTCTGGGGCATGCTGGAAAAGTTCGCCCCGGCATTCATGGCCGGGGTGCCCACCATCGTCAAGCCGGCCACACCCAGCGGATACCTGGCCGAGGCCGCAGTGCGCGCCATCGTCGAATCGGGGATCCTGCCGGAGGGCTCGCTGCAACTCATCTCCGGCTCGGCCCGCACCTTGCTGGATGTGCTGGACTACCGCGACATGGTTTCCTTCACCGGCTCCGCCGCCACCGCCAGAACGCTCAAGAACCACCCGAACGTGGTTTTTGGCGGCGTCCGCTTCACAGCGGAAACCGACTCCCTGAACGCCGCCATCCTTGGCCCCGACGCCGTCCCGGGAACGCCGGAATTTGATGCCTTCATCAAGTCAGTGGTCACAGAGATGACGGTTAAGGCCGGCCAAAAGTGCACCTCGATCCGGCGCACCATTGTCCCCAACGAACTAAAACAGGCCGTCATCGACGCCATCGGTGCGCGCATCGATGAGCGTGTAGTGGTGGGCGACCCCCGCGCGGAAGGTGTCACGATGGGGGCGCTCGCCTCATTGGAACAGCTGGCCGACGTCCGCGCCGCCGTGGAAACCATGATCGCCGCCGGTGGTGAACTGGCGTACGGCACCCTCGATACGCCGACGGTGACCCGTGCCGACGGCTCCGTGGCCGCCGTCGTCGAGGGTGCGTTCATGACACCGGTTCTGCTGAGCTGGGCCAACGCCGAGGCCCCGGAAGTGCACGCGCTGGAGGCTTTTGGCCCCGTGTCCAGTGTGATTGGCTATGAAACGCACGACGGGGATCTCAGCGAGGCGGTCAGGCTCGCCGCGCTGGGGGCCGGTTCCCTGGTGGCGACCGTGTGCACGAACGATCCGGCAACGGCCCGGCAGCTGGTCACCGGGATCGCAGCCCACCACGGCCGCGTACTGGTGCTCAACCGTGAAGATGCCCGCACCTCCACCGGTCATGGTTCGCCCGTGCCGCACCTGGTGCACGGCGGGCCGGGTCGGGCAGGCGGCGGCGAAGAACTCGGTGGCATCCGCTCGGTTAAGCACCATATGCAGCGCACCGCCATTCAAGGCTCGCCCAACATGCTCACGGCCATTACGGGCGTCTGGCATGCAGGCGCGGACCGGGTCGCGGCCGGCTCCGCAGAGTTTGGGGCAGTGGCCGGGGCGGTCCATCCGTTCCGAAAGTCCTTGGCGGAGCTGCGCATCGGGGATGCCTTCGCGTCGGGACTGCGCCAGATGACACTGGAAGACATCACGGCGTTTGCGAACTCCACAGGCGACACCTTCTACGCCCACACCGACGCCGTTGCCGCGAAAAAGAACCCGTTCTTCCCGGGCATCGTGGCGCACGGCTATTTGCTCGTGTCATGGGCCGCCGGACTGTTCGTGGAGCCGGCGCCGGGGCCGGTGTTGGCCAACTATGGGCTGGAATCGCTGCGCTTCATCACGCCCGTGGCCGCAGGCGACTCGATCCGGGTGACGCTGACGGCCAAGAAGATCACCCCGCGCGTCACGGATGAATACGGTGAGGTGTGCTGGGATGCCATCTTGCACAACCAGGACGGCGAAATCGTGGCCACCTACGACGTGCTGACGCTCGTGGAAAAGCAAGACACGCTCTACGCCCGCCTGCCGAACGTACAGTAGTTGCTGATGTTTCGAGGCAACATCAGCAACTACTGTACGTTCGCGAGGCAGGGCAGGTGTGGCCAGGGTCAGCGGCGCAGGCCTTCGAAGGTCAGGGAGATGACGTCGTCGGCCAGTTTCTTTGCCGTGAGGGCACCCCCGGGCTTGTACCATTCCACAATTGAGTTGATGGTGCCGAACAGGAGCCTGGTGATGGTGCCCGGGTCGATGTCGCTGCGCACCGAACCGTCCATTTGAGCGTCTGAGACCAAACCTGCAATGGTCTTGTCGAAGGTGCGGCGCCGGGACAGGGCCTGCCGTTCCATCTCGGTGTTGCCCCGCAACCGCAGGAGCAAGGTGACGAACGGCAGGCGTTGCACCAGCACGGCCATGGTGCCACGCAGAACAAACTCAAGGCGTGCCTGGGCAGCTCCGGAGGTTGCGCCGTCGAGGGTCAGAACTTCTTCCAAACCACCCAGGGCTTCCTCGAGGGCCAGCCGCAGCAGCTCCTCCTTGGAGGGCACATGGTGGTAGATGGCGGATTTGGAAATGCCCAAATTCTCCGCCAGGATCCCCATCGACGTGGCCTCGTAGCCGTGCCTGTTGAAGACGTCGACGGCGATGCGCAACACCGACTGTTGGTCGTATCCTGGGCGCCCGCGTTTGGTGGCGGGAGGCTGGGAAGCTGTAGCGGCGGGGTGGGTGGAGGGCATGGTTCCTAGTTTCTCACGGTCCCCAGCCGCTCCCGACGCTCGCAAGCTCGCATCGGGTTCCTCGCGGCCGGAGGCCCTGGGTTAGGGGCGGTTGTCGAAGATTCGTTTGAGCTTCCCGTTGGATCGCTCCAAGGTGCCTGGAGCGACCATGTCAATGGTGCAGGAGGAACCCACATGGATCTTGATTTGGGACTTCAGTGTTTCGGCTGCGGCGGTTCGTTCGGCCGCTGTGGTGTTCTCCCGCGGCTCGATGTGAATGGTCATCTCATCCATGCGAGCCGTGCGGGTCAGCTCCAGTTGGAAGTGCGGGCTCAGGGCCGGGATGCGCAGCGCGATCTCCTCGATCTGGGACGGGAACAAGTTCACCCCGCGCAAAATAATCATGTCGTCGCTGCGGCCGGTGATTCGGGCCATCCGCCGCATGGAAGGGCGTGCGGTTCCCGGCAGCAGCCGGGAGAGGTCCTTGGTGCGGTAGCGGATGATCGGCAGCGCCTCCTTGGTCAGCGAGGTGAACACCAGCTCGCCTTCCTCGCCGTCGGACAGCACCGTGGAGTGATCGAAGGGGTCAATGATTTCCGGCCGGAAATGATCCTCCCAGATGTGGTTGCCGTCCTTGGTTTCCACGGATTCACCGGCCACCCCGGGCCCCATGACCTCGGACAAGCCGTAGATGTCGCAGGCCTGGATATCCAGGCCCTGCTCCAGTTCGTGGCGCATTTCCTCGGTCCACGGTTCGGCCCCACAGACGGCAAATTTCAAGGAGGTGCTGCGCGGGTCGATGCCGCGGTGCTGCATGGCGTCCATGATGGTCAACAGGTACGTGGGCGTGCACATGATGGCATCCGGCTCAAAGTCGGTGATCAGCTGGATCTGCTTTTCCGTCTGCCCGCCGGACATGGGGATGACGGTGGTGCCCAGCGCCTCGGCTCCATAGTGGGCGCCGAGCCCACCGGTGAACAGCCCGTACCCGTAGGCGTTGTGGACCTTCATGCCGGGGCGGACTCCCGATGCGCGCATGCAACGGGCCACGAGGGACGCCCAGACCTTGATGTCGTTGGCCGTGTAGCCCACCACGGTGGGACGGCCCGTGGTGCCGGAGCTGGCGTGGATGCGAACCACCTCGCTTTGCGGCACGGCGAACATGCCGAAGGGGTACTCCTGGCGCAGGTCTTCCTTGGTGGTGTACGGAAACTTGGCCAGGTCGGCCAGTTCCTTCAAATCGGAAGGATGGATGCCGGCTTCATCAAATTTGCGCTTGTACAGGGGCACGCGGCTGTAGGCATAGGCAAGCGTGTGTTGCAGGCGGCTCAGCTGCAGTGCCTCGAGCTCGTCGCGGCCCATCAGCTCCGCGGCATCCAACTTTGACGGGTCAATTACGGCGGAGTCAGTCATCGGCGAGGGACCTTTCTGGCTGGGTGTGGCGGTTGGGGATAGTCCGGCTGCGGCCGCGAAATTCGGCGATCACCGTGGTGCCACCCGGGTCCCCAGAGACTATTTGGACGTCGTACAGTCCGCTGCGGCCTTGCTCGTGGCGGCGCGTGGCGACGGCGGTGATGCGCTGGCCCGCCCGGCTGGGCGCCAGAAAGTTCACGTCGACGCCGGCCGCAACAGTCACAGTGTCGCCGTCGCTGTCGGTGGGGTTGCAGGCCAGTGCAAAGGCCGAGTCGGCGAGGGCGAAAATCATGCCGCCGTGGGTGATGCCGAACCCGTTCATCATTTCCGGGCGCAGGGTCATGGCGATGGTGGCCTGTCCGTCGGCGACGTGCAGGACCTCAATTCCGAGCCACTGCGATGCATGGTCATTGGAGAGCAGCGGATGGTCGGTTCCCGGCATGTTTGAACCCATGTGGTGCTCCTCACTTTTCTTACCGAATGTTCATTAGGTAATACCCTTCCGTGGTGTTCTGTCAATCCAGGCCTGCGGGGCAGGGGGTCGATTGACGAGTCGGCGGTCACGTTATATTCTGAACGAACGGTCGGTAATTAATGTCGGCAAAAACCCGTGCACATCAAGGAGAAGTCATGGCACAGAACCTGCAGTCCGGGGGGACATCCGCACAGAGCCAGGCCGCACAGGACGCTGCCGGGCAAGACAACTTTGATGCAATTATCGCCAAGGACTCCCGGATCGAACCACGTGACTGGATGCCGGACGCCTACCGTCGCTCGCTGGTGCGTCAAATCTCCCAGCACGCCCATTCGGAGATCATTGGCATGCAGCCCGAGGCCAATTGGATCACCCGGGCGCCTAGCCTTAAGCGCAAGTCGATCCTCATGGCCAAGGTCCAGGACGAGGCTGGTCATGGTTTGTACCTGTACTCGGCCGCCGAAACCCTTGGCACCTCGCGGGACGAGATGATGGATGCGCTGGTGGCCGGCAAGGCCCGCTATTCGTCGATCTTTAACTACCCCGCCGTTACCTGGGCGGATATGGGTGCCATTGGCTGGATGGTGGACGGAGCCGCCATCTGCAATCAAGTTCCGCTGTGCCGGGCCTCCTTCGGTCCCTACGGCCGGGCCATGGTCCGGGTTTGCAAGGAGGAATCGTTCCACCAGCGCCAGGGATTCGAGATCCTTTTGGAACTGGCCAACGGCACCCCGGAACAGCGCGCCATGGCCCAGGATGCGGTGAATCGCTGGTACGCCCCGTCGTTGATGATGTTTGGGCCGCCGGACGACGATTCCCCCAATTCCAAGCAGTCCATGGCGTGGAACATCAAACGCTTCAGCAACGACGAGCTTCGCAACCGCTTTGTGGGAATGCTCGTTGAGCAGGTCAAGGTGCTTGGCCTGACCCTGCCCGATGACCAGATCGCCTTCAACGAGAAGACCAACAAGTGGGATCACGGCCCGTTGGATTGGGAAGAGTTCAAGGAAGTCTTGGCCGGCCGCGGCCCCTGCAACGCCCAGCGTCTGGAGCGCCGCCGCTCGGCCCATGAAGAAGGCGCCTGGGTTCGTGAGGCCGCCGCGGCCTATGCCGACAAGCAGGCCGCCAAGCACGCACAGAAAGCAGCAGCCTAACCATGAACGCGCAAGAATTCGCTGAAAGTTCGACGGCGGCCCCCGCCGAAGCTGCCCACCGCTGGCCCCTGTGGGAGGTGTTCGTGCGGTCCAACCGCGGCCTCAGCCACGTCCATGCCGGATCCCTGCATGCGCCCGATGCATCCATGGCCCTGCGCAACGCCCGTGACCTGTACACCCGCCGCAACGAGGGCGTGTCCATCTGGGTTGTCCCGGCCGAAGCCATCGCCGCCTCCGACCCCGATTCCAAGGGCTCCTTCTTTGAATCGCCACAGGGCAAGGACTACCGGCACGCGACCTATTACACCAAGAGCGAAGGGGTGAAACACCTGTGACGCAGCCCCTGGGCGACGCATCCGCCTCCGCTACCCGCATCACGCCCGGCAACGCCCTGCGCCCGGAGGACATTGCGCTCGCCGCACGCCAGGGAGCCGAGAAGCCCAGTGAAGACGTCGCGGAATATGCGCTGCGCCTGGGCGATGATGCCTTGGTCCTGGCGCAGCGCCTGGGCCACTGGATTTCCCGCGCCCCCGAGTTGGAGGAAGATGTGGCGTTGGGCAACATCGCCCTGGACCAGCTTGGCCACGCCCGCTCCTTCCTGATATACGCGGGAAGCGCGTGGGGCAAGAGCGAGGACGATCTTGCCTACTTCCGCCGCGAACCGGAATTCCGTTCGGCCCACCTGTTCGAGCAGCCCAACGGCGACTTTGCCGCCACGATCGCCCGCCAATTCATCGCGGCCAACTACCAGTTCCCGCTCTACCGGGAGCTGACCCAATCAAGCGATCCGATGCTGGCCGCGATCGCCGCCAAGGCCGTCAAGGAAGTGGACTACCACCTGGACCACAGCACGCAATGGGTGCTGCGCCTGGCTGGCGGCACCGGCGAATCCCGCCGCCGCATGGTGGCCGGGCTGAACTTGATGTGGCCATTCTTGGGGGAGCTGTTCGAGGATGATGCGCTGACGGAGCGGCTCGGCAGTGCCGGAGTGGTCCCCTCCAGCCTGCGCGCGGAATTTGACCGGGTCACCGGAGACGTCCTGGCCGAAGCGGAACTGGATGTCCCGGCGCTGCCCATGGCCACCGGAGGCGGCCGGCGCGGGCGCCACTCCGAGCACCTGGGCTACCTGCTGGCCGAAATGCAGGTGCTGGCGCGCGAATACCCCGGGGCAAGCTGGTGACCGCCGTGGACATGAAGGAACGGACGGTGCAGCAGGCGGCCTGGGACATTGCCACCCGCGTCTGCGACCCCGAGATCCCTGTACTGACCATTGCCGATCTGGGCATCCTGCGCGCCGTTGAAGTGCACGACGCCGACACCGGCTCGCCACATATTCGGGTCACCATCACGCCCACCTACTCCGGCTGCCCCGCCATGGATGCCATCCGCGATGATCTGCTCAGCGTGTTTGCCGCCGAAGGCTACACATACGTCGACGTCGCCATGGTGTTGGCGCCGGCCTGGACCACCGACTGGATGACCGATGCCGGCAAGGCCAAGCTGGAGGAATATGGGATCGCCGCCCCCAGCGGCCATTCAGGTGCCGGCGGCCACAGCGGCCGTGTCCGGCTGGCGCTGGCAGTGAAGTGCCCGCAATGCCAGTCGCTGAAAACGAAGGAAATCACCCGTTTCGGCTCCACGTCCTGCAAAGCGTTGTACGTTTGCCAGGACTGCAAGGAACCCTTTGACTACTTCAAGGTGATCTAATGACCGTTCCCGCTGATGCCGCCGCCCGGCGCCGAGCCGCCTTCCACTCCCTGACCGTGTCGCAGGTCCGCAGGCTCACCGACGACGCCATCGAGGTCACCTTCGCCGTTCCGCCCGAGCTGGCCGGCTACTACGACTACCTCCCCGGCCAATATGTGGCGCTGCGCTTGCAGATGCCCGACGACGACGGCGTGAGCCGCGAGGTGCGCCGCAGCTACTCCATCTGCGCCCCGCCGGCCGCCTTCGCCGACGGAAGCTCGGAAATCCGGGTGGCCATCAAGCGCGATCTCGGCGGGCAGTTCTCCACCTGGGCCAACGCCGAGCTGGCGGCTGGCACCACGATGGATGTCATGAGCCCCATGGGCGCCTTCATCTCCAAGCACGGCGGTGTCTCCAACGTGCTCACCGGCCTGAATCACCCCGAAGACCTGGTTCGCGAGGCAGGCACGTTCGTGGCGATCGCCGCCGGCTCCGGCATCACGCCTGTCATCGCCCTGGCACGCACACTGCTGGCCGCCAACGCTGAGACCCGCTTTGACCTCATCTACGCGAACAAGGCCTCCATGGACGTCATGTTCCTGGAAGAGTTGGCCGACCTCAAGGACAAGTACCCGGCCAGGCTGGCCCTGCACCACGTCCTCTCCCGGGAACAGCGCATCGCCCCGCTCATGAGCGGCCGGCTCGACGCCGACAAGCTCGAGGCACTGCTCGGCACCGCCATCCACAGCGACGACGTGGACGAATGGTTCCTGTGCGGGCCCTTTGAACTCGTCCAACTGTGCCGTGACACGCTTGCCGCCCGTGGTGTGCCCCGGGCCCGGATCCGGTTCGAACTGTTCACCACCGGAACGCCCAGCCGCCCGGAAGGACAGGCCGGACGCCGCGTCATCGTGGACGGATCCGAGGAAAACTACAAGATCACCTTCACCCTCGACGGGCTCAAGGCCGACATCCTCAGCCCCACCCACGCCCGCGAATCCATCCTCAACGCGGCCCTGCGCGTGCGCCCCGACGTCCCCTTCGCCTGCGCCGGCGGCGTCTGCGGCACCTGCCGGGCCAAGCTCGTCTCGGGCCACGTGGAGATGGAGGAGAACTACGCACTGGAGCCGGACGAGGTGGCCAATGGCTACGTCCTCACCTGCCAGTCCCGTCCCACGACGCCCGAGGTCACCGTTGACTACGACGGCTAGCCGGTTGTTCCAGGCGGCGGAGCCGGCATTTTTTGTAGGCGACGTAAAGGAGACGCCAAAGGCCGCCCGCGGCCGGTGCGTCGGATAGTCGCCGGAAAAATGTCGGTCCACCGCCTGCACCAATTTCGGACATTGAGGAGTCACCATGATGGAGCTTTCCATTGCTGACGGCGTGGCAGAGATTGTGCTCAATGCCCCGCACAAGCTGAACGCGCTCAACGAGGATGGTCTGCGCGAACTCAGCGCCGCCTATGACGAGGCCGGTGCTGCTGCCGCGGCTGGCAGCGTTCGGGCCTTGTTTCTCCGCGGGGAGGGGCGGGCGTTTTGCGCGGGCCGGGACATCGCCGGCGTTGACGGGGCCAACGACGACGCCCGCGGCTACCTTGATGGGCTGCTGACCCCGCTCCTGCAGAAAATGGCCGCCTTCCCGGCACCGACCTTTGCCGCCGCCCAAGGTGCCTGCCTCGGCGTGGGGTTGGGCCTGCTCATAGCCACCGACGTGGTGTACGTAGCGGAGAATGCCAAGTTTGGCTCGCCATTCGGCAATCTGGGCGCCACCCTGGACTCCGGCGGGCACTGGCTGTTCACCGAAATGCTCGGCGCACACCGGACCCTCGACCTCGTCTACTCCTCGGAGCTCATGAGCGGGGCTGACGCGGTGGCCGCAGGGTTGTTCAGCCGGGCCCTGCCCGCGGAGGGACTCCTGGACTTCACCCGCGCCGCGGCCGCCAAGGCCGCGACCGGCCCCACCCAGGCGTTCCTCGCCAGCAAAACCCTCGTGGCAGCGATCCGCCGGGACCGGCTGGGACTGTGGGACGCCGTCGCCCTTGAAAATGAGGCGCAGGTGGCGCTGTCTGCAACGGCCGACTACGCGGAGGGCTTTGCTGCGTTCACGGCCAAGCGGAAGCCCGGATTCACCGGAAAGTAGCGGCTACTTCCGGCCCGTGAAGTGTTCCATGGACTTGTAGACGCCAAACACGCGCCCGGCCACCACGTCCCAGACGGGCAGCGGCAGGACTCCGCGCAGCGTCTTGCTCAGCTGCACGGTCCACGGCATCAGCAGCATCGGCGTGCCCTCCTTCATGGCCCGCCACACGCGCTCCGTGACGGCCTCCGGCTCCAGGAGCGGGGTCAGCAGCGGTCCGCGGGCGCCCTCGAACATGCCGGTCTTGATGTACGACGGGCAGAACGTTGTGACCATGACGTGGCGGTGGCCGGCCTGCTGCAGCTCCAGGCGAAGGGAGTCGCTCCAGCCCACCACGGCCCACTTGGAGGAGGAGTAAATGCTCATGCGCGGGTTGGACAGCAGCCCTGCCGCCGAAGCCACGTTCACGATCCGGCTGGTGCGGCCGCCGCTGATCATGGCGGGCAGGAACTCGCGCGTTATGTGCATCAGCGCCAGGGTATTGATGGCCATGGTGGCGGCAATGTCGGTGCGCTGGTCGTGCTCCCAAAAGTACTTGCCGCGCACAATGCCGGCGTTGTTGATCAGGATGTCCGGGGTGCCCACCTCGCTGCGCACCCACTGAGCCGCCTCCTCGATGGCCTCGAGGCTGCTGACGTCCACCACTTGGCTGTGGATTTCGGAGCCGCGGCCGCGCAGTTCGGCGGCGGCCTCCTCAAGCGCCTGGGCATTCACGTCCCAGAGCACCACGTGCGCTGCATGGTCGCGCACCGCCAGTTGGGCGTACATTTTTCCCATTCCCATGGCGGCCCCCGTGATCAGGACGGTGGCGTTGGAAAGGGATTCGATGGTGCCGGTCATGGCTGTTCCTTAGGTTGGGCCGGGATGGGGATGAGCTTGCCCGGGTTCATGATGCCCGCGGGGTCCAGAGTCGCTTTGATGCCGGCCAGGACCTTGACTCCCAGCTCCCCGATTTCGGGACCCAGATACCGTGCGTGGTCCGTGCCCACCGCATGGTGGTGGGTGATGGTGGCGCCAGCGGCAACAATGGCCCGCGAGGCGGCCTCCTTGACCCTGGCATTCTGTGCCAGGCCGTCGGCCTCCAGTCCCGAAAGGAACGTGAAGTAGAGGGAGGCGCCGTCGGAGTAGACGTGCGAGACGTGGGTCTGGACGTAGGCGGTCGCGCCGTGTTCACCCAGCGAATCGAGGATTGCCTGACGGACGCTACTGTAGGTGTCCTCCAGCCGGCTCCACGTGGCGGCCGTTTCCAGCGTCTCCACGTACACACCGCGGGTCAGCAGCTCGTCGCGCAGGTACGGTCCGCTGAACCGCCCATGCTCCCACGATTTTCCCGGCAGCGGACCCAGCGGGATGCCGCCGGCCCGGCGCAGGATCCGCGCGCTGCGGCGCCTGCGGGCCCGGATGGCCCGGCGCTCGCCCTCCCACACAAACAGGGCCAGCGCCGATGTTCCCTGTCCACGCAGGCCAAGGTAGCGCTGGAGGGCGCCGGTTTTCCAGCCGCCCAGCTTGAAGGTCGACGCCGTTTCATCCGTGTCGCTCAAGCGGCACACATGCGGCATGTCGCCCCGTGCGCCGTCGTGCCTGAGTTTGCGCATGGCCTCCGCTCCAGCCTCGAATGACGGGAAAGACCACGCCCCGTAGGCCTTGTCCGCGGGGGCGGGTGAAACCTTCACGGTGGCGCTGGTGATGACGCCCAGGGTGCCTTCGCTGCCTACCATCACGTCCAACAACTTGGGGCCGGCGGCCGTGCCCGGCGCAAGGGACCCGGCGTCGAATGGGCCCGCAGGCGTCTCGAGGTGGACTTGCTTGACGAGATCGTCGGAGCGGCCGTAGCCGGTGGACGCCTGGCCTGCGGAGCGGGTGGCCATATAGCCGCCCAGCGTTGCCTCCTGGTGGCTCTGCGGAAAATGGCCCAGAGTCAGGCCATGCGGGGCCAGGGCAGCCTCGATTGCCGGGCCGCGGATGCCGGCCTCGAAGGTGGCGGTGCGGGACAGCGGGTCCAGGCGCAGCAGCCGGTCCATGCGCCGCATGTCCAGGGTGATGACGCCGTCAAAACGTCCACGCAGCGGCTCCACCCCGCCCACCACCGAGGTACCGCCACCAAAGGCCACCACCGCCAACCTGCGGCGCACGCACAGGGCCAGGAGCTTGCCCACCTCGGCACTGGTGCCTGGGAACACCACGGCGTCGGGCGCATTGAGTGCGTCCCCGCTGCGGCGGCGCAGGAGGTCAGGGGTGCTCTTGCCGCCGGCGTGCAGGATGCGTTCTGCGGCCTCGGTGGAGACGTGCTCCGGACCGGTGATTGCGCCCAGTTCCGCCAGCAGCTCCGGGCTGAGTGTCGAGGGGCCAACACGAACGTCCGCAAGGTCAACGGGGGAATGGTCCCGCGCCACACTTGCCAGTCCCAGCGTGCGTTGCAGGAATGCGAGAGCGCCGGGGCCCAGGGGCTTGGCCCGGGTCGGGTCTCCCCAGCCGTACCAGATGGACCGGGGAATTTCTTCTGTGAGGTGGGTCACCATGAGATACAGTGTGACACATGACGTCACAACGTACCAGCACATTGGCGGACCAACAGCTGCTTGCAGCCATTCGGGACCAGGTGGTGCTGCACGGCGTGCGCCGCACCACGGCCAACGGCATTGCCGAGCGGGCCGGGATTTCCCGCATGACGTTCTATCGCCGCATGGGGTCGGTGGAGAACGCCGTGCTGGCGGCCCTGACCCAGGAATTCCGCTCCTACGCAGCCAGCGTGCACAACGGGATCCCGGCTGGCACGGGCCGCCAGCGGCTGGTCCACTTTGCCGTCGAGAGCGTGCGCGTGTTCGCCACCTCGGAGCTGCTGGCGTCCATCGCCGAACGGGACCCGGAATTCCTCATCCCCTATGTGACGGACAGGTTCGGGGCGAGCCAAAAGCTCATCCTCGACGAGTTGCACGGCATGCTCGATGACGGGATCGCCGACGGCAGCATCGAGGCAGGAAACGGAACTCCTACCGCGGTGTTGCTGGCCGCCCAGGGCGTTGCGCTCTCCTCACGGGTCCTGCTGAAAATGGGCACCTTCGATGACACGCTGGCGGAATTGGGGAGGATGCTGGAACGCTACCTCACCCCGTCGAACCTCAAGGCTGTGGTGGAAGCATGACCCCGGATGTCGTGTCCAACCGCAGCTGGATCAATGACCACACCCGCCGCCGCTCCCTCGAGCATGTTGCCGGGCACACCGTGGACGTGGCAGTGGTTGGCGGCGGCATCACGGGGGCCGGCGTGGCGCTCGACGCGGCGAGCCGGGGACTGAGCGTGGCGCTGTTGGAGAGCCACGACCTGGCGTCCGGCACCAGCGGCTACAGCTCCAAGCTGGTCCACGGCGGGCTGCGCTACCTGGCCAAGATGGACTTTGGCGTGGCCTGGGAATCGGCCGTGGAGCGACGCTGGCTCATGGACAGGATTGCCCCGCACCTGGTCCACCCCCTCGGTTTTGTCATCCCCGACGCCCGCAGTGCACCGGCCTGGGAAGGCCTCACGGCCGGGGCCGGCGTGGTCATCTATGACGTGTTGCGCAGGTTGTCCGGGCTGCGCAGCAGGGTCCTGCCGCGCCCCCAGCTGCTCTCCAGTCAGACTGTGGCGGCACTCGCCCCGGCGCTCGACCCGGCGGGTCTGCGCCGCGGCTATCTGTACTGGGACGGCCAGGTGGTGGACGACGCCCGGCTGGTCTTGGGCGTGGCCCGCACAGCCGCCAGCCACGGCGCACACATATTGCGCGACGTGGAAGCCACAGCCCTGACTGCGGAATCCGTGGCAGCCGTTGACCGAAGGACGGGGGAGTCGGTGGGCATCAGGGCCCGGACGGTGGTCAACGCCACGGGAGTGTGGGCCGCCGACTTTGAGCCGCAGTTGCGCGTGACCCCCAGCCGCGGCACCCACCTGGTGGTGCGGGCCGAACGGTTGGGCAACCCCCACGCCGCGCACACCGTCGCGGTCCCTGGCCGCTTTGGCAGGTACGTTTTTGTGCTGCCCCAGCCCGGCGGCGTCGTCTACATCGGGCTGACCGACGAGGAAGACCACAATGCCGACGGCCACAGCCCCCTCGTCCCGGAGCACGATATCGACTTCCTCCTGGATATTGTCAATACAACTCTGACCGTGCCCCTGGCACGCGACGACGTGGTGGGCTCCTTTGCCGGACTGCGTCCCCTGGTCGAGGCCGCGCACGCCGACGGCCCCGATGGAACCGCCGACATTTCCCGCAGGCACCTCATCCGGGACGTACCGGGTGCGCCCATCACGGTGGTCGGCGGAAAGATGACCACCTACCGCCGCATGGCCCAGGACGCGGTGGACGCCGCAGTATCCCGGCTGGGCGTAGATGCCCCGTGCCGCACCAAGAAGCTGCCGCTCGTGGGGGCCGCGAGTGCGGCAACACTTGGCGGGATTGCGGCGCCGGATCGGCTCGTGGCCAGGTACGGCACCGAGGCAGCCGACGTGCACGATCTCGGCCGCCAGGACCCGTCCCTCGCCGAACCACTGTTTGAGGGCACAGACATCACGGGCGCGGAGCTGTTGTTCGCGGTGCTCGCGGAGGGGGCGTTCACCGTGGAGGACCTGCTGGAACGCCGCACACGCCTGGCCTTTGTGCCCGCCGACGCGCAGCAAGCCCGCGGCCCCGCCCGCAGCATCCTGGCTCTCGCCGCATCGTGGGCGCCGGGCAAGGAAGCGCAGAAGTGACGGCAAACAGTGGTGCCGGAGCGTGGGTGCGTGGCAGGGCCCTGCTCCTGGTCAACCCGACGTCGGGCCGCGGCCGCGCGCTGCGGCTGCTGCCACGGACGGCCGCGGCGCTGCGTGCTGCCGGTTGCTCCCTGGAGGTGTCCACCACCGAAAGCCTTGCCGACGCCACGGAGCAGGCACGCCTTGCTCCGGCCGGAACTCTCGTGGCGGTTCTGGGCGGTGACGGCTTCTTGGGCGCCGCCGCCGCAGGGGCACGGGAGTCGGGCGCCGTCGTTCTTCCCCTGGCCGGCGGGCGAGGCAACGACACAGTGCGCCGTCTCGGTCTGGCCCTCAACCCGGTCAAGGCCGTGCAGGGCCTGGACCGCCTGACCGTGCGCGAGCTCGATCTTGGTCTCGCCAACGGACGTCCCTATCTGGGCGTCGCCAATGCGGGCTTTGATGGTCTGGCTAACGAATACGGCAACGACGCGCGCCTGAATCTGGGGCCGTTTGTGTACCTGTACGGCGGGATCAGGGCATTCCTGGACTGGAAGAACGTGACCTTCACTGTGTCAGTGGATGGCAAGGAGACCAGCTTCCCCGGCTGGCTTGTGGCCGTCGGAAATGTTGGCCAATACGGGGGAGGCCTGCGCATTTGTCCGCAAGCCAAGGCCGACGACGGCCGGCTTGACGTTGTCTCGCTGGGACGGGCCACGATTCTTGGCGTGGCAGCCACCTATCTGCGCTCCTACCGAGGCAGCCATCTGGGGCAGCGCAACGTCATTTTCACCCGGGGCAGCGCCGTGAGCATCAGTGCCAGCAAACCGCTGAATCTCTACGCCGACGGCGAGAAGGTAGCGACGTTGCCCGCGCTGATGGAAGTTCTGCCCCGGGCAGTGAAGTTCCTGGTCCCGGCCAATTCACTGGCAATGGACTAGTCGGAAGTTTCCCCATCGGAGGTGCTGGCAGTCGGGGCTGGACGGCGTCGGCCGGCAAAGGGCCAGACGATCGTTAGAGCCCCCAGAACCACCAGAATGAAAGCTTCGCCGGGGAACGCAAAGACGCGCAAGACAATCGCAGCGGCAAGGTAGGGCAGTGCCGCCCACTTCAGCGGGTTGTGTTTGAGGCGGCTGCCCCAGGCAAAGAGCATGAGCGCAAAGAACAAGCTCAGCTCAAAGCGTGCCGACCACTCAACGAAGAAGAAGATGGCGCCAACAATGACCAGGACTCCGGCAGCCGAGATGGTTTGCCGGCGAGCCTCCGTACCCTTCGTGAAGGACAGTGGAGCCCACAGCAGCGCCGCGCAGATGGCCGGGAGCAAAGGAGTGAGGAAGAATACGGGTGCACTGATGGTGGCGGGGTCGCCTGCGCCGAGGAACAGCATCAGGGCCGAAAGTAGTGCACCCAGGCCGGCGGTCATGAAGACCAGCCCGTTTACGGCCGGTGCTTCCTGAACTGCGATGGCGGTTTCGGCGGCTTCGGCCCGGAGTGTGTGGTGATTCTTCATTCCTCAATCCTCGCAGCTTTGTGCGCGGCCGGAATTCAGTTAAGTGTGCGGGTGCCTTCCGGCAGGGACCCATTGTTCATGAGGGCCGTGGCGGCGTCGGCCAACGCCGTCAGGGCCACTCGCTGCGTCCACGGACCGTAGGAGATTCGGGCAACACCCAACTCCTGGAGCTTGGCCGGCGAAAGCGATCCGGGGACATTGATGACGCTCACCTTTCCGTGTCCTATGCCGGCCACGAGTGCCTTGACGGTGGGTTCGTCAAGTTTGCCGGGAACGAAGATGCAGGCCGCGCCGACCTCCAGGTAGGCGCGGCCACGTTCGATGGCGGCGTCGAGGACTTCGCGGGGGTCATGGTCCGCACCGCGCAGGAACGCATCGGTGCGGGCGTTCAGGACAAAGTCGATTCCTTCTGCAGCTCCCGCGTCCGCGGCCGCTTTCATCTGCGCCACGGAGTGTGCGAGCGGCTGCATCTGGTCCTCGATGTTGGCCCCCACAACGCCAACGCCAATAGCCTTCCGGACCGTTTCACCCGGATTGCCGTAGCCGCGGTCCAGATCAGCAGTGACGGGGAGATCGGTTGCAGCAGCGATGCGGCCCACGGCCTCAAGCATGGTGGCCAGCGGGATGTGCTCTCCGTCTTCGTAACCAAAGGACGCGGCAATGGAGTGGCCGGCCGTGGCCAGGGCCTGGGTGCCGGGGATGTCCGCGATCACCTTCGCCGTGATGGCATCCCAGACATTGACCAACTGCAAAATTTCTGGGGCTTGATGGAGGCGGAGCAGCTTGGTGGCCTTGGACGCAGTCTTTTCCTGTATGGGATTCATGGTTTCAGCGTAGCCCCGGGCAGGCCACAAGTCACCGGGTATCCAGATCCTCAAAGATGAGGAACGTTTGGGTATCCAGCACGCCGGGCATGGACTGCAACGTATCGAAGATAACTCGCCGAAGTCCCTGGTTGTCCTCGGCACGCACCAGCAAGATCACATCAAAATCGCCGCCGACCAAGGCAATGTGTGCCACCTCGGGGATGGCCCGCAGCTCCTCCCGCAGCTCCCGCCACACATGCTGGCTGACCTTCAGGGTTACGTAGGCGCTCGATTTCAGCCCGGCCTTAACCGGATCCACCAACGCAGTGAACTTGGTCAGCACCCCCGTTGAGGTGAGCCGCGAAATCCTGGCATAGGCGTGGGCGCGGGAAATATGGACGTTCTCGGCCACCACGCTGACGGACATTCGGCCATCGCGAGTGAGCTCCGCAAGGATGCGCCGGTCAACATCATCCATCTGGACGGTGGTATTCGATTCCATGGTTCTCCTTATCTTTTGTCTTTGAGAATATGCGCAGAGTGCGAAAAGTTCCAGAGTTTCCCGCATTTAAGGCGACAATCCTCTGGCAATCGCATACTGAAGCTAGCGGAACATCTTTGGCTTTTTCAGTGGAAGGAACGAGCGTTCAATGACGAACCATCCGGAATTCATGCAGTACCCCGGAAACGCCGTCTTGGCGGCCGGTCACCAGGGCCAGTACCTGCTGCCCTCCAGCACCCCGGTCCAGCTGATTGCCCCGGACGGAACGGCGAATACAGGCACGGCCAGCGCGGGCAAGTACAAGGAAAACTACGAGCTGCCGGACGTGTCAACCCTGCTCGAGGGCTATGGTCAATTGATGCTGGGCCGGCGCATCAACGAACAGGCCGGAGCATTGGTGCGGCAGGGGCGGATGGCGGTGTATCCGTCGTCGTTCGGGCAGGAAGCCTGCCAAGTCGCGGCCTACACGAGCCTGCGGCGCAGCGACTGGCTCTTCGCCACATACCGGGACACCGTGGCCATTCTGGGACGCGGCGTGGCACCCATGGAAGTCTTCGAATCGCTGCGCGGGGATTGGCACAGCGGCTTTGATCCCCACCAGTACAACACCGGGCTGCCCGCCACCCCGCTCTCCACCCAGCTGCTGCATGCCGTGGGGGTGGCGCATGCTGCCAAACTCCGCGGCGAGGACACAGTGGTGCTGGCCATGTGCGGCGACGGTGCCACGAGTGAAGGCGACTTCCATGAAGCCCTGAACTTTGCTGCCGTGTTCCATGTGCCAGTGGTCTTCTTGATTCAAAACAACCAGTACGCCATCTCCGTGCCGCTCATCCATCAGTCCGTGGCGCCGTCACTGGCCCACAAGGCCATTGGCTATGGCATGCCAGGAGAGCGTGTTGACGGGAACGATCTCGCCGCACTGCTGGCGGTGCTGGGCAGTGCTGTGGCGCGGGCGCGCAACGGTGGCGGCCCCGCCCTGGTGGAGGCACACACCTACCGGATGGAGGCCCACACCAACGCCGATGATTCCACCCGGTACCGGAGCTCCGAGGAGGTGGCTCAGTGGGTGCCCAAGGATCCCTTGGTCCGGCTCAAAAAATACCTGCACGACGCCGGACACCTCAGTGCCGCCGAGACCGATGGTTTCGCCGTTGCTGCGGAGCAAGTGGCCAAGGCGTTGCGGGACGGCTTGAATACATCCACATCACCGGATCCGTTGGACATGTTCCGATTCGTATACAGCGAACCCACGCCGCAATTGCAGGCGCAAAGCCGGATGTTGGCCGCTGAGCTGGCCGCAGCCCACCCAGGAACCCAAGGAGCCCAGCCATGACTGCCACACCCGTCATGAACCTGGTGGAGCTTACCGGGGTGCAGAACCTGACCTTCGCCAAAGCCCTGACACTGGCCATGGCCGACGCCATGGACGCCGATTCGGCCGTGGTTGTTTTTGGTGAGGACGTGGGCAGGCTGGGCGGTGTGTTCCGTGTGACGGACGGACTTTCGGCCCGCTTCGGGGAAGAACGCTGCTTTGACACGCCGCTGGCTGAATCCGGCATCGTGGGTATGGCCACCGGGATGGCCATCAACGGCATGCGCCCCGTGGTGGAGATGCAGTTTGACGCCTTCGCCTACCCGGCCTTCGAGCAGATCGCCAGTCATGTGGCCAAGATGGGCAACCGAACCCGCGGGCGCGTCCGGCTGCCGCTGGTTATCCGCATCCCTTATGCCGGCGGCATTGGCGGGGTGGAGCACCACTGCGATTCCTCGGAAAGCTACTACGCCCACACTCCGGGCCTGAGCGTCCTCACGCCGTCGAACGTCCAGGACGCCTACATCATGCTGCGCGATGCCATCAATTCCCCGGACCCCGTGGTGTTCATGGAGCCGAAAAAGTTGTACTTCTCCAAGGACACGGTTGACCTGGATGCCTTGCGCGCCCGGTATTCTCCGGCTGCCGAACGCGGCGGGGCCAGCGCGGTTCCCTCCAGCATTGGGCAGGCCGCAGTGATCCGCGAGGGTACCGACGCCACGCTCATAGCCTACGGACCATCTGTGGCACCCGCGCTCGCGGCCGCCGAAACCGCCGCCGCTGAGGGAAGATCCCTGCAGGTGATTGACGTGCGCTCCCTCGTCCCGTTCGACGACGAGACCATAAGTGCCGCCGTGCGCTCCACGGGCCGGGTCGTGGTGATCGCCGAGGCCCCCGGCTTTGCCTCGATGGCTTCTGAGATTGCCGCCCGAATCCAGGAACGCTGCTTCCATTCGCTCGCGGCGCCGGTCCTTCGGGTAACCGGCTTCGATGTCCCCTACCCCGCACCGAAACTTGAAAAACACTATCTGCCCGGCGTAGACCGGATCCTGGACGCCGTGGACCGGCTCCAATGGGAGGAATCATGAGCGTGCAAACCACCGGACAGATCTTCTTGCTCCCGGATTTGGGTGAAGGGCTGGTCGAAGCCGAACTGGTCACCTGGCTCGTCGCCGTGGGGGATGAGGTCCGTATTGACCAGCCCATCGCCGAAGTTGAAACGGCTAAATCCGTGGTGGAGGTGCCCTCGCCTTTCGAAGGAACCGTGGTCACACTGCACGGTGCCGAGGGCGAGACGCTAGAGGTGGGAAAGCCGTTGATCACGATCGCTTCTGCCGGCGGTGACCCCGCCGAAGCCACTTCCACAGGCGGCGCCCCAGGATCGGGCAATGTACTCATTGGTTACGGGACCACCGAGGTTGGAGGTCCCGGCCGCAGCCGTCCTGCTGTCCAGGCGGCACCGAGGATGCCGCTCGTCGTTTCGCCACTCGTGCGGAAACTGGCCCAGGACCATGGAATTGCTCTCGCCAGCATCCACGGTTCGGGCAGTGAAGGCCTGATCCTGCGCTCAGACGTTGAGGCGGCCATGCTTGAACCAGTAACGCACACCATGCCAAGCCAGCAACCGCAGCGGGCGGGGGAGATGTCCGGCGTCGTCGATCAACGAACGGGGCTGGCCGAGGTTGGGAGAACGCCGCTTACAGGTGTCAAGAAGGCGGCGGCCGCGGCGATGGTGCGGAGCCGTCGCGAGATCCCGGAGGCCACCGTGTGGGTGGATGTGGATGCAACGGCGTTGTTGGAGCTGCGGCAGGGACTGAAGGCTCAGGGTTCGGCACCGGGAATGTTGGCGTTCGTGACTCGGTTTGTGGTGGCGGGGCTGGGCAATTTCCCACAACTGAATATGGCGCTGGTGTCGGGCGGGGGCCAGGATGAACTCGTGGAATTTGATGGGATCAACGTTGGCTTCGCCACGCAGACCGAGCGTGGATTGGTGGTGCCCGTGCTTCGAAATGCCCAAGGGCGCAGCGCCAGGGAGCTTGACGGGGCCATTCGTGAACTGACCGACCGGGCGCTTGGTGGGAAGGCTGCCCCGGCCGAGCTGGGCGGTGGAACCTTCACGATTAACAACTATGGGGTTCTGGGCGTGGACGGATCCGCCGCCATCATCAACTACCCCGAGGCTGCCATGTTGGGGCTGGGACGGATTGTGGACAAGCCGTGGGTTGTGGACGGAGAATTGTGCGTGCGCAAAATGACGGAGCTGACGCTGGCCTTTGACCATCGTGTGTGCGACGGCGCCGTTGCTGCCGGATTCCTGCGCTTCGTGGCCGATGCCATCGAAAACCCTGCCAGTATCCTCGCTGATCTCTAATGCCCCAGACATGGCAGGAGCTCGGTGGCGGCTGTTTTGTGCTGCCTGGCAATGAGGCCCGGGTGCTGGTCAACACTGGCTTGGTAGTTGGTGCCCAGCGGGCGCTCGTGATCGACACCGGTTGCGGACCCCGCCACGCCGCGGAGATTCTGGCAGCCGTGCGCACGGTAACCACCTTGCCTCTGGTGGGGGTCAATACCCACGCCCACTGGGATCATTTCTTTGGCAATGCCACGTTCAAGGAAGCCGGACTTACCGAGCTGTGGGCACACAAAGCGGCCGCGCAAACAATGGCGGACACGGGGGAGTCTCAGCGGCGCTTTGTCGCGGGCGCGGAACCGGACATGGCTGCGGCAACCGGTCCCGGGACGGAGATTGTGCTGCCCGCCCATCACGTTGGCGCCGAAACGGTAGTGCTGGATCTAGGAGGCGTGGAGGTGGAGCTGTTCACGTTGGGTCCCGGGCACAGCAGCGGAGACCTCATGGTGGGCGCTCCGGGCGTGCTATTTGCCGGAGATGTGCTCGAAGTTGGTGCGGCCCCGGACTACGAGGACGCTTTCCCTTCGGAATGGGCTGCCGTGCTGCGCCGGTTGGCGGGCATGGGTGAGAAGTACCCCGTCATGGTGCCCGGGCACGGCCGTCCGGTGGATGCCGGCTTTGCCGCGCACATGGCCGAGGTCGTCGCCGCAGCGCCGTAAGTGGGGACGGGTCTAGAGTTGTGCCAGTGAGCAAAGCAGCCGACCCTCAAGACTTCAACCTTTGGTCCATCGCCATTCCGGCGTTTGGGCCGTCACTGTTGTTTGGCATTGGTGAGGGCGCCATTTTGCCCGTCATCCCGCTCAGTGCCAGGGATATGGGTTCCTCCTTGGCGGGTGCCGCACTAGTGGTCTCCCTCATCGGCATAGGATCGCTGGTCAGCAACATCCCGGCATCCATCATTACGGCGAAATTTGGTGAGCGCCTCGGCATGCTTGGGGCCTCCGCGCTGAGCCTGGTTGCCATGCTCATCTGCGTGTTTTGCCACAACCTCTGGGCCTTTGGTGCCGGAGTGTTTTTGATAGGCGTGGCCTCGGCCGTGTTCCATCTGGCTCGCCAGAGTTATCTCACCGAGGCGGTGCCGCCGCTCATGCGCGCACGGGCCATGTCCACCCTGGGCGGTGTGGGGCGAATCGGACTTTTCGCGGGCCCGTTCATTGGAGCCCTCCTTATTCATCTGGTCGGACTACCTGGCGCATACTGGGTTGCGGCAGTGGCTGTCACGGCCGCCGGGGTTGTCGCCTGGTGGCTGCCGGATCTGGTCAATGCCGACGGTGCGGCACCGGCAGGACCGAAAGTCACTGTCGTCTCGTTGCTGGCCACCCACCGAAAAGTGTTTCTAACGGTTGGCATCGGCGTGCTGCTGGTCAGCTCCGTGCGGTCTTCGCGTCAAGTGGTGGTACCGCTCTGGGCAGACAATCTGGGACTCAACCCAGCCGTGACATCACTGATCTACGGGCTGTCCGGGGCCATCGACATGCTGGTGTTTTACCCGGCCGGCAAGGTCATGGACAAGAAGGGACGGATTGCCGTGGCCGTTCCCTCCATGGTGCTCATGGGCGTTTCGCTGCTCCTCATGCCACTAACCACAGGTGCCTTTTCGTTGCTGCTGGTGGCTTTGCTGATCGGTTTTGGAAACGGCATTGGTTCCGGACTCATCATGACCCTGGGGGCGGACTACTCTCCGCGCAATGGCAGGGCCCAATTCCTGGGTATCTGGAGATTCATGGCGGACGCCGGCGGATCAAGCGGTCCGGCCATCTTGGCTGGACTCACGGCCGCCGTGACGCTCCCGTTCGGCATCGCAGCAACGGGACTGTTGGGTCTGGGTGCGGCAGCAATGTTGGGCTACTCGATTCCCCGCAACAGACCCGTATCGCGCTAGCTCGCTAGCGAAAGCTCCGGCGTCGTACGGGCAGGGTCACCAGCAGTGTGCTGGCAAAGGTCAAGCCATAGCCAACAGCGATGATCAGGCACACGCCCACAAGGAAGAAACTGGTGGTGCTGGTGTCTTCGGCGCCCATGACGGAACTGTAAATCAGTGCGCCTGACGCCAAGGCGAGCACGGCCAGCAGGGCTGCCAGTGCGGTCCACCAGCGCCTCGAGGCCCAGTGCTCTCCCGAGCCGAGCCACACATTCCACCGCGAACCACTGCGCATAACCACATGCGCGGCCAGTGCTGTCCAGAAGGCCACCACAAAGAAGGCAGCAACAACATCGGCGGGTCGGTGCCATTGGTTGATGAGCGTCGACATGCCGGCCACGATGGCGTAGCTGCCGCCAACAAAGGCGGCGGCGGGGCGCCATCGTGGCGAGACCACGAGGAACACGGCGGCCGCGGCACTGGCGGCGAGCGTACTGTGTCCCGAGGGCAGCGAGTTCAGCGCGAGCGTATTGACGCCAAGCTCTGGACGGTCCGGCAGCAGTGCCTTAATGAGCTGGGTGGAGAGATTCGCGGCGGCCATGGCGGCGATGGCAATACCGGCGGCCTTCCATCGTCGCCGGGCCAGGGTGACAAAGAGGACCACCAGCGTGGCGAGAACCACGGAGGTGGCAGGCAAATAATCCAGCACCTGGGCCGTTTGCGTGCCGATCCGCTGGCGGGCCACGACCGCCTCCACCAGGGCAGATTCGTCAATGAACTGGCCAGTGGCCGTTTCTACAAAAAACCGGTAGCTCAACACCAAACCGGCCAAACTTATGAGCGCCGCAACCAGGAATGGCCACGCGGAAATGCGTTCAACAACACGGCCGGACGGGCCTGAGCGGTGAGATGCGGCATGGGTATTCATCACTTCTAGGTTCCCACAGTTTCATGGGAGATTGCTGACCACCGGGCTACAGTGAAGACATGTTTTCACTCCCTACGCTCGATGCGATCCTGTCCTCCGCCCACGTGGTCTCCTTGCCCATGCGGGTGAAGTTCAGGGGTGTGGTGACCCGTGAGGTCATGGTTTTTGAAGGCCCGGCAGGCTGGGGTGAGTTTGGTCCGTTCCTGGAGTACGACGACGAAGAGTCCTCCCGCTGGTTGGCCGCGGCTTTGGAGGCTGGCTGGCTTGGGTACCCGGCGCCGGTGCGTGACTGGGTTCCCGTGAATGCGACAGTTCCTGCGGTTTCCGCCGCCGAGGTGCCCTCCGTGTTGGGGGCTTTTGACGCCGTCCACACCGTGAAGATCAAGGTTGCCGAGGCAGGCCAGTCCATGTCGGATGACGCCGCCCGGGTGGGTGCCGTGCGGCATTTGCTGCCCGAGGCCAAGATCCGGGTGGACGCGAATGGGGGTTGGGGCGTTGATCAGGCAGTTTCGGCACTGCGCATGTTGAGTGTCTTTGGGTTGGAGTATGCAGAGCAGCCTGTCGCCACAATTGCCGAGATGGCGGCCGTGCGCACGGCGCTTTCCGGTTCTGTCCTGATCGCTGCCGACGAAAGCGTTCGCAAGGCCACGGATCCTCTCGCCGTGGCCCGAGCCGGGGCCGCCGATCTCCTGGTGGTCAAGGCCGCCCCCTTGGGTGGAGTCCGGCGTGCGCTGGAGATCGTGGCGGAGGCCGGACTGCCAGCAGTGGTCAGTTCCGCACTGGACTCCTCGGTGGGTATTGGCACCGGCTTGGCACTGGCGGCCGCGCTGCCGGAGCTGCCCTTCGCCTGCGGTTTGGGCACAGTGTCCTTGATGGCAGCGGATGTGGCCACGCCGTCGCTTGTCGCCGTGGATGGTGGCATGGAAGTTCGGAACGTTGTGGCCGATCCGGAGTTGCTTGCACGGTTCGCCGCACCGGCCGAGCGTCGGGATTGGTGGCTGGACCGGCTCCGCCGCACTTACGCCCTGCTCCAAAGCCCGGTGCCTGGCCTAAAGGGCGGGTGGATAGAGTAGGGAGCGTGACTTTACTTAGCTCCATGGATGCCGCCCGTTATGTTGTCGATGCTCTGGAACGCGCAGGGATTGCTCATGTGGTGGTGGCCCCGGGATCCCGCAGCGCCCCGCTCGTTTACGCCCTCGCCGAAGCAGAAGCCGATGGCAGGCTGAGCAATTACGTGCGCGTTGACGAACGGGTGGCCGGTTTCACGGCGCTGGGTCTGGCCTTGGCGTCAGGTGTTCCAGCCGCCATTGTGACCACTTCCGGCACGGCCGTGGGTAATCTCCTTCCTGCCGTCATGGAGGCCAACCACGGCGGAACCCCCTTGCTTGTCCTATCCGCCGACCGCCCCGAAGAGCTTCGAGGCACCGGAGCCAACCAAACAACGCAGCAGCTGGATCTCTTTGGTGAGCATGTCCGTTTTGCCACTGACGTCCCGGCCGGGGTGGATCCCACGAGCGCCATTGCCACTGCACTGAGCGCAGCTCGCGGGCATATCGAGGGGATCCCTGCCGGGCCCGTGCAGGTCAACCTGGCGTTCCGCGACCCCCTGACCCCTGCCCTGGATGGTTCGGAATGGGAACGCCTCCTGCCTGAGATTGAGGTTCCTTCCGCTCCTGAAACACTTGAATCCGACGACGGAACCTCCGACGCCAGCGATGTTGCCTCGGGTGTGACGTCCGTTCCGGGCAGCGGTGTTCCAGCCGCCCTGCCGTCCAGCAGTCACAGGACGGTGGTGGTGGCCGGTCACGGAGCCGGGGTGGAAGCTGAATACTTTGCGCGAATGCTCGGATTGCCCCTCTTGGCCGAGCCTTCTTCCAATGCGCGCTTTGGGCCCAATGCCATTGGCCCTTACCGCTTGCTGTTGGAGAAGTTCGGCCCCGACAGCGCCATGCCCATTGAACGGGTGGTGCTCTTTGGGCGACCAACACTCTCGCGCCAGATAAGCGGGCTGCTCGCCAATCCGAACCTTGAACGGGCGCTTTTTCTGCCCAACCCCGTGCCGTGGTTTGAGGCCGGGCGCCGCACAGAATTGATCTTGACTCAGTGGGATCAGCTGGTGGGCTTCGCAGGACACGGGCCCGCAGGCTGGCTGAGTGCGTGGCATCAGGTGGCTGCCATGGCTGAGGCGGCGCTGGAAAGTGTCTTGGCTGGTGCCGCGACCACTGGCGGTGAACTGAGCGGACCGGAGGTGGCCCGTCATGTCTGGTCCCGGGCACAAAAGGAACCCGGCAGCAACCTCATGCTTGGTTCCTCCAATCCCATCCGCGACGTTGATCTGGCAGGAAAGCCAACGCCCGGGAACAATGTCACGACCTTCGCCAATCGTGGCCTGGCCGGCATTGACGGAACCCTTGCCACGGCAACCGGCATTGCCCTCGCCACGAGGGAGGCAACTCGGGTGCTGCTTGGTGATGTGACCTTCCTGCATGATTCCGGGGCACTGAACATTGGGCCCACCGAACAAGTGCCCAACGTTCAGGTGATTGTCCTTAACGATGCCGGCGGTGGCATCTTCTCGGTCTTGGAGCACGGAACGCTGGGGAAGGCGCCCAACTATGCTTCCGCCGTCGAACGCTTCTTTGGCACGCCGCACACGGTGAAGCTCGCGGCCCTCGCCACTGCCTACGGTTGGGACCACACCCTGGTTAGAACGGCGGCCGAACTTGTCACTGCACTCGCCGGACCCGTTGAGGGGCGGCAGATCATCGAGGTGGCGGCCAGCCGTGACGGGCTGCGGGACTTGCATGCCAACATCAAGGCGGCCCTAGCCGCCGACTAGCCGCGACTTGATGCATGTGGTGCTCGTATCCTTGGTACAGCAGGTGCACAGCCGGTGCATAGGAGCCTCTGATGGAGTGAATAACATGACAAACTCACCGCATCCCGATCACGACCGAGGCCTCGAATTTGACCTGGGCACCATGTTCACTCGCCGGCGCACGCTCGGGTTGATGCTTGGCGCAGGGGCAGTTGCCGGATTGGCGGCCTGCACGCCGGCCGGCAACGGCGCCCCTGCCTCAGCTGCCGCAACCTCGACCGCCGCCCCGACAACGGCCACGGCCGGCACACCGGAGGCTACGGCCCAGGTCACTCGCGCCCTTGCAGAATGCACCGCCGCCACGGCCGACACCCCGGAGGAGACCGGCGGACCCTACCCCGCCGATGGTTCCAACGGGCCCGATGTCCTCACGGCCTCAGGCGTGGTTCGTCAAGACATCACGGCCAGTTTTGGCTCGTCAACCACCAAGGCTGAGGGCGTTCCGCTGACAGTCACGTTGACGCTTTTGGACAATGCCCAGGGCTGCAAACCGCTGGCCGGGGCCGCTGTTTACGCGTGGCACGCCACGAAGGACGGCAAATATTCGCTGTACGACCAGGGGCTGGAGAACGAGAACTTCCTGCGTGGGGTTCAGGAGGCCGATGCCAACGGCCAGCTCACCTTCACCACGATCTTCCCGGGAGCCTACAACGGCCGTTGGCCGCATATCCACTTTGAGGTATTTGAGAGCATGTCCAATGCCACCTCAGCCGGTCAGATCCTGCGCACATCCCAAATTGCCATGACGGAGGCTTCCTGCAAGGAGGTGTACGCGTCAACAGGGTATGAATCCAGCCAGCAGAATTTCCCCAACACCCCTCTGGCTGCCGACATGGTTTTTGGTGACGACGGCGGCGTTCACCAATTGGCGTCAACGTCCGGGGCGGTGGAAACCGGGTACACCGCGGCCTTGAACGTCATCATCTGACACCGCGACAAGGGGCAGATTGGTGCTGGGGTCGCGATTCCCGGAGCGGGGATGGATTTTGAGGGTCGCCCAGCGACCGAGAAAATCTTACTGCCCGCGAGGGAATCGCAACCCCGGCACCGCCAAAGCACTACAGGACCCGGCTGAGGAATTCCTTGGTGCGGTGATGCTGGGGGTTGGAGATGATGTCGCGCGGTTTACCGCTCTCCACCACCACGCCGCCGTCCATGAAGGTCAGGGTGTCGCCAACCTCGCGGGCGAAACCGATTTCGTGAGTCACCACGATCATGGTCATGCCTGACTTGGCCAGATTCTTCATCACTTCCAGGACGTCGCCCACCAGCTCCGGGTCAAGGGCTGAGGTGGGCTCATCGAAGAGCATCAACTCCGGCTCCATGGCCAAGGCGCGGGCAATGGCAACACGCTGCTGCTGCCCGCCGGAAAGCTGCGAGGGGTAGAAATCGGCGCGGTCTGAAAGGCCCACCATTTCCAGTAGCTCGCGCGCCTTCAACTTGGCGGCGGCCTTCGACTGGCGCTTCACCTGAGTGGGCGCCTCGATCACGTTTTGCAGGGCCGTCTTGTGCGGGAACAAGTTGAAGCGCTGGAACACCATGCCGATCTCGCGGCGCTGTGCCGCGATCGCCTTCGTGTTCAGATCATGCAGCTTGCCGTTGACTTCCTTGAAGCCAATGAGGTCATCGTGGACGTAGATCCGTCCGGCGCTGATGGTCTCCAGAAGGTTGATGCAGCGCAAGAGCGTTGATTTGCCGGAACCGGACGGGCCGATGATTACCGAGACCTCGCCCGGTTTTACCGTCATGTCGATGCCCTTGAGCACGTGGTGCTCACCAAAGAACTTGTGCACACCCTGGATTTCCACGAGCGGCTTGGGAGCAGCGTGGGCAGGGCTGGTTGTTGAGGTGGTTTCAGTCATTACTTGCCACCTTCCGTGGTCTCATCGGCGCCGTCAATCGGCTTGGCATGAGCCGCCGCAACGGCGGCCGTTGCCTTGACGGGAGCCTTCATGACGTTGTCAACACCCTTGCCGAAGTGCTTTTCAATGTAGTACTGGCCAACCATCAAGACCGAGGTGATCACCAGGTACCAGAACGCCGCAACCATCAACAACGGAATGGGCAGGAAGGTCCGGCTCGCCAAGGCATTGGTGACGAACGTCAGGTCCAAGGTGAACGGTACGGCCAAAACCAGCGATGTGGTCTTGAGCATGCCGATGGTCTCGTTGCCGGTGGGAGGAATGATCACACGCATGGCCTGGGGCAGGATGATCCGCCACATGACCTTTGAACGGCGCATTCCGAGGGCCTCGGCAGCTTCCATCTGACCGTTGTCCACAGACTTCAGGCCGGCACGGAAAATCTCGGCCAGGTACGCGGATTCGTTGAGACCAAGGCCCACGATGGCGGCCACAGTGGCGTTGATAACCGTGGCGGTATCCCAGGAAAAGAGCTCGGGGCCAAAAGGAACCCCCACGATGATCTTGGGATAAAGAGCACCAATGGATCCCCAGAACAACAGCTGTGTGTACACGGGCGTGCCGCGGAAGAACCAGACCCAGACCCAGGAAACATACCTGAACAACGGGTTGTCCGATTGCCGCATGAACGCCAACAGGATGGCCAGCACAATGGCAATGACCATGGAGGTCACCGTCAGGATGAGTGTCCAGCCAACGCCTTGAATAACAAGGACGTCAAGGACGTAGGCCCTGAAAGTTCCCCAGTAGAACTTCTCGTTGGTGGTCATCGATTGGATGGCAAGGATGAGCGCCAGCAAGATGAATGCGGCACCGACCCACCGCCACGGGTGACGGACGGGGACCGCGTCGATCAGGTCCACATCCGCACTTCCGCCAGTGGCAGCCCTTCGTGAGCTTAGGCGGCTCAAGGGTTAGCCAGCCGTCGGGTTCAGGACGGCTGCCTTCAATGCGCCGTCCTGGTTGTTCCAGGTGGTGAGAATCTTGTTGTAGCTGCCATCTTCGATGAGCTTGTTCATGACCTTTTCAATGACGGCGGCAAATTCGGTGTCGGACTTGGCGATCGCGATGCCCTGCTCGGCAGAGTCATAGGTTTCGCCCAAGGTTTCCAGCTGGCCGTTGGTCTTGGCCAAGGCGTTGTTGATGATGGGGGTATCGGCGCTCATGGCGTCAATCGTGCCGCCCACCAGGCGGGTGGTAACTTCCGTCTGGTTCTTCAAGGAAACTATCTCGATAGCCGCCTTGCCGTCGGCAACACACTTGGCTGAGCGGTCCTTTACATCGGGATCTTCTTCAACCGTGCCGGTCTGAACGCCGATCTTTTTACCGCAGAGATCGTCCATGCTGATGCCCTTGGGGTTACCCTTCTGTACGGCCCACAGGACGCCAGCGTTGAAGTAGCTCACAAAGTTCACGGCCTCGGAGCGTTCCGGGTTGATCGTGAAGGAGGAGATGCCCAGATCGTAAACGGTACCGATCTTGGGAATGATGGAGGAGAAGTCGGCTGTGTGGACAACAGCCTTCTTGCCCAGCGTTGCCGCGATGGCCTTGGCGATGTCCACGTCGTAGCCGATCGGAGTCTGGCCATCCTTGTCCAGGAATTCAGCGGGCTCGTATGACGTGTCCGAACCGACCTCGAGAGTCGCCTTGTCCTTGAGTGCCGCGGGCAACAGCGCGATCAGCGCATCGTCTTTGGCAACCGTGCTCGGGTCAAAAGCGGCAGCCTGCGAGGGGCCTCCCGTGCTGTCGGTGCCGCCATCCTGGGATGCAGTGGTGCAGCCGGTCAGGGCCAAGGCTGCGGCGGCCGCAACTGCGGCCAAGCGAATGGTCAGCTTGGATGAGATTTGCATGGTTATCCCTTTGTTTCTTGGAGCACTTGATTCCTGGGGGCACTGTCTAATGAAAACTAGTGTATATCGCTGTGATTTGCATCACGGTAAACTACATTTGACTATTGAACAACTTACCAGCCTGTCTGGCAAGACCCTCTACTCGGCCTCTGTCCGGGATTCCGGACAGCCAAGGGGGTGCTGGGGCCCGCTAAGGATGGTGCGGAAGGTTCAAGGCCTGAAGCATGGGCCGGAATTTGGCCCACGTTTCCGCCAGCTCGGCGGCAGGGTCCGAGGCTTCCACGATGCCTGCCCCGGCATAGAGGCGAACATTGTGTTCATCCTCGAGCATGGCTCCGCGCAAGGCAATGCCCCACTCGCCGTTGCCGGCACCATCGAGCCAACCTACTGGTCCGGCGTAGGGGCCGCGGTCCATCTTTTCCAGTTCAAGGATCAGTTCCCCGGCGTCCTCGCGGGGCGTCCCGCACACGGCCGCCGTGGGATGGAGCGCCTCAACAAGGGCCAAAGACGTAGGGAGGTGGCCGTTGGAGCTGGCAAGTTCGGCGGTGACATCGGAGGCCAAATGCCACACATTGGGGAGCTCCAAGATGAACGGCTCCGTGGGGAAAGAGAGGTCCGTTGCGAAGGGAGCCAGCTGCCGGGTCAGGGACCGAACGGCAAAGTCATGTTCCTGGCGCTGCTTGGCCGAGCCGCCCAAAACGGCAGTAGCAAATCCGGTGGATCCGGCGGGTTCATCCTCGCGGTCCAGAGTCCCGGCCAGGACCCTGGCCTGTGCCGTGGAGCCGTCCACCTTGATGAGGATTTCCGGCGTTGCCCCGACCAGGCCGCGCACGGCATAGGTCCAGCACTCATCGTATAGACGGACCAATCGTTGCAGAATTGAAACTCTCTGCACGGGTTCCGGGAAGGTGGCCACCACATCCCTGGCCAAAACCACCTTTTCCAGCCCGCCGCGCACAATCGCTTCCACCCCGGCCGCAACGGTTTTCTTCCACTGTTCCTCTGTCAGTGCGCCTGACCGCACGGTGCCCGCGGAGGGGGTGTCCGGCGTCGAATTTTCAGCAGCAGCCGAAGCAGCGGCTGTCCGCAACAGGGCCAAGGCGGAATCCACCGTGGGGACCGTACCGTCGAGGGTCAACTGGGTGAGCCAAGCCGTGCCGCTGGAAAAACCCACCACCACGGAGGGGAGTATCAGCAGGGAATCGAAGGCGCTGGTCTTGGAGAACGCGAAAGAGCCAAAGGCCATGGCGCCGGTGCCGGGCATCCGCACGGAATCCTCAATCGCGGCGTGGGCCAGCAGATCCTTCCACCACGCTTCCGCGTCGGCGAAGCGAGACGGGCCGGAACTTGTAAATGAAGCAATTTCACCGAAGCCCAGCAGGCCTTCGCCGCGGCGCAGCCAGCACAAGGGATCCGTGGCGGAATTCTTGTGCAGCAAGCTGGCCGGTCCGGTGATGCCGAGTTCACCCAGCGTGGCTAGGTCCAATGCCGTGGTCAGTGTGCGCAGCGGATGGGTGCCCAAGGAAGCAGTCATGATGGTTCAAGATTACTCGCCCGGGGCGGATTCGCGTTCAGGGACGCAAGAAGCGTGCTGTGGCGCGGTCCAGGCCGGTGTGATGGCCCACAACTACGCCACCTCAATGCGCGAACCAGGGCAAAGTTTGAGACACTAAAGGGGTGAACCGTGCATCCTTGGATAAGCGTCCGGAAGAAATGGCAGCCATGTTTGACGACGTGGCCCCGAACTACGACATCGTCAATGACATCTTGTCCATGGGCCAGACCCGCCGGTGGCGCCGCGTTGTGGTTGACGCGGTTGGTGCCGTCCCCGGCCAGCGTGTCCTGGATCTGGCCGCAGGAACCGGAACCTCCAGCGAACCGTACGCCGATGCCGGCGTCCACGTGGTTGCCTGCGATTTTTCCGTTGGCATGCTCAAGGTGGGCAAACGTCGCCGCCCGGACATCGATTTTGTTGCCGGAGATGCCACCAACCTGCCGTTCGCGGATGATTCCTTCGATGCCTCCACCATCTCCTTCGGGCTGCGCAACGTGGTTGACCCGAAGAAGGCACTGCGCGAGATGCTGCGCGTGACCAAGCCCGGTGGCACCTTGGTGGTGGCCGAATTCTCACACCCAACTTTCTCCCCGTTCCGGACCGTTTACACCGAGTACCTCATGCGCGCCCTGCCGCCGATCGCCAAGAAGGTGGCCTCCAACCCGGACGCCTACGTCTACCTGGCCGAGTCCATCCGGGCATGGCCCAACCAGGACAATTTGTCCGCCTGGCTCACCGAGGCCGGGTGGGAATCGGTGAAATACCGGAATCTCAGCGGCGGCATCGTGGCCGTACACCGCGCTACCAAGCCCCACACAGCATGAAGGTATTGATAGTAGGCGCCGGCCCCGCCGGATCCACCGCGGCCTACCATCTGGCATCTGCGGGCCTCGAGGTCACAGTGCTGGAAAAGACCCGTTTCCCGCGTGAAAAGGTCTGTGGTGACGGCCTGACCCCGCGCGCCGTACGGGAAATGCAGCTCATGGGCCTGCCGCACGATCCAGCAGAAGGTTGGCGCCGCAACAAGGGCCTGCGCCTGATTGCCGGCGGCCGCCAGATCGAGGTCCCTTGGCCCGAACTAAGCAACTTCCCCAATTACGGGCTCATCCGCACCCGGCTTGGCTTTGACGAATCACTGGCCGCCCATGCCCGCGGCGCCGGCGCCGTGATCCTGGAAGGACACTCGGTTTCCACCGTCTTGACGGACGACGCCGGAACCGTGGTGGGTGCCAGGGCGTCGCTTTTGGATGACGCAGGGAGGAAGACGGGCGAAAGCGCGGACTTCTTCGCCGATATTGTCCTCGCCGCCGATGGCAACTCCACCCGCACCGCCGTCTCGCACGGCTTTGCCAAGCGTGATGACCGGCCCATGGGCGTTGCTTACCGCACCTACTTCACCTCGCCACGCCACGACGAAGAGTGGATGGAGGGTTGGCTGGAGCTGTCCTCGCCGGATGGCAAGGTGCTCCCCGGTTACGGGTGGGTGTTCGGCGTCGGCGACGGCACGGCCAATGTTGGGCTGGGAATCCTGAACTCGTCCAAGGAATTTGGCAAGCTGGACTACCGTCAGGTTTTGCGTGACTGGACCGCCGGCATGCCGGCCGAATGGGGGTTCACCCCTGAGAACCAGGTGGGCCCCATCCGTGGAGCTGCGCTTCCCATGGGCTTCAACAGGACCCCGCATTACTCCGACGGTCTGATGTTGCTGGGCGATTCCGGTGGCATGGTGAGCCCCTTCAACGGTGAGGGTATTTCCTACGCCATGGAATCTGGCCGGTATGCGGCTGATTCCATTGTCCGAGCGGCAGGAACCAACTCCTCCTTGGCCGCCAACCATGCGCTCTCCGGCTACTCCGACTTCATCCGCGATCAATGGGGCAGCCACTTCACCTTGGGCCGCGCCTTTGCATCCCTCATTGGCAACCCCGGCATTATGAAACTGGCCTTGCGCACGGGTATGCCGATGCCGATTCTGATGCGCTTTGTGGTCCGCCTGATGGCCAATCTCACGGACACAAGTGAACGTGGTTTTGAGGATAGAGTGATTCATCTACTGGAAAAGTTGGTTCCGGCCACCAGTAACCAGGAGAGCAACCGAACGTCCAAGCAAGAATCCCTACCAATAGTTAGTGTTAAGCAGTGACTACTTCCGCGAACCATAGCTGGACCCATGCAGGTCAAGGGCGCCCTGAACAGCACGATCCGAACCCCAGCACCATGGCTATTGCCACGGGGCTGCAACTGCCGGCAGGATTTTCGGCCGTCGCAGAGGACGCTGATCTGGGACCCTCCATTTCGCTGGGAATGGCGAAGGTGGAAAAGGTGCTGCGAGAGGCCATTGCACACTCCGATCCTCTAGCGGACGCAACGAGCCGCCACTTGGTGGAAGCCGGGGGCAAGCGCATCCGCCCGCTGTTGGCCCTTCTTGCCGCCCACCTCGGGGACCCGGAACGGAAGGAAGTGGTGCAGGCCGCCGTCGTCGTTGAACTGACGCACCTGGCCACGCTCTACCACGACGACGTCATGGATTCGGCCCCGTTCCGCCGCGGAGCGCCCACAGCCCATGAGGTCTGGGGCAACACGGTCGCCATCCTGACTGGCGACCTCATTTTTGCCCGCGCCTCGATCCTGGTCTCGCAACTCGGTGGCCGGGCACTGGAAATTCAGGCCCGCACTTTTGAGCGCCTGTGCCTGGGCCAGCTGCATGAGACGGTTGGTCCGCGCGAGGACGAAGACCCCATCGATCACTACCTGTCAGTTATTGCAGATAAGACGGCCTCGCTGGTGGCCGCCTCGGGTCAGCTTGGCGCCATTTTCGCCGGCGTGCCGGAGGAACTGCAAAACGTCATGCTGGAATACGGTGAAAAGGTTGGCGTTGCCTTCCAGTTGGCCGACGATGTCATCGACGTGACCGGGCTGAAGAAGGTTTCCGGCAAGTCGCCCGGTACGGATCTGCGTGAAGGCATCCCCACCCTTCCGGTGCTGTTGCTGCGCAAGGCAGCAGCCAAGGGCGATGCCGACGCCGACAAGGTGTTGACACTTGTCGACGGCGATCTGTCCAGCGATGAAGCCCTGGCCGAGGCCGTTGACGCTCTTCGTGGACACCCGGTTACCGCCGAGTCCTGGGCCGTGGCCCGGGAATGGTCGGACTCCGCCATTTCCGCACTCGAACCCATGCCGGAGGGCATCGTCAAGAGCGCATTGATGAGCTTTGCCGAAGCCGTGGTTTCTCGCGACGTTTAGCCTCTGATGACCCCAAGCTGGGGGAGATTGAAGGGGCTCGTCCGCTCCTCGCTGTCATTCCAGTGCGTGGGGGCATTGCGACGCCGGGCCTCGGCTTCAGCGGCAGTGGCCAGTCCGGCGTCGTCCACTGTGAGCAGCATGCCGCTGTGCTGGAGGTTGAAGAAGCGGATGGCAATCCGCCGCCCATTCACATTCCACACGCACGCCTGAACGATCGGATCGTGCCACGGGTTGACGCCTTCGCCATAAATGGTGGCGAAGTGCTGCCGAAAATCCTCATACCCCTGCCGGGTGGAGGGGTTGTCGGTGTCCATGGACGTGTAGAGCTGCAGGCTGACGCCCATGAATCGGCCGTTGAAGGAGTTCCACGATGAGGAGATCTGACCGGGCTGCTTGGTTGACAGGGCGTAGTGGGCCAAAGGCGACGCCGGCACGGGATCGTCCCAGCTGGCGCCCGAGGTGAACCCCAAGCGCTGGAACAAGGATTTCCTCTCCGCTTCGGAGCGAGGCCAGATGCCCTCGATGAGTTTTTCCACCAGCCCGACAATCGCTACCGGGTCCGGAACTAGCGCGCTTCTTTGCTCCTGTGCATCCATAACGCAACGCTACCTCCAGAGGAAGAATATTCCCATAGCTGGAGGTAGCCAGTTAGCCAGTCGCTAGTCGTCTTCGCTCAGGACCTCGGTGAATACCCATTCGAGCATGTCAAACACAAACTCACTGAAGGTGCCCTCTTCATTGACCCACTCGCCCGTGGCGTTGTTGCGGCGCCACACAATGGGGTCCGGAACATCAGCCTGATCGGCAAGCATGCCCCAGGTGTAGCTCTCTTCCTCGTCCTCGAGGAAGAGCAGGTAGCCGTCCTGGATTTCGAATTCTTCCGGATCCCAGAAGTAGTAGTACGCCTCCATGATGTCTTCACAGTTGCCCAGTGCATGCAGGAATTCGCGCAACGCCAGCGGGACAGTGATCTTCAATTCCGCAAAGACCGCTTCCAGGTCAGCCCATTCGATCCCGTCGGCTTCCTGCCACGGTTCCTCCAGGTACTGGGGCACCAGGCCGCGGAATTTCTCTACGAACATGTCAGACATTCAAATCTCCGAAAATTGGAATTTACGCACTCAGAGTTCAATTCTAGCCGCGGCGGGCACGGCGCGGTGTCCAGCTGCGGGCTGCAAGGGGCGCATGCCAGCCATAGTGCAGACTCAGCATGCGAAGGGTGAAAACCACCACGGCTGCGGCGGTTCCGGTCGTTAGGTTCAGCCAGCCCAGATGCCACAGCCCGGTGGCCAGGCCAGCCCCGATGAAGGCCGGGATGGCGTACAGATCCTTGGGATCAAAAATGCTCGGGACCTCGTTGGCCGTGATGTCGCGCAGAATCCCGCCGCCCACAGCGGTGGTGACGCCCAACAGGATCCCGGCCACCGGGTTCATCCCCGTCTCCAGGGCCTTGAGCGTGCCGGTGACACAGAACAAGGCCAGCCCGCCGGCGTCGAACATGAACAGGAGCCGGCCGCTGCGCTGGACATTCTTGACGGTGAAATAGACCAACAGGGAGGCAACAAGGGGCGGCGCCAGGTAGATGGGGTGGCTGAACGCGGCGGGGGGTCCCTGATTGAGAATCACATCCCGCACCACCCCGCCGCCAAGTCCGGCCATGGACCCCAACAGCACCGATCCAACTAGGTCGAAACCCTTCCGGGCTGCGAGCAGACTGCCGGAGACGGCGAAGAAAAAGACGCCCAAAAGGTCCAGCAACAACGGCAGTTCAACGGTCATAGGCTCAATCTTTGCATCGGTGGATCCCAAGTTTCGCCCTGTTGATGACCGCATGTGACTACGCTGGGCACTATGAACGCCTCCACGCCGCTGATTCACGTGCACGACTTCCACATGCACTTTGGTCAAAAGAAGGTTATTGAGGGACTCTCCTTTGACGTTGAACGCGGCGAGACGTTTGGTTTTCTGGGCAGCAATGGAAGTGGAAAGACCACGACGATCCGGGCTTTGCTGGGCATCTACCGTCCCACGGCGGGAACCTTGGAGATCAACGGGAAGGTTTTCAGCGACGATTTTGGCTCCCGGCTGGGCTACCTGCCCGAGGAGCGCGGGCTGTACAAGAAAGAATCCGTGCGTGATGTCATGGCGTACTTTGGCCGGCTCAAGGGACTGTCTCGCGTCGATGCGCTGCATTTTTCGAACGACTATCTGCAACGGGTTGATCTGGCAGACAAGGCGAACGTGCGGGTGGACAAGCTCTCCGGGGGAGAGCAGCAAAAAATCCAGCTGGGCGTGACCATCATGAATGAACCCGAGCTGTTGATCCTGGATGAACCAACCAAGGGCTTCGACCCCGTGAACCGGCGCCTGCTCATGGACATCATCGAAGAACGCAAGGAGGCGGGGGCCACGGTCATGATGGTCACGCACCAGATGGAGGAGGTGGAGCGGCTGTGTGACCGCATTATTCTTCTCAAGGACGGTACAGCCCATGCCTATGGCACCATCGCGGAAGTCCAACAACAATTTGGTGGCCGGACCATCAGGGTCAAATACTCCGGCAGCATCCCCGAATCAACGCACTATGCCATCACCCGGTTGGAGAACAACTATGCCGAGCTGAATGTGGACGAATCCGTTGATGAGGCGCAGGTCTTGAAGGATCTGGTTCTGGCCGGAGTGGTGGTTCGCGGATTCGAGGCAGCCAGACGGAGCCTTGATGACATCTTCATCGAGGTATACGGCGAAGGTGCCGGCGGGCCCTCCCACGCCGCGACTGAAAAGGTGGCCTGAGATGGCCCGGCACAACCTCGGCACTGTGGTGCAATTTGAATTCACTCGAACGGTGAAGAAGCGCCGCTTCTGGATAGCGACCCTGGCCATCCCCGTCCTGTTGGGGATTGTCTTTGCGCTGATTTTTGCCAGCAGCACCTCAACACAATCGCGCGCAGATGCCCTCAAGGACCAGAGCCTCGAGTTCACGTATTCGGACGCCTCAACACTGATTGATCCTGCCCTGGCCAAGGCCATGGGTGGAACGGAAGAAAAGGATCCTGCCACCGCCGCGGGCCGGGTCCAAGCCGGCACCCTCAATGCTTACTTTGCTTTTCCCGCCAGCTTGGTGGCTGAACCGGTTCTGGTGTTCGGCACGGATCAAGGCATCTTTAAGAACGGCAGTTATGACGCCGTTGCCAGGCAACTAGTTGTTCTCTCGGCACAGAAGCAGGTGGGAACACCTGAGCTGGCGGCCGCTGTCCAAGGTAACTTCAGCACGGATTTGCAGACGTTCAAGAACGGCGAGCGTTCCGGTGGACTGGCCACGGTGGTACCTCCGCTGCTGTTCCTGGTTCTGTTTTATGTTGTGATCATTTTGCTGGCCAACCAGATGCTGGCCTCAACCTTGGAGGAGAAGGAAAACCGGGTCACCGAGATGATCCTGACAACGCTGAATCCCACAACGTTGGTGGTGGGAAAAGTGATTTCCCTGTTCCTTGTTGGCGCCGTTCAGTCAGTGGTTTTTGCCGCCCCCATGGTGCTGGGCTACGTGTTCTTTCGCGAACAACTGGATATGCCGGACTTTGACGTCTCCGAACTGCAATTCCAATTTCTCCCCATGCTGGTGGGAGCCCTGCTTTTCATCGGCGGCTTCATCTTGTTCACGGGAGTGTTGGTGGGGATCGGCGCGGTCATGCCTACGGCCAGGGACGCCAGCGCCGTATTTGCGCCTGTCATGATCATGATGTTCATTCCGTTTTATGTTGTGACGTTGGTGGTCAGTGACCCCGGATCCATGATTGTTCAAATCTTCACATTCTTCCCGTTCACGGCTCCCGTCACCGCCATGCTGCGTAACGCCTTCGGATCGCTCAATGGAGTATCGGCGGCCATTGTAATTGCCGAACTGTTCATTTTTGGGGTTCTGGCCCTTCGCCTTGCCGTGCACCTGTTCCGCTACGGATCGATCGAATACTCCCGCAAGCTTTCCCTGCGCACCGCGTTCTCACGGAAGGCCTGAGGCAGGTGCAGGCGGTCCAGCGCCGCGTGTTGTGGGTTGCCATCCTGGCCTCATTCGTGGCGTTCCTGGACGGCGCCATCGTCAACGTTGCCCTGCCTGCCATGACGCGGGAGCTCGGTGGCGGCATCACCACACAGCAGTGGGTGGTTGACGCATACCTGCTGGCGTTGGGTTCATTGATCCTCATCGCCGGCTCACTGTCAGACACCTTCGGCCGCGTGAGGATTCTGCGCGCCGGCCTGTTCATCTTCGGTGCCGCGTCGCTGGCCTGCGCGCTGGCCCCCACCGCGTTGCTGCTCATCGTCTCCCGCGGCGTGCAGGGTGCCGGCGCTGCGCTGCTGGTGCCCAGCTCGCTGGCCCTCATCACCTCCACCTTCAGCGGTGCCGCGCAGGGCAAGGCCATTGGCTCGTGGACGGCCTGGACGGGAACGGCATTCCTGGCCGGACCCCTCGTAGGCGGGCTGTTGGTGGACCTGGCCACCTGGCGGTGGATCTTCGCCATCAACGTCCTGCCCATCGCCGCAACGCTGTTCTTCCTGAAGGGCCTGACGCTGCCGGTCTCCGTTCCCGCCCCTCCGGTTCCGGCCCTGACGCACGACGGCGGGACCCCCTCCGCGGCCCCGCCTCCTTCCGTCACTGCCGCGCGCCGCACCCAACGCATCGACATGATCGGGGCGGTGCTGGCCGCCGTCGGACTTGCCGGGACCGTCTTTGCCTTGATCGAACAAGAACGGCTGGGCTGGGGGAGCGTGGCAGTGTGGCTGCCGTTTGCCGCGGGCGTGGTTGCGCTTGGGGCGTTCCTGTGGTGGGAACACCGGACCCCGGCACCCATGATGCCGCTGGGGCTTTTCAGGATCCGCAATTTTGGCATGGGCAACGTGGCCACCACGTTCATTTATGCGGCCCTGTCACTCGGCCAGCTCATGGTGGTGCTGTTCCTGCAGGAGATCGCCGGGTTCACGGCGGCGCAGGCGGGGCTCGCCTCCCTGCCAGTGGCCGTGATCTCCCTGGTGTTGGCCGGGCCGTTCGGCACCATGGCCGGCAAGCACGGGCCGCGGCTGTTCATGGCGGCCGGGCCCGTGGTGGCCGCCGGCGGGTACGCGCTCATGGCCACGGCCGCCGAACCGTTCAACTTTTGGTTGCAGATCCTCCCCGGGCAGCTCGTGTTTGCTGTGGGGCTCTCCATCACCGTGGCCCCGTTGACGGCCGCCATTCTGGGGGCCGTGCCGAAGGAGCAGTCCGGGATAGGTTCGGCCATCAACAACGCCGTCGCCCGTGTGGCCGGACTGATTGCCGTGGCCCTGGCCGGGGTCATGCTGGGCGGGGTGCTGGACCATGAATCGTTCCGGCGCATCATGGTGATCACCGCGGTGCTGTTCCTCGCCGGTGGGCTGGCCTCGGCCCTGGGCATCTCCAACGCCGCCGCACGCAGGGTGCGGGACGCCGCCTCCTGACACAACATGCACTCCCGCAGCCCGCTGCACGGTGCCCGTAACGTAGATTGGCAGCAGAAAAACTCGTGAAAGGACGGCCCATGGAGCACCAGACGGTCATGATTGCTTGCGCACACGGCACCGACAACGCGCAGGGGCAGGCGTGCATCAACCAGCTCCGGGCGGACATAGGGCGGCTGCGCCCGGGCCTTGAGGTATTGGAAGCTTATGTCGATGTGCAGGAGCCGGCTCTCCCGGACGTTGTTGCCCACTTGGCTTCCGGGGTCCGCGCAGTGGTTGTCCCGCTGTTGCTGACGGTGGGCTATCACGTGCAGGTGGACATAGCGCAAGCAGTCGCCAGCCGCCCAAACACCTTGGCCGCGGCACCACTAGGGCCAGATCCACGCTTGGCCAAGCTGCTCGATGAGCGGCTGGGGGAGTTGCCTGCCGATTGGGGCATTGTTCTCGCCGCGGCAGGCTCTTCACGGCCCGAAGCCGCCGAACAAATTGAAGTTTTGGCGGCCGATCTGGCGGTGCGTCGTCCGCAACGCATCCTTGCGGCATATGGGGCAAGCGCCCGGCCCTCTGTCCCGGAAGCCGTGGAACAGTTGCGCGCTGCAGGTGCTCCGGGGGTGGCAGTGTCCTCCTACCTGCTGGCCCCGGGCTTTTTCCACGACCAGCTCGCGCTGGCCGGTGCAGATCAGGTGGCCGCGCCGCTGCTGCCCTCCGCACTGTTGGCGGAGTTGGCACTGGAACATTTCGATCGCGCCATATCAGCGGCAAGTGCGGCAGCCTGAGCTAGGCGGAGGCGCACAACCGAAAGCACAACCAGGCCCTAAATGGGGCGTATGACGAAATGTTGCCCAAGGTGAAGCCGCGTTTCATTTGTTGTTTGTCCGTCCCGGGACGCAACCTACGCTCGTCATATGACACAGACAGCTCTAGCCGGAGCGAACGCCTCTGGCAATGAAACTGACTCCGCGACAGTTTCCGCCGATGCACCCGCCAAGCGACCCGTAAGGGCACGCCCTGCGGCCAAGCCTCACGGCCAGTGGAAAGTGGATGGCACCACGCCGCTGAATCCCAATGAGACGTGGAAGCAGGAAGACGGCGGGCTGAGTGTCCGTGAGCGGATCGAGACCATCTACGCCGATGGCGGCTTCGACAGCATCGAGAAGACAGATCTGCACGGCCGTTTCCGCTGGTGGGGGCTGTACACCCAGCGCAAGCAGGGAATCGACGGCGGCAAGACCGCCACCCTGGAACCCCATGAGCTTGAAGACAAGTACTTCATGCTCCGTGTCCGCATCGACGGCGGGTCCCTGACCACCGAGCAACTGCGCGTGATCGGGCAGATTTCAACTGACTTTGGCCGCGACACCGCGGACCTGACTGACCGCCAGAACGTCCAGCTGCACTGGGTGCGCGTTGAGGACGTCCCGGAGATCTGGAACCGCCTCGAGGCGGCCGGGCTGTCCACCACCGAGGCCTGCGGCGACGTGCCGCGCGTCATTCTGGGTTCCCCCGTGGCCGGCATTGCCAAGGACGAGATCATTGATCCCACCCCCTTGATCAAGGAGGTCAGTGCCCGGTTCATTGGCGATCCGGAGCTGGCCAACCTGCCCCGCAAGTTCAAGACAGCCATCACCGGCCACCCGTCCCAGGACGTGGTGCACGAGATCAACGACTTCGCCCTGGTGGGTGTCATTCACCCCGAGCTGGGTGTCGGCTACGACCTCTGGGTGGGTGGCGGCTTGTCCACGAACCCGCGACTGGCCGAGCGTCTGGGTGTCTTTGTTTCACCCGAGGTTGCCGCCGAGGTGTGGCTGGGCGTCACCAGCATCTTCCGCGACTACGGCTACCGCCGCATGCGCACCAAGGCCCGCCTGAAGTTCCTGCTGGCCGACTGGGGCCCCGCCAAGTTCCGCCAGATCCTGGAGGACGAGTACCTGGGCCACAAGCTGCCCGACGGCGACGCCGCGCCCAAGCCCACGTCCCCCGGTGACCACATTGGCGTCCACGAGCAGAAGGACGGCAAGTTCTTCATTGGCGTCACCCCCACCGTGGGACGGGTTTCGGGCACCATCCTGACTGCCGTGGCCGACGCCTTGGAAGCCCATGGCTCGTTCCGCCTGCGCACCACCCCGCACCAGAAACTCGTCATCTTGGACGTGCCCAAGGAACAGGTGGAGCCGCTCATCACTGTGCTGGACGGCCTGGGCCTGTCCGCCCGCCCGTCACTGTTCCGGCGCTCCACCATCGCCTGCACCGGCATCGAGTACTGCAAGCTGGCCATCGTGAACACCAAGGACACCGCGGCCACGGCTATCAGTGAACTTGAAACACGTTTGGCTGATCTTGTCGACACGAAGGTGCTGACCCAGCCGATCGCGTTGAACATCAACGGCTGCCCCAACTCCTGCGCCCGCATCCAGACCGCTGACATCGGCCTGAAGGGCATGATGCTTCCCACGGACGACGGCGGCACCGCCCCCGGCTTCCAGGTCCACCTGGGTGGCGGGCTGGCCACCGACAACCGGGTTGAGGCAGGCCTGGGCCGCACCATCCGCGGCTTGAAGGTCACCGCCGCCGAGCTGCCCGACTATGTGGAACGTGTGGTGCGCCAGTACGTTGGCGCCCGCACCGACGGCGAAACGTTCGCCGAGTTCGCCCACCGCGCCGATGAGGAGCTGCTGAAATGACAACTACAACGCTCCGCTCACATGACGAGCTCAAGGCCATCGCCGAGGCCGGCGCTGCCGAGCTGGCGTGGGACGCGTCCGCACAGGAGGTCATCGCCTGGGTGTCGCGCAACTTCGCAACCGGTGCCGCCGCCGTTGCCTGTTCCATGGCCGACGCCGTGCTGCCGGCGCTGGTTGCCGATCAGCTCCCCGGCGTGGACGTGCTGTTTCTGGACACGGGCTACCATTTCCCGGAAACCTACGCCACACGGAATGAGGTGGCCGAGAACCTGCGCGTGAACATTGTGGATGTGTTGCCGCTGAACACCGTGGCAGAACAAGATTCGTTGTTGGGTAAGAACCTTTTTGCGAGCGATCCAGCCCAGTGCTGTGCACTGCGCAAGGTTGAACCGCTGGGCCGTTCACTTTCCGGGTACGAGCTGTGGTTCACCGGAGTTCGCCGCGACGAGGCCCCCACCCGCACCGACACCCCGCTGGTGGTGTGGGATGAAAAGAACGGCCTGGTCAAGGTAAATCCCGTGGCCACCTGGACGTACGAGGAGCTGATCAGCTACTCGGATGACAATCTTTTGCCCGTGAACCCCCTGCTCAGCCAGGGCTACCCGTCGATTGGCTGCGCACCCTGCACCAACAAAGTGGCCCCCGGCGCCGACCCCAGGAGCGGCCGCTGGGCCGGAACCTCCAAGACAGAATGCGGACTACACGTATGAGCACCCAAACTATTGAAACCCCTGTCGGGTCGGCCGAACTGAACTCGCTGGACCTGCTCGAATCCGAGGCCATCCACATCATCCGTGAAGTCGTGGCAGAGTTCGAGCGCCCCGCGCTGCTGTTCTCCGGCGGCAAGGACTCCGTGGTCATGCTGCACCTGGCCACCAAGGCGTTCTGGCCCGGCAAGGTCCCGTTCCCCGTGCTGCACGTTGACACGGGCCACAACTTCCCCGAGGTCATTGACTTCCGCGACCGCACTGTGGAGCGCCTGGGCCTGCGCCTTGAGGTGGGTTCCGTGCAGGACTTCATCGATTCCGGCGAGCTGGCCGAGCGTGCCGATGGCACCCGCAACCCGCTGCAGACGGTCCCCTTGCTGGATGCCATTGCCAAGAACAAGTTCGACGCCGTCTTCGGCGGCGGCCGCCGTGACGAGGACAAGGCCCGCGCCAAGGAGCGCATCCTGTCCCTGCGCGACGAGTTTGGCCAGTGGGACCCGCGCAACCAGCGCCCCGAACTGTGGAACCTGTACAACGGCCGCCACACAGTGGGCCAGCACGTGCGGGCATTCCCCATCAGCAACTGGACCGAGCTGGACATCTGGCGCTACATCGCCCGCGAAAACATTGAACTGCCGGGCCTGTACTACGCCCACGACCGCGAGGTCTACGAGCGCGACGGGATGTGGCGTGCCGTGGGCCCTGTGTCCGAGCCGCGCCCGGATGAGGAAGTTGTCATCAAACAGGTCCGCTACCGCACCGTGGGCGACATGTCCTGCACGGGCGCCGTGGCCTCCGACGCAACAACTGTCCACGACGTAGTACGTGAAGTTGCCGCCTCCACCCTGACAGAACGTGGCGCCACCCGGGCCGATGACCGCATCTCCGAGGCAGCCATGGAAGACCGCAAGAAAGACGGCTACTTCTAATGAGCACAGTTACCGAGACCCCGCTGGCGCACGCCACGCTGTTCCGTTTCGCCACCGCCGGCTCCGTCGACGACGGCAAGTCCACCCTGGTGGGCCGCCTGCTCCACGATTCCAAGGCAATCCTGGCCGACACGCTCGACGCCGTCGCCCGCACCTCAGCGGACCGCGGCTTCGGCGGAGAGAACGGCAGCACGCAGAAGATCGACCTGGCGCTGCTGACCGACGGCCTGCGCGCCGAGCGTGAGCAGGGCATCACGATCGATGTGGCCTACCGCTACTTCGCCACGGACCGCCGCAGCTTCATCCTGGCCGACTGCCCCGGACACATCCAGTACACCAAGAACACGGTGACGGGCGCGTCCACCGCGGATGCCGTCGTCGTGCTCATCGACGCACGCAAGGGTGTGCTGGAGCAGACCCGCCGGCACCTGTCGGTGCTGCGCCTGCTGCGCGTGCCCAACGTACTGGTTGCCGTGAACAAGATTGACCTTGTGGACTTCAGTGAGGACGTCTTCCGCGCCATTGAGTCCGACGTCCAGTCAGTTGCCGCGAGCATCGGCCTCGGCGACGTGGTGGTCATCCCGGTGTCCGCGCTGGAAGGTGACAACGTGGTGGAACGCTCCGCCCACACCCCTTGGTACACGGGCGCCAGCCTGCTGGACTTGTTGGAGACGCTGCCCACCACTGACGAGCTGGAGCGCGGCCTGGAGCCGTTCCGCTTCCCCGTCCAGCTGGTGGTCCGCCCGCAGGGTGCGCTTGCACCTGGGCTCACCCTCGCGGACGACGCCGGAGCCTCCTTCCGCGACTACCGCGCCTATGCCGGTCAGGTCGCCTCGGGCGGAGTCTCGGTGGGAGAAGCAATCACTGTTCTGCCCTCGGGCCGCACGGCCACAGTGGTGGGCATTGACTTTGCCGGCCGTTCGCTGGAGCGCGCAGTGGCCCCGCAGTCGGTATCGCTGCGCCTGAGCGAGGAGATCGACATTGCCCGCGGCGACGTCATCGCAGCGACCGGCACCTTCGGTGAGGTCAGCCAGGACCTGTACGCCGAGCTGTGCTGGCTCTCCACCAAGCCGCTGCGCGAGGGCGCCAAGGTGCTCATCAAGCATGGAAGCAAGACCGTGCAGGGCCTCATCCGTGCCGTGACCGGCAAGCTGGACCTGGAAACCTTCGAGCTGCAGGCCGCCTCCGGACTGGACCTGAACGACATCGGAACGGCCCAGATCCGCTTGGCGTCTCCGCTGCCCGTGGAGTCCTACGCCCGCCACCGCCGCACCGGCGCGTTCCTGGTGATTGACCCGCAGGATGGCAACACGCTGGCCGCGGGCCTGGTCAACGATCACCCCGGCGACCATGAGGATGAGCGCTACAGCATCTGATTGCCTCCGGCCGAAAATGCCGCCGTTCCCGCAAATTGCCGCCGTTATAGCGTCGGCAATTTCCGGGAACGGCGGCATTTTTCGTAGTGGTTGCCATTGACACCGCCGCAGAGGTTCGTAAGCATGAAACTATCCATACAAATTCTGGGCCGTTGAGGCCGTATCGAGGGAGAAATCATGCCAACGCAAGTATTCGTCAACCTTCCCACCGGCAACGTGGACCGCTCCAAGGAGTTCTTTACGGGCCTCGGCTGGAAGATCGAGCCCAACTTCACGGATGAAAACGCTGCCTGCGTTGTCATCGACGAAAACATTTACCTCATGATGCTCACGTACGACTTCTTCGCCACGTTCACCGACAAGCCCATCATGGATCCTGCCAATCAGCTCCAGGTGCAGACAGCCCTGAGCCGTGACAGCCGTGAGGATGTCGACGCCCTGCTTGAAAAGGCGCTTGCCGCCGGCGGCAAGGAGCCCCGGCCTGCCCAGGACATGGGGTTCATGTACTCACGCGACTTCGAGGACCCCGACGGCAACTGGTTCAGCATCCTGTGGATGGACCCGAAGGCCGCCGAACAAGGCCCGGAAGCATTCATGGCAGAACAGTAAGGCAGAGCAGCTGCGCCGATAGTCGAGCTGATCGACGTTGGTCGAGCTTGTCGAGACACACGTCTCGACAAGCTCGACAGTCTGGCGCCACACCTGTGCTAGAGTTATTATCAAGTTGATAATAACTCTTCATAAGGGGATGCCATGAATATCATCGACTGGCTCAACGCCACAGCATTCACGCTCATCAACAACCCGGTCACGTGGGTTGAGGTCATTGGGTTCGTTACCGGTGCGGCGTGCGTGTGGGGAGTGGCTCGGCAGAAGATCTGGAACTGGCCCGTTGGCATCCTGAACAACGTTGCCTTCGCCATCTTGTTCTTGGGCGCCGGCCTCTATGGGGAAATACTCCTGCAGGTCATCTTCGCCGTGATCGCCGTCTACGGCTGGATCAAGTGGAGCCGCGGTGCAAGCGGAAGCGTCGGGAGCAACGATCTCCTCATCCGCAGTGCAACGCGAGCCGAGACACTCGCGGGGGTGGCCGCCGTCGTACTGGCAACTGCGGCGATCGCCTACCTGCTGCACGCGGGCACGGATTCGCTGGTGCCCATCCCCGACGCATTCGTGCTGGCGGCATCGCTGGTGGCCACGTACGCACAGGCCAAGAAGATCTTTGAGCACTGGCATGTGTGGATTGCGATTGATCTGGTCTCAATCCCGCTGTATTTCAGCCGCGGCCTGGCCCTGACCGCGATCCTTTACATCGGCTTCCTGGGCTTGTGCATCTACGGCTTGGTGGGTTGGAACCGGATCCGCGCAACGAAGAGCCCAGAACTCGCAACGGCAGGAGTCTAGCCATGAATAAGAACGCGCTTGTCATCGGGAAGTTCTACCCGCCGCACGCCGGCCATCGGCACCTCATCGAGACCGCGGAGGCTGAAGCGGAACACGTTTACGTCTTGGTCCAGGGCAGCCGCTTCGAATCGCTCACAGTGGAGACTCGGGCGGCCTGGTTGAAGGAAGAGTTCGACGGCGCCAATGTCACCATAGTGCCGGTTCGCAACGACTGCCCCGTGGACTACGCCAGTGACGAGATCTGGACGGCCCAGATGGAGAACATGCGGTGGGCGCTGAAGGTTCGTGGCGTGGAGAAGATCGATGCCGTCTACAGCTCGGAAAGCTACGGGGCCCGCCTGGCCGAGGCGTTCGGTGCCATCCATGTAGCCGTAGACCCGCAACGCAGGAACCACCACATCAGCGGCACCGCCTGCCGTGACGACCTTGCCGAAAACTGGCAGCAAATTATCCCGGCGGCCCGGTGCGGAATGGCCGTCCGGGTGATCGTGGTGGGCGCCGAATCAACCGGCACCACTACTCTCAGCAAGGCGCTCAGCGAGCACTACCGCCCACAGTTCCCAGCCTTGGTGGATGTTCCGGAGTATGGACGGCACTACACCTACGAGTTGCTCGAGGCGCTCCAGCGAACCAATCCGGACGCCGCTGTCGAGGATCTGGTGTGGACAGACACCGACTTTGCTGTGATCGCCGCCCGACAAACGGAGATGGAACAAGCGGCAGCCGAATCAGCCCCTCTGGTCATCGCCGATACCGATGCCCTGGCCACGACCCTCTGGGAGCGTTACTACCTGGGGGAGGGCAGCTACGGATCGTTTGGTGCCCTGGACCGGCTGCCACACCGTGACGTGTACCTGTTGACCGATCACACGGGTGTTGACTTCGAAGACGATGGCTGGCGCGAGGGCGAACACCGTCGCCCCGAGATGACCGAATGGTTCAAGGAAGCCCTGACCGAGGAAGGGCACTCCTGGATCCTGGTCACCGGCAGCCGGGAGCGCCGCCTCGCCACAGCTACCGCCGTCATTGACGCGATTTTGGCACAGCAAGCGGCTTTCACCTCGCCCGTTTGGGCAGGTCGCACCGTCCTGGAGCAGGCCGCATGATCCCCGACGGCTCCCACCACTCGCAAGCTCGCGGCGGGCCCCTCGCCGCCGGGGGCCCAGCCGACGGCTCCCACCACTCGCAAGCTCGCGGCGGGCCCCTCGCCGCCGGGGGCCCAGCCGACGGCTCCCACCACTCGCAAGCTCGCGGCGGGCCCCTCGCCGCCGGGGCCCAGCCGACGGCTCCCACCACTCGCAAGCTCGCGGCGGGCCCCTCGCCGCCGGGGGCCCAGCCGACGGCTCCCACCACTCGCAAGCTCGCGGCGGGCCCCTCGCCGCCGGGGGCCCAAATGCCGAAGCCGAGTTCCTTGCCGGTTACGATCCCGCGGAGTTTCCGCCCGTCGCCCTGACCGTGGACCTAGTGGTGTTTGCCGTGGCCAAGGGGGTGCTCCACGTTGCCTTGATCGAACGCGGAGCGCAGCCGTACCTGGGCCAGTGGGCGCTGCCCGGAGGTTTTGTTGGGCCGGATGAAAATGCTCTTGGCGCCGCGTACCGCGAGCTCGAGGAGGAAACCGGGTTGGCACTGGGCGAACACCGTGTTTTTGTGGAGCAGCTGGCCACGTATAGCGAACCTGACAGGGACCCGCGCATGCGGGTTGTCTCCGTGGCGCACTTGGTCCTGTTGGAAGGCGACGGCGACACCCTGCCGGTGTTGGTTGCCGGTACTGACGCTGCCAAGGCTCAGTGGCTGCCCGTTCATGAGTTGCCCGGGGAGCAGCTGGCCTTCGACCATGCGCAGATTGTCGCGGCCGGGTTGGAACGCTTGGCCGGAAAAATGGAATACACCACCATTGCCGCCCGGCTGGTCCACGAGGAATTTACGCTGTCCGCACTCCGCGACGTTTATTCAGCCGTGTGGCAGGTGGAGCTGCCGGCGGGAAACTTCACCCGAAAAATGCGTGCCTCCCTCACCCCCACAGGGCGAAAGATGCAGGCGGTGGGGGCTCCGGCGTCGCTCTTCACCGTGGAGAGCGAATGGATCTCGCCGCCCTGGAGCAGGCCCTCCGGGTAGCCGCTAAATGCGGCTCCTCACACCACCGGCGGAACCGAACGGCACGCGCGATCGTTGGGCTGGACAAGCCCTGCGAAGGTGGGAGAATTTGATCAAGGACCGGGTTCATCACCGGCTCTGACAATGGCGAGGGGGACACCATCACACACTTGGCCGTGGAGGACGCGGGATTTGTAGTGGACACCGATCAATTCCAGGAAGAGGCCCTAAACAACGCGGCTCAGGCAATTCGCAACACCATCCTCAGCCGTCTCCATGACGACGGGCTCAACCATCACGATGTGCAGTTCCGGGTCAAGGCGCCCGAATCTGCCGCGGAGAAAATGGCTCGCCGGGATGAAAACGGGCAGCTCAAGTACCCGGGTGGTCTGGAACGTCTCGACGACCTGATCGGGATGCGGGTCATCCTGTATGTGGAGAGCGACATCGAGGCAGTGGCCATCGCGCTCAGCAGTCAGTTCGCCTGCCTCGACGATGAAGACAAAACCGCCATGATGCGCAAGAACGGCGGCATTGGCTACGCCGGCCGTCACCTGACCCTTCAAGTCCCCGCCGAGAATCCGCCCAGCGGCTGCCGGGACTACATTGGCCGCCGCTTTGAGGTGCAAATCCGCACGGTTCTCCAGCACGCCTGGGCGGAGTTTGAACACGACATCCGGTTCAAGGGTTCAAGCGGTGACAACGCGGAAATCAGCCGTGCGTTCACCATGGCCTCCACACTCATTGAGCTGGCCGACCAGCAGTTCGTCAACATCAGTGACATCCTCAAACGCATCCAATCCGAGGGGACGCCCGAGGCAGCCCCGGTGTCGAGAAAGCTCGACGCCGGTACGCTCCAAGGTGTGCTGACCCGCGCCTTCCCCGACTCCCGCAGCAGCAAGGTCAACCAGTACGACTGGATGGTGAACGTCCTCGCCGCCAACGGCATAGATACGGTCAACGCCGCAGAGGACTGGTTCAACGCCATCGATCCCCGCGAGGTGTCCAAGGTGATGGGATACCGCTTCTCCCCGGGGCAGGTCCGGATCGCCGATGACCTCCTGCTGAAATTCTTTGGGGAGTCCTATGTGGACGCCACCAAGGAAGTTGGCAGTGACACCAACCGGGAAACGAAGCTGCGCTCGCGGCTGCGCAGGATCCGCACAGAACGGGACCACGCCTAGCCCTGTGTTGCCGCCCATTGAGCAACCCGCGCGGTACTTTCCTCCTCGGAAATATCCTCCACGCGGGTCATGATGGACCACCGGACCCCAAACGGATCCCGGATACTGGCAAAACGATCGCCCGAAACAAAATTCGTGGCGGGCTCTCGTACCGTGGCACCAGCCGTGACCGCCCGCTCAAGCACAGCATCGACGTCGGCGCAGTACAGGCCCAGTGAATAACAATCGTCCTCACCGTCAGGGGCGGGAACCAAATGGTAATCGGGGCTCGGCTCGCCAAGTTGCATACGGCCGTTGGCGAACTCGAGCTCGGCATGGGCCACCACGCCGTCGAACTCGGTGACCGAGACGGTCCGGGCCCCAAAAACATCCTGGTAAAACGCAATGGCCTCGGCCGCCCGTGGGATGCTCAGGAACGGGGTCAGGCTCGTGAAACCATCGGGCACCCCATGAGTCGTGTTCTGTCCATGGGCGGCGGTCGCTGTTTCTTGTGAATTAGTCATGCAATTGAGGCTACGCAGCCGCACTAAAAGGTGATTGTAGATTCACGACTTCATGGTCCATAGACTGGCGGGGTGCCCAGCTCCTTCAAAGGGATCCTGTATCCCGCCAGCCTGCCAACCTTCCACCGCCTGCCCGCGCCCCCTCACCTCGACCACCTGGTTCAGTGGTTTTGGATTCCGGAATGGGACATTGAACCAGGCCGGAGCTCGCGGCAGCAGCTGATTGCCTTTGCGGCGTGCAACCTTGTGGTCCAACGGGAGCGGCTTGAACTCGCCGGACCAACAACTCGGCTCTCACACCAAGACCTGACGGGCAGGGGATGGGCAGTTGGCGCGCTATTGCGCCCAGCCGCCGTTCCCTTCTTCACCGGGAATCCGGCCACGTTGCGGGATGTAAAAGTTGACCTTGAGTTGCCCGAGCTTCAGGACGCCGTGGTTCATGCCATGGAAGGGCCGGCTGCGGGGATGCCTCCTGAAAGCCGGCGCGAAAACGCTGTCGCCGCATTTTCTGCGTGGCTTGCCACCATCATCACGGACGTTTCCCCGGAGGCTTTGGTCGCCAACTCCATGGTGGAGTTGATCGCCAGCAACGCAAGCGTGGTCCGGATCGAAGACGCGGCAGCCCGGTTGTCCATGTCCACCCGGACCCTGCAACGTCTCTCGCAAAAGTATGTGGGCCTTAGCCCCTCGGTGCTGATCCGTCGCCGGCGCCTCCAAGAAGCGGCCGAGCGTACCCGCACACAACCCGAGGCGGACCTGGCAAGCATTGCCATTGAATTCGGCTACGTGGATCAGGCACATCTCACCAATGATTTTCAGAAAGTCCTGGGGCTGACGCCGGGCAGCTACCGGCGTTCGATGGGCCAAACAGACAAATAAGAGGCTTTTGTGACGCGGCGTGAATTCTCGTGACCCTGCGCGTCAGAGTCGTTGAGCGCCTTCGCGAATTTCCCTACCGTTGAGCCATGCCTGAAAAAACGCCCGAGACGAATGAAGTAAAAACTACCCGCATCGTGGCCGGTCAAAAACCCCGGCGCAAGATCCGCGGCATCGAGATTGCCGCGATCGCGGCCATCATCGCCCTCATAGGTGCCGGCGCGGCCGTGGCCTCCGTGGCTGCCCGCAATGACAAGCCGGCAGTAGCCGCTCCCACCCAGGCCGACACCCTGAAATTGGGCTATTTCGCCAATGTTACCCACGCACCAGCCTTGATCGGCGTCAACAACGGCATCATCGCCAAGAACCTGGGCTCCACAAAACTGGAAACCCAAGTGTTCAATGCGGGGCCTTCGGCCATTGAGGCGCTCAACGCCGGAGCCATCGATGCAGCCTACCTTGGCCCTAACCCGGCCATTAATTCATTCGTCAAGAGTGCAGGGGAGTCCATCCGGATCATCGCGGGCGCAACCAGCGGTGGCGCACAATTGGTGGTCAAGCCTGAGATCACCACGGCCGCTGCGCTCAAGGGCAAGGTCCTGGCCACCCCGCAATTGGGTGGTACCCAGGATGTGGCCTTGCGGTCATGGTTGGCAGGCGCCGGATTTGCCACGACACCCAGCGGCGGCGGTGACGTGACTATTAACCCCACAGACAATGCCAGCACCCTGAAACTCTTCCAAGAGGGAAAGATCGACGGCGCCTGGCTGCCGGAGCCCTGGGCTTCGCGGCTGGTACTGGAGGCCGGGGCAAAAGTCTTGGTCAACGAGGCGGATTTGTGGGACAAGGGCGAGTTCGCCACCACCATTTTGATTGTCAGCAAGAAGTACCTCGAGGAGCATCCGCACACGGTTGAATCGCTGTTGGCGGGCAATGCCGAGTCCATTGACTGGCTCAATGCCCATCCCAAGGACGCCGCAACGGCCATCAACACAGCCCTCAAGGCTCAGGCTGGCAAAGCCTTGGCGCCGGAGGTGATCGCCCGATCCCTGACCGAATTGAAATTCTCCGCCGATCCGCTCGCCTCAACCTTCCCCAAGCTGTTGGAAGATGGCGTCACGGCCGGAGTGGGTACGCAAGCCAATCTGACAGGGATCTTTGAACTTGGCCCGCTGAACAAGATCTTGGCCAAGAATGGCCAGGCTGAAGTTTCTGCCGGTGGACTGGATTGATCCGCGATTGTGACGCTGCGTGAACTTGCGTGACCTGTTGCGTCAGCTTCATTGATCAGGCGCAACCGGATTCCTTACCGTTTAGATATGGAAAAAAGCGGAGGCCAGCAGCGCTGGCGTGGTCTGGAAATTCTGGTCCTCGCAGTCCTCCTCGCCTTGATCGGTGCGGGAGCTGTGGCGGCCGGGTCACATAACAGTGCCGAACAGGCCACCACGGCAACAGGATTGAGGACATCATGACGCAGCTGCTCACCGCAGACGCGGCAACTGCCACGGCTCAGGGAGCCGAGAGCGCCAGCCGGCCGCCCGTCGTCGTCCTTGAAAACCTCGGCAAGAGCTTTGGATCCGGCGCTCCGGTGCTGGACGATGTCAACGCCACGGTCCAGCAGGGCGAATTTGTGGCCCTGCTGGGAGCCTCGGGCTGTGGCAAGTCCACCCTGCTCAACATCATTTCCGGCCTGGACGTTCCCACTTTGGGTGCCCTGGAGGTCCCCGCCGATGGTGCCGCATTCATGTTTCAGGATTCATCGCTCTTTCCGTGGCTTACTGCCCGCAGGAATGTTGAACTCGCGCTCAAGCTGAGAGGTGTGGGTCGGGCAGAACGCAGGGTACGTGCCACCGAACTGCTTGACCTGGTGAACCTGGGACATGCCGTTGACAAGCGCCCGCACGAGCTCTCCGGCGGTATGCGCCAGCGGGTTGCACTTGCCCGGGCCTTGGCGCAGGACCGGCCGCTGTTGCTCATGGATGAGCCGTTCGCCGCGCTCGATGCCATCACCCGGGACCTGCTCCACAATGAGTTGGAACGTGTCTGGAAAGAGACCGGCCGGACCATTATTTTTGTCACCCACAACGTGCGCGAAGCCGTACGGCTGGGCCAGCGGGTGTTGCTGCTGTCCTCGAAGCCCGGACGTGTAGTTGCCCAATGGCAGGTTTCCGATGAACACCGGACCAATGCTGCTGCTGCCGGGGAACTGACCTCCGACATCACCACCCGATTGCGCGAGGAGATCCGCCGTCATGCCTGAGACAGTTACCTCCCCCATGATCAAGAGCGGCACCGACGAGGAAATGCGCTCCCTCGAGGCCGGGTTGGACTCGCTCCAGTCCGACGCCGTGCAGCGCCGACGGATCGATTGGTCCCGCGTGCTTCTGCCGCTGGCCGCCTTCATTGTCCTGCTGCTCGCGTGGCAGTTCTACGTTTCGCTGGGGCTGCGCCGCCGCGACCTGGTGCCCGGACCGCTGGACGTTCTGGGATCGCTTGGTGCACTGTGGCAGGACGGTACGGCGCAGGAAGCCGTCTGGACGTCGCTGCAACGCGGCATCATCGGCTTCGCGGTCAGCATTGTGGTTGGCACGCCGATCGGCCTGCTCCTTTCCCAAGTCCGGATCTTGCGCCGCGCATTTGGCCCCCTGATTTCGGGCCTGCAGGTACTGCCTTCCGTGGCTTGGGTGCCGGCGGCCATTATCTGGTTCGGTCTGACCGACGCCACGGTGTACTTCGTCATGTTCATGGGCGCCATCCCCTCCATCATCAACGGCCTCATCGCCGGCGTGGATCAGATTCCGCCCCAGTACCGCCGTGTTGGCCAGATTCTGGGTGCATCGCGCTGGGAAATGGCCGTCAACGTGGTTCTTCCCGCCGCGCTTCCGGGTTATGTGGGCGGGCTCAAACAGGGCTGGGCGTTCTCGTGGCGCTCCCTCATGGCCGCGGAAATTATCGCGATGGGCGGCTCCTTGGGGTTCGGGCTGGGTTCGCTGCTCGAGCAGGGCCGCCAGCTCTCCGATATGGGGATCGTCATGTCGGCGATTCTGGTCATCCTGTTTGTGGGCATCGCCGTAGAGCTCCTGGTCTTCGCACCCGTGGAAAAGCGGTTGTTGCGCGGCCGTGGATTGTTGGCCGGCAGCACTCGCTAGCCTCCCCGTGCCCTGCTCCAGGCCGGGCGTCCGGCCTCAGCCAATCGGAATGTGTCCCCGCGTGACGCCACGTGAAGTGGTGTAACGAATCCCTTGTTTCTCTTTGTTGCGCTTCCCTAAGGTTTTTTCATGGCAATTGTGGATCTTTACCCAACCTCCCTGCGGCTCCTTGGCCGCCCCGTCCTCGTTGTGGGCGGCGGCACGGTTGCGGCCCGGCGGGCCAAGGCATTGCTCGACGCCGGAGCCCAGGTCACCCTTGTGGCCCCGGTTCTCAGCGCCCCCGCCAGGGAGCTCGCCGACGCCGGCCTTCTCACGTGGGCTGCCCGCGGTTACATAAGCGCCGACATGGACGGCGTTTGGTACGCCGTGGCGGCCAGCAATAACTTTGACGTGGACGCCTTGGTAGCCTCCGATGCAGAATCCAGCCGCATCTGGTGCGTGAACCATTCCCACGCCCAGGAATCGGCGGCCTGGACACCGGCTGTTGCCACAGTGGAGGACGTCAAGGTGGCTGTTAACGCCGGCGGAGATCCCCTGCGTGCCGTGGCCATTCGCAACGCCATCGCGGCTGCTCTGGAAAGCGGAGACCTGCCGTTGCGCCGGTACCGAAAAGCAGCAATCTCGCCAACGCCTGACCACCGAGGCTCCGTTGCCCTCGTAGGTGGTGGTCCCGGCGCCGAAGACCTCATCACGGTACGCGGACGCAGGCTTCTGGCCGAGGCTGATGTGGTGGTGGCCGACAGGCTTGGCCCCCGCGGCCTGCTGCAAACTCTCGGCGACGACGTGAAGATCATCGAAGTCGGCAAGACCCCAGGTCATCACCCCGTTCCGCAAACGGAAATCAATGCCATTCTGGTCCGCGAAGCCCAGGCCGGAAAGCGCGTGGTCAGGCTCAAGGGCGGCGATCCGTACGTGCTGGGCCGCGGCGGCGAAGAAGCGATCGCCTGCCGTGAAAACGGTGTGGACGTGGAAGTTGTTCCGGGTGTCACCAGCGCCGTCAGTGTTCCTGCTGCCGCAGGCATCCCCGTCACACACCGCGGACTGGCCAAGGCGTTCACCATGATCAGTGGCCACGAGGAACTTGAAAACGTCCCCCACGGCAGCGATCACACGGTGATTCTGCTCATGGGCGTTGGCACACTTAACCGGTCCATGCCCATCCTCGAAGCCGCCGGCCGGGACAAGGACTGCCCCGTGGCCATCATTGAAAACGGCTACGCCAAGGACCAGCGCGTCACCATTGGCACCCTGGGCACCATCGTGGCCCTCGCCCAGGCGGGCCAGGTACGCAACCCGGCGGTCGTCGTCGTCGGTGACGTGGTGCGTGTCAGCCCCTTGGCGCCGCTGGAACTGGCCACCGCCAACTATGGCACGCGGGAAACTTTCAGTTCTCTCTCTTAGACTTATCCATAAGCCCTTTGTACATACAGAAATGAGCACAGCCGTGTCATCAAACTCTTCAGTAGCGCCCGGAACGCAGGACCGTCCCCTGCGCATCGCCGTCGTTGGCTCCGGCCCGGCCGGCGTTTACGCGGCGGACATGATCACCAAGAGCGCCGAAGTGCGTGATGGTCTAGTTGTCAGCATTGACCTTTTTGACCGCTACCCGGCCCCGTACGGCCTGATCCGTTACGGCGTTGCGCCCGATCACCCCCGTATCAAGGGCATTGTGAACGCGCTCTACAAGGTGCTCGACCGGGGCGACATCCGCTTCTTCGGCAACGTCGAGTACGGAACGGACCTCTCCCTTGAGGACCTGCAGAAGCACTACGACGCCGTCATTTTCGCAACCGGTGCCATCAAGGATGCGGACCTGAACATCCCGGGCGTGGAGCTTGATGGTTCCTATGGCGGTGCCGACTTTGTCTCCTGGTACGACGGGCACCCTGACGTATCCCGCGAATGGCCGCTGAATGCGAAGGAAATCGCCGTTATCGGTAACGGCAACGTGGCCCTGGACGTGGCCCGCGTGCTGTCCAAGCACGCCGATGACCTGCTGGTCACGGAGATCCCAGAGAACGTGTACGCCGGTTTGAAGGAATCGCCCGTCACGGACGTGCACATCTTTGGCCGCCGCGGCCCTGCCCAGGTGAAGTTCACCCCCATGGAGCTGCGCGAGCTCAGCCATTCCAAGGACGTTGACATTGTTCTCTACGAGGAGGACTTCGATTTCGATGAGGCCTCCGACGTTGCCGTGAAGAGCAACAACCAGGTCAAGACCATGGTCAACACTCTCACCAACTGGCTGGTTGAGCAGGAGGACGACGCCGCCGACCCCACCACGGGTGCCTCCCGCCGCCTCCACCTGCACTTCCTCCACAACCCGGTGGAGATCACGGGCCAGGACGGCAAGGTTACGGGCATCAAGTTCGAGCGCACCGAACTGGACGGAACAGGAAATGCACGCGGAACCGGCGAGTTCATCGACTACCCGGTCCAGGCCGTTTACCGCTCCATCGGATACTTTGGTTCGGCCTTGCCGGATGTGGAATTTGACCACAAGCGTGGCGTTGTCACGAACGAGGCCGGCCGCGTAATCGGTACCGACGGCACCCACGTACCGGGAGTCTATGCAACGGGTTGGATCAAGCGCGGCCCAGTTGGCTTGATTGGTCACACCAAGGGCGATGCCTTGGAAACCATCACCCACCTCTTGGCTGACCGTGAGGAACTTCCCCTGGCAGCTGTGGCGACGCCGGAAGCAGTGACCGAACTGCTCGATTCCCGCGGCGTGGAATTCACCACGTGGGAAGGCTGGCTGGAACTTGATGCGCATGAAAAGGCATTGGGTGCCGCCGCGTCAGAGACCGGCCCGGTTCAGCGCGAACGCGTCAAGGTAGTGCCCCGCGAAGACATGGTCAGCGTGTCCCGCGGCGCCTCGGTAGTGGGATAGTCACGGCAGTTCTTCGGTGGCTAATCCCAGGGTTCTAATCCTTGGGGTTGGCCGCCACTGGGCCGAAGGCGGCGTCCGGATCGTGGGCCACAACCCCTGCAAGCACGTCTCCATGACCTTCTTGCAGGGGTTGGTGGAGGCTTTGGCTACGGCTAGATGGAAGTTCCGATCGCAAACCACCCAGATGCCATGATCGCCACGGTCCCACGAATCACGGTGCGGTGAGGTGCGAGGAGCCAGTGGTTATGAGGAGTTTCCTTTGTGGATCAAGAACTCTTCCGGCCGGTTGCCGTGAGCAACCAGGCTAATACCACTTGCACGGCGGCCACGGCCACAAGAAGAATAAGCGGCAGCGTCCATCCACCGGAGAGGCTGTGGGCCAGGCCCATTCCAAACGGGCCCATTGTCCCAACCAAGTAGCCCACGGACTGGGCGAGCGTTGACATGGCGGTGGCTTCCGCCGTGGTGTTTCCGGAGCGGCTGATGACAACCAGAACCAGCGAAAAAACGCCAAAGCCGAGCCCCAGCAATAGCGCAGGTGCCACGGCCGCCTGCGCGGGCAACACCAAAAGCGCGACTGCGCCGAGCAGGTACGAGCCGCTGGCCACCATGAAGGCGCGGCGTAGTCCGCCGGGGCGCCCGGCGAGGGCCAGCAATGCAACATTGCCCCCTACGGTCACAACTTGCGCCAGTCCCAAGAACAGTCCCGCGGTCGTGGGGTCGAGGCCGCCGGCGATTAAGATGGTGGGCAGCCAGCTGATGATGGAGTAGGCAGCGATGGCTTGGATCGTGAAGAACGCTGTTATGAGCAGGCCCTGACGCGTCTTGAGAAGCACCCACGGCGAGCTACGCATTCCACGGCCAATCACTTGGCGGCGGTGGGCGGCGAGGGCCACCGGGATGAATGCGATCAGAGTAACGACGGACAGGAGGGACCATGCAGCCAGGCCGAGCGACGGCGAATCCAGCTGCAGGGCCAGCGGTACGCTAACGGCCGCAGAGATCGTGGCGCCGAGTGACATCGTGATCGTGTAAACGCCCGTCATGGTGGTGGTTTTGCTGGCGTAGTGCTCGCGGATGAATGACGGCATGGCCACGTTGCAAACGGCCAGTCCGGACATGCTCACTACGGTACCCAGCACCAGCATGCCCACACTCGGGACCGCCCGCAGCGCCAGGCCAACGGTCAGAGTCGCGAGGGCCAGTGCGATTGCCTTCTCCACGCCTACGCGACGGACCAGCCACGACGTGCCGGCACCCGCTACCGCAAAACACAGTGTGGGAATCGAGGGCAGAAGGGCCGCAGTGAACGTGCCATAGCCGAGCACCAGCTGGAGGTCGTGGAAGAGCGCCGAGGCGCTGGAGATTCCTGCGCGCAGATTCAGGCCCACCAAGGCAACCGCAAGGATTCCGACGACGGCGACGAGCCGCTTGCGGGGGTGCGGTGCTTGAATTGAGTGGTCGGCTTGGGAGGCTTTTGAGGTGTGGAGAGCAGAAGACATTACTTCAATGGTAGGACGTTAGACGTCTGACCAAGCAATGTGCGCGACAGCAGGAATTAGGTCCTAGCTATGGATGTTCCTGACCGGCGGTCGTAGAGTGGTCCGTAGATACTTGTGCTGGTCTCGAACAAAAGGTCTGGGGTGTTGGGGTGCGTGGGGACGCGAAGTCTTTGCTCCTGAACGATTCCTTGATGTTTGCCGCCCGAATGGTTCTCGGAAGTATCTTGTTTGCGGCCGCGATCGTGGTGCTAGGTTCAACATCTGCCTTTGCGGCTTCGCACTCACCCTCCGCCACGCAACCCTCATCCGAACAGGATTCCTCAAGCGGGTTGCTGTCCGGCAACCTCAGCCCCATTGGGAACGTGGTGGACAAAACCATCGCTCAGGTGCCGGTCGTCCATGACATCCGTGGGATTACAGCGGTTGATACCGTTCTGCCCCCGGTGGCCACTGTCACGGACAACCTCGAAAAAACCGTTCAGGCCGCGCCAGTTGCGGGACCTGTGATTGCTCAACCGGTCGTCAGCGCTATTGACGCCGTGGCAGCTCCTGTCCTGGGCGCTGTGGATCAAGTGACTCAGCCGGTTTTGGCGGTTGTGGCCCCCGTGATTGATCCGGTGTCCGCAGCTGTAATCCCTATTGTGGACTCAGTAGTCGGGGGCGTTTTCGGAGGGATTGGCGCCGGGGTGGACGAGGTCGTGCCGTTTCTGCCGGAAATCCCAGGAACTAACCCCATCGTCCCCCAAATACCCGTGAGCCCCGGCGAGCTACCCGGATCCATTGATGTAGTAACTAGTGACTCAAGCACACAGCAAGCTGGGTCTAACCCAACAGCGTCTGTGACGGGTGCACTTGCCGGCTTGGCGACTTCGTCCATCCAAAATTCGGTGCCAAGTTCCTTCAAGACGCCCATGGAAGTTCTGGCCGGAGTCGGCCTGGGCCATGGAGAGTCCTTCTTGGGCGCTACGCCATCGCCTCCCGTCCTTGATTCCTCTGCAGTCGCCGGCGCAGCGTGTGGCTCAAATTCGAGACTTTCGGCAGTGGGCCCATGCGGCGCCGATCTGGCTACTGCCGCAGGTCCAGGCCCGTCGGGGGCTGGGTCCGGCGGTGCCGGAGGGGCTTCAGGAACGGCCGCCAATGAAAACTTCTCAGGGTCACCAGTGTTTGCAGCTGGGTTCTCGGCGATGATCAATGCCGATTGGCCGCTTCCTGCCTCCATGCCCTCCCACCCCGGATCATCACCTGACTAGATGACCGTCTGTCTGTCTTGAAGCCTGAGCAGACAACACGGTATTTCCCTGGCTTGCATTCGCAACCAAGGTCAAAAAATCTTTGTCAGGAGTTGGACATTATGCATGTTGTTATTCGTCGATCGCTCTGTGCAGCGGTCTTTGCCGGAGGCCTTCTCGCCCTCGGTGCAGGTGCGGCCAGTGCCACAGATCAGTCCAGCGCAGGCAGTAGCGATTCCCTCGCTGGTGCGCAAAGCGTTGTTGCAGGGATTGCCAGTAGCTCCTCCGCCCAGAACGAAGGTGGTCTCCTCGGGGGCCTCCTCCGCGGCGCCGCTGATGGAGCCCTGGGCAACGTTCCGGTGGCTGTCCCTGTGACGGTTCCGGTGAATGCTTCCGGCAATGCGGTGGGTGTTTTGGGTAACGCTGTTTCCACGGATTCGGCTGCTTCGAACGGCTCTGCTGCTCCTGGTGTGGATCAGGGTTCCTCGTCAGGTTCCGGTGATGGTGGTGGCTTGTTGGGCAACGTTCCGGTGGCTGTCCCTGTGACGGTTCCGGTGAATGCTTCCGGCAATGCGGTGGGTGTTTTGGGTAACGCTGTTTCCACGGATTCGGCTGCTTCGAACGGCTCTGCTGCTCCTGGTGTGGATCAGGGTTCCGGTGATGGCGGGGCTGGCTTGTTGGGCAACGTTCCGGTGGCTGTCCCTGTGACGGTTCCGGTGGACGCTTCCGGCAACGCGGTGGGTGTTTTGGGTAACGCTGTTTCCACGGATTCGGCTGCTTCGAACGGCTCTGCTGCTCCTGGTGTGGATCAGGGTTCCGGTGATGGCGGGGCTGGCTTGTTGGGCAACGTTCCGGTGGCTGTCCCTGTGACGGTTCCGGTGAATGCTTCCGGCAATGCGGTGGGTGTTTTGGGTAACGCTGTTTCCACGGATTCGGCTGCTTCGAACGGCTCTGCTGCTCCTGGTGTGGATCAGGGTTCCTCGTCAGGTTCCGGTGATGGTGGTGGCTTGTTGGGCAACGTTCCGGTGGCTGTCCCTGTGACGGTTCCGGTGAATGCTTCCGGCAATGCGGTGGGTGTTTTGGGTAACGCTGTTTCCACGGATTCGGCTGCTTCGAACGGCTCTGCTGCTCCTGGTGTGGATCAGGGTTCCTCGTCAGGTTCCGGTGATGGTGGTGGCTTGTTGGGCAACGTTCCGGTGGCTGTCCCTGTGACGGTTCCGGTGAATGCTTCCGGCAATGCGGTGGGTGTTTTAGGCAACGCCGTTTCCGCGGGCTCTGAGGCAACAGACATCGTTACGCCGGAACCACCGGTGATCCCCGTGACTCCAGTTACGCCAGTAACTCCTGTAACGCCGGTAACCCCGATTGTCCCCGTAACTCCAGTGACGCCTGTAACCCCGGTAGCCCCAGTGGCGCCTGTGACCCCCGTAGTTCCCGGGACGACGTTGAGCCCATCAACGTCCGGCCATTCCCCTGACAGTGTGCAGGCGCTGGGTTCGAGCGTTCAAGCATTGGGCGCTGGCGCACCAGCCCAGTTGGCGTACACCGGCAGCGGTTGGTGGCCCGTCTACTGGTCAGCCCAGGCACTCCTTGCGGGGCTCGCACTGATCCTGCTCCTGCGCAGGTTTAACGGCGGGGTATAGACGAGGGGCAGGGCGACGCCGTCGGCCTGCATCAGGAATTCCGTATGCTGTGGCAACACGGCTGCGGAATTCCTGGTTAGGCCTGCGGTGAAAGCCGCCGTACCGCAAGGGCCAGCCATAGCTGGACCCGGTCAGGCGTCAGGGCGGGGTCATACCCCGTGAGCTCAGCGATCTGTGTGAGCCTGTAACGGACCGTGTTTCGGTGCAGAGCCAAGGCCTCCGCCACGGCAGCCACAGATCCATTGAGCCGCAGAAACGTTTCCAAGGTATCGACCAGTTCGGCCCCATGGGCGTCGTCGAAATCGGTGAGCGGGCCCAAGGCTTCCGCCGCCATATCGGCCATGGGAACATCACCACTGGCCAAGAGAAGGGATGTCAGGCTCAACCGTTCAGGGACATTGACCTCCAGTCCACGAGTCGTGGCTTCTCGAGCCTCAAAATAGCTCCACCGCAGGCCATTGGCCTGGGGATATGCGCCACCGATACCCACAGGGGCCGTAATTCCCACATTGTGCATTTGGTGGCTAAGATCCCTGCCGAGGACGGCGGGGTCACCTGCATGAGTGGGGACTACTAGGAGCAATTCCTGCCTGCCCTCGGAGCTGATCGTGGCCGCAATTGCGTTCTCAAATCCGGTTGGCAGGGTAATCGTTGACAGGGTCGAGAACTTTCCTTCTTCCACACTGACGAGAAGGACAAAGTTCTTTGCCGCCGGCGAGATGCCCAAATTGTCCAGGCGTGCTGCTGAATCTGCCGCATTGAGCGTGCCCCGAACAATATCGGCGATGGCCTGACCGGCGATCTGGCGCGCACTTTGCCGCCGTTGTACCAAGTTATTCAACTCAATACTGATGAGTCCACGGGCGTAATCAACAATTCCGTCATCATGGAAAGGTTTGTGAAGCCACAGTGTGCTGGCGTCACGCTTGCCGGTGGAAAGTGCGACGGCGTGCCAAGCGCCGTCGTCCGGGGTGAGGTCCGGAGACGTGGCGGCAACCTCGCTGCCGTACTGGGTGATGACCAAATTGGCAGCCACCATGGAAGAGAGCTTTTGAAGCAGCGCAGGCAAACCCCCGCCGGTCAACAGTGTTCGGGCCAGCACCTGGTGCTCGCGCAGCAGACGTTCCAGTTTGGTGTAGTGGTCCGAGGAACGGGCGTCGGCGACGAGCTTTCCGATCGCAATGAACGGGGTGATGTAGGGGACCTCGACCACTGGAACGGACCACCGGTTGGCTTCGGCAATGAGGGCCGAGGGCACGGAGTCATGTTCAAATCCAATGCCAAAACCAATGCCGACGGCGCCTGCCCTCTTGATCTGGCGGACAAAAGACCGCTGTGCATCGGCGGTGCCTTGGCGCGCTCCCGTGGTGAGAACCAACTCGCCCCCGCTCAGGAACGACTGAGGGTTTTCCAGCTCGGTCACCGCCACCCAATCGATAGCGGCTGACAACGGGGTCCGGGTGGAACCCAGATTCTTCAATTGCAAGGTGGGAACAGCCAAGAGGTCTGCCAAGGAAAGTGCCATGTATCAACTATACAAACGCACTATGAGAAGTGGCGGCTGTGGTGCAGTTGGCTATTCATGGTTGCGTTGTTGCTGGCTTAGGCTTTCGCATAAGCCGTACGTAATCCGCATCACCCACTTCAAACATAAGAGGTTGAACACCGTGGTCCAGACCTTGCAGAACTTCATCAATGGCGAATTCGTGCCCGTTACCGGAACCGAATCCCTAGACATCGTCAATCCCAGCACCGGGGAGATCGTTGCCACGGCTCCCATCTCCAGCCAAGCTGATGTTGATGCGGCCATGACGGCGGCGGCCACGGCGTTCAAGAGCTGGAAGCATGCAACACCGGGGCAACGCCAAAGCGTACTGCTGAAACTGGCCGATGCCATTGAAGCGCGTAGTAGCGACTTGGTTGAAGCCCAGCACCGCAATACCGGCCAGGTCAAGCAGATGATCGCCGATGAGGAAGTGGCCGCCGGCGCTGATCAACTGCGCTTCTTCGCCGGTGCTGCCCGCCTTCTGGAAGGTCGCTCCGCTGGCGAGTACATGGAGAACTTCACTTCCTATGTGCGCCGCGAACCTGTTGGCGTCATTGCACAGGTCACCCCGTGGAACTATCCCTTCCTCATGCTGGTCTGGAAGATTGGCCCGGCCCTGGCCGCCGGCAACACCGTGGTGCTCAAGCCCAGCGACACCACCCCCGAGAGCACACTTGTCTTTGCAGACATCGCCAAGGACATTGTGCCGGCCGGTGTCCTGAACTTTGTTCTGGGCAATGGTGGCACCGGTGCGGCCATGGTTGACCACAAAACACCCGCCATGGTGTCGATCACCGGCTCCGTGCGAGCCGGAATCGCCGTGGCCACGGGCGCGGCCAAGGGGCTCAAACGCGCACACCTTGAATTGGGTGGCAAGGCGCCAGCCATTGTCTTCGCCGATGCCAACCTCGGCAAGACGGCCCAGGAAATCGCAGAGTTCGCCTTCTTCAACGCAGGCCAGGACTGCACCGCCATCACCCGGGTGCTGGTTGAAGAATCAGCACACGAGGAATTTGTCGCAGCACTGGCTACCGCCGCCAAGGGCCTGGAAACGGGCAACCCGGACGAATCCAAGAACTACTTTGGCCCGCTGAACAACGTGAACCACTTCAACGACGTCGTCAAAGTGGTCGCGAACATCCCCGATTACGCAACCATTGTCACGGGCGGAAAGCGTGTGGGGGAGAAGGGCTTCTTCTTCGAGCCCACCGTGGTGGATGGTGTCAAGCAAAGTGATGACATTGTCCAGCAGGAAACCTTCGGGCCGGTCATCACCGTTCAGACCTTCAAGACCGAGGAAGAAGCAGTAGAAATGGCCAACGACGTTGATTATGCTCTCGCGTCCAGCGTCTGGACCTCCAACCATGGAGTTGCCATGCGTGTCTCTCGAGACCTGGACTTTGGTGCCGTGTGGATCAACACCCACATCATGTTGACGGCCGAGATGCCCCACGGCGGCTTCAAGCAGTCGGGCTACGGCAAGGACCTCTCCATGTACGGCGTCGAGGATTACACCCGGATCAAGCACGTCATGAGCAACCTCGACGCATAGCGCCATTCCGGCCTCATTGTTACACCGAGAGCCGGGAAAGAATTACCCCACTTCCATCATTTTGAAAGGAATGTCCATGAGCGATATTCAGTACCGCCTTGCCCAGAAACGCCAAATCTTAGGGGCATTCCCCGGACCCAAGTCCGTGGAGCTCGAGACCCGCCGCAAGGCAGTTGTTGCTGCCGGCGTTGCCTCGGGCGTGCCGGTTTACGTTGAAGACGCCGACGGCGGCATCATCAAGGACGTAGACGGCAACTCCTTCATCGATCTGGGCTCAGGCATTGCCGTGACCAGCGTTGGTGCCTCGGACGCAAACGTGGTCGACGCCGTCCGCGAGCAGGTTGGCCACTTCACCCACACCTGTTTCATGGTCACGCCCTACGAAAGCTATGTAGCCGTGGCAGAAGAGTTGAACGCGCTGACCCCCGGCACCCATGAAAAGCGCACGGTATTGTTCAACTCCGGCGCCGAAGCCGTGGAGAACGCGGTCAAGGTAGCCCGCCTGGCCACGGGCCGCGACGCCATCGTGGCCTTCGACCACGCCTACCACGGCCGCACCAACCTGACCATGGCGTTGACCGCCAAGGCCATGCCGTACAAGACGAACTTCGGTCCGTTCGCACCCGAGATTTACCGCGTGCCCATGAGCTACCCGTACCGCGAGGAAGCCGACATCAAGGGTGAAGAGGCAGCCCGCCGCGCCATCACCATGATCGAGAAGCAGATCGGCGCCGGCTCGGTTGCCGCCATCGTGATCGAACCCATTCAGGGCGAGGGAGGCTTCATTGTCCCGGCCGACGGGTTCCTGCCCACCCTGGCCGCATGGGCCAAGGAGAACGGCGTGGTCTTCATCGCCGACGAGGTCCAGTCCGGCTTCTGCCGTACCGGCGAGTGGTTCGCCTCCCAGCATGAGGGCGTTGTTCCGGATATCATCACGATGGCCAAGGGCATCGGTGGCGGCTTGCCGCTCTCTGCAATCACCGGCCGCGCCGACCTCATGGATGCCGTGCACCCCGGTGGTCTCGGCGGCACCTATGGCGGAAACCCCGTTGCCTGCGTCGCCGCACTGGCAGCCATCAAGACCATGAAGGAGCACGACCTCAACGGCCGTGCCGCCAACATCGAGCGCATCGTCACCGACCGCTTCAACGCTCTCGTTGAAGAAATGGGCGAGGCCGGCATCATCGGCGAAATCCGCGGCCGTGGCGCCATGATGGCGATCGAACTGGTCAAGCCCGGCACGGCCAACACCACCAAGGAAGTCAACGCCGAAGCCGCCAAAGCCATAGCCGGTGCCTGCCTGCAGGCCGGCGTCATCATCCTGACCTGTGGCACCTACGGCAACGTCATCCGGCTGCTCCCGCCGCTGGTCATCAGTGACGAGCTCCTGAACGACGGCCTGGACGTCCTCGTGGAGGCTATCCGCTCCGTCTAGCCTTGCGCGAATGATGCGATAGGGAGGCGCTTGTGCCGGGGAATTCGTCCGGAACAAGCGCCTCCCTATTTTGTGGTTGCCCTAAATCTCAAGACGGCTGGGTATTGTGGGAGGAATATTCTGTTTCCGACTCGGCACTTTGGGGTGGCATGGGCAATCAGGGCTTTGATCATCGGTATCCGGCGTTGTTTCAACCCGGCGGAGAAACATGGGCGACGTCGGAGCCTCCTTCAGCTTTGCCCGCCCCGTCCGCCGGACTAGTCACGCCTGCTCCGGTAACGAATGACAGTGAGGATGCCCTGGGAGCCACCCCAGAAGTAATTCCTGTCACCGCAGCCGACACCCAGACGCCTGAGCCTGGATGGAGCGCGAGATCCTGGATCATCGCCAGCATCGCTGTTCTTGTCACTTTTGCCGGAGCAGCATTTTGCTTTCTGGCAGTTTCCTTCATTCCGTCTTCTAGCACGTGGGCCACGACGAATGGACCGGGCGTCGTGGCAAGCCCATGGGGCTACACCATCCTTCCCGGCGCTCCGGCATTGGCCACCGCGGCGTTAGGCATGCTCGCGGCTGCTTTTGTCCTGGGCTCACGCCATTATCGGAGCCAGTGGCTGCGAGGCGCTGCAGCCCTCGTGGGGACAGTTGCGCTTGTTGGTGGAACTATTGCGTGTTTCAGTACCACGCTGTGGCCGGACTTGTTCTACCAGCCTTATCAAGAGCAGGAAAACGTAGTTCCCATTCAGTGGTCCATGATGTTCCAGTGGGCCACCGCGCCGTTTCTTACCGTGGGATTGTGCATCCTCAGCGTGGTTGCCGTCACCAGCCCCGAAGGCAAGCCGAGGGGCGGCGTTTATTCGGCCAAGACCGCCTTTGTAATGGGCGCTGTGCTCGTTGCAGCGGCGTTGTGGGCCTGGTTTGCTACCTCCCTCTACCCTCTCCAGTCGCACGGGGAGGCCATCACAACTGGTGACTATGAGTCCTGGACAAACCCGTGGCCCAATGCGGTGGCGCAGGCTGGGGGACCGCTGGTCATGGTGGGTGCCGGAGTTCTCTTGTGGGGTGCGCTCATCCTGGCAACTTCACCGCCGGCCGCTGCACGCAGGGAAGAAAGCAGTGAAGCTGGGGAAGAATCATGAGCAAACAAGGCTTCGACGCACGCTACCCGGCCATGTTCCAGCCCGGTGGTGAGCCAGGGGCGACGCCGGCGTCCTCACCACCGCCGACTCTGGTTCAGGCAGAGATGCCAGCACCATCGGGAACGGACATGCCAATCCGGCCGAAGCCAGCTCCGCCCATGCCTGCCCTCACCGGGCCGGGATGGGCGGCGGGGCAGATAAGAAAGAGTCCGTGGGTTGTTTGGAGAGGGCCCATGGCCTTTGGTGCCGTTCTGGTGGTGGCCGCGGTTTTTTGTTTTGCAGCGCAATATTTGGCCCCGGTCACTGTCAGCCTTGAACAAGAACTGGTGCCGAATGCCCGGAATGCATCGTGGGCCTTGGCTCTTTATCCGCTTGCCACGCCATTGTTGACCGCAGGCCTCTCGCTCCTGATTTTTGTGATGTTCATGATTTCGCGATTGAGCGCTGAACGTGAAAACCGGATCCGGACATGTCTGGGGGTTTTCGGTGCGGGGCTGCTCATATGCGGCGTCGTTGCCCAGTTTGGCCGCCAGATCTTCCCAACACCCATGGGTCCTGTCCTGGTTGTTGATGCAGAGACGGGCATGCCGTCCTCCTATGTCTTGAGCCTGCCTTTGTCCCTAGCGCTGCCTGAGATTGCACCGGCGCTCCTTTGGGTGGGGTTGGTGGTGATTGCTGCACTCGTTTCAGTGCCTCGGGTGTGGCGGTTCACCGAAACGGAAGGGGTCACAGACGACGTTGATTTGGTGGCGCACCAGGCCTTTTCTCGAGCCCGATCAATCAAGGCCGGAGCACTGTTCGCAGCGTTGGCAATCGCCGCAGGGTTGGCTCCCCAAATCTTCCCTTCGGTAGCAGCCAGGTCCGTGGCTGGTGAAGGCGGCATAACCATGCTGCAGCCATGGACAGAGACTGTCACGGTACTTGCACCGTGTTTGCTGGCGGCAGGACTGACCGTCCTTGCCGTGGGGGTTCTCAGCACCACAGTGCGAGCCGCCCTGGCGGGGCTGACGCAAGAGCCGCCATCCGACGTCGAAGGTTAGCTCTCAAAATCCACAAAGCCTGTTGCCTGAGGCCTCTCCCGCTGTACAGTCAGTGCTACGAATGCAAGGATGCCGCCAGCCAGGTACTGGGAAAGCGCACCGTCGAAGGGTTGATTCATGAAATATGTTGTCGGATACCGGCCTGACGAGCGCGGCGCCGATGCCGTGGCCCTTGCTGGAGTCATCGCCAGGACTCAGGGTGCACAACTACATCTTGTCAACGTGGTTCACGGCGGTAAGGCTGCCGATCCAGACATGGAGAAACACGCTTTGGCCATGGTTCCGGACGCTGTCGAGGCCACGTTCTCCACCCGAGTTTCCGAGTCCTTCATCAACGGCTTGATCGATGCTGCCAAGGAGGACGAAGCCGCCCTGATCGTGGTGGGCGCGGCCAGCAACGGCTTGTTCAAACGCTTCACGGTGGGCTCCGTGGCCAACGGGTTGCTGCACGCATCCCCGGTGCCCGTGGCGCTCGCCCCGCGCGGGTATAACCGCAGGGAGCCGCTCACGCGCCTCACCGCCATGATTGGAACGCGGGAAGGCTGGCAGTCCGTGCTCGACGTCGGCGCCACCGCTGCCGGGCGCCGCCATGTGCCGCTGCGCTTGGTTTCCGTGGTGGAACTGGACCAGCTGGAGCAGACCGACTTCAGCCTGGACAATGCCCTGAGTCCCGCCCGGCAGCACGTGAACACGGTGCTCGCCAAGGCTGCGGCAGATCTGCCGGACACCAAGGTCACCGTCACCCTTGCCCACGGGCGCAACATTGAAGAAGCAATTGACGGGATCGGCTGGAAATCGGGGGAATTGGTCATTGTTGGTTCCAGCAGGCTGGCTGAGAACCGGAAGATCTTCCTCGGATCCACGGCCAATAAGATCTTGCGCGCGCTGCCCGTGCCCATGGTGGTAGTTCCCCGAGACTTCCAGAAGCAGGGGATCTAGCAGTCAGGTCTGGTGGACCTACGCCTCCAGGAATGCGTCACTGAACAGTAGTTGCAGGCCCTCCGCCATGGTGGGGTGGGCGATGACAGCATCGCGGAGCCGTTGATAGGGCAGTTTTCCGAGCATGGCCATCTGAACCACGGCGATCACTTCGCTTGAGTCGTGGCCCAGAAGTGAGACTCCCAGGATCTGGTCCGTGCCGCGTTCCACCACTGCCTGCCACACGCCATCCAAGTGGCCCACTGTCCGGGCTCGGGGAATGGCTGAGACTGGCATCCGCGCCACACGGATGTCATGTCCGGCGTCACGTGCCTGGGCCTCGGAAAGGCCCACCCGTCCCAATTCAGGGGTTGTGAAAACACAATAGGGAATGAGCCTGTCCCGGGTGCTTTGCAAGGTTCCATCGGGGCCGGCGGCGAGGTTGGCTTTGAGGATCCGGAAATCATTCCATGAGGCGTGCGTGAACTGTGGCGTTCCCGCCACGTCGCCGGCCGCCCACACGCCCTCCGCCGTGGTGTGAAGGGAGTCATCGACACGCACCAGGCCGCGGTCTGTCAGCTCCACGCCTGCCTCCTCCAGTCCCAGCGCCGCAGTGACCGGAGTGCGTCCAACCGCCACCAAGATTTCCGCGGCATCCACCTGTGAGCCGTCGGAAAGGGCTACGCTCACACCGCTGATGGAACGGGCCACCGATTCGGCTGCGACGCCCAGGCGGACGGACACGCCGTCGGCCTCCAACGCGGAAGCAAGAGCCGCCGAAACCTGCGCATCTTCGCGCGGCAACAATGCCTTGCCGCGCTGAACCAAGGTCACGGCCACCCCCATGATGGCGAGCATGGATGCAAATTCGCAGCCAATGTAGCCGCCACCGAGAATGAGCAGACTCTCAGGAAGCTCGGCCAGCTCAAGGATCGTGGTGCTCGTTAAGGGTTGTGTGGCCCGGAGACCGGGAATGTCTGGAACCAGTGGCACCATCCCCGTGTTAATCACAACTTTGGTGCCGCGCAGCGTGCGGTGAGTGCCGGCGTCGTCAGTCACCTCAACCGTGCGGGGTCCGGTGAACCGGGCCTCGCCAATCACCAATTCCATGCCCGAGGCCAGGAAAGATTTGCGTTGGCCAGCCACCATGGTGGCCACCACCGATTCTTTGTGGGCGCGCAACAAGGCGAGATCAATGGCAGGGGTCCCGCCATCCAGGATGCCGAACTCGGCGGCCCGGCGCGCGGTAGCCAGAAGTCGTGCACTGTTGACAAGGGTTTTGGTGGGGATGCAGGCCACATTGATGCACGTGCCGCCGATCATGCCACGCTCAACCATGGCAACCCGTTGGCCGCCGGCCGCCGAATCCATGGCCAGCGACTTGCCAGCTTTCCCGCCACCAATCACCAGCAGATCAAATTCCTCCAGAGCCATGGGCGTTCCTTCCCTTTATTCGCTTGAGGTTGTTCTTCAAGTTATCCCTGGACCGGGGCGGTTCGGCGCAACTTGGACGTGCGGCGGTAGTTAATCAGCATGTCCACGATCAAGATGCTCAAGGCTACCCAGACAATCGAGAAGCCTATCCACCGTTCCACGCTCATGTGCTCGCCCAGAAGATTGATGGCCACAAGGAACTGAATCAGCGGGGTCATGAACTGCAGCAAGCCTATTCCGGTCATGGACAACCGGCTGGCTGAGGCGCCAAAGAACAACAGCGGAACGGCAGTGACAATGCCGGCAGAGGCCATGAGCCAGAAGTGGCCGGGGCCCAAGCCCGTCAACGTGGCCTGCCCCAGGACGGTCACCACCACCATGGCGGCCACGGCAAACGGGGTTAGCACCGCGGTTTCAACGCTCAGGCTCGTGATGGCATCGACCTTGCCGCCCACACGGTTCTTTACGAATCCGTAGGTTCCGAAGCTTGCGGCCAACACCAGCGCAATCCATGGCAACTTGCCATAACTGAACGTCAAGACCACCACCGCCACGAAACCGATGCCCACGGCTACCCACTGCAGAGGCCGGAGCTTCTCCTTCAGCACGATGACCCCGATCAACACGGACACCAGGGGATTGATGAAGTAGCCAAGAGAGGCCTCGATGGCGTTGCCACTTGTTACGGCAAAGACATAGGTCAACCAGTTAATGACAATCAAAAACCCAGCAATTGTCAGCGTTCCCAGAATGCGACGGCTCTTGAACGCCGTCGCCATTTTCCCCCAACCGCGGCTGAGCGTAATGATCAGGGCGCAGAAGATCAGCGACCAGACCACTCGATTGGCAACAATTTCGATGCTGTTGGCCGGTAGGAGAAGCATGAAGTAGATGGGCATCATGCCCCACAGGCCATAGGCTCCAACGCCATAAAGGACGCCCGTCGCGGCTTCTGATCTTGCCGGCTTGGCGGTCTTCGGGTGGTTGGTGGGAATGCGGTCTGTCTTAGCTTGGCTGGGAGTCACAATCCCCATAACAACACTCATGACGTTTATAGTCCACGGCCACTTGGCATTGATTGGACATGGCGGTAATGGAAAACGGCGCGATCAACGGGCCCTGCAACCCAAATGGCACAGGAACGGAGCGCAAAATTGGTGCCCGGGTGTGCAACAGTTGATCCAGTACTAGGCTGATGTTGCGCTTCACAGTTCGGAAGGACTCCTTTCTTGGCTACTCACCTCGCCCCTCGCCCGTTCCGCGTCGCCATTATTGGTTCCGGACCGGCCGGTGTCTATGCGGCCGACATCTTGACCAAGTCTCAAGAAGTATCCGGCGGCGACGTCCATGTCAGTATTGATCTATTTGAGTCCCAGCCTGCCCCGTATGGCCTCATCCGCTACGGTGTTGCACCCGACCACCCGCGGATCAAGGGCATCATGAACGCCCTCCACAAGGTGCTGGACCGTGGCGACATCCGTTTTTTCGGCAATGTCACGTACGGACGGGACGTGACATTGTCCGAGCTGCGTTCCTTCTATGACGCCATCATCTTCGCCACGGGCGCTACGAAGGACGCCGTGCTCGATATCCCCGGCATAGAGCTGGATGGCTCCTACGGTGGTGCAGACTTTGTCTCCTGGTACGACGGCCACCCGGATGTTTCCCGCGAATGGCCGCTGACCGCGAAGGAAATTGCCGTGATTGGCAATGGCAACGTGGCCCTGGATGTTGCACGCGTGTTGTCCAAACACGCTGATGATCTGCTGACCACCGAGATCCCGGACAATGTTTATGCCGGCCTGTTGGCCTCGCCCGTGACCGACGTGCATGTGTTCGGCCGCCGAGGCCCAGCACAGGTGAAGTTCACCCCTCTGGAACTGCGCGAACTCTCACATTCCCGCGACGTTGACATTGTCCTCTATGAGGAGGACTTTGATTTCGACGAAGCCTCGGACGCTGCCATCAAGAGCAACAACCAGATCAAAATCATGGTCAATACACTCACCAACTGGCTGGTTGAGCAAGACGAGCGAGACTCCAAAACCCCTGCCTCACGCCGTCTACACCTACACTTCCTGCACACCCCGGTGGAGATTGTCGGCACGGAAGGCAAGGTCTCAGGCATCCGTTTTGAGCGTAATGAGCTTGACGGGACAGGAAACGTTCGCGGCACGGGGGAGTTTATCGACTACCCGGTGCAGGCCGTGTATCGGGCCGTAGGCTACTTCGGTTCCGAACTCCCGGAGGTTGGCTTTGACGCCCGCCGCGGCATCATCCCTAACGACGGCGGGCGCGTGGTGGATGCCAACGGCACCCAGGTGCCAGGGCTGTATGCAACGGGGTGGATTAAGCGAGGTCCTGTTGGTCTCATTGGGCACACCAAAGGTGATGCCTTGGAAACCATCGGCTGCCTCCTGGAAGACAGGAGCGGACTTCCCGTTCCGGAACGGCCAGGTGAATCTGAAATCGTCAATTTGCTGGAATCCCGGGGCGTTGAGTACACAACGTGGGAGGGTTGGAGCAGGCTCGATGCCCATGAGAAAGACTTGGGTGCAAGCTTCATCCCGGCGTCCGGCCTTGACATAGTTCGGGAGCGCGTCAAGGTTGTGGATCGCGATGAGATGGTGAAGATCTCCAGAACGTAGACGCCGCGCTCGCAGCCACCTCAACGTCCTTCAAAACTTTCGATCGTTTTTCTCGTCACGATTGCTCACGGCTCCACTCTCAATACATGACCAAACCGGAATTGCGGTTGGCATGAGGGAAAGCAGTGAGCTACACATGATGAGAAGAAACCTTTGGCGGGGACACAAAGTGGCGGGAGTCGTTGCGGCCGTGGCCGTTGCGGGCACGATGGCGGCAAGTGCTTTGCCGGCTATCGCAAGTCCCGATTCATCCTCCGTTGTGTCGGCAGCTGCCAGCGTGTCGCCCAACCCGGCGTTGCCGCAGAAATGTGGGCTGAATCTTGCCCTGGTTTTTGACCTTTCAAACTCCATGAGCGATTCCGATGTCAGCACGGTCAAGTCAGCCAGCGCTGAGGCAGTTGCGGCATTGTCCGGCACGGGAACGACCATGGGTGTCTACAGCTTCGCAACTTTCGCCAAGCAGGAACTCACCGCCACCTCCTTGGCCTCGGAACAAGGCGCCGCAAGCGTAGTCAGCAGCATTAATGCCCTGACTCGCCCAGGCGATGCCAATACCTGGCACGGTGGCACCAACTGGCAGCAGGGTCTGAAGATTGTTCCCGAGGACACCTATGACGGCGTGATCTTCTTTACCGACGGCGTGCCCACCTTCTACGGTGCAAATCCCCTGAACCAGAGTGGCAACGGAACCAATGGCACTGGTGGCACCGGAAACGATTCGGCCGGCAACCCCGCTGAGTCGCTAAATGCGGCTATCCCAGAGGCGAATGTGCTCAAGGACTCCGGAACCCGAATCATCGGCGTGGGTGTCAGGGGCGCCGACGCCGATCGTCTGTCGCAGATCACCGGTCCCGTTCCCGATTCCGATTTCTACACCACCAACTATGACCAGTTGGCTGCGACCCTCAAGGACATCGCAACGGCCGGATGCACAGGAACGCTGAACATAAACAAGTCCGTTGAGGCCCACGATTCCACGGCCACGACACCCGGTGAAGGCTGGGTATTTGATGCTTTTGCCGATGGATCCGAGACGAAAACCCTCACCACCAACGTCAACGGTCAGGCCGGAATGAGCCTGAACTTCCCCGCACAGGAACCGGTCACCGTGACCATCAAGGAACGGCAGCAGGACGGCTACACGGTTGTGCAGAAAAGCGGCTACAACGCTGTATGCACCCGAGATGGCCAGCCACTTGAGGTGGTCAACACCGGCGACGCCGGAAATGTCGGCTTTGCTATCACGGCCACAGCCGGCTCCATCACCTCGTGCACGGTTACCAACAAGGCGCCGGTCAAGTCCTGGACGATGGAGAAGTCCTCTGACACGGACGGCACCGTCAACCCAGGTGAAACCATCACCTACTCCGTAACAGCGAGCAACACGGGCGAACAGGCTGTAGACGGCATCTCCTTCCGCGATGACCTGACAGCTGTTTTGGAGCACGCCACCTACGTCACGGGTTCGGCGACCCTGGCCATCGGCGGAGCTGCTGGCACCGCTGTGTCAGATCCATTGGCAGGCATTCTTTCGGCAGGCCCCCTCACCTTGGCAAAAGGGCAATCAGCTCTCCTGACTTACCAAGTCAAGGTCAACGGCGACGCCTTCAATGCAACACTTATCAACGCCGTCACGGGTACCGGAGAGGTCCCGCCTTCCGCCTGTGTCCAGGAGCTCCCCTGCACCACCACGGACATTGTTCCGCCACAGCCCACCGTGACACCGGAGCCGACTGAGACGCCGACCGTGACACCGGAGCCGGCTGAGACGCCGAGTCCCTCAGTAATTCCCTCCGCCCCGGGTACACCGAAAGCCTTGGTGGTGCCAGTAACTCCGGCTGCGCCTTCAACATCGATCGCGCCAGCATCGGCTGGAGATGACTTGGCTTACACAGGATCCTCCGCAGCACTGCCAGCAGTTCTTGGTGGCCTGTTGCTGATTGGTGGCTTGTTGCTCCTGGCTCTTCGACGAACTCGCCGGGCACACTAGAGAACCATTGCACCAGTAAGTTGGCCGTCGCGGGCTGCCCAGAGAACTCCTCCGGGCAGCCCGCGACTTCGGCACTTAACAGCTCCTTGGGGTACCGAAAAAGTTTTCAAAAAGTTATCAATTTTCGCGTCATGATTTCGCCTTTTGCACTCACAGCTTGGTTCTGGCAGATAGGTAGAATAGCCATGGCTCGGGGGACAGCAGATCGACGAAGGAGTTGAACGCCTTGAATGACTTGGGCAAAGAGCTAGACGATGCCTGCACGGCGAACAGTGACGAGCGGTTGATTCAACGAGTCCGAGACGGTGACGCTGGGGCATATGCAGATCTCTATGAACGGCATCGTGGCGCAGCCCTGGCCACAGCCCAAAGCTATGCCCGCAACTCAACGGACGCCTCCGATTTTGTTGCCGACGCCTTCGCCAATGTCCTGGCGGCCATCCGCAATGGGAACGGTCCCACGGTTTTTTTCCGCGCTTACCTACTCACCACCCTGCGAAGGTTGGCTACTGCCAAGCGCACAGTTGATGGGCGGCAAGTTGAAGTAGACGATCTTGAATCGGTTATGGCGGTGGAACCGGTCCAAGACCCGGCCGTAGCCTCCTTTGAGCGGGACGTCGTGGGCCGCTCATTCAAGGACCTGCCGGAACGATGGCAAGCCGTGCTTTGGTACACAGAAGTGGATGGGCTTTCTCCAGCTGCCGTTTCACCCATGCTTGGAATTTCGGCGAACGCTGTGGCTGCCTTGGCCGTCCGGGCCAGGGAAGGGCTGAAGCAGGCTTATCTGCAGAACCATATTTCCTCCGCCCATGACGGTTGTGCCGAGTTTTCGAAGCGATTGGGGGCCTACGCCCGGGGTGGGCTAACGCGCGGACGTGCCACTAAAGTGGCGGACCACCTGGAGGGCTGCTTGAAGTGCACCTCCTTGCTGATGCACATCCAGGATGTCGGCGTTGGCATGAGAACTGTCATTTTTCCTGCAGTGGTGGGTCTTGCCGCGGCTGGGCAAACAAGTGGCTTGATCGCCGGAGTTGCTTCCGCGCCGCTGACCGGGACCCGAACGCTAGGGTCGGGCACGGCATCGATTGGTGGCGCAGTGATGGTGACAGCCTCCGCCGTTGCCCTGTCCGGTGCACTCGTGGCCGTTGCCTTGGTGCTTCCAGGAGGAGCCGGGCTTGACAATTCGGACCTTCTGGAGGACTTGTCTGCTGGCGGAGCCAGCGTCCCGGCGCCGCAATACTGGGCAGCTGCGCCTGAGACAAACCCGGGACAGGCAGTGGAGGGCGAGCTGCCCGGAGTCATTTTCACCACTGTCGCCCCATCAAGCCCTTCGGAAACAACGCCGGTCCAGGAGCCAACGCCGATTCCCATGCCTGCTGTCGAAATGACCGTCTCACCGGCGCCGGCCTCTCCCTCATCAGGCTCCGGCGAAACGCCGAATCCGAGGGAAACCCCTACGCAAACGCCCTCCGGGCTACCGACGCCCGCACAGACAACTGTTCCTGAAGTCACGCCGCCGGCGACTGCAGAGCCGACTCCCGAACCAACGCCGTCGGCCACTGCTGAACCAACGCCCTCACAGGGTCCAACGCCCTCACCGACGCCGTTCACTGCTAGGGGCAAGGTGCTTGCACAGAATGGTTCGCAGAGCAGGCTTCAAATCGACCTGGTGAATCATGGTCTCGATGTCACCAGCCCCGCCGTCACCTTTTCGATTCCAAGGCTTTGGGCCGGGCAGGCTGTTCCTGTGACGGCTCCCGTGGGCTGGACATGCGTAGATTCGTCCACCATTTTCACCGTGGGAAGTACTTGCACGGCACCGGCATGGGCAGCCGCGGAGGCTCGATTTCTGGTCAGCGTGATGACTCCGATCGTCGCTGATGGGTATTTCGTGAAAATCGACGCATCAGCAGATGGCGCCGAAAAATACACCGGGTGGCTGCGACCCAAATAGCTCTGTGACAAAAGATGACAAGATCTTAGTCCCACAATGCGAGATGAAATCTGCCAAATACAATTATTCTGATAGTGCTTCGCTATTGTTATTGGGTTCCAAAATACCTGAGGATTAAGCGATTTCCATGAACCTGTTCAGAACCAAATCAATCGAGCATTCCCTCGCCGATGCCAAAGAGCCCGGCCATGGTCTCAAGAGATCATTGACTACCTGGGATCTAATGATCATGGGTGTAGCTGTAGCCGTGGGTGCAGGAATCTTCTCGGTCGGCGCCAATGCGGCGGCGAACCATGCTGGACCTGCCGTGTCCATTTCGTTCATCCTGGCTGCCATCACCTGCGCCTTGGCGATCATGTGTTACGCAGAATTTGCCACGGCGATCCCTGTTGCCGGCAGTGCTTATGTGTTCACATACGCCACCGTTGGTGAGCTGTTGGCATGGATTATCGGCTGGAATTTGATCCTTGAACTTCTCATGGCCGGGTCGGTGATTGCCAAATACTGGGGCATCTACCTGAGCAACTTCTTTGAAGCCGTGAACATAGACGTCCCCTCCAACTTCGCGCTGGGGCCGGTCACCGTGTTCTGGGGACCGCTGGTTGTAGTTGCCGTCTTCACCTTTGTTTTGGTGATGGGCACCAAGCTGGCGGCGCGTATCAATAACGTGTTTACGCTGATCAAGATCGGGATTGTCCTGTTCGTGATCGTCGTGGGCTTCTTCTACGTCAAGGCTGAGAACTACACACCGTTCGTGCCCCCGTCCCAACCCGGCGCAGTCACGGAGACCTCGTGGCAGCTGCAACCGTTCCTGTCTCTAATGACCGGGGCTGAGCCGTCGATCTACGGATTCGCAGGAATCGTCTCGGGCGCCGCCCTGGTGTTCTTTGCGTTTATTGGGTTCGACGTCGTGGCCACCAGCGCTGAGGAAGTCAAGAACCCGGCCAAGACACTGCCCCGAGGCATCTTTGCCGGTCTGGCCGTTGTGACGGTCCTGTACATCCTTGTCACCCTGGCGGTCACCGGAATGGTGTCATATGAGGATCTTGCGAAGGCAGATGATCCCTCACTGTCCACAGCATTCTCACTGGTGGGTGCAGACTGGGCCGTTGTGGTCATCTCCCTGGGGTCCCTGATTGGCCTGACAACTGTCATCATGGTGCTCCTTATGGGTCTTGCCCGCGTCATGATGGCCATGAGTCGTGACGGACTCCTGCCCCGTGGACTGAGCAAGACCTCGGAAAAGCATTCAACGCCTGCCCGCACCCAGATCCTCAGCGGTATTTTCGTTGGAATTCTTGCTGGCTTCACCCCTGTTGAAGTGCTCAGTGAAATGATCAACATCGGTACTCTGAGCGCCTTCGTCATGGTCAGCATCGGCATCCTGGTCCTCCGCCACAAGCGGCCCGACCTCAAGCCTGCCTTCCGGGTTCCCTTCGGCCCTGTCATCCCTGTTCTTTCGGCACTGCTGTGCATCTACTTGATGTTGAACCTGGCCACACTGACTTGGGTGTTCTTTGCCATCTGGCTTGCTGTGGGACTCGTGTTCTACTTCAGCTACGGCTATTGGAACTCCCGTTTGCGCCGTGAAGAAGCGGCCGGACTCGCGACCACGCAACCCAGCAACCTCGGCTAGGGGCCGGCCAAGCGCGGGGCCTCGACGATAGTGAGGCTCCGCGTACGCTGGAACATATGAAGCATGAAACGACCAACGCCGCCACGGTGTTGAAAACCATAGCCGATATGGCCCCGGAAGCAGTTCTGTTGGCCGGCGCGGGCAGGGCGATCCTGCTCCAATTGGCCAACCCCGCCGTGGGCTACGGTGTGGCGGATCATTCGAGCTTTTCCGCCGATCCGCTGCGTCGCCTGCACGGGACACTGAGCTACATCTACGCCCTGAGCAACGGCACGCCGGCACAGCGCAAAAGCGTGCAGCGGCAAGTCCAGCGCGCGCATCGGCCGGTCAGATCCGGAGGGTCCCCGGATGTCCCCGCCTACGATGCTTCAGATCCGCAGCAGCAGCTATGGGTTGCCGCTACCCTTTATGATTCAGCATGCCAGGTGCATGAACTTGTGTTCCCCGCCCTCGCGGACGATGATGCGGAGTCCGTGTATCAAAGCTACGCAGTCCTTGGAACTGCCCTGGGGATGCCCGCGAACCTTTGGCCCGCATCCCGCGCAGAATTTGCAAGCTATTGGGACAAACAGCTTGCAACATTGAGCGTGGATCAAACGGTCGCGAACGTGGCGGCCCAACTATTGGCAGCTGCAAACGCTCCGCGATGGGCCCGCGTGCTCATGCCGCTGGCCCGCTTCCTAACGGCGGGTTTGCTGCCTCCCCAAGTCCGGGACATGTACGGCTTTACCTGGACATCAGGGAAAGGGCGGATACTTACGAGCTTCTTCAAACTTGTCTCGGTGCTGGTCAAGATCACCCCCTGCGGAATCCGCCGGGCCCCCATGCGTTACTACCTCCGGCGCATCCCGGAGTAGCGTTTCAGGGGCTCGAGGGTGCCAGGCAATTACGGCGCTGCGTAGCGAATGACCCAGTCAACAAGCGGGCGCAGCCGCTCCCAATACTCTTCGATGTGACCCTGAGCAGCCGCAGTCGCCAGCCAGTCAGGACTCCCCAGTGATAGCGAAGCGCTCAGTGTTTTGTGCTTTAGCAGCTCAGGGCGGGCGTGGTCCTTGGGGTAGCCGCGGGGGGTTGTCTTGAGCGTTTGCCCTTCAATGGTGAACCCCGCAGCCACGAGCCCAGCCATGATGGTTTCCAGCCCCTTGCCACTGGCCGAGGCATCCACGGCGGCCCGGTACCGTGCCAGCTGGGCCGGGGCAACAGAACGGTAGCCGCCTCCCACGAGTAGGCCATCGGCGCTGACTTGGAGGTAAAACCCCACGCCTTCATGGTTGGAAACAAACATGCCCTGAGCACTCTTGTAGGGCTCCTTGTTGGGGGAGAAGCGCACGTCCCGGTACGGGCGGAATATCTTGCCAGGACCAAAACGGGGTTCCAGCTCGCGCAGGAGGGCCGCAAGCGGGGCCTGCACAGCGCCGTCGTACTGGTCTTTGTGCTCCAGCCACCACTCGCGATTGTTGTTGTCTTCAAGGGCCGCATAAAAATCAAGGGCCGCCGTGGGAATGCCATTGAATGTCTCCATGCCTCTAGAGCTTATGGACAGCGCCGCGGCTGCGCCAGGGACTCTCCAGCAACTGTGGGTATCCGCCCGAGCAACCCCTGGTGTGGGGGAATCGGCGGCCGCGACTTAGGGACTCCTTACTGGACTGAGTCCAAAAAAGGGTTCACAATTGACACATGGTCACCAAAGAGCACTACGAGGAAATGTTGCGTGCAGTCCCGCTGCGCGTCACGCGTCCCCGTGTTGCCGTGCTCGAGGCGGTCGGGATGCATCCGCATGCGGATGCAGACACCGTCATTGGTGCCGTGCGCGCGGAATTGGGCAGTGTATCCAAACAGGCCGTCTATGACGTCCTGGGGGCACTGGTCGATGCCCATCTGGTGCGGCGCATTGAGCCTTCGGGTTCGCCTGCCCGCTATGAGAGCAGGGTGGGCGACAACCACCACCACGTGGTGTGCCGCTCCTGCGGGGACATAGCCGACGTGGATTGCGCCCTGGGCGCGGCTCCTTGCCTGCATGCCTCAAATGACCACGGATTCACCATTGATGAAGCCGAGGTCATTTACTGGGGCACGTGCCCTGCCTGCGCCGCCAAAAGACTTCTGAACGAACAAGAACCGACAACATCTAGGAGCGATAAGTAAAGATGACTATCGAAAACACCGCCCCCCTGACCACGGCAGCCGGCGCACCTGTTGCCAACAACCAGGACAGCCTCACCGCCGGCCCCCGTGGCCCGATGCTGCTGCAGGACGTCTGGTTCCTTGAAAAACTGGCCCACTTCAGCCGTGAGGTCATCCCCGAGCGCCGCATGCACGCCAAGGGCTCCGGCGCCTTCGGCACGTTCACGGTCACGAACGACATCACCAAATACACCAAGGCTGACATTTTCTCCGAGATTGGCAAGCAGACGGAAATGTTTGCCCGCTTCTCCACGGTTGCCGGTGAGCGCGGCGCTGCCGATGCCGAGCGCGACATCCGCGGCTTTTCCCTGAAGTTCTACACCGAAGAGGGCAACTGGGACCTGGTTGGCAACAACACCCCCGTGTTCTTCTTCCGCGATCCGTTGAAGTTCCCCGACCTGAACCGCGCAGTGAAGCGCGATCCCCGCACCAACATGCGCAGCGCCGAGAACAACTGGGACTTCTGGACCAACCTGCCCGAGTCCCTGCACCAGGTCACGATCGTCATGTCCGACCGCGGCATCCCGGCCAGCTACCGCCACATGCACGGCTTTGGCTCGCACACCTTCTCCCTCATCAACGCCGCAGGCGAGCGTTTCTGGGTCAAGTTCCACCACGTCACCCAGCAGGGCATCAAGAACCTGACCGACGCCGAAGCCGGCGCAGTGGTGGCCGCAGACCGCGAGTCCAGCCAGCGCGACCTCTTCGATTCCATCGAGAACGGTGACTTCCCGAAGTGGAAGCTCATGGTCCAGATCATGCCCGAGGCTGACGCTGACACCTACAAGTACCACCCCTTCGACCTCACCAAGGTCTGGTCCAAGAAGGACTACCCGCTGATCGAGGTTGGCGAGTGGGAACTGAACCGCAACTCCGAGAACTACTTCGCAGACGTTGAGCAGTCCGCCTTCACCCCGGCCAACGTTGTTCCCGGCATCAGCTTCTCCCCGGACCGCATGCTTCAGGGCCGTCTGTTCTCCTACGGCGACGCCGCCCGCTACCGCCTGGGTGTCAACCACCACCAGATCCCTGTCAACGCCGCGCGCAACAGCGTCAACACGTACCACCGCGACGGCCAAGGCCGCGTTGATGGCAACCAGGGCCGCACCCCCGGCATCGAGCCGAACTCATACGGCCGCTGGCCCGAGCAGCCGGCCTACGCCGATCCGGCACAGGCCATTGGCGCCGTTGCTGACCGCTTCAACTTCCGCGAAGACGATGCCAACTACTTCGAGCAGCCCGGCATCTTGTTCCGCGAGAAGATGACGGACGAGCAGCGTCAGGTGCTCTTCGAGAACACCGCTCGCGCCATCGACGGTGCCTCACAGGCCACCATTGAGCGCCACATCTTCAACTGCACCCAGGCCGATCCCGCCTACGGTGAAGGTGTTCGCAAGGCCATCGAGGCCCACCAGGCGTCCAAGGCCTAGTCCTTAACGACGTACGACGGCGGCGCTTGCCTTTCGCTTCACTGCGAAAGGCAAGCGCCGCCGTCGTACTTTAAAGGGCGTCGGTTGAGGGGTGCGTTAGCCGAGGAGGTGTTCGCGGCCAAACATGGCTGCCGCTGCGCGGGCCGACGGGGTTCCGGCGTCGAGATCGGCTCCGGCGGCGACCAGCAGCGCGGCCACCGCATCCTCGCCCTTGAACAAGGCGCCGGCAATCGGGGATTGATCCCGGGCGTTGCGGATATCAACGTTGGCGCCGCGGCTGATCAACATGGACACGGCGTCGGCCTGGCCTTTGTAGGCGGCCAACATCAGCAGGGTGTTGCCTTCTGCATCCTGAACGTCAACGCTGATCCCGTGATCCAGAAAATCAGCCAGTTCGGCGGATTTTCCTTCTCGCGCCAAATCCATGGCTAGGGCGATGACCTTGGCGGTCTGGTCTTCGGTGAGGGAGGAGTCATTGGTCATTTCTCAAGCCTAGGCGATGCCCTGTGGAATTCCCCGAAGTTTCCGAACGGAGCTGCCTAGAGTTCCGGCACGTCCAATCCACCGTCAGCAACAAAGTTGGCTACGTGCTGGCGTTCGTCGCCGTGGCGGCGGGCAAAGAGATGAAATTCCACGGCCGATTCCCACTGATCCGTGACCCACACCGTGAGGCCTTGAATCGGGGGAGTTGCCTGCGTTGCCACATGGTCCATGGCCCCGGCCAGCTCAACGAGTGATTCTGCCTCGATATGGTCAATGGTTGTCGACGCGGTACGCGGGACCGCCATCCAATGTCCGTCGTTGAGGGTCGCAGGATTCACTGCTTCAAGTCGAAACACCGGTTCCGGGCCGGAAGGTGGGGAGTCGGTGAGGCCAGCCTCCAGAGCAGGCTCACCTGCCACCGAGTCCCGCCACAGTCGCAGCTGTTCGTCCAGATCCGCTGTGTCCTCGACGGCCACGCGTTGGTGGGCGGGGAGGCGGAGTGCGGCAGCCGCCGTCGTGCTGCCGGGGACGTTGAAGAACACGTGCAGGGTGGGTGTAGAGGTTTCGGCCAGCGGTTCGCCCAGGGCATCACCCACGGGCTGCCAATTCTGGGCCATGTACAGTTGCGCGGCCGTGGCTCCGGACAGCTCGGTCATTGCGCGGCGCCAGGATCCGTAACAGTGCAAAAGATCGGCGGCAGACTCGGTGCTAAACGCCAAGGCCGGATCATTGAGGCGAATGACGAAGTGGCCCAGAGACAAAGGGAACTTGGGCCTGCTGACACTCCAAAAAATGGAGGAGTACAGGTTGGTGCGAATCGGAACCAAAGCAATCCCCTCCCCATGGATCGGCGCAGCATGATGCACAGACAGCATAACTCACAGGCGTGGCGAGCGGACTAGGCTTGAGCCGTGCCAAGACTCCTTGCAGATATAACCCCGTTGAAGGAAAGCCCTGCTTTTAGGAGGCTCTGGTTTGGCAACGGACTCTCCTCGATTGGCACCCAACTGACAGTTGTGGCCGTCAGTCTTGAGGTGTACGAGCTCACCGGATCCACCCTGTCAGTGGGCATGCTGGGATTGGCCGCCTTGATCCCGCTGGTCATCGCAGGTCTCTACGGCGGCGCCATCGTAGACACACACGACCGCCGAAAAGTGGCGCTGGCCTCCTCAACGGTGCTGTGGCTCGTGACCGTCTGCATCGCGCTGCAGGCTTGGCTGGGTCTCGGCAATGTTGGCATTCTCTACGGACTCATCGCGATCCAATCGGCGGCGGCAGGTGTCAACGGTTCAGCCCGCAGCGCCATTGTGCCCAGGTTGGTGCGCCCGGAACTGCTGCCCTCCGCCAATGCGCTGAGCATGATCGTCATGGGACTCGGCACCACCATAGGCCCGCTACTCGCCGGCATCCTGGTGGCCAACATCGGCTACGGCTGGACGTACACGGTGGATGTGTTGACGTTTACGGCCTCGCTGTGGGCGCTCTTCAAACTTCCACCGCTGCCGCCGTTGCCACGAGCCGGCGGCGTACAGCGTGCCGGCTTCAAATCGGTGTTGGAAGGATTCGCCTTCCTAGGCACCCGCAAAAATGTGCGTATGACGTTCCTGGTGGACATGTGCGCCATGGTCTTTGCCTTGCCGCGCGCGTTGTTGCCGGCCATCGGGGCGGTCTGGTTGGGCGGAGGCGAGCAAACGGCAGGCATCCTGCTGGCCTCCATTGCCGCCGGGTCCTTCCTCGGGGCCCTGTTCTCCGGCCCGCTGGGCAGTGTCCGGCGCCAGGGCCTGGCGGTGGTGTGGTCCATTTCCCTGTGGGGTGCGGCCATCGCTGCGCTGGGTGGTGCCGTTTTGGCCGGTGGACACACGAACGACGGCGGGACCTCACCGTGGATTGTTGGTGCGGTTGCCGCTTTGGTGGTGGCCGGAGTTGCGGACACCATCAGTTCCGTGTTCCGCTCCACGATTTTGCAATCGGCAACGCCGGACCATCTCCGCGGCAGGCTGCAGGGCATCTTTGTGGTTGTGGTGACCGGTGGGCCCAGGCTGGGTGACGTATTTTCAGGCTCCGTGGGGCAGTGGCGCGGGGAAGGCTGGGCGGCCGTGATCGGCGGCGCTCTCTGCATCGGCGCTGTGTGGGCCCTGGCATTCTGGCAACGCGGATTCTTGCGCTATGACGCCCGCCACCCGGAACCGTAAACGGGAACAAGCCGCCAGCACGGTACGTTTTTAGGTGTATGGAGCTACTACTTTGAGGGGACGCACCGGTGCGCAGGAATTTTAACGGATTGAAGACCGCGGCACTTTTTGGCGTGCTGTGGGCCGTTCTGTTGGGTATTGGTGGCGTGATCTCCGCCGGGAGCGGTAGTGCGGCGCCGCTGTGGATCTTTGCCTTGATTGGGGTGGGGACCACTGCTTACGGCTACTGGAACAGTGACAAGATCGCAATCCGGTCCATGCAGGCCTATCCCGTGAGCGAGGCTCAGGCCCCCGGGATTTACCGGATTGTGCGGGAGCTGTCCACCAAGGCCAATCAGCCCATGCCAGCCATCTACGTTTCACCCACACAGGCACCCAACGCCTTCGCTACTGGACGCAACCCCAAGAACGCCGCCGTTTGCTGCACCGAGGGAATCTTGAACATTCTCGACGAGCGAGAACTGCGCGGCGTGCTGGGCCACGAACTCATGCACGTCTACAACCGCGACATCCTCACCTCCTCAGTGGCGGCCGCTGTGGCAGGGGTCATCACTTCCGTGGCGCAGATGATGATGTTCTTTGGCGGTGGCGACCGCCGCAATGCCAACCCCCTGGCCATGATTGCCATGGCCCTGCTGGCCCCGTTGGCTGCGTCCATGATACAGCTGGCCATCAGCCGCACGCGCGAATACGACGCCGACGAAGACGGCGCGCACCTCACGGACGATCCGCTGGCCTTGGCGTCTGCCCTGCGCAAACTTGAACGCGGCGTCCAGCTTGCCCCGTTGCCGCAGGATCAAAAGCTGGTTAACACCAGCCACCTTATGATCGCCAACCCCTTCAAGGCCGGTGGGGCGAAGAAACTCTTCGCTACACACCCGCCCATGGCCGAGCGCATTGCCCGGCTAGAGAAGATTGCCGGACGCCCGCTCCCGTAACCGGGGTGATCTTTCCAGACGCTGCTGCGGCTAGGCGAAGCTGGCCAGCATCAACGCCACGTGGGACAGGGACTCGTGATCCGTGGTCGCGTGGGCCGAAAACCTGATCCGGTGCGCGCCATGAAGGGTTGCGGAGATGCCTGCACCCGCCAGCGCAGCGTGGGCCTGCGCCGCGTTGCCTTCGGGGAAACCGGCCACCACAATGCCGGCACGCTCCCCGTCCTCGCGTGGCGAAAGCACACTTACCCCGGAGTTCTCCAACTTCTCCGCCAGAACTGCGGTTGTGGCCAAGATGCGGTCGGCAATGACGCCGAGCCCGGCTTCTTCAATGAGTTCCAGCGCGGAGGCAAACGACCCGGCCGCGAAGGGCGAAAGATTTGAAATACTGAACTTGCCGGCGTCCGTGCGCGGGGCATGCGCAACGCCGTCGTACAGCGAAGGATGCTCGACGCCGGTCCAGCCTCCCAGCGTCGGTGCGATCCGTTCCAGACCAACTGCGGAGAACGCCATGGCTCCGGAACCCCACCCGCCACGAACCCACTTCTGGCTGCCCGTCACCACGGCATCGGCAACACTCCAATCCTGGTCAATGGCGCCAAACCCCTGAATGCCATCCACCAGCAGCAATCGATCCGCCCCGATGACCTCGCGGATCCCGGCCAAATCGGCGCGGTATCCGGTTTGGAAGTCCACGGCGCTGACCGCCACTGCCGTGACGGACGGGGTGAGCGATTGTGCCACCAGCTCCGGTGTAACAAACGCCAGACTTTCGCCCATCAGGGCCACCTCGTTCAGACCTGCCTGCTGCGCCCGCAACCAGGGATACGTGTTGGCCGGGAACTCGCCGGCGCTGACCAGGACTTTCCCTTTCACACCAAAGGCGAGCTGAAACAGGCCGTAGGAGGTGGCCGGGAGGAGGGTGATGTTATCCGTGGCAAAGCCGGTCAAGCGGGATACCGTGGCGCGCGCCCGCCCGTCCTCGTTGTGGAGTCGCTCGCTAACGCCCGCAGCTCCCTCGGCGGCGTCGGCCATGAGCTGGCCTGATGCTGCCAGGACGGCCCGTGAGGGTGGGCCAAAGCTGGCAAAGTTTAAGTATCCGGACTGTTCACTAAAGGCAGCGAGATAGTGGGCGGGAAGTTCGTTGGTGCGTTTCATGAAGATCCTGACATGGGCGAAGGGGTCGATCGGGGCGGCGATGGCCAAGCATCGGCCATTCCAGTTGCAGAAAACGTTAGCTCATGGCGCACCTGCGCATTGAGTCTCCGCGACGATCAGGCTCGGCAAAGTCAGCCTCATTTCCATGGACATCATGGCTGCCGGGAGAACTTATGCATTTCCAGATAACCAGACTCTGGACGAAGCCCGTCCCTGGTGGATGGAGCAGTCGGCCGGGCAAACAGTGGTTGCGCTGGATGGGCAGGAAATCATCGAGTCGGCGAAGATGGGACCCAACCGCCCTGGACGCGGCCAGCACATCGCCACCGCCTCATTCCTGGTTCATCCGCAGCATCAAGGACGCGGGGTTGGGCGGGCTTTCGGTGAATACGTGATCCATTGGGCGCGTCGCGAGGGCTACCGTGGCATACAGTTCAACGCCGTCGTGGGAGCCAACCATCCGGCGGCTTATCTGTGGCAGTCTCTTCGCTTGGAGATTATGGGTACTGTCCCGGAGGTCTTCGATCACCCGGATGAGGGGTTTGTCGGTCTGCATGTCATGTATCAATGTCTGAGGTGAGCCCGTCCCCGCGGACCCGCCGATTCGCCAAGTGGTACAGAATGGAATCATGCGACTCATCTTGATCAGGCACGGACAAACACCTAACAATGTGCGAAGTCTTTTGGACACCGCCATTCCAGGACCCGGGTTGACTCCCCTGGGGCAGTTGCAGGCGGCTGCAGTCCCCGGCGCGTTGGCCGGTCAGGACATCGAGTCGCTCTACATCTCGAACCTGACCCGTACGGCACTAACGGCCGCGCCACTGGCCGCGGATCGTGGCCTTGAACCGCTGGTCAGGGACGGCCTGCGAGAGATCAGCGCCGGCAGCCTTGAAATGAAGGGTGACCGGGCGTCGATTGAGGCGTATCTTCACGCTGTGAAGTCGTGGCTCAGCGGGGACCTGTCCGTGCGCATGCCCGGCGCCGATTCCGGATATGAGGTGCTGGAACGCTTTGACGCAGTGGTTGAAGAAGCTGCCTCAAAGGAATCCGCAGCAATTGTCAGCCACGGCGCCATGATCCGTTTCTGGGCAGGACACCGCGGAGCCAACATCGATTGGTCGGATGCCAAGTACCACGATCTCTCCAACACCGGCATTGTCATGATGGACGGCGAGCCTACGGGTAGCGACGCCCCGGGCGGGTGGCAGATCCACTCCTGGCAGGGCGCCCCTGCCGGCGGGTTGAGTGGGCTGGACGCCGACGGGCCCACAGCGGAAATCACCACTGAAGAAAACGGCGCTGCACAGGTCAGCGCCGGCTCCAGCAGGAATCACGACCATTAAGAATCGTCCACTCCCAGGCGGACCGGAGACATCCGCCGCAACAGCTGGATCGGCGCACGCCCAGACACCCTTTAGCACGGTGAATTTGTGGCGGATGAAAGGCATCAGCTGGGTGTGGCTGGGTACAGCCGCCGGTTGCATTGCGCTCCTTGCCGTGGGGGCGCCGCTGAACATGAGCCTGTACCAAATGGCACTGCCCTTTGCGCTGGGGCTGGCCATTTTGCATGCGGCCGCACTGGGCCTCACCGCCGCCCGTCCCTTGGCCGGCGTCTTGGTGTCCTTGATTCCGATGATCGTGTTGCCTTTGGTTTCAGACCCTGTGGGGGCTGCGCCGATGCCTTTCAGTGTGGTTGCCATCATCACGCAGGTTTTGGTGATCTGTGTGGCCGGGTTGCGTGCCTATTGGATGGTTCCGGCCGCTGCGTGGCTTGCAAGCGTCATCATTGGGGTTTCCCTGAATTACGTGACCATGCCGCACGGGCAGAGCGAAGGCGCCCAGAATAACGTGGTCATCTTTGCCGCGGTATCCGGGGGGCTCATGGTGGCCGCCGTGGTTGCTCAACAGTGGCAGCATATGCGCACAGAGCTCGCCGCCGAGCGCACAGTCAGCGCCGAGGAGCAGTCCAGGCGGCGGCTGGCCGAGGAACGCACACGCATTGCCCGTGAGCTTCATGACGTGGTGGCCCACGGGATGTCCGTGGTGGTGGTTCAGGCAACCACCGCCAGCTACAGGCACCCTGGGCTTAGCGAGGAGCTGAAGAAAGAGTTTGATGACATTGCCGCGAACTCGCGCCGTGCCATGACTGAGATGCGCAGCATGCTTGGCTCCCTCCGCAACGCGGACGCGGGGCGTCAACTGGGCCCCCAACCAACACTCGAGGACCTGCCCCAACTCCTTGCCTCGGCTCGCTCAGCCGGGGTGAATATTCCCGAACCCACGTTGTCCGGAGTGGAGCGTGAGGACATTAGTGAAGTCATTGCCTTGACCGCCTACCGCATTGTGCAGGAGGCGCTCAGCAATGTCATTCGGCATGCCCCCGGAGCAACCGTGAACGTGGATTTCACGGTGTCCGGTGGCAATCTGCGTGTCCAAGTAGTCAACTCCAGTTCCGACGTGGGTGCGCTGATGGCCCAGCTGGATAAGGGAGCGCACGTGGGGCAGGGTCTCATTGGCATGCGCGAACGCGCGGCCATCGTGGGTGGATCGGTGACCTGCATTCCAACGCTCGACGGCGGATTCTCGGTCTCAGCCCTGCTGCCGCTGGGTGCCAGCAAGAGTGCCGCGGGAAAATCAGGAACCACGAGCAACAACAACGAGGGACGTGCCCAAGCATGAGTATTCGAGTGCTGGTCGTAGACGATCAGGCGATGGTGCGAGAAGGATTTGCTGCCTTGCTTGGCGCCCAGGAAGATATCGAAGTTGTGGGGCAGGCTGAGAACGGTGCCGTTGCGGTGGAACTGGCCGCCGCCCATCGCCCGGACGTGGTCTTGATGGATGTGCGCATGCCTGTCATGGACGGGTTGGAGGCGGCCCGGCAAATTCTTGCTGATGCACCCGGCCCGGACTCCACACACGTTTTGATGCTGACAACTTTTGACGTCGATGACTATGTTTACGATGCCCTGAGAATTGGTGCGAGCGGATTCCTGCTCAAGGACGCGCTTGCTGATGAATTGGTCGCGGCTGTGCGGATCGTAGCCTCCGGTGAGGCGCTGCTGGCACCCTCCGTGACGAAGCGGATGATCGAGCAATTCGCGGTATCGCGGGCCAGGCCGGCGCTTTCGCGTGACCGGCTTGCCGGGCTCACCGACCGTGAACTGGAGGTGATGACCTTGATTGGCAGAGGACACTCCAACCAGGAAATCGCGGCCCAACTCTTCATTGCCCAGCAAACCGTCAAAACCCATGTCAGCAAGATTCTGGCCAAGCTGGAACTGCGCGATCGAGTTCAGGCCGTGGTCTTGGCGTATGACACGGGATTGGTTGAACCCGGTAGCTGACATTAAACGCTGATGGGGGAGGTGTTGGGATTCGCGCCTGGCTGACCAGATGCGACTCCCAACAACCACCCCCCCCGCAGCCACGATGCTGTCGGCTAGGCTGGCGGCTGGACCAGCTTGAACATGGCGCCCGTGCAATCGGTCAGCCCGGCAATGCGGCCGTAGGGCGAATCTTCGGCGGCGTTGATGACCGTGGCACCCAAGGTGAGTGCTTTCGCAACGGTGGCATCGACGTCGTCCGTCTGGAAGTAGATCTGCCAGCTGGAGGGGACCTCGTCAGGCAGGAACGCTGCGGCATCCATGATGCCTGCCAGCTCCTTGTCGCCATCGATAAGGTTCGTGTAACGGAACTCGGGGGAATCGCTCATGACCGAGGTTTGCAGGCCAAAAACGTTCTTGTAGAAGTCAACCGTGGCGGGGTAGTTCTTGCTGTGGAGCTCGTGCCAAGCGGCTGCTCCCGCCTCCTCGTGGGCCTGAAAACCTGTGTGCCCGCCAAATTCCCACATGCCAATGGACGCTCCGCCGGGATCGCCAATCATGGCCATCTTGCCCTGCTCCGGAACGTCCATGGGCTCCATGTAGGGGATGGCGCCAGCATTCTTGGCCGTGTCCATGGTGCTTTCAATGTCATCCACGCGCAGGTACGTCGACCACATGTCCGGGTAACCCTCACCGTCCGTCTGGCTCTGCATGAGCCCGGCCACGGACTTTCCGTCCTTGTACGCCATGGTGTAGCCGCCGTACTTTTCTGCGTCACCTGCCTCATAGCTCCAACCAAACAAGGCAGCATAAAACTCTTGCGACCTGGCCATGTCCGAGGTCATCAAATCGATCCAGCACGGGGCACCTGCGGGAATTCCCTGAGGGTTCATTGCGGCTCCAAACTACGCTCAAGTGGGGGAAGAAGTCATGCGGACAATGATCTTCGGCATATTTCTTCGGGCAAGGGAAGACTATGCCCCACACGGGGCCGCGGGCAATAGCAAAAAGCGCCTGCCACAAGGAACCGGCGCCCCTCCTGGGGTGTGATTGCATGGCAGGCGCTTTTTGGGTGTTGCTGTTAGCGCATGTTGACGAACTGCAGGTCCGCATCCTCAAACTTGCGCAGGAGCCCCATGACTTCCTGGAGATCGTCACGGCTCTTGGAACTGACGCGGAGTTCGTCGCCCTGGATGGTTGACTTGACGCCCTTGGGGCCCTCATCACGGATCAACTTGTTGATCTTCTTGGCGATGTCTTGGGCGATGCCCTCAACGATCTCGGCTTCCAGGCGGTACTCCTTGCCTGAGGCGTAGGGCTCGCCGGCGTCCAAGGACTTCAGGGAGATGCCGCGCTTGATCAGCTTGGACTCGAAGACGTCCATGATGGCCATGACGCGTTCTTCGGAGTTGGCCTTGATCAGGATCTTCTCGCCGCTGAAATCGATCTCGGCGCCAACACCCTTGAAGTCGTAGCGCTGGACTACTTCCTTCTGGGCCTGGTGCAGGGCGTTGGCAACCTCTTGCTTGTCGACCTTGCTGACGACGTCGAACGTTGATTCACTAGCCATGGTTTCCTCCACATGTTCACAAAAAATAATTGGTTGATTTGCCACCAAGCTTAGCGCCCGGGGGCCCCTCTCGGGAGCGGGTGGGGAGAAGCGAGGTTTGGGAGGTGCTCACAGACTCTTCAAAGGAATCCATGGGGGAGTGCACATCTGAGCCGGGCAGAGTAGTTGGTGATGAAACAAAGTGCATCAGGAGGACGCATGAGCCAGGACAAAAGCACCGACCCCATACCTGCCACTCGGAGCAGGGTTGCCAAGAAGACCGTGGGAACCACCATGGCTGCCGTCACTTTGGCGGCTGCAGCGGTCCTGGCCGGTCCGGGAATTGCCGGAGCCTCGGCGTCGAGCCTTGATCCGGACAGCATCATCGGGTCACCGCCCAACTCCGCCTCGAGCAGGATCGCCGGTGTTCAGCAGGACCTGGACCGCGCCGTGGCCTTGCACCAGGTCACCGCTGAGCAGGCAGCCTTCCTGCAGCGGCAATTGGTCAAGAGAATTCAGGATGGCGTGTAGTGCTCCACACACCTCATAAGGGCGGTTTCTAGGGGATTTCGTCGTTTTTTTGGACAGCCGGAGATCTCGATTCGATTATTGGGCAAATACCTTGTATTGTTTTAGTGCTTCCACTTCGTGGGGGCACAAGCCAGGGCTGATGATATCGGCAATGGCAGGCCATGGCAGATTACCCGAGCGGCCAAAGGGGGCTGACTGTAAATCAGCTGGCAACGCCTTCACTGGTTCGAATCCAGTATCTGCCACACTCGGGAAACCCGGGACCAAGCACCTAGTGCTTTGGTTCCGGGTTTTTTGTTGCCCGGGTGTTTGGAGGGACGTGCGGCAAACTACAGTTAAGGTATGGAATACGTCGTGCCCCTGATTATTGTGCTGGTCATCGTCATTGCCGTGGTCGTTGGCTCCAAGGTCCTCAAACGGCGCAGCCGGCCCGTGCAGGAATCGGGGCTCGGCGCGGACGGCCTGGGGCACAAACAGGCTAAGGGAAACCGCGAAATTTCCCGCGAAAATGCCGAGGCGGCCAGTGCCCGGCTGAATCCGGTGACACACCAGCGCGTTTACTCCATGATTGCCCAACGCCAGGTGCTCAACGCGGTGAAGGAATACCGTTCGGCGACGGGCATGAGTTTGGGGGATTCGGCGGCAGCTGTTGCAGCTCTGGCCCAGTTCCCGCAGCCCACCCCTGAGGCGAAGCCGGCCCCGGTCATCAAAGAGGGGCCGTTGACAGTTGATGACATCATCAAGGCGGCGCCGGAGGAAGTAAAACCGGAGCCTGCTGTCCGGAACACGGTGCCCAGCGCCTATCGCTACCGCGCCATCGTGTCCCAAGGTGGTGACGTTCGCGAGGTTGCCAGCACGCGGCTGAACGAACAGATTTTCCGGCAGATCCGTGATCTGGCCCAGTCCGGAAATTACGACGGCGCGGCTCGCCTCTTGCGCAGCCACGCCGACATTGGCGAGGGCGAAGCGCGGGAATTCGTCTCGATGATTGGCCCCGAAGACTAGGCTCCGAAATGCAACAAGAAGTGCCCGGCTCCCGCGAAGGGACCGGGCAATTCTTATTGCGTGAGCGTGTCTGTTACGAAGCGTCTTGGTCCAGGACGAAGCCGTCCTGATGGTGGATCAGCTGGCGTCCCATGCCTGAGTCGAGCTGAATCCACAGACACTGTCGGTCGTGGGAGAGTGTCTCCACACGGCCTTCCAAGCGCCAGCCGCGCTCATTGACCAGCGCCACGGGCTCGTCCCGGGCCATGACCGGCCAGACCTCATTGTTGTCGGGGTTGATGAAAGTGCGGTGGTGAATTCGGCGGGTCATGGGTTCTCCTTGCGTGAAAGTCATCGCTGCTTCCTTAAAATTGAGTTAACACCGCCATCATGCGCTGGCCAGATTAACCAGCTGTGAACTTGGTGTGTCTTTCCGCCCAAAACCCCGTGAAACCGTCCATTACCTGGGCGTCCCTTCCATCGCCTGCCAACCACCCCCGCTCACGCGCTGAGCGAAATGACTGGCCACGGTTCCTCCCGTTCACGTACCGTAGGAGCATGGCTACAGTTGAAATCACCACGGAATCCTTCGGCACCACCATCGAAGACAACGACATTGTGATCGTTGATTTTTGGGCTTCCTGGTGCCAGCCCTGCGTGCGCTTTGCACCCACCTTTGAGGCTGCCTCGCAAAAGCACGACGACATTGTCTTCGGCAAGGTTGATACCGAAGCACAGCAGCAGCTCGCCGCGGAAGCTAATATCACCTCAATTCCCACGCTCATGGCGTTCCGCGAAAAGGTCCTGGTTTTCGCCCAGCCTGGCGCGCTCAATGGTACCCAGCTTGATTCCGTCATCGACGCCGTCAAGGCTCTGGACATGACGGAGGTCCATGCGGCCGTGGCTGCCAAGCAGGCCGAAAGCCCCGCCGCCGAGTAACTTCAAGAACTTAGACAGTTGTGGCCCCCAAAAACGTAGCGTTTTTGGGGGCCACAACTAGTGAATCTGTGAGTGCTTAGGACCGGTCCAGTTTGACGGGTTCTGCCAACAAGGCGCTCAAGGACTCGTTGAGATCCTGTACGGCGATGCCCTTGCTGTGCTTGTCCAGGTCTTCCTCCGAAGCCCACTGCTCCGTCAGCACGATCTTTTCTTCCGATTCCTCGGTGATTTCATACTGGATGCAGCCGGTCTCTTCAACGACCTGCTCGACGGCAATGTCGAGGGCGAGCTTCACGCGGAAGAATTCGCCCTCATTGGGGATGAATGTGGCCTGTAGGTTGATGATCTCGCTCATAACCCAAGCCTAGGGGATAGACAGCAACCCAGGAGAAGTCATTCCGCACTATGGGACCGGCCCCGAAAATCTCGGGCCGGGCACAGCTAAATGCTGGAGTATCCGCCGTCGATCAAGATGTTTTCACCGGTGATCATGCCCGCGTCTTCGCCCGCCAAGTAGGCGATCAGCGAGGCCACTTCCTCCGGCTGCGCAAACCGGCCGGTGGGGATCTGCTTCTTCAGCGCCTCGCCTTTCTCGCCGGCCCAGGCCAGCTTCCCGAGCGGCGTCTCGACGACGGTTGGAGACACGGCGTTGACGGTGACGCCATGCGGTGCCCACTCCATGGAAAGGACCTTGGTCATGCCCACGATTCCGGCCTTGCTGGCGCAGTAGGCGACGTGTTCGTCCAAGCCGATCACGCTTGCCTGTGAGGCGAGGTTGATGATGCGGCCGTAGCCAGCCTTAGTCATGACCTTGCCGACGGCCTGCGCCATCTTGAAGCTGGCGCTCAGGTTCACGGCGAGCGTGGCTTCCCATTTTTGTTCGCTCAACTCAAGCGCCTTGTCCAGAAGGACAATGCCAGCAGAGTTCACCAGGATGTCCACTTTGCCCGCCGCGGCCACCACCTGGTCAACGATTTCGCCACTGGCGCCGGGCGCCGTCAGGTCCTTGGCAATGCCCTGATGCCCGCCGCCGGGGAACTTTGCGATCTCCGTATGAACTGAATCATTGAGGTCGACGCCGAACACGTGGGCGCCGCGGTCGGCAAAGTAGCGTGCCACGGAGTTTCCGATGCCACTGGCCGCTCCGGTGACAACAACTGTCCGTCCCTTAAAGTCGCTGCCCACGCCTACGCCTCGTATCCGCTGATGGCGCAGACCTTTTCGGCCGAGGCGCTGGCCTCATCGAAGGTGTATGCCAGCCATTCGCCAGCCAGTCGGCGGGCAAGCTCCACCCCGATGACACGTTGGCCCATGCACAGGACCTGGGCGTTGTTGCTCAGAACTGAGCGCTCCACGGAGAACGAGTCATGTGCCGTGACGGCGCGGATGCCCTTGACCTTGTTGGCGGCAATGGCAACGCCGAGGCCGGTTCCGCAGAACAGGATGGCCCTGTCTGCGGATCCGTCGGCAACAAGCTTCGCGGCGTTGACTGCAATGTGGGGATACGCGGTCGTGTCGTTTGGGTCCACGCCCACATCAATGACTTCGCCGACGAGGCCATTGGCGGCCAGGTCTTTCTTGAGGATTTCCTTGTATTCCACACCGGCTTCGTCGCAGCCGATGACTACACGCAATTTCTGGTTCATGGTTGATTCCTTACCTGGGAGGTTCAAAAGATCAGTACAGTCGGGCCGGGGTGGGCAGGCTGGCCAGTGCAGTGACCAGCAGTGCCAGGGAGGTTGCCCCTGCATCGGGGGTGCCAACGGACTTCGCGGCGAGCGGTCGTGCGCGTCCCAGCTTGGGGCTCAGTGCGGCGGTTGCGGTCGCCTGCTCGGTGGCAACGGCGGCAGCACCCTGCCAGGCTGCGGCGAAGTCCCGGCCGCTGGCCACGGAGCCCGCCAGGGACTCGGTGAAGGGCAGCATCGCATCGACGAGCGTCTTGTCGCCAATGGTGGCGCGGCCAAGCTCCAAGATGGCGTCGGCAAAGGCATGTGCCGCTGCCACGTAGTCACTTGGGCTGTAGCGGGAGCGGTCATTTTCCAGCGAGGTTCCCGCGGCTTCCAAGGCTGCTCCCCACAGAACACCGGACGTGCCACCGGCCTTTTCTGCCCAGGCCTGCCCTGCGCGCTGCAGCACCCAGGCAGCGCCTGCGCCGCCTTCGGATGCCGAGGTTGCCGCCTGCAGTGCTGCATCGATGCCCTTGACCATTCCGCGGCCGTGGTCGCCGTCGCCTGCCACAGCATCAATTTCGCCCAGGCGCTGTTCATGCTGGTGCAGTGTGGCGGCCATGATTTTCAGTCCGGCCACTACAGCCCCGGCAAGTTGTGCGGATGCTTCGGAGAAGGTGGGGGCCGCAGCGGTTTCCTGCTCGGCCTCGGCGCCGTCCTGGCCGAACGCCTCAAGCGCTGCGACGGGAGCAGCCTGCTTGCGGTAGGCCGGGGTGTAGGCGTCCGCCTTCCAGAAGGCTTCCAATTCCTCATCGAGCCACATGAGCGTCAACGACGTGCCTCCCATGTCCAGGCTGGTCACCAGTTCGCCCACTTCGACGTCGACCAGTTCCAGGCCGGCGTTGCGCAGGCGCTTGGCGACCGGGGCCCACAGCAGGAACAGTTCCTCGTACTTGGTGGTGCCCAGGCCGTTGAGGACCACGCCGACCTTTTTTCCGGCGCCAACCGGGGCAGATTTCAGCAGTTTCTCCACCAGCATCTCCGAAAGTGCCGAGGCAGTTGGCATCGCCTCGTCGCTGATGCCAGGTTCCCCGTGGATGCCCAGCCCAAGGCCAAGGTGTCCTTCCGGAACTTCAAACAGCGGCTTGTCGGCGCCGGGCATGGTGCAGCCTGAGAACGCAACACCCAGAGTGCGGGTGGCTTGGTTGGCGGAACGTCCGGCGCGTTCCACTCCGTCCAGGTCGAGGCCGGCGGCAGCCGCCGCACCCATGACCTTGAAGACGGTGAAGTCGCCGGCAATTCCGCGGCGCTTTTCCTCGTCGTCCGAAGAGGCGATGTCGTCGGTGACAACCACAATGCGGGTGTCGATGCCTTCCTTGCGGAGGCGCTCGGCGGCAATGCCGAAGTTCATGTTGTCACCGGCGTAGTTGCCGAAGCTGAGCACCACACCGAGTCCCTGGTTGGCGGCCTTGGCCACCGAGTAGACCTGGGCTGCAGACGGGGAGGTGAAGATGTTTCCCACGACGGCGCCTGTGGCGAAGCCGGTGCCCACGAGCCCGGCGAATGCCGGATAGTGGCCGGAGCCGCCGCCAATGACCACAGCCACCTGTGGCACCCCGGTGCGAAGCGCCACGGCGCCGCCGGCAACCCCGCGCAGGCGGTCCGAGTAGATGTCCAGGAAACCCTCGAACTGGTCATCCGAAAAATCTGCTGGTGAATTGAATATCTTAGTCATTGCTGCTCCAGAATTTTGTAGCGAGGGGTTTCTTAGTGTTGGTGGCCGCGGGAAGAGTCCTCGGGCACCTTAAGGAATTTGGTCAGGGCGAAGGCCACGCCATACAGGGCGACGAATGCCCAAACGACGCCGGTGTTCCCGCCCCAGGGCAGTACCACTGCGACGACGGCGGCGCCCAGGAAGGCGGCGCCTCCGGCTGCGGTGGTGTACATGGCCATGTCCGCGCCCTGGTGGGTGGGAGTGAGTGCCGGCATGATGGCTCCCATGGGTACGAAGCCGGCCAGCAGGATGCCGAAGATCACGCCGGCAAGGACTGAGAGCCAGTAGCCCCAGTCGGAGCCAGGTGCCACCATGTGCGGCACGTACCACCAGGCGAGCAGGCCCAGCGCGGAACCTGCGATGCCGAACCAGCGGACAGTGCGCAACCAGCCCCACTTGTCACCGATGGCGCCAAAGACCGCATTGAAGGCGATATTGGAGGCAAACACAATGACTGTCATCATGAGCCACTGGGTTTGTGACCATCCGAGCTCGCCGCCGATGACGGCGGGCAGGATGACGAACATGCCGTATTGGGGTGCCGTGTTGATCAGGCGGACCACAAAGCCCGCCAGGACGCGGGGCTCCTTGGCCAGGAGCCGGACGCCGCCAGTAAGCACCTGTGCCGTGCTTTCATTCGCCGGGGCTTGGCGCTTGGAGCCTCCCGGTTCCCTTACACCGAACCAGACGATGGCGAAGCCGATGGTCACCAGGGCGATCGAGGCCCACAGGGTCTTGGTTTCGCCTGAGGCGCCGCCTCCGAAGCCGGGGATGGCGATCAAGGCGAAGAGTGATCCAAAGGTGGGCAGTCCGCCCGTGAACATGACATAGAACCAGCCGACGGCGGTGCCCTTGCGTTTGACGGGCACCACCTTGTTGACCCACACCAGGAAGGCAAAGGCGAACAAGGGGTAGCCCAGGCCGCGGAAGAAGTAGGTGGCGAAGATTGCCGCTGCTGAGCCTGTGCCAAGGCTCAGCAGGAAGAGGACCTCAAAGACCACCCAGAGAACGAAGCCCAGGGCCATGACCTTGCGCGGCCCAACCAGGTCCGACAGGGCCCCTGAAAGATAAGAAGCAACCATGACGGCCACCCCATACACGGTGATGATGGTGGGAACCAACGCAGCCCGGCTGCCGAGGGCCTCGGCCATGTGCGGGGCGATGAAGTTGGATTCAACGCCGTTGCCTGCCATGAAGACCAGAACCGCGATGAAACCCCAGCGCAGCACATGCGGGATGCCGATCCGGTCGAGCCAAGTTTCCGGAGCCACTTGGGGCCGGGTGCTAAGTGCTGTCATGAGAAAACGCCTTTGTTTTAGGGGATTGACGGACGTGGGAGGTGAAGCCTGAAGGTTGCTTCGCGGGTCAGGGGAGGATGGAGACCTTCACGGACGCGCCGGCGGTGTCGCCGACGAGGTCAAGTGCGTCCTGGAACCTGTCCAGGGGGAACTGGTCGGTGCAGATTTCGTCCAGTGGCAGGATGCCTGATTCGATCATCTTGATGGCAGCGGGCCAGCAGTGCGGGCCGAGGTGCGCGCCGCGGACATCGAGTTCCTTGTCGTCGCTGATGATCGACCAGTCGACTGTGACATCCGAGCCAAAGACCGAGTACTCAACGTAGGTGCCGAGCTTGGCCAGCAGGTTCAGGCCCTGGCCAACAGCCGAAGGGTGGCCGGTGCCTTCGATGTAGACGTCGGCTCCGTAGCCGCCTGTCAGGTCCTTGATGATCTGGACGGCATCTTCACGGCCAACGTTGATGACCATGTCGGCCCCGCACTTGGTGGCGAGGGCGAGCTTGTTGTCCGACATGTCCAAGGCAATGACCTTCATGGGGTTCTTGGCCTTGGCTCCGGCAACCATGCCCAGGCCGATCGGGCCGCAGCCTGCGATGACGACGACGTCGTTGAACTTGATCTCTGCGCGCTCAACTGCGTGCAGTGAGCAGGAGAGAGGTTCGGCGAATGCGGCGTGTGCCGGGGCGAGATCCTTGGAAACCTTGTGGGTGAGGGCCTTGAGGGGCACCAGCACGTATTCGGCCATGGCGCCGTTGTAGTTGCGGAAACCGAACATGTCGTGGGGGCCGCACATCCAGTACTGGCCGCGGACACAGTAGCGGCACTCGCCACAGGGCACGATCTGTTCGCAGGCGATCCGGTCGCCCATGTCCAGGCCGTGGTGGGACAGCCCTTTTGCGTCGCCGAGAACAACTGTCCCAATGAACTCGTGACCCGGGGTGACGCCGGCCTGCGCCCATGCGGGGCGGTTCTCGTCTCCCCAGAACTTCGGTGCACCGTGGTAGCACTTGAGATCGCTGGCACAGACGCCGACAGCCTCGACCTTGATCAGCAATTCACCCGGTCCGGGGACGGGAATCGGAAGGGTTTCCAACACGTAGTTTTCGGGTCCGTGGACGATGACGGCCTGCATGGTTGCAGGTACGGCAGTGGATGTGGCAACAGTTTCAGCAGCGGTGGTGGTCATTGTTTCCTCCATGAAAAATGTGATGTAGCTCAATGGTTCAAGTGTGGAGTCACCCTGAACAAATGTCAAGAACATAATTTCTGAACATGGAATCTGAGAAATTTTGTTCACAGCAGCCCTGTTTCGGGCTACCATGAAGACAGCCCAGCCCGCGCGCAGGCCGTGAAATGAACCAGGGGAGAATGAGCAATTGCCGACTGAAACGGCCGCCGCCGAAGGCGGAAACTTGAGCAGGTTTCCGGTGGAAACGCTGTATCAAGCCGCGCGCATGTACTACCTGGAAGATGTGAATCAGGCCCAAATTGCTGAAAATATGAAGGTTTCACGCCCCACTGTCAGCAGGTTGCTGACGGAAGCGCGGCGTATTGGGATGGTCAAAATTGAGGTTGTACACCCATCAATGGCTGTGACGGACTCGCTCGCCGCAGAGCTGGCTGAAGCCCTGGGGTTGGAAAAGGTGTACCTCGCCGATGCCGACCAGTCCGGCCGGTTGGGAGCAGGCCTTGCACCCGCGGTGGGTGAAGCTATCCGGGACATGGGGCTGGCGCCTGGGGACATCTTGTTGGCCTCGTCCGGCCGAACTATTTACGAGCTGGCAGGGGCGCCGCTGCCCAAATTGCCCGGAGTGATAGTCGTCCCCACCGTTGGCGGCCAGACGGAGCCCGAGCCCTGGTACCAGACCAATGAGATTGCACGCTCGATTGCAGAGCAGACAGGTGCCCGCCCGGCCTTCCTGTGGACCCAAGCATTGCCCGCTCCGGAAATGTTTGCGCTGCTCCAGCACGACCCCGACTTTCAGCGGATTCAGCGGCTGTGGGAGTCGGCGAAAGGGGCCTTGTTGGGCATCGGTGCCCCGCCGACCACGCGAAGCTCGATCTCCCGCTTTATCCCCAAAGATGACGACTCGCTGTCCCGGGCGGCCGGGGACATATCCCTGAATTTCTTTGACGCTGACGGGGCGGAAATACATTTTCCAGGCAGCGGGAACATGATCACCACGCCCCCGGCCCTGTTGCGTTCAATTCCCTGTGCCGTTGGCGTCGCGGTGGGTGCGGAAAAGGTTCGAAGCATCATTGGCGGGGCCAACACCAAATACTTCCGCCGTCTGGTCACGGACGTCCAGACGGCCAAGGCAATTCTCGACGTGGTGCACTCGGCGACGGCCTAGGGCCCGGCCCGGAATCAGGCAGTGTTTCAGGCGCCGCCCCGCTGGATCTTGGCCAAGGCGTGCATGTGCCCGGCGGTGGCCGGATACAGCTGGCAGTACTTCTCATACAGGAAGTCGTACTGTTGCGCCGACGCCGGATCCGGCTCAACCACGCGCGCCATGCGCGTCCAGTCGGTCTCCGGCGGGACTGCCCCGGTTGCAATCGCGGCCATGAGAGCATCCCCGTAACTGGCGCCAATTGTTTGTTCGGGGATGATTTGGGTGCGCCCCAGAATATCGCTGACCAGTTGTGTCCAGAGCGTCCCTTGGGTGCCGCCGCCCACTGCCAGGATTCGCTGGATGGGCTGACCGGAACTTTCAAAAAGCTCCAAGCTCTGGCGCAGGCCGAAACAGATGCCTTCCAGAGCCGCCCGGACCAGATGCCCACGGCCGTGTCGTAGGGTCAGCCCGATGATCGTGCCCCGGGCGTCGGGGTCTAGGATCGGCGAGCGTTCGCCCGCGAAATACGGCAACACCAGCAGGCCGTCTGCGCCGGGGCCGGCATCCAGTGCCTCCGCCATGAGCGTTTCCATGGGGGCATCGCCGAACAAGTGTGCCAGCCAGGTGATGAGGATTCCGGAGGTCGACATTCCTCCTGCGAGGGTCAGCGTTCCCTGCTCCACCCCCGCGGTGGTCCACAGCTGTCGGTGCGCGTGAAAATCGGCCAGCACTTGAACGAAAAACATGGTGGAGCCGTACATCAGCATGAGGTCGCCGGGTATGCGGACCCCGGCGCTGAATCCTTCCGCCCAGGCGTCGACAGTGCCGGCGCAGACCGGCGTCCCCGCCGGGATTCCCGTCAACGCGGAGGCGGAATCGGTGACGGTGCCAACGATGTCGGTTGACCATGCCAGCGCAGGCATGGGGATGTGCCCGGCGATGGCGTCCGCCCGCTCCGGAATCCAGTCCTGCCGGTGGACGGCATACAGCGGGTCGCACTGGCTTGCCGTGTGGTGATCCAGGATGTATTCGCCGGTGAGCTTGGCGGTGAGGTAGGAACTGCAGCTGAACCAGTGGCGGGCCGCGGCGAAAACTTCCGGTTCCTGGTCTGCAAGCCAGCGGAGCTTGGGTCCCACCGCCTGGGACGACAGGACCTTGCCGCCGGTGGAGTAGATGGCATCCTCGCCAAATTCCCGGTTCAGGTCTTCGATCTGCTGTTCCGCCCGGGTGTCAATGCCATAGAGGATCGCGGGGCGAAGTGGCGTGTAGTCGGCATCGGTGACGACCAGGCAGGGCCCCATCCCGCTGATGGAGACTCCGGCAACTCTGGTTGGATCGTTCCTGGCGAACAGTTCGCCGCACAGGCCGATGACCTCGGCCCACCACGTATTTTCCGCATCAAACTCCGCCCAGCCCGGACGGGGGAGGGATACCTGGTGTGTGATGGTGGCTGTGTCTAGAATTGCGCCGTCCGAGTTCGTCAGGACGGCTTTGCTGCTTCCGGTGCCTAGGTCAATACCGAGGAACATGTGGATCCGCCTCTGTGATCGGGTCATTGGTGCGTCCCTTCCAGGCTGCCGCTGCCAATGGTGAATGTCTCCATTATGTGGTGAATCTGCGACTGGCGCCGGGAGGGCGTGCGTTCTCAGTGTCCGCGGTGGTCCTGGATGCTCATCCTCGGCCCGAACGACGGCTTGCGGAAACCGCTCAGGTACAGCATCCGCACCACCCGCTGCCTGTGCCCGCGCCACGGTTCGAGAAGTTCCAACATGCCCGCGTCATCCACGGGCTTGCCTGCCAAGGCCCAGCCAACGTAAGCGGCCAGATGAAAATCGCCCACCGCCACTTGGTCAGGATCGCCGTGAGTTCGTTGGGTGACCTCAGCGGCCGTCCATGCGCCGATGCCCGGGATGCTTTGCAACTTTGTGCCAGCTTCTGCTGCCGGCAACTTCGCCAAACGATCCAGGGCCGACGCCGAACGCAGCATCCGCATGATGGTTGCCGAACGCTGGGGTCCAACACCTGCCTTGTGCCACTCCCAGGAGGGAATAGCCGCCCACTGTTGCGCCGTGGGGGCAACCAATAAATCCGCCGGAATCTGCGCGTGTTCGCGCGCTCCGGGCGCTTGCGTGCCAAATTTTCGCAACAACGTCGCGTACCCGCGGTGGGCCTCGACGGTGGTGACCTTTTGCTCGAGGATGGCCGGCACCAGCGAATCAACCACCCGCCCTGTGGCGGGCAGGCGCAGCGCCGGGTACCGGCGTCGTGCTTCCTTGATGCGAGGGGGCAGGGACTGGATGAAATCTGGTGCGTCAAAAGTGGACCAGTCATCCTGCGCGCCAAGCAGTGCAGGAACGGTGGAGAGTGCGTGTTCGGCGCCGGGACCCCAGGTGCGGGCGTGCAACTCGGTGCCGTGTTGGTTGATGCCCAGAGTCGCGGGGCCATCCGGGGTGTTGAAGGCGAGCCAGGCGGCGTCAGGGGTCATCCGGATCGTAGGGTCGCCGGGGCCGCGCCCGATGATGCCCAGCGTCTGGTGCAAATTGAACGGACGGCCGGCATCCCAGACCACGGCGGGCCCTGAAAACATGGTGGCGGTCATGAGTTCATCCTCGCACGGGTGGACGCTGGAAGGCAGTCAAACTAGCTGGGCATCCCGGCGCTCAACCACAATGCCAACACCGCAGCCGGGATTAAGACAACAACAAGACACAACCCGGCCAGGACAAAACGGCTCCACGAGATGGTGATTCCCATGGATTTGAGCCGCGCATGCCACAACAGGGTTGCCAACGATGCCCAAGGACTGATGAGTGGGCCAAGGTTGACGCCAATTAGAAGCGCGGCCAGCCTTACAGAGGAGTCTGCCTGGGTTTCGAGAGCCAAGTAGGCCGGCAGATTGTTGATCGTGTTGGCACTGACGGCGCCGGCGGTGGCGAGTTGAAGCAGACTGGGAAGGCTGTCCCCAGATCCGGCGACCCTAGCCAGCGCAGTGCCCAGGCCATGGTCATGCAACGTTGCAACCACAAGAAACAAACCCAGGGTGAGCAGCAACGGTTGGACCGGCACCATGGCCCATTTCACGGCGGACCGCCTTCGAATCAGAAAAACCAGCAACAAAAACGCGGCAGCGATGCTGGCGGGGATGGCAACGGGGATTCCTGTAACGAGGGCGGGCAACAGGAGTGCAAGTGTGACAGCACTGATCCACAGGAGCGCTCTATCCCTCACCTGGTGAGCTGGCGGGGATTGGTAGCGGCCGCGCAGATCCTTGCGGAAGATCAAGGCCAGAAATGCCAGTGGCACCACGACGCCCACTAGGGCAGGTGCCCACAGCAGGCCGAAGAATCCCAGCGGAGTGGTATCCAACTGATGTTGAGCCAGGAGATTGGTCAAATTGGATACCGGCAAAAACATCGATGCCGTATTGGCCAGCCATGCCGTGGTCAAGGCGAACGCCAAAGGGGGAATTCGCGCATGGCGTGCCAATTGCACAACCAACGGGGTGACGAGCACCGCCGTGGTGTCCAGGGAGAGGAAAACGGTGCTCAGGGTTGCCAAGGCAACAACCAGCAGCCACAAGATCATGATCCGGCCCGTGCTCACGGGACCCGGTACGCGCGGCGTGCCCCATCGGGCCAAGCGCGAGGTTAGGAAATTGAACAAGCCGGCATTGTCGGCAAGCTCGGTCACGACCGTCATGGCAAGGACAAACAAGAGTATAGGAAGTGTGCGGCCCGCCAGCGCTAGAGCTGATTCGCGGCTGAGCAGGCCAGTACCCCACAGAATCAGCCCGACGGCGAAGATCCCGGCAGGCAAACCCGATGCCAAATATTTCTTCATGCGGGTGCCGGTTCCTGCCGGGCTGCTGCGGTCATGGTTCCATGTTCGCACGACGAATTGAATACTCGCCGTCTCCCGTCACGCGCCACGCGAGCGGAGGATTGTTACGGCTCACTAACTGCCCTAGTGCCCCAAATTTTCGCCCATCCGCAGGAACCCCTAGGCTGGTGCTGACCATCCCGAGCGGCCGAGAGATCTGGCTCAATGACGCCGCAGCAACCCTGGTCGACGCCACCACAAAGGCGCCGATGCTGGCAGGGTGCTACCGCCAGAACCGATGGAGTGCCGCATGACCGATTTACTTTCCACGCCTATTTCCGGACCGTCTGCCGAACCGCAGGGCACTGCGGCCATGCCGGTCTCATTCCACAACCTTGGCCGCACATTTGGCACTGGCACGGCCGCGCACACGGTGCTTCGAGACGTCTCCTTTGAGGTTAAAGCAGGGGAGATTGTGGCGCTCCTTGGCCCCTCCGGTTGCGGCAAGTCCACACTCCTGCGCGCCGTGGCCGGGCTCGATGCGCCCAGCTCTGGGACTGTCAGCATTGACGGAACCCCGGTTACTGGCATAGATCCACGCTGCGCCGTGGCGTTTCAGGAACCCCGTTTGCTGCCGTGGAAATCAGTCTCCGGGAACGTGGCAATCGGGGTTCCAGCCGGCTTCGACGCAGCCAAGCGCAACGCAGCAGTTGAAAAGTTGGTGGGTCTCGTGGGGCTTTCCAAGTTTGCCGGACACCGGCCGCGGGAGGTCTCCGGCGGTATGGCTCAACGAGCATCGTTGGCCCGCGCCCTGGCCAGAAACCCCGGAGTCTTGCTGCTCGATGAGCCCTTCGGAGCCCTGGACGCCCTGACCCGAATCACCATGCAGGACCTGCTGCTGGACATTCATGCAGCCGAACCCACCACGGTTCTGCTGGTGACCCACGATGTTGATGAGGCCCTGCAACTTGCCGACCACATCATCTTGTTGGGTCCCGATGGCAGCGACCTTCCCGGCGCAACTATTGTGCGCACCGTTGAAGTTCCAGGCCCTCGCCCCCGTGACCGGGCATCGACTGCCTTGGCCGGCCTGCGCAGCTCCCTGCTCGCCAGTCTCGGCGTCGACGGCCACTAGGACCACACGCCTTCACCGTCTTGTCTGTTCCTTCTTTTCTGAACCGCAACCATTTTGAGGATCATCATGTCTTTTTCTCCCACTGTCAGCCGCCGTTCCTTCTTGGGCGCAGCCGCCGCCATCTCCGCGCTGGCCATGGCCGGATGCGCGGGCGAAAACGCCACAACTGATGGTGCCGCTCAACAAGGTGGCACGTTGAACATCGACTTCGCCACATACAACCCGTTGAGCCTGGTCATCAAGGAAAAGGGCTGGCTTGAGGCAACCTTGGCTGATCAGGGCGTCACGGTGAACTGGCTGCAGTCAGCCGGTTCCAACAAGGCCAACGAAGCGCTGCGGGCCGGTGCCATTGACGTTGGTTCCACGGCCGGATCGGCAGCACTTTTGGCTCGATCAAACAAGTCTCCCATCAAGGCGATCTCCATTTTCTCCCAGCCAGAATGGGCGGCATTGGTGACAGCCAAGGGCTCAACCATCACTTCCGTGGCGGCTCTAAAGGGTAAATCCGTTGCGGCAACCAAGGGTACAGATCCATACTTCTTCCTGGTCCAGGCCCTGGCCGAGGCCGGTCTGAGCACGAAGGACGTGACCGTCGAGAACCTCCAACATGCCGATGGCCGTGCCGCCCTGGCCAACGGTTCCGTTGATGCCTGGTCAGGCCTGGATCCCATTATGGCCAGTGCCGAGCAAGACGGTGCGTCGCTGTTTTACCGAAACCTGAACTTCAACACCTATGGTTTCCTCAATGCCACCGAGTCGTTCTTGAAGGAGAAGCCGGAACTGGCCCAGACCGTGGTTGACGCGTATGAAAAGGCTCGGGTCTGGGCCTCGGAAAACCCCGAAGAGACGGCTCAGATCTTGGCCTCAGCCGCTGGTCTCAAGCCGGAAGTCGCCAACACTGTCATCCTGGAACGCAGCAATCTAGGGGTCTCCGGCGTCCCCGGCGAAAAGCAGCAGGCCGTGCTGGCCAAGATCGGGCCCACCTTCGTGGAGCTTGGCGACGTGAAGACCCAGGGAGAAGTTGATGACGCGCTGGCGAGCTTGCTGGATGACTCCTTTGCCACGAAGGCCAATCCGGCAAACATCAAGGAAGCATCATGACGGTAAGAGCAGGCGCCGCCACGAAATCGCCCGGGCGCACGGCACCCTCGGGCAAGGCTCTGCTCTCAAACGGATGGGCCAAGCTTGGCTTGGGTTTGATCTTGCCCGTGCTGATCTTGCTGGCCTGGCACTTGAGCACGGCGGCCGGAATCTTCTCCCCGGTTCAGTTGCCGGCACCTCGCACGGTGTTAGAGGCCGCCGGAGAGCTGATTTCACGCAATGAACTGTTCAACCACGTTGCCATCTCCACTCAGCGGGTGTTGCTCGGATTTGTGGTTGGTGCTGCGCTGGGTATTTCGCTTGGGGCGCTGGTGGGCTTGTCCAAGATTGCTGAGGTGGTGCTGGGACCAACCATCGGCGCGCTGCGGGCTGTCCCTTCACTGGCCTGGGTGCCCCTGTTGATCCTGTGGATGAAGATTGGGGAGGATTCCAAGGTCACCTTGATAGTAATTGGTGCGTTCTTCCCCGTGTTCACCACGGTGTCATTGGCGCTGCGTCACGTGGATAAAAACCTCGTGGAGGCTGCACGGGCCTTTGGCCTCAAGGGTGTGAAACTGCTGACGACGGTCCAGCTGCCGGCCGTTGTCCCGGCCATTTTTTCCGGCCTGCGGCTGGCTCTGGCCCAAGCCTGGTTGTTCCTGGTTGCCGCGGAACTCATTGCCTCGTCCATGGGTCTGGGCTTCCTCCTGACAGATTCTCAATCCAATGGCCGCACCGACAGGCTGCTGTTGGCCATCATCCTGCTGGCCATTCTCGGTAAGATCACGGATGCCTTGCTGGGGCTGGCCGAGAAGTGGGCTGTACGCCGCTGGTCTTGAGCGGTTGCCGCCCGCAGTAGCAAAGTAGTGTCCGCCCCAGTAGGGTGGCACCAATACTTCGGCAGATGAATCGAGAAGTGAATTGGGGACGCCATGAGGTTTGCTCAAGGGTCTGGATGGTGCATCAGCATGGATGCCTCGTGGCCGCTTTCGGTAGCACTGTACGTTCGTGATGCTTTGGGCCTTGCAGCGACCAAGCCGTTCTTTGTGCCTCCGGTAGTTCCGGAAGTGCCCGAGCAGATACCCGCAACAGGACCCCTCAGTGACGTTGTCTTGGCCGGCGAGTGGGCGCACTGGTTTGCCGATTTGGTTCGAACCCGCAACGGCATCCGTTCCCTGGACGAGCTGTTGCTTGAAGACCGCCACCCCGAGCTTCAGGACTCCGTGCAGCAACACTTCATCGCAGCCCAGAGCGCCGCGGAACTATTCAAGGTCTCGTACCACGACGAGCTCATGCGTGCGGGAAAGAACCACGGTGCCATCCCTTCCCGGCTGGTGCACACCATTGAAAAGGAGTTGGGCCGCCGCGCGTCCCCCTTTGAATTGGCGGTCAGGGTTGTTCCGGTTCAGGGTCAATGGCTTCACCGGCCCTTCCCCAAGCTGGTTCTCATGAGCAGTGCCGCGCAATTTGATTCCGATGCGCAGTTCCGCCTGCTGGGCCCCATACTCAGGGAACTGGCCAGCTAAACCCGGCCCTCCGGCGTCGAACTTTCCCCGGACAAACCCTCAGCCGCCACCTGCAGGATTTCCCGGCAGGCCAAAATAGCCGGACGACGGCGGCTGGCCCGGCGCGCGGCCGTGAACACTGTACGACGGGGGAGCCCAGGCAGATCGATCAGGGTTAGTGCCGGTTCCCGCCCCGTCCACATCAGATCCGGCATCAAGGCCACGGCATGCCCGGATTCAATGAGACGTACCTGGGCCTGGAGATCGGCCGTTTCAAAACGCACATCCGGTTCAAAACCAGCTTGCCGGCACGCCTGTTCGGCCCAGTGCCGCGAGGCTGCGCCGCGCGGCTCCATGACCCATGGCAGCCCGGCGGTGTCCTCAAGATGCGTGATGGGCTCGGCGCGCAGCCTGGCCACGGTTCCTTCCACGCCGGGGGAGGGGACTGCCAGTCGGATGGCATCGGTGGTCAGGACCACGCGGTCCAACTCCGGATGCCGTGGCGCGGCGTGTCCGGGGTATTGCTCGGCCACAACCATGTCGAAATCGCGCGCCCACGTCTCGTACAACGCCGTTTCCGGCTCGCGCTGGGTCATTTCGATGCGCACGTCCGGGTAGTTCTGCGACATCGCCGTGAGCAACTCCGGCAGCAGGGCCAAGGCTGCGGATTGGAAGACGGCCAGTTTTACCGTCCCTGCCACGGTTGTCAGCGAGGCCGCCATGTCCGCTTCGGCGCGCTCGAGGGATTCCACGATCTCCGCCGTGTGGGCCACCAAAATCTCCGCCTGTGCGGTTAGCTGCACGCGTCGGCCTACTTTGCGGAGCAGTTTCACCCCGGCTTCCTTCTCCAAAAGAGCCAGTTGCTGGGACACCGCAGACGGGCTGTATTGCAGGGCCAGGGCCACATCGGCCAGGGTTCCGCGGATGTGCAATTCACGCAGCAGCCGCAGGCGTTTTACGTCCAGCACGAGACTCTCCAAATAGTTAAGTAAAACTGACTAATATTCGTCAAAAAACACCACTTTTACTTATTGAATATTAGCTCCATACTGGACTCAATGGGAACCCGGCGGGCGTCTTTGGGCGATGTCGCCAGTGGGCCCACTAGCAATCGATCACCAGCAGAAAAGAACCCACCAGACACCATGACAAGCACCGTCCCTGCGGCCACCGCCGCGAACATCCCGGTCCCTGGCAACGACCTTGCCGAGGAGACCATCGCATTGGTCCGGCACTGGCTCGGCGAAGCTGCCACATTCCCCGCCGACGTCTCGGCACAGCGACTGGCTGGCGTCCTGAAGGACCCCAACGGCCTTGACTTCACAGTTGGCTTCGTTGACGGCGTGATCCGCCCCGAAGACCTCGCCGTGGCCGCCCGCAACCTGGCCGCACTGGCCCCCAAGGTTCCGGCGTTCCTGCCCTGGTACATGCGCGGCGCAGTCCGCCTCGGTGGCGTCATGGCCCCCATCCTGCCGGGCATTGTCATCCCGATCGCCCGCAGGGTTCTCCGGGACATGGTGGGCCACCTGATCGTGGACGCCACCGACGCCAAGCTGGGCCCGGCCATCGCCAAGATCCGCAAGGGCGGCGTTGACCTGAACATCAACCTGCTCGGCGAAGCCGTGCTGGGCGACAACGAAGCCGCCCGCCGCCTGCAGGGGACACTGGACCTGCTGGCGCGCGACGACGTGGACTACGTCTCCATCAAGGAATCCTCCACCGTTGCACCGCACTCCCCGTGGGCCTTTGACGACGCCGTCAACCACATCGTGGAAAAGCTCACGCCGCTGTACACGCTGGCCAACTCCTTCGCCAAGCCCAAGTTCATCAACCTGGACATGGAGGAGTACAAGGACCTCACCATGACCATCGCCGTGTTCAAGCGCATCCTGGACAAGCCCGAGTTCAAGAACCTCGAGGCCGGCATCGTGCTCCAGGCCTACCTGCCGGACACCCTGGCCGCCATGATCGAGCTGCAGGAGTGGGCAGCCGCCCGCCGCACCGAGGGCGGCGCCGCCGTCAAGGTTCGCATCGTCAAGGGCGCCAACCTGCCCATGGAACAGGTCCAGGCTTCCGTCTTCGGCTGGCCGCTGGCCACCTGGGGCACCAAGCAGGACTCCGACACCAACTACAAGCGCATCGTGAACTACGCGCTGACCCCCGAGCACATCAACAACGTGCACATCGGCGTGGCCGGGCACAACCTGTTCGATGTTGCACACGCATGGCTGCTGGCCAAGCAGCGCGGCATTGACACCGCCTCCGGCCAGCTGGAATTTGAGATGCTGCTGGGCATGGCCACTGGCCAGGCCGAGGCCGTCCGCAAGGACGTTGGCTCGCTTCTGCTCTACACACCCGTGGTCCACCCGGGCGAATTCGACGTCGCCATCGCCTACCTCATCCGCCGGTTGGAAGAGGGCGCAAGCCAGGACAACTTCATGTCCGCCGTGTTTGAGCTCTCCGAAAACGAGGCCCTGTTCGAGCGCGAAACCAACCGCTTCCTGGCCTCCCTCCAGGACCTGGACACCTCCGTCCCGCCCACGAACCGCGTGCAGGACCGCAACCAGCCGGCCACCCCGGCGCCTGCCGAGGGCTTCGCGAACACCCCGGACACCGACCCGTCGCTGGTGCCCAACCACGCCTGGGGCCGCGACATCCTGGCCCGCATCCCCGGCTCGGAGCTGGGTGACGACATCGTCGCCGCGACCACCGTCACGGAACTGGACGAGCTGAATCGCATCGTGGCCACCGCCGTCGACGCAGCCTCTGCCTGGGGTGCCATGACCGGCGCCGAGCGCGCCGCCATCCTGCACAAGGCCGGCGACATGCTGGACGCCCGCCGCGCCGACTTCATGGAGGTCATGGCCTCCGAGACCGGCAAGACGCTGGACCAGTCGGACCCGGAGATCAGCGAAGCCGTGGACTTTGCCCACTACTACGCCGAGCGCGCCAAGGACCTGGAAACCGTCGACGGCGCCACGTTCGTCCCGGCCAAGCTCACCGTGGTGACCCCGCCGTGGAACTTCCCCGTTGCCATCCCGGCCGGCTCCACCCTCTCGGCACTCGCCGCCGGCTCCGCCGTCGTCATCAAGCCGGCACCGCAGGCACAGCGCAGCGGCTCCCTCATGGTCCAGGCCCTGTGGGACGCCGGAGTGCCGCGCGATGTCCTGGCCCTGGTGCAACTGGGTGAAAACGAGCTGGGCCAGGCCCTCGTGGCACACCCCGCCGTCGACCGACTGATCCTGACCGGCGGCTACGAAACAGCCGAGCTGTTCCGCAGCTTCCGCAACGACCTGCCCATGCTGGCGGAGACCTCCGGCAAGAACGCCATCATCGTAACCCCCAGCGCCGACCTGGACCTGGCGGCCAAGGATGTTGTGCAGTCAGCGTTCGGCCACGCCGGGCAGAAGTGCTCCGCCGCGTCGCTGGTCATCATGGTCGGTTCCGTGGCCAAGTCCAACCGCTTCCGCAACCAGCTGCTCGACGCCGCTGCGAGCCTGAGCGTTGGCTACCCGGAAACCGCCACCACGCAGATGGGCCCGGTCATTGAGCCGGCCGCCGGCAAGCTGCTGGGCGCCCTGACCACCCTGGATGCCGGCGAGGCCTGGGCCATCGAGCCCAAGCAGCTGGACGAAACCGGGCGCCTCTGGTCCCCGGGTGTGCGCACCGGCGTTGCCGCGGGATCCAACTTCCACCTGACCGAATTCTTCGGCCCCGTGCTGGGCGTCATGCAGGCAGAGACGCTCGAGGAGGCCATCTCCATGGTCAACGCGATCGACTACGGTCTGACCACCGGCCTGCACTCCCTGGATTCCGCGGAGATTGGCCTCTGGCTGGACACCGTCCAGGCCGGAAACCTGTACGTGAACCGCGGCATCACCGGTGCCATTGTGCAGCGTCAGCCCTTCGGTGGCTGGAAGAAGTCGGCCGTTGGTGCGGGCACCAAGGCCGGCGGCCCCAACTACCTCATGGGCCTGGGGTCCTGGGTCCCCGCTACGGCCACGGCCACCGCGCCCCTGGGCGACGCCGCGACGAAGCTGCTGTCGGCTGCGTCCTCCCTGTCCGCTGATGAGCAGGCGTTCCTGACCCGCTCGCTGCAGAGTGACGCCGCCGCCTGGGCCAATGAATTCGGCGCCGCCAAGGACGTGTCCGGGCTGTGGGCCGAGCGCAACGTATTCCGCTACGTGGCACTGAACCCGCTGGTCCGCCTGGCCGAAGGGGAATCCACCGCCAAGCTGCTGCGCGTGCTTGCGGCAGGAATCCTGGCCGGGGCAGCCCCTGAAGTCTCCTCCGCCGTCGAGCTTCCCAGCGAAGTGGCAGCCCTGCTGCTGAGCCTGCGCATCAATGTGTCAGTGGAGAACGACGCCGACTGGCTCACCCGCGCGCAGCGCTTCGGTGCCGGCCGCATCCGCCTCATCGGCGGTGACGCCACAGCCGTTTACGCGGCCACCGGCGGACGCCCCGACCTGGCGATCTACCACGGTGAGGTCACCGAGGCCGGCCGTGTGGAGATGCTGCCGTTCCTGCACGAGCAGGCCGTCAGCATCACGGCGCACCGCTTCGGCACCCCGAACCACCTCTCGGACGGTCTGATCTAGCACCCTCCGCAGTGACTGGCCGATTTCCGCGCCCGTCCCCATAAATGCGCCTTGTCTACAGGGCGCATTTATGGGGGACGGGCGCATTTTTTGTGGGCCTGCTATTTTTGCGGGATTCCGGCCTGACGAAGCAGCCGCTCGAAGCCGCGAAGGTCCATCATTTCCGGCCATGTCCACCGGAAGAAGCCAACGCCCTGCGCCCGGATTTGATCTTCGCGGTCCTTTTCCTCGATGATCCGTTGTTCGATGGACTTTCCGCCGGCCCAATCCTGCCTCAAGTACTTGGCCCGGCCGTCAAATTCCCCGGCCTTGCGCTGGCGCGCGAACCAGAAGTCGACGAACGCGTCCCTGCCGTCGCGGAGGGTGAAGCAATGCTGCAGTTCCGGGGCGGCGAATCCCAGCTGGGCCATTCTGACCCGGCTGATGGATTCGCCCGCGGAACCGGAGAGTCCGGATGCGAACTCAACCACTGCCACGGCCCTGTTGTAGGCCGCCTTTGAAGGCAAGGAGTCTGCGGCGTCCAGGAGCTCGGACTTGAGCAGCGGCAAGCCCTGCGGCTCATCGTTGTTCCACACAGGATCTTGTTCGGAGGCTGCAGCATCCACGGGCAAGAAGACGTTGCCGGGCCCGGGATACCTGCGCTCATGCAGGCTGGAATCGCACACGGTCACAGCCTGCTCAAATTTCAGCCGCGTGATCAGTCCCAGCGTGGTGGTGAGTTTGTCCGTCAGCAGCAATGGACCGCAACGCACCACTCCACCGTCCAAACGCCCAAAGTGCCGGATGATGTCCCCTCGGCTGCGGCCGCCGCCCGCCTGATCCGTCAAAACGTACAGCTTCTCCGGTGTTCCGCAGATCCACAAGCCCCAAAGGAGTGCGGCCGTGGACAAGCAAAATATGGGCGGGTCCTTGGTAGCCAGCGTGAATGCCGCAGCGCGCAGGCCGTACTGGGAGAACTCATCCAGGGCGTGCCACTCGGTGGCCTCTGCGTACACGCTGCGGCGGACACGAAAGTACCTGCCGCTGTTGCAAAGCCTGGCGAGCAGGCGTGAATCCTGGCCTGCCAGCTCCAGGTCCGAGGGAAGAATCAACCGTGGTGTGCCCATGCCACCAAGCGTTCCAGACCTCTGGGCACCATGTAAGTGGGGTTCCTCGATCCTGTGGATAAGTCCGGAGAGCATGAAACTGATGTCACCCGAGGATCCGCGCGCCATTTCCGCACCCGCCTCCCATAAATGCGCCCCGTAGTAGGGGCGCATTTATGGGAGGCGGGCGCATTTCTCGCCAGCTCAGGCCTGGGAAACGCGGACCATGTTTCCGGAGGGGTCGCGGAAGGCGCAGTCGCGCGGGCCCCACGGCTGATCCACGGGTTCCTGGAGCACCTCGGCGCCGGCGGTCACGGCCTGATCAAAGGTGGCGTCAAGATCGGAGGCGCTGAAATTGATCATGGGCAGCACCCCCTTGGCGAGCAGCTCGGCCATGGCGTCGCCGTCTTCCTGGGAGCGCCCCGCGTGCGGTTCGGACAGGACGATTCCCAGGCCCGGCTGTGAGAGCGTGCCCATCGTGACCCAGCGGAAATCGCCATTGCTGACATCGTTTTGAACCTCAAGGCCCAGTGCATCACGGTAGAAGGCGATGGCCTCATCGGGGTTGGTTACTGTCATGTGCGTATATTGCAGTGAAATAGTCATGACACTTACGCTATGACGCCGTGGCCGCGGGTGCTTCTTCATTTCTGCTCGACTTGCCCGAACCATCGCGCGCCGGCCGGGTGGTCACCCTGACAAAGCACGGCGGCATGGCCTCTATGGCCTTGTGGTCGCGGCTCTTGTAGTTGCTGGGGGTCTCGCCCATGATTTCGGTGAAGCGGGTGCTAAAAGAGCCCAGCGAGGTGGCGCCCACGGCCATGCACGCATCGGTGACTGAATAGCCGGCACGCAGCAATGCTGAGGCCCTCTCAATCCGCCGTGTCATGAGGTAGCTGTAGGGCGTTTCACCATAGGCAGCCCGGAACTTGCGGGAAAAATGCGCTGGCGACATGAACGCCTTGGCAGCGATGGTGGGCACGTCCAACGGCTCCGCGTAGTCCCGGTCGATCATGTCTCGGGCCTTGCGCAGCAGCGTGAGCGTTGCCAATTCCTCCGGCATCATGGTTGAAGCTGCTCGCCGGAGGCAACACGGCGTTCGAGCATACCTATCCACACCTCAACATCTTTGGGCCTGGAGAGCCGCACTACCTGAAGCCCGGGATGCTCGTGTTCCAACTCCGGCACAACCTTTCTTAGTGAATTGCGGGTGCGCCAGCCCCAACGGATGATGTGGTCGGGGTTGTTGAAAATGCTCCATAGCGGACCTTCAAAGTTGCCGTTCCACAGCTCCACGCGTCGCAGCCGGCGCTGGACTGTGCGCCGGATGAGCCGCCCCATGGATACCGGCATGGGGAAATCCAGCCACAACAGAGTGTCGGCGCGTTGGGCCAACAATGGCCGCATTGCCGAATATTGCCACTCGGTAGCCCAGCTCGGCGCAGCGGTGAGACGTTCGACGTCGGCCGCGAAGTCCGCGCGCGGCTCCCAGTTCGGGCCGTGGAAAAGACTGTCGAGCTCGGTGTACGGGATGCCCAGTAAGGCGGCCGTCCGTCCTGCCAATGAGGTTTTGCCCGAACCGGAGACTCCGGCAACCAGCATGCGTCTGGGCAGGCGGGGCAGGGGATCGGTGGAGGAGAGCATCCTTGATTCTAAAACGTAGCCACTGACTGTTGCCACGCCCCGGGGCAAAGCTGACCAGATGGTCAGCTTTGCGGGTTGGATTCGGCGAACTTCTTGAACGCCTCCATGGTCTTCAGGGTTTCCTTCCGGAAGGTGAAGCCAAATAGCAGCCCGATCACCTTCATGAAGCCCTTCAGCTCGAAGATGTTGTGGGCCACCCACTTTGTAGCGGTGCCGTCCAGATCAATGAACTGGTTGTTGCTGATGTTGTGCACACCGTTGGCATCGTAGCTGCCATCAAAATGATCCGGCAATTGGCGCCGGAGAATGGTTTCCACCATTTCCAAGGTGCCGCGGCCGCGTTTGTAGACGAGCTTCGAGGTTGCGCCGTTTTGTCCGGGGACACCCGTCAATGGCTCAAAGGAAAGCAGCCCCTTTTGCCAGTGTGACATGAGGCTCGGGTTGTCGAACAGCTCGAGGAAGCGATCCCGGGGAACATTGACAACAATCTCTTGGGTGTATTCCATGGGCGTATCTTATACCGGATTTGGCGCGAGACCCGGATGAAAGCTCGGATCAAGCACTACGGCGTCATGGCCGGTAGTCACCAGCCCGGCCGGGGCAGTACGTTTGAGTATATGAAGTATGCGAACTCCGTCCTGGACCTCATTGGCAACACTCCCTTGGTGAAATTGAACAAGGTGACCGAGGGAATCCAGGCCACCGTGCTGGTGAAACTTGAATACATGAATCCGGGTGGTTCCGCCAAGGACCGCATTGCCGTGAAGATGCTGGATGAGGCTGCCAAGGAAGGCAAAATCAAGCCCGGCGGTACGGTGGTGGAACCCACCAGCGGCAACACCGGCGTCGCCATGGCCATGGTGGCCCAGGCTCGCGGCTACAAGTGTGTTTTTGTGGTCCCGGACAAGGTGGGTGAAGACAAGCGCGCCGTCCTGCAGGCCTACGGTGCCGAGGTGGTGGTGACCCCCACTGCGGTCGCCGCGGACAGCCCGCAGTCCTATTACGGTGTCTCCGACCGGCTCGTCAAGGAAATTCCCGGCGCCTACAAGCCCGATCAGTTCTCCAACCAAAACGGGCCGCTGAGCCACTACGAATCGACCGGGCCCGAGATTTGGCGCGATACCGAAGGCAAGGTCACCCACTTTGTTGCTGGTGTGGGCACCGGCGGCACCATTTCCGGCACGGGTCGCTTCCTGCGTGAGGTCTCCGCTGACCGTCCCGAGGCCGACGGCGGCGAGGTCCAGATCATCGGTGCCGACCCGGAAGGCTCCGTTTACTCCGGCGGCACCGGCCGTCCGTACCTGGTGGAAGGCGTGGGCGAGGACATCTGGCCCCCGTCCTACGATAAAAACGTTCCGCACCAGATCATCGCCGTCACGGACAATGACAGCTTCGCCATGACCCGCCGCCTGGCCCGCGAGGAGGGCCTGCTTGTGGGAGGTTCCTCCGGCATGGCCGTGGTGGCCGCACTGGAAGCCGCCAAGGATCTCGGGCCGGAAGCCGTCGTCGTCGTTCTTCTGCCTGACAGCGGGCGTGGCTACCTGGCCAAGATCTTTGATGACAAGTGGATGCAGTCGTACGGTTTCCTGAAGGTCACCGACGAGCCCGCAATCGGCGACGTACTCAAGGCCAAGACCGGGCGGCTGCCGGATTTGGTGCACATCCACCCGAACGAGACCGTGCGCGACGTCATCAACCTGATGGCCGAGTACGGTGTCTCCCAAATTCCCGTGCTTTCCGCCGAGCCGCCTGTGGTGATGGGTGAGGTCATTGGCTCGGTCGATGAACGCACCCTGACGGGCAAGTTGTTCCGCCACGAGGCCAAGCTGACGGACAAGATCACCGAACACATGCAGCCGCTGCTGCCCATCATCGGTTCGCTGGAACCGATCTCCGCCGCGCGCACCAAATTGCAGGACGTGGACGCGCTCATGGTGACGTTTGTGGGGGCGCCCGTTGGCGTCCTGACGCGCCACGACCTGCTGACCTACCTCAACGACTGACCGTTTCCAGACGAAGGAACAAAACCATGACTGAAGGCTTCAACACCCGGGCCGTCCACGCCGGACAAACCCCCGATCCCACCACCGGCTCCGTGATCCCGCCGCTGTACCAAACCACAACGTTCGCCCAGGACGGGATTGGCAAGCTGCGCAACGGCTACGAATACGGCCGCGGCACCAACCCCACCCGCGACGGCCTCCAGGCTCAGCTCGCGGCACTTGAAGGCGGCGAATTCGCGTTCAGCTTCGCCTCAGGCCTGGCTGCCGAGGACGCCCTGATCCGTGCACTGCTGCTCCCTGGCGATCACATCATCATGGGCAACGACGTCTACGGCGGCACGTACCGGCTCATCAACAGGGTCCTCTCGGTCTGGGGCATCAGCAACGCTGCCGTTGACATGAACGACGCCGACGCGCTGGCCGCCGCTGTTGCTGCGGGCGGGCCGGAAGGCAAGACGAAGATGGTGTGGGTGGAGACGCCGTCGAACCCCATGATGAAGATTACCGACATTGCCGCGCTGGCCGAGGTGGCGCATGCGGCCGGTGCGCTCTTGGTTGTGGACAACACCTTCGCTTCGCCGTACCTGCAGAACCCCCTGGCCCTGGGCGCCGACGTGGTGGTCCATTCCACCACCAAGTACATTGGCGGTCACTCCGATGCCTCCGGCGGCGCCATCATTTTGTCCGACGCCGAGGCTGCCGAGAAGATCGGCTTCGTCCAGTTCGCCGTGGGTGCCGTTTCAGCCCCCATGGAAGCCTGGCTGACCACGCGCGGGCTCAAGACCCTGGGCGTGCGCATGGACCGGCACTGCAGCAACGCGCAGCAGATCGCCGAGTGGCTGCTGACCCGGCCCGAGGTTGAGAAGGTCTTGTACCCGGGCCTGCCCGACCACCCCGGGCACGAACTGGCCGCCAAGCAGATGCGTGGTTTCGGCGGCATGATCTCGGTGCAGTTCAAGGGTGGCGAGGCTGCTGCGCGCAAGGTAGCCGAGTCCACCCACCTATTCACGTTGGCCGAGTCGTTGGGCGGCATTGAATCACTCATGAACTACCCGTCTGAGATGACACACGCCTCCGTCAAGGGCACCGAGCTGGCCGTGCCGGAAAACCTCATCCGGTTGTCCGTGGGCATTGAGGACATCGCTGACCTCATTGCGGATCTGGACCAGGCGCTCAACACCCTGGGCTAACCGCCCGCCCCACCCAGCCAAACCCAACGCTCCATCAGATACGGGGCACTTTTCAAGAACGCTCTCGCAGTTCACACTGCGAGAGCGTTCTGGTTTCCAGGACTATTTGCATGCTTCCTACACCATGCACCTGATAAAAACTATGACAATTAGGTAACAGTTAGCTGATTTGCGTATCGATTCGGTATCGTTTTAGGGTTAGTCATGCCCTGCGGGGCGGGCGGTACTCTTTCGCCCACGATTGCCCGGGCCTTCCCACACCGCACACCGTCACGCGGAAGGCCACGGAAACAACCTCCATATCTATAGGTTGGACGGTGGCGCGCAGATGTCCGGGGACGGATGGAGCGCAGGTGGCCTTAGGGAGAACGCATCGATGAAGACCTCTAAAATCACACGCAACATTGGCCGTGTCCTGGCTATCGGCGCCATCGCCGGAGGCGGGCTGGCGGTAGCTGGAACCGGCGCCAACGCAGCCGACGGCGGTACGTGGGACGCGCTGGCACAGTGCGAAAGCGGTGGCAACTGGGCCACCAATACCGGCAATGGTTTCTCAGGCGGACTCCAATTCACGCCGAGTACCTGGGCTGCCTATGGCGGAACCGGGGCACCTGAAAGCGCAACACGCGAACAGCAGATTGCCGTGGCTGAGAACGTACAGGCCGGTCAGGGATGGGGAGCATGGCCTTCCTGTGCCGCCGAGCTTGGGTTGAGTGGCGGCGGTGGACAGGCTTATTCACCGGCTGCCGTTCCTGCCGAAGCCGCTCCTGCTCCCGTGGCCGCACAGTCCAGCGACGTAGTACCTGTTGAGCAGGCCCCGGTAGTGGAGGCACCCGTTGAACAAGCCCCCGTTGTTGAAGCCCCTGTTGAGCAGGCGCCTGCCGCAGTTGAGGTAGCCCTGAGCGGTGAAACGTACACCATCGAATCCGGCGATACCCTAAGCATCATCGCCGACAAGCTGGGCATCCAGGGTGGCTGGGAAGCCCTCTACCTGGCCAACGCTGACACGGTAATCCACCAGGACCTGATCTTCACGGGCTCAGTACTCCAGCTCCCGGCCTAGTCCCCACGCCCTCCCCCACCTCGTTCCTCGGCCGGGGCCCCTCGGGCGCGTGGGCCCACCACGCCGACTTTCATCTCGCAAGCTCGGCCGGGGCCCCTCGGGCGCGTGGGCCTACCACGCCCACCACCAAACGCGACATCACTTAACGGCCGTAAAACGCAAACGCTCCAGCACTGACTGCTGGAGCGTTTGGCGTTAATGGACGTTAAAAGACGCGGCGTTGAGGTTAGACGCGGGAAGCCGCGGCACCTACCCGGGTGTCGGCGTCGTACGTGTAAACCTGCTTGCCGCCGATGAACACCGTCAGCGCGCTCTGCATGACGTCCAGGGGATCCCCGCTCCACAGCACCAGATCGGCGTCCTTGCCTACCTTGAGCGAACCGATTCGATCAGCCAAGCCCAGTACCTTGGCCGGGTTGATGGTGATGGCGCGCAAGGCCACGTCCTTGTCCAGGCCTTCCTTCACAGCAAAGGTTGCCTGGTGGACCAGGAAGTTGATGGGCACAACCGGGTGGTCGGTGATTATGGAAATCTCCACTCCGGCGGCCGCCAATTTGCCCGGGTTGGCAATGGAACGGCCACGCAGTTCCGGCTTCGACTTGGTGGTGAATAGCGGGCCAATCAGCACCGGCGTGCCGCGTTTGGCCAGCACATCGCCGAGAATGTGGGCCTCCGTGCCGTGATCAATGACCAGTTCGTAGCCGAATTCGTCGGCCAGACGCATGGCCGTGGCGATGTCGTCGGCCCGGTGGCAGTGCTGGCGCCACGGGATCTCCCGACGCAGCACCATGGCCAGCGCCTCCATCTGGGCATCGCGCGGCCGCGGTTCGGGCAGCGCCATCCAGTTCTGTGCAGCCATGAAGGCCTGACGAATAATAAGCGCCGTGCCCAGCCGGGTGGAGGGCGTTTTCTTTTTCTCGCCATAAACATTCTTGGGATTCTCACCCAGCGCGGATTTCACGCCGCTGGGCGAGCGCAGCACCATCTCGTCGATGTAGCGCCCGTGCGTGTGCATGGCCACGGCCTGCCCTCCGATGGGGTTTCCGGAACCCGGGTTCACATTGACCACTGTGATACCGCCAGCCAGGGCATCATTGAAGCCCGGGTCAAAAGGGTCGACGGCGTCAATGGCGCGCACCGCAGCCATGACGGGATCGGTCATTTCGTTGACGTCACTCGTGGATCCCACCTCTCCCTCGGGGTGCATGCCCAGGTGGACATGGGCGTCGATAAAGCCGGGCAGCAGCCACTGGCCTTTCGCATCAAGAACATCTGCACCGTCAGGGATCTGAATGGATGCGCCAAGACCAAGAATCTTGCCGCCTTCAACCAGCACGGTGCCGTCAAAGGGTTCACCTTCCACCGGCACCACATGGGCGTTGGTGATGGCCAAAACGCGCCTCTTGGCGACGGCGGCAGCCTCACGAATGGCCGCGCTGATCGAGGCCGTATTGGCCGCAGGCTTCACCGGCACAGCCTTGCCGGACTTTTTACCGGGCTTGGCAGTGGCGGATTTGGCCACGAGGAGACCACCTGGTTTTCCTGCTGGCGCGGCCGCCCGGCGGGTGACCCGACCTGGCACAAAGGCGCCCTCTGACGTTCCGCCGGGCTTCGGGGTGGGTGCTGAGGGTGTCATGACGGCCTTTCGTTTGCCAATGGTGAACTATTCCAAGCTACAACGTTTACTCCTGCACGGGGCCACTGCGGGAGGCATGCCAAACGGTGCCCCACTTTCTTATATGCGCTGAACTCGGCGTGAGTTATGCGCATAGGGGGCGGTCCACTTTCTGTATGCGATGAACCCGCGGTGAGTTTTGCGCCCGTGGTCAAGATGCGCTGGACTCGCCATGAGTTTTGCGCAGAATGGTTCACCTGCACGCTTAGGCTGGGGCGATGTATACAAAGACTGCCCTGATCACGGGCGTTGGCCGCACGGTGGGTATTGGCGCAGCCGTTGCCCGCACGCTCGCCGCTGACGGCTGGAACCTTGTCCTGAATTATTGGCAGGCCTATGACGAACGCATGCCCTGGGGCGTTCAGCCGGAGGACATCGACACGCTCACGGCCGAGCTTGAGGCAGCCGGTGCGCGGGTGTGGGCCCTGCCGGCAGACCTGGGCGACCCGTCCGCCGTCGAACGTCTCATGGAACAGATCGCCACGAAAGCCGGGCCGCTGACGGGCATGGTGATGTCACATTGCGAATCGATCGATTCGGGGGTTCTGGACACCTCGCTGGAGAGTTTCGAGCGCCACTTCGCCGTCAATACCCGCGCCAACTGGCAGCTGATTGCTGCTTTTGCCCGGCAGGCAACGGACGACGGCGGAGCCTTGGTTGCGCTGACAAGTGACCACACAGCTTTCAACCTTCCGTACGGTGCCTCCAAGGGTGCGCTGGACAGGATCGTGATTGCCGCCGCGCGCGAACTCGGCGGGCAGGGCATCAGCGCCAATGTGCTCAACCCGGGCCCGGTGGATACCGGCTGGATGGATGAGGGGACGCGAACCGCCATGACGGCATTGCAACCGGGCGGACGGCTGGGTACCCCGGCCGATGTTGCCCCCACCGTTGCTTTCCTCCTGTCCCCGGGTGGGCGCTGGGTCAGCGGCCAGCTGATCAAGGCCGACGGCGGTTTCTCGGCCTAGCGCCGTTGCCGCATCACCGCATCGGCTGCAGTTTCGATTCATGCCGCCTTATGTATCACCCCTAGCAACGGGAACAAGTAGAGGCGGCGTGTCAGGAAGCCGTCAAGATTGACCGGTCCCGCGTAAGGAACCCGTAAAAACAAGCTCCAAACCCACGCCCCGGGTGTGCGATTGAGTCAAGACATCAACGCACATTGGGAAAGTAGGATTGCTGTGGTTTTAGCGACGTGGTTAATTTTGGGGCTGGTGGGGCTGGCCTTGCTGGTCTACCTGCTGGCTGCCCTCATCCGCCCCGAGAAGTGGTGACCGGGCACCATGGACCTCAACGTTTTCTCGTTGGCCACCCAGCTGGCCGTATTGATCGTGGTGCTGGCTGCCCTGCACCAGCCCCTGGGCAAATATCTCGCCGCAACGTTCACCAGCCACAAGCACTTGGCAGTGGAACGCGGGCTGTACAAGCTCTCAGGCATTGACGCCAAGGCAGACCAGCACTGGAAGGTATACCTGCGCTCGCTGCTGGCATTTAGCATCGTCTCCATCGTGGTGCTGTTCCTGGCCCAGCTGCTGCAAGGAATCCTGCCCTTCAACCAGGGGCTGGGGGCCGTTGACCCGTGGGTTGCCATGAACACGGCAGTCTCCTTTGTCACCAACACCAACTGGCAAACCTACGTCCCGGAGACAACCCTGGGCTTCGGCATCCAGATGATGCTGCTCGCTGTGCAGAACTTCCTCAGCGCGGCCGTGGGGCTCGCAGTTGTGGTGGCCCTGATTCGCGGACTCACCAGGGCCCAAACCAACAACTTAGGCAATTTCTGGGTCGACCTGACTCGCGGCACCCTGCGCGTCCTGCTGCCCATGGCCGTTATTGGCGCCGTGGTCCTGATTGTCACCGGCGTCATCCAGAACTGGGGCGGCACCAACATCCACACCCTGGTCACCGGTGCCCAGCAAACAGTCCCCGGCGGACCGGTGGCCTCTCAGGAGGCCATCAAGCTCCTGGGCACCAACGGCGGCGGCTACTTCAATGCCAACTCCGCCCACCCGTTCGAAAACCCCACCGCATTCAGCAGCCTGTTTGAGGTGTTCCTGATCCTTCTCATCCCGTTCTCCCTGCCAGCCATGTACGGACGCATGGTGGGCGACAAACGCCAGGGCTACACGGTACTCACCGTGATGTTGGCATTCTGGCTGGCGTCCACCACATTGATGGCATGGGCCATTGCCGCCTTCACCGGCAGCGGCACCAGCGTGGGAGAAGGGTTCGAGCAGCGCCTCGGGATTGCCCCCAGCGCCCTGTTCGCCACAGCAACCACCCTGACCTCAACCGGGGCCGTCAACGTGGCCCACGATTCCCTGCCACCCCTGGCCGGCGGGCTCGCCATGCTGAACATGATGCTGGGTGAGATTGCTCCAGGGGGAGTGGGCTCGGGCCTCTACGGGATGCTGATCCTGGCTGTGGTGGCCGTGTTCATTGGCGGACTCATGGTGGGACGCACCCCAGAGTTCCTGGGCAAGAAGATTGGCGCACCCCAGATGAAGCTCGTGGCCCTGTACATTCTGGTCACGCCCACCTTGGCGCTGCTGGGCACAGGCATCACCGTCGCAACGCCGGCGCTCGCAGCGGCTGCACCCGCCGGGGGCCCGCACGGTTTCAGTGAAATCCTTTACGCCTTCACGTCAGCCGCGAACAACAACGGCTCGGCCTTTGGTGGCATCACCAGCTCCGGTCCCGGACTGGCCACCCTGTTGGCGCTGGCCATGTTCATCGGCCGTTTCCTGCCCATCGCGCTGGTATTGGCGCTCGCAGGCTCCCTGGCGAAGCAACGCAAAATCCCCGCAACCACGGGAACACTCGCCACGCACGGACCGCTCTTCGCCGTGCTCTTGGGCGGCATCTCCCTGATCCTGACCGCACTCACCTACTTCCCCGCGCTCGCCCTGGGCCCGGCTGCTGAAGGACTGCTCAAATGAACCTCAACAACACACTTGCGGCGCTTCCCCTGGCCTTCCGCAAGCTCAATCCCCGCCAGATGATCCATTCGCCAGTCATGTTCACAGTGCTGATCGGCTCCGTTGTCTGCACCGCCGTGAGTATTCAGCAGCTGGCCATTGCCTCCGATTCGGCAGTATTTTCCATCATCGTCACGGTGTGGCTTTGGTTGACGGTGCTGTTTGGCAACTTGTCCGAGGCCATCGCCGAGGGCCGTGGCAAGGCCCAAGCTGACAGTCTCCGTGCCGCCAGGACCTCCGTTATGGCACGACGCCGGACCCGCGCCTTGGTGCCAGCCGGTGCGTCAGGCGCAGGCCAAGACGTCAACGACGACGGCTATGAAGAGGAAAGGGTCCCCGGCACCGACCTCAAGGTGGGTGACATTGTCATCTGCGAGGCAGGGGACCTCATCCCCAGCGACGGCGACGTCATCGAGGGCCTGGCCAGCGTGGACGAATCCGCCATTACCGGAGAATCGGCACCCGTCATCCGCGAATCCGGTGGCGACAGAAGCTCCGTCACGGGCGGCACCATGGTGCTCTCGGACAGGATCGTCATCCGCATCACGGCAGCCAGCGGCAAGACGTTCCTGGACAGGATGATCTCCCTGGTGGAAGGTGCCACCCGGCAGAAGACGCCCAATGAAATCGCGTTGAACGTGCTGCTGGCCTCGCTGACAATCGTGTTCGTGGTCGCCGTCATGACGCTGGCCCCCATGGCCAACTTCGCCAACGCACTGCCCACCCCCGTGGTGTTGGTGGCGCTGCTGGTCTGCCTGATCCCCACCACCATCGGCGCCCTGGTTCCTGCCATCGGCATCGCCGGCATGGACAGGCTCATCCAGCGCAACGTCCTGGCCACCTCCGGCCGGGCCGTGGAAACCGCCGGCGACATCACCACCCTCCTGCTCGACAAGACGGGCACCATCACCTACGGCAACCGCCGCGCCGTTGCTTTCATAGCGGCCGACGGCGTGAACCAGCAGCTGCTTGTCGATTCGGCACGCTTGTCCTCGCTGGCAGACGAAACACCCGAGGGCCGCTCCATTGTGGAACTGGCCCAGAAGGACGGAACGCCGCAGGACCCAACGGCAACGCTCACCCCGGACGTCGAGGTCATTGAGTTCAGCGCCGTCACCCGCATGAGCGGGCTCAACCTGCCCGTGGGGCATCCTGCCAACCCGGGCCCAACAAACCTGAAGGTGCGCAAGGGGGCGGCGTCCGCCGTCGAACACTATGCCAAGGAACGCGGCGGGAGCCTGCCGCAGGAACTTCAAGATGCGGTCCTGAAGATTTCCGGGACTGGCGGCACCCCGCTGCTCGTGGCCACGCATAGCGGCGAGCGCGCGCAGATTCTTGGCGTCATTCACCTGGCCGACGTGGTCAAACCAGGCATGAAGGAACGGTTCGCCGAGCTGCGGGCCATGGGAATCAAGACCATCATGATCACCGGCGACAACAAGATCACGGCCGCCGCGATTGCCGCCGAGGCCGGGGTGGATGACTTTGTTGCCGAGGCCACCCCGGAGGACAAATTGGCTGTCATCAAGGCCGAACAGGAGGCGGGGAGATTGGTGGCCATGACGGGGGACGGCACCAATGACGCCCCGGCGCTGGCTGCGGCGGATGTGGGTGTGGCCATGAATTCGGGCACCAGTGCGGCCAAGGAAGCTGCCAACATGGTGGATTTGGATTCGGACCCCACCAAGCTCATTGACATTGTGGGCATTGGCAAGCAGTTGCTGATCACGCGCGGTTCGCTGACCACTTTTTCGGTGGCGAACGACGTGGCCAAGTACTTTGCCATTGTGCCGGCCCTGTTTGCGGCGACGTTCCCCGGGCTGGGGCTGCTGAACATCATGGGGCTGTCGTCCCCCGAGAGTGCCATCCTGTCGGCCGTCATCTTCAACGCCCTGGTCATTGTTGCGCTGGTGCCGCTGGCGCTGCGTGGCGTGAAGTACCGGGCCGTCTCGGCGGCCAAGGCGCTGTCCCGGAACCTGCTCATCTTTGGCCTGGGCGGCGTCATCGCCCCGTTCATCGGCATCAAGCTCATAGACCTGCTGGTCTCCCTCATCCCCACGATTGGTCACTAATATGAACGCCTACGGACGCCAACTACTCACGGCCCTGCGGTTCCTGCTGTGCGCCACCCTGCTGCTGGGCCTGGCGTACCCCGTGCTGGTCTTCGGGGCCGGGCAGCTCATCGCCCCCGCCCAGGCCAACGGCTCCATCATCAGCAACGGCGGCAAGGCAGTCGGTTCGTCACTGCTGGCCCAGCCGGTCACCGGCACGGCGTACTTCTTCCCGCGGCCCTCGGCTGTGGGCTGGGACCCGGCGACGTCGTCGGCCACAAACCTTGGGCCCAATCAGGCGGCGTTGGTGGAGGCCATCGCCACCAACAGGGGAGAGGTGGCTGCACGGGAGAAGGTATCGCCGGCGGAGGTTCCGATCGACGCCGTCACAGCCAGCGGCTCAGGGCTGGACCCGGATATTTCCCCGGCCTACGCAGCCCTGCAAGTGTCACGGGTGGCGGCCGCCAACGGGCTCAGCGAGGCGGCCGTGAAGGACCTGGTGGAGCAAAACACGAGCGCCGGGGTGAACGCCTTTCTGGGGCAGCCCTCGGTCAACACCACCACCTTGAATGCTGCCCTTAAAGCTGTGCAGAAAACCCCAACAGGCCTGCGAGAATAAACTATGACGCGCGGCATATTGCGAATCTTTCTCGGTGCAGCCCCCGGTGTAGGCAAGACCTACTCCATGCTGGAGGAAGGTCATGCCCAAGCCGCGGCCGGTGTTGATGTGGTGGCGGGAATTGTTCTTGACCACGGGCGGGAACAAACCCGCGCGCAACTAGACGGCCTGGAGTCCATAGCCGTCAGGACCGTCAACTACCGGGGCAGCGATTTTGAAGAATTGGACGTTGCGGCCCTGCTAGCGCGTAAACCGGCTCTGGCCCTGGTGGATGAGTACGCCCACTCCAACATTCCCGGGGCCGGCAACGCCAAGCGTTGGCAGGACGTGGAGGAGCTCCTGGCCGCTGGCATCGATGTGTATTCCACTGTCAACGTCCAGCACCTGGCCTCGCTGGGGGACGTGGTGGAGACCATTACCGGTGTTCGCCAGCAGGAGACGGTGCCCGATGACATTGTTCGCCGGGCAGACCAGATAGAACTCGTGGACATCCCGCCTGAACTGCTGCGTCAACGGCTCAGCACAGGCCATGTCTATGCGGCCGACAAGGTCGACGCCGCGCTGGCCAACTATTTCAGGTTGGGAAACCTCACGGCACTGCGCGAACTGGCCTTGTTGTGGCTGGCCGACAGGGTGGAAGAGGGCGTGGCCGCTTATAGGGAAAGCCACGGCATCGCCACCAGCTGGCCAACTCGCGAAAGGGTCGTAGTGGGGCTGCCGGGTGGGCCGGAGGGCGAGGTGCTGTTGCGCCGTGCGGCCCGCATCCTTAGCCGGGTCAGCGGCGGGGAGTTGCTCGCCGTGCACGTGCCCAGATCCGACGGCGTCGCCGGGGACGCGCCGTCGGCCCTTGAAGGGCAGCGGCAACTCGTCACCGATTTGGGCGGCACCTACCACTTTGTAGGCGGGGCGGACCCGGCGCAGGCGCTGCTGGATTTTGCCAAGAATGCCGGAGCGACCCAAATCGTGATTGGTTCATCGCGGCGCAAGCCCCGCCTTGGCTTCCTGTTTGGCCCGGGTGTTGGTGCCAGGGTTGTGCGCGACGCCGGTGACATGGACGTGCACATGGTGCCGCACCCCCTGAGTGGCTCCGGGCGTGCCGTGCGCAACCGCAGTGAGCTGAACAGAACTCGCGTAGTTGTTGGATTCGTCCTTGCTGTGACTCTGCCCGTCCTGGTCCAGCTGTGCACGGGTCCGTTGAGCCTGCAAACCATCATGGTGGTCCAACTGGCGGCAACCATCGCTGTTGCCTTGGTGGGGGGCCTCTGGCCTGCGGTGTTGGCTGCCGTATGGGGAATCTTGATACTGAACTTTTATTCGGCACCACCGTTGGGCACTCTCCACATCAACGATCCCGAAAATCTTCTGACGCTGCTGGTGTTTTTGCTCGTCGCTGTTGCGGTTGCACTGGCAGTGGACAAATCTGCCCGCCGTTCGCGGGAAGCCCTGCGGGCCGGCGCGGAGGCAGCCACACTGAGTGAGCTGGCCCGCGGCATCCTGGCCTCGCAGGACACCGTGCAGGTGCTCCTGGAACAGGTTCGGGACCATTTCGCCATGCGCTCGGTAGTGCTTTTCCGCAGTGCGCGGGACGGCAATGGCTGGAGCCTGGAAGCCTCTGTAGGGGATGATCCGCCGCAGAACCCTGAACAGGCGGACACCCTTGAGGAAGTTTCCGAGCATTGGATGCTTGGCCTGGCAGGACGGATTTTGCCGTCGAGCGACAGGCGCCTGCTCAGTGCCTTTGGTGCGCACCTGCTGGCCTTGGAACAGCGCGAGGCATTGAGCGAGACCCAGCGCGAGAACGTGCAATTGAGCCAGGACAACAACATTAGAACCTCAGTTCTGCGGGCCGTCTCCCATGACCTGCGCACACCGTTGGCAGGGATCAAGCTAGCCGTCAGCAGCCTGCGCCAGAGCGAGGTAACCTTCAGCCCCGAGGACGAAGCCGAGCTGCTGGGCACCATTGAGCACTACTCGGACAGGATGGACGCCCTGGTGGGCAACTTGTTGGACATGTCCCGCCTCAGCGCCCAGATGGTGAGCCCCGTTGTGGGGCCAGTGAGCTGGCAAGAGGTGTTGCCGGCTGCCTTGCACGGGGTCCCCGCCGGCCGCGTGCGCCGCGAGCTGCCCCCGAACATGCCGCCCATTGAGGCCGATCCCGGACTGCTCGAGCGGGTTATCGCCAACATCGTGGAAAACGCCGTGAAGTATGCCCCGGACTCGGAAATCCTGGTGGTCGGTTCCATCGGCGGAAGCGGCAGTGCCACCATCAACGGCCGCCCCGCCAGCGAATTGCGCGTGGTGGATCATGGCAAGGGCGTCCCCGCGGCCGAGGTCATGGCCATGTTCAGGCCTTTTCAAAGGCTCGACGACGTCTCTTACGGCCCGCGCGGCGGCACCGGCGTGGGACTGGGGCTGGCTGTTGCCAAGGGATTCACCGAGATTATGGGCGGGATGCTCGAGGCTGCTCAAACACCCGGCGGTGGGTTGACCATGATCATTCGCATACCGCTGTCCACCGGAATTGTAAGGACCCTGCCATGACAACAGTTTTAGTGGTTGATGACGAACCTCAGATCCTGCGTGCCCTGCAGATCAACCTGCACGCGCACGGCTACACGGTGGTTGCGGCGCACAACGGAACCACGGCGCTGGCCGCCGCACAGGCTCACGTGATCGACGTCGTCGTACTTGACCTTGGGCTGCCCGACATGGACGGAATGGACGTGATAGCCGGGTTGCGCGGCTGGAGCGAGGTGCCCATCATTGTGCTCTCGGCCCGGCACGGTTCGCATGACAAAGTTGAGGCGCTCGATGCCGGAGCCGACGACTACGTGACCAAGCCGTTTGGGCTGGATGAGCTGCTGGCCAGGCTCCGGGCGGCAACGCGACGCTCCGGACCGCAGGTGGCCGAGCCGTGCGTGGAAACGGCCGAATTCACGGTGGACCTGGCCAATAAGCAGGTGTTCCGCCACGACCAACCGGTGCGGATGACGCCCACCGAATGGAGCGTTCTGGAGCTGTTGGTGCGCAATCCGGGCCGGCTCGTGAGCCAGCAGCAAATCCTGACCGATGTATGGGGGCCCGCGTATGCCAAGGAAACCCATTATCTGCGCGTGTACATGGCTCAGCTGCGCAGGAAATTGGAGAGCGATCCCGCCGCACCGGTGCACCTGCTCACGGAAGCCGGTATGGGGTACCGGTTCGCGCCGTAGCCCGTACGCAGCTTCGTAAATAAGGTGGCAGAATTGCAGGGCGCCACCGGCTTGTCAGTCCAGGGTGGCTGCCCTTTTCAGACACCTCTTGCAAGGAATTCATGAAGACCTCAGCACCACCCATTGGGCGGGCACGCTCCATTGCCTTGATTTCACTGTTCCTAGCCTCCTTCATGGAGCTCTTGGACGCCACAATTGTCAACGTGGCCCTGCCCGATATTGAACGTGCACTGGGTGCCCAGAATGCCGAATTGCAGTGGATGGTTGCCTCCTACACGCTGGCACTGGCCATCGGCCTCATCACAGGATCCCGGCTGGGCGATATATTCGGTCGCAAAAAGGTCTTCATCATCGGCCTGGTGGCCTTCACCGTGGCCTCCGTGCTGTGCGGTGCCGCGATGAACCCGGAGATGCTAATTGCCTCCCGCGCCCTGCAGGGTTTTGCCTCTGCGGCCATGATTCCCCAGGTTCTTTCCAGCCTTCAGGTCATGTACAAGCCGTCCGAACGCGCTGGCGCCATGGCCGGGTTCTCCGCATTGGCTGGTGTTGCTGCCGTGTCCGGACCCATCCTGGGCGCCGTGCTGACCAACGCGGACATCTTCGGTTGGGGCTGGCGCACCATCTTCTTCGTCAACATCCCCGTTGGTATCTTCGCCGTCATCTGCGCCATCAAATTTGTTCCCGAATCCAAGGCGCCGGTGCGGCACAAGCTTGACCTGTCCGGCGTCGTCATTCTTGCCGTGGGCATGATGGCCATCCTGTACCCGCTCACGATGGGACGCGAGGAAGGCTGGCCGCTGTGGACCTACCTCTCCATGGTGTTCGGCCTGCTGGTGTTGACCGGTTTTGTGCTGCTGCAGCACAGGGAGGAAAAGCGCGGTGGAGAACCATTGGTGGCTGTGTCGCTCTTCAAGAGCCGGCCGTTTGCCGCCGGCATTGTCATGATGTTCCTGTTCTTCATCCCCATGAACGGCTTCTTCCTGATCCAGACACTGTTCCTGCAGATCGGCCTTGAATACCCCATTCTGAAGGCCGGCCTGACCATGATCCCGTTCTCCATCATGGTGCCGGTGCTCGCCGGCATTTCGGCCGCGATCCTCGCCAAGAAGATTGGCCGTGTGGTGCTGCAGCTGGGCCCGTTGGTCATCGCCGCAGGCTTTGTGGTCCTGATCCTGACGGTTCAGTCCGTGGGCGGAACCGTCACCCCGTGGCACCTGCTGGCCGGGTTGGCCCTGAGCGGCGCCGGCTTCGGCATGGTCGTGGCACCCGTGGGAATCTTTGTCCTTTCTGAAGTCCCCACCAAATTCGCCGGCAGCGCCTCTGGCCTGTTCAACACCACCAGCCAGCTCGCCGGAGCCTTGGGTGTTGCCATCATCGGCACCATCTACTTCAACTCGCTGGAGTCCAGCACAGGCACCAGCCAGTCGGCCGTGTTCATTGATGGCTTCACCTTCACCATGTGGATCATGGCCGGCGGCATGGTCTTGGCCTCGATCGCGGCAACGTTCCTGCCGCGCTGGGCCAGCGAGTCCGATGTCTCCGGGGCCGTTGAACTGGTTGACGCTTAAGAAATACGACGTGTAGGTCCCCGACATGGGTGGGCCCGGCACCTCTGGATTAGGGTTAAACCATGACTTCCTTGCTCCCGCCGAGCGCTTCCGTACTGGCAATTTGCCGGGTCCACCAACTGATCACCACAAAAACCGGTTTTGGTGTCACGGCCATCGACAAACGCGCCGTTGACGGACCAGTCAACCTGCGCCGGTTCGGTGTGTTTGGGGACGTGCAGGCAGACTCGGAACACCACGGCGGGCCGGATCAAGCCGTCTATGCCTATTCTCAGGAAGATGCCGACTACTGGAATGCCGAGCTGGGACGCCCCATTCCGCCCGGATTGTTCGGCGAGAATCTGCGTACTCACGGCGTGGCCACAACCGAGGCTGTGATCGGCACGAGGTGGCGGATCGGCAAGGCCCTGCTGGAGGTGACCTCCCCACGTGTTCCTTGTGCAACCTTTGGTGAGCGGATGGACGAGCCCCAGTGGGTCAAGAGGTTCACCCAGGCCGGGCGCGTGGGCACCTACCTGCGGGTGTTGGAGACGGGCAAGGCCCAAGCCGGTGACGCCGTCGTCGTTGAACACGTGCCGGAGCACGGAATAACGGTGGGCAAGTTCTTCGGCGACCCCACAGTAGAAGACGTTCATACGCTTCAAGCCCTGCATGATTCCGGCGCGCTCGCGCTGGGAAATCACTACTGGCCGTACTTCCGCAAGATCCTCGCGAACGCCATCTAGGCAAGGGTGTGCCGAACCTCACGGGCCGGCATCGACTTTCTCTATACCGCAGCGGTAAGGTATGCCCTACAATTTAAATATCCCCCACTCCGGTATCTCCTTTTATTTTCTGCCCAATTTTTGAGGCAGGAGCCTGAAGTGTTTGGGGCCCGCAACGTTAATGTGCGGGCAAGTAGCGTTCATAGGGGATTGCCGGCAAAGAAACGCCATGCAGCATTGGTTTTATTGCAATGCTGGCGGCCGTAGCAACGGTCGTAAAGATGGCGCGAGATCCTGCCCGGGATGCCGAGTAGCGGCTGGATTTCTGCAATGCGGCGTTCCTCGCCGCTTGGCCCTATGAATGAGGACATTTTGACCATGCCCGAAAACTTGACAGAAACTTCCCCGGAGACCGAGGAAGAAATCGAAACTACTTTCGCTGACTTGGGTATTGACGGCCGCGTGCTGTCCGCCCTGAACGACGTCGGCTACGAGAAGCCCTCACCCATCCAGGCAGCAACCATCCCGCTGCTGCTCGAAGGCCGCGACGTTGTTGGCCTGGCGCAGACCGGAACCGGTAAGACGGCAGCATTCGCCGTTCCCGCCCTGTCCCGCATGGCTGAGCTGATGGACCTCAACGGTCCCACCAAGGACACCCAGATCCTGGTTCTTGCTCCGACTCGCGAGCTGGCCCTTCAGGTTGCTGAAGCGTTCACCTCCTACGCCAAGTACATGGACAACTTCTCCGTGCTCCCCGTTTACGGTGGCTCTGCCTACGGCCCGCAGCTTGCTGGCCTGCGCCGCGGTGCACAGGTTGTTGTCGGTACCCCCGGCCGCGTTATCGACCACCTCTCCAAGGGCTCCTTGGACCTCTCCAACCTCCAGTACCTGGTCTTGGATGAGGCCGATGAGATGCTGCGCATGGGCTTCGCCGAAGACGTAGAGAAGATCTTGGCTGAGACCCCGAAGGAGAAGCAGGTTGCCCTGTTCTCCGCCACGATGCCGGGCCAGATCCGCCGCATCTCCAAGCAGTACCTGAACAACCCGGCCGAGGTCACGGTCAAGTCGAAGACCACCACCGGCGCCAACACCCGTCAGCGTTACTTGCAGGTCATGGGCCCGCACAAGCTCGACGCACTGACCCGCGTGCTTGAGGTTGAGCAGTTCGAGGGCGTCATCGCGTTCGTTCGCACCAAGATGGCCACCGAAGACCTCGCCGACAAGCTGAAGTCACGCGGCTTCCAGGCTGCCGCCATCAACGGCGACATCCCGCAGCAGCAGCGCGAGCGCACCGTTGAGGCATTGCGCGACGGCAAGATCGACATCCTGGTTGCTACCGACGTTGCGGCCCGTGGCCTTGACGTTGAGCGCATCACGCACGTCATCAACTACGACATCCCGCATGACACCGAGTCCTACGTGCACCGCATTGGCCGTACGGGGCGTGCAGGCCGTTCAGGTGACGCCATCTTGTTCATGACTCCTCGCGAGAAGTACTTGCTGCGCGCCATCGAGAAGGCCACGCGCCAGCCGGTGGAGCAGATGCACCTGCCGTCCGCTGAAACCATCAACTCCCTTCGCTTGGGCAAGTTCGCTGAGAAGATCACCGAAACCCTGGCCAGCAAGGACGTTGCCAAGTTCCGCGACCTGATTTCTTCCTACGAGCAGGAGCACGACGTGCCCGCCTCGGAGATTGCTGCAGCCTTGGCCGTAATGGCCCAGGGCGGCCAGCCGTTGCTCGTCAATGACCTGCCGGCAGCTCCGGAATACCAGAAGAAGGAACGCTCCAAGGACGGCTTCGGCTCACGTGGCCCGACCCGCACCCTGACCGAGGGCAACGCCACCTACCGCATCTCGGTAGGCCGTCGCCAGCGCGTCATGCCCGGCTCCATTGTTGGCGCCATTGCCAACGAAGGCGGCCTGTCCTCCTCGCAGATCGGCGGCATCGACATCCGCTCCGATCACACCTTGGTGGAACTGCCTGCCGATCTGAGCAAGGACCAGTGGAAGGCGCTGAGCCGCACTCGCATCAGCGGTGAGCTCATCAACCTGGAGCTGGACAAGGGACGCCGCCCCTCCGGCGGCAGCGCCCCCTACCAGGGCGGTGGCGAGCGCAATGACCGCGGTCAGGGCGGCTTCAAGAAGAAGTTCGACGGCGACCGCACCGGTGGCTTCCGCGGCGGTGACCGTGACCGCGGTGCAGACCGCGGCTTCAGCAGCGATCGCGGCCAGGGCCACACCGGCCATGGTGCCGGCGACCGCCGTCCCCGCCACGAAGGCGGACAGAGCTTCAACAGCAAGGGCAAGTGGTAAACACCACGCCCCAAGGCGCTAAAAATGCCGGCCACCTGCAAGGGTGGCCGGCATTTTTTATTGCCAAATTCTTGGCCTAATTTGGTATGTGACGCAACTCATGAAGGAGTCGCTTTGGGGTCATAAACCCTTGATTTCCAGGGCTTCTTTGCTAGTTTTCACCTTGCCATTACGAGTGAAACGCTGCCTCTTGGGCCAATTACGGGTACTACGGAGAGCGCCGATTTCACATCCAGCAAAAGCGCTGGTAAAGTATTCTCTCGTTGCCCCCCTAGCTCAGTGGTAGAGCGCGTTCTTGGTAAGAACGAGGTCACCGGATCGATTCCGGTGGGGGGCTCGCGAATGAGAAGGCTCGTGTCAAGACGGTTTTGACCGGGGCGGCACGGGCCGAACTCATTTGGGGCGGCATAGCTCAGTTGGTTAGAGCGCACGACTCATAATCGTGAGGTCCCGAGATCGAGTCTCGGTGCCGCTACAGAGTAAGCCCCCTCCCGCACTATGCGGGAGGGGGCTTTTTTGTGTCCCCTGAATTTAGCCGGTTATTGTATCTATGACGTGCCGAGTTGCCTTATTGCAACTCATGGCCACGTGGTCACGGTTTTGGGGAACTGAGGAGTAGTCATGATTGAGCCGGATATGTTGGTGATCCCTGGGCGGAGCCACGACAAAGTTACGTTGCGTGGACACGAATCTTTGGAGAACTATTCACGCCCCTGGCGGCTGGTCCCACATAAGAAGGCCGGGTTCCACGCAACGGTACAGACATGGCATTCTCGGCGGCTCCTGCTCTCTCGTGCACAAGGAGACGCCATCATGATGTACCGGGATGCAGAGCATCTCCGGGACGGCCACGATCGCTTTCTCCTCATGGTCCTTGTCCATGAGGGCGGACTGACCTGCGAGCAGCGCGGCAGGATGACAACTGCCTCGCAGGGATCCATCGTGACGCTGCTGCCGAAAGAAACGTTCTGGTCAAGTGCGATGGACGGAACCGACGCAACCCTGCTCTTTGTGCCAGTTGGATATCTTGAGGAGCGCGGCATCGGCGCGGATGTCCTGGCTGCCGCGGCGTGGCATGGCGGACCGCTTTTGGAGGGGATCCGGGCTCTTGTGGACAGAACTCTCGAATTGCCGGAGGATCAACGCGAACAACACGCTATCCATGTTGAACAAGCACTGCTTGAACTCCTGGTTGGCCTCATCGCGCAGTATTTGCAGTCCCTGGGCAGCCACGACGCTGCAGCCGAGGAAGTACGCCGGCGCGTGGCGTCAGCAATTGCCAACAATTACGCCAATCCGTCATACAACGTTGCCTCCATTGCTGCTGAGCTGGGTGTCAGCCGCAGGTATCTGTACAAGGTGTATGAGGGTCGCGAGACGTCCGTGGGCGCGCTGCTGCGCTCCAAGCGGCTTGATGAGGCAGAGATCCTGCTGCGCCGCCAAGATTTCGGGCCAACACTGTCTCGGATCGGAAAATCGGTCGGCTTCACCAGCGCGGAGAGCTTTGGGCGGTCCTTCAAGGACCGGACAGGGACCACCCCCTCCGAATACCGTGCCCGGCACAAGACCCACGGCACGAGAAGAACCGCAGACTAGCGCTGCTGCCCTTTCGGACGTGCACACAAGCGTTTTTGTGCACCAAGACCTGCGAATTCGTGTTTTCGCGTCACGATTCGCTTTGGGCTTACTAGCCTGAATACAACACACAAACTTACTTAGGTCACGGGGACTCTGTGCCCAAATTGCCGACGGCTGCCAAGGCCGCCGGCAATTGTTGCTTGAAGAGACAAATAATCGCACTGAATAGATGGGGACCAATGCGACGCAGGGGTAGAAGTAAATTAGCCACGGCCACAAGAATGCTGATGGCAGCAAGCCTCGTACTCTTGGGCATGGGGACGGCGTTGCCCGCGCAGGCAGCAGAGTTGCCGGCAAGTGTCGGCACCATCAGCAAGAGCAATGACCTGAGCGGCAAGCCGCTGGTCCCGGGCCAGGAATTCAAATACGAGATCTTGGTGACGTGCGCCGGCATCACGGCCGAATGTGTCAACTACACCGTGACTGACCAGCTGCCCCCGGGCCTGGAAATGACGAGCCTGCCGCAGAGCACCGACACCCAGATCGTCAGCTATGACGTCGTGAGCGGCTTGCTGACGGTTGAGTTCAAGCTCCCACTGCAGCACCCCGCAGGGACCGTGGGCCTGCCGGCAGGATCGCCCGTCAGCTTTGAGCTTGGCATGCGGCTGCCCCTTGACAGCGAACTGCTCGACGGCGACACCGTCAGCAACACCGCCGTGGGCTCGGGTGACAACTTCCCTGATGTGCAGAGCACCAGCGACATCATCGTCTCCGTGCCCAAGGTCATCACACCTGTCGCCACCAAGTCCTGGAGCGACGGCTCGGCAGTGGCCGGCACCGGCGAGGCCAGCACCATCACCCTCGGTGTGCGCAACGAATCCACGTCTTCGGCCAATGTCACCTCACTGAGCGTGACTGACGACGCCGCTGCCACCTTCGAGAACTTCAACTTCACCTCCGCGGCAGTTGAGTCCTTCCCCAAGGGCGCCGACACTGCCACCCTGCGCGTGAAGACCACCGCTGGCTGGGTCGACGGCGGAAGCCTCACCGCCGCCGGGACGTTTGCCCTGCCGGCAGGAATCAACCCCACCGACGTGATCGGCACCGAAGTCACCTTCACCAACACGGCCGGCGCAAAACTGCCGTACGACGCCACCGGTGGCACCGTAAAGCTCGGAATGGAACTGCGTGACACCCTGCGTTCCACCGGTGCACCGCTGGCCCCAGCTACAAAACTCACCGTCAACAACTGCGCAACGCCCTCGGCCGCCGAAACTGGCGGCACGGCAGTCTCCGGAACTGCCGTCTGCGCCCCGTACCAGGTCCTGCCCGACACAGTCATCATCACGGGCAGCAAGAAATTTTTTGCCGATGAAAACGGTGACTGGAGCAAGCAGAACAACGAGCACGCCGTGCAGGGCCAGCCCTCCGGCGTCACCGCCACCGTGGACGCGACGAACGGTTCGCCCTTCCCTGTGAAGGAAATCGTCATTATTGAGCCCGACCCGGAAAGCCCCGGCGAGATGGACAAAGTGGACCTGGAAACCGTCCGCTTCCGCCCTCCGGCTGGTGCCACCAGCGTAACCTTGACCGTCGGCTACAGCAGTGGCGCGCCGGTCGTGAAGACGTACACTATTGCCGAGCTTGCAGCCCAGGGCGGGGTGGAGACCATTCTCCGTTCCGGCTCCGACGTCACCCAGGTCAAGGTCAGCTACTCCGGTGTTGACACCAATGGCAACCCCTCCATCGCTGAAGGGGCCAAGGCGGGTCTGGATCTGCACGGCAAGCTCAACGACAAGGTCACCGCGGACGACGTCACCGACGGCATCGCCAACTGCGCAGCCGTCAAGGCCGACGACGGCCGTGTGGACGGGCAGGGCACTGCCTCCGGCAAAGCCTGCCAGTCGCTGCCGATCGAGCCTCCCCGGACCACCGGCCAAGGCGTCAAGGACGTTGGCCAGACCTCCGTCCCGATGGGCCAGCCCATTCCCTTCACGTTGAACGTGAAGAACAACGGCAACATTGCCATGGCCAACCCTGTCATCACGGACCCGCCCATGAACCCGGACGGCACATTGATGGACGGCTATGCCAACCCCTTTGAACAGCTGAAGATCACCGCGGCCTCCATCAGCAAGGCTGCCGCCCTGCCCAACGTGGCCATCGAGCTATACGTCAACGGCGCCTGGGTGCCGTACGTTGCCGGCGACGCGAACGTGGCAGATGCCAAGGGCGTACGTGCCACCATGGCCGGCTCCCTGCCGCCAGGGTCAGCGTTCACGCTGAACCTGGTCACCGAGCGCCGTCCCGGCATCGCCGAATCGGTCACGATCCTGAACTGCTTCGCTACCGGCTCTGGCGGCGTCTTCACGCCCGGCGACCCGGCCTGTGCGCCGGCCATCACCACGGGCCCGCAGGACTCGGCAGCAGCCCTGAACAAGAACATCCAGCCGGGCACCCTGCCGGAGTATGTTCCGGGCCTGCCCACCCAGTACGCCGACGTGTCGGTGTCCATCCGCAACACCGGAAACCTCAGCGCCAAGACGCTGCGCGTCACCGACGCGGACGCGGACTTCTTTGACGCAGTGGACTTCAGCGCCGTCAAGAGCGTGAAATTCCCCAAGGGCGCCAACAGGGTCCAGATCGACGTCCTGACGCCAACAGGCTGGGTGGTCGGCACGCCGTCGGACAAGGGGATCCTCCCGGCCGGGGTGAATCCGGCCAATGTCCGCGGTTTCCAGGCGACATTCAGTCACAGCAGCAACGGCTTCGTCGTTACCCCGTGCAAGTCTGCGGCGGCCAACTCGGACACCGAGTGCATCGGCACCGTGGCCTACACGGTCAGCCCGCGCCAGACACTGCGCAGCAACCCGGCCGTCAAGGTGCCTGCAGTTTTGGAAAACACTGCCTCCGGACAATACTGGACAACCATCAACGCCGGCGGCCCCGTCGCCGTCGGAGAGGATGTCAAGGCAACCCTGACCCTGACCAAGGGCAGCTCACAGCTCGCGGTCGACAAAACCCCGGACACCGTTGTGTCGGCAGGCGCCAAGGCGCCGTTCTACCTCAAGGTCAGCAACACCGGAACGGGCAACCTCACGGGCTTGAACGTCAAGGACATGCTCCCGCCGGGCATCAGCTTTGACGAGACGTTCGTCGGCGACAACGGGCTGCCGTACAAGATCAGGAATGTCCAGATCCCGGCCAGCACCCCGGTTCTGCCCACCCCGGCCTTCATTGCAGAAACCACGGGCGAACGCGTCTCGGCACTGCTCTGGGACTTTGGCAAGAACGCCGACGGCAGTGACTTCCTTTTCGCACCCGGCTCCACGTTTGTCATTGAAATCCAGGTCACCCTGGCCCCGGGCTCCAATGCCGGGGACCTAGTGAAGAACACCATGGGGGCAACATCGACCAACCCGGATCTGGTGTGCAAGGGCACTGAGGACGCTGACAACGTCTTCGGCGAAGGCACCTACTGCATCGACTCGGCCCAGCTGACGGTCAAGGCCGGCGCGTTCTTCCAGTCCCGCAAGTGGGTTGCCGGAACGCCGAGCCTTGGCTGGTACAACACACTGACGAAGGCGGCCGTGCCGGTGGGCGGGGCAACGTGCCCGGCCATCGACGCCGGTGGCGTGAAGTACACCGCGTACCCTTGCGTTGCCCTGGTCAACCCGGGTGACAACTTCAAGTACATCCTGCGTCTGGTCAACTCCGGTACGGAAGCGGGAACTGACATGCGTGTCATCGACACGTTCCCGTCAGCCGGGGACAAGGGAATCGTTGGCGGCCAAGACCGCGGCACCGAGTGGGACAAACGCCCCACCCTGGCCAGCGAACCGAAGCTGACCGGACCCGGCACCATGACCACCTTGTACAGCGACAAGGCGGCCGTCTGCTCCAAGGACCTCGCCATGGGCGGCGCCGGCTCCACCAGCGAACAGTGCGCCACTGGCGACTGGGCTGCTGCCTATGGGCCCGGCGTTACGGCAGCGCAGTTCCGGCTGGCCTTCGATCCGAAGATCGGCCCCGGCGGCCTGGTGGACATCTCATTTGAGATGAAGTCCCCCATGGACGTGACAGCCGTCAGCGACCCCACCGTGGCCTGGAACTCCTTCGCTCACGCTGAAACCACCGACCGCAACGGCAGCCCGCACGTTTTGCCTCCTACCGAGCCCATCAAGGTGGGCGTGGCCCTGGCCTACGGTGATCTGACGCTCGTAAAGAAGATCGGGCAGAACCCGTCCAACCTCCCCGTGGCAGGTGCCGAGTTCACCTTCCATGTGACGTGTGAGATCACGCCCGTGGGCGGCGTACTGGCCACGGTTTGGGACAAGGACTATAAGGTCACATCTCTGGCCGAGGTCAAGGTCACCGGCATTCCCGCCAACTCAAGCTGCAAGGTGTGGGAAGTTGACGCCCTGGGCGGCTTCACCGACCACGGCCCGGAAGACCCCCTGACCTTTGTCATCAAGCCCGGGCTGGGGGCGCCCAGCGTGGAAACCGCCACGATCACCAATGATTTCCCCGACGCCGTTGTGGCGTTGGAGAAGATCGTGACAGGAGCTGCTGCGCAGTTTGCCCAGGACACCTACCCCATGGACCTGTTCTGCACTTTCCAGGGACGCCCGGTGGATGGCTACAGCCCCAAGAAGATTCAGGTCCCAGCCAACGACAACCGCTACGTCACGGCCGTTCCGCCAGGCAGCAGGTGCCATGTAGTTGAAACCGACAACGGCGGCGCAACCGAGGTCACGTATCTCCCCGCCAAGGCCGGCAGCACCACCGAATCAGGATCCGTCACCACCGCGTCCGGGAACCCTGTCAACGTACAGGTCACGAACGATTTCCGCGCGGGCTCACTGTCGGTGAACAAGGAAACCACTGGTGCCGGCGCCCCCGAGCTGGCTCAGGGCCCGTTCACGTTCAATGTGCTGTGCTCCTTCAACGGTGTTGACGGCGTCGTGGACAAGACCATCACCATCCTTCAGGGCAAGGTTGGCCAGACCACCTTCACCTCGGAGGAATTGACCGGCCTGCCCGCCGGGGCAAGCTGCGTGGTGACCGAGACCGACAATGGCGGGGCCGACTACACTCCTGACCCGGTCACCGTCGTTGTCCCCGACAGCGACAATGCAGTGGTTGGCTTCACCGGCGAGAACGCCAACACGTTCTCCGCCGGCACCATCGGCCTGGCCAAGGTCCTGGACGGCGACGCGGCAAGCGAGGACTACGCCACAAACGCCCTCTTTAGCATCATGGTGACCTGCCAGCGCGATGCAGTGGACTCTGAGGGCAACCCCATCCGCACCACAGTGCTGTCCCAGAGTGTTGACATCAAGGGCGGTGAAACAGTCGCCGCCCTGATGGGCGCGGACGGCAAGCCGGTGAAGCTGCCGGTCGGCACCCATTGCTTCGGCGAGGAGACCAACGCCGGCGGCGCCACCTCCAGCAGCGTTGACCACAACAGCTTCGAAACGGCCGCCATCGTTGAGGTCCAGGAAGACGCCTCCGTCGTCCAGGAAATGGCCATCACCGCCACCAACACCTTCGACTACGGCCAGCTTGAACTGTCCAAGAAGCTCGACGGCGCAGCCGCCGGGTATGTGGGTGAGCGCGAGTTTACGCTGGCCCTGACCTGCCAGCTGGACCAAGGCGCGGAGGCGGCAACCGCCGTCGTGAAGGGCCGTGAGTTCACCATCAAGGGCGGCGAATCCATCACCGTGGAGAAGCTTCCCGTGGGAGCCGGTTGCTGGGTGGCTGAGACCGAAGCTGGCGGCGCCTCAAGCGTCAGCATCGACCACAACGATGCCGCAACTGCCGCCGTCGTTGGAGCTGAGGGGACCGTGACGCTGACGGTTGCCAACACTTTCGACGCCGGTCTGCTCACGGTCTCAAAGAAGGTCGTCAACGGTGGCGCTGGCCCGTACTCCTTTGAACTTGTGTGCACCACCGGGCAAGGCGCTGTGGCACTGGCGCCGGGGGATGCTGCATTCAACCTCAAGGGTGGCGAGTCCAGGACCGTCAGTGTTCCCAACGGCGCTGCGTGCGCCGTCACCGAACGTGACGTCCCGGCGGGGGCAGCAGTCACGTACACCGCCTCCTCTGGTTCCACCGATGGGACCGTGGCAGTCGCTACGGAAGCCAATGTCCAGGTGACCAACACCTTCAAGGTCGCCCCTGTGGTGGCCGACCCCGGAATGGATGTACAGCTGGGCAACACCGGTGCCAACGGTATTGCGGGCATTTCACTTGCCGCCGTTGGTGCCATGGTGCTGGGCATGATCCTGATTGGCCGCAGACGTGCCAAGGTCCGGCCCTAACGCCTGATCCCGCCTCCAACCAAGACGCGGCCACCTGGGAGCCTTAGCTTCCCGGTGGCCGCGTCTTTCCTATGTCCTCGTGGAGTGCCAGCCCAATGGGGTATGTAGTGTGGGGGAGTGGGGTGCGGCGGAAAACGCCGCCGGCGCCCGGTACATAGTGTGAACGAAGGTAGGGAACTGTCATGACCAAAGTGATGATTATTGGCGGACACGGAAAGATCGCCCTCTTGCTGGCGCCGCTGTTGAAACAAGCAGGAGTTGAGGTCACCTCGGTGATTCGCAACGCTGCACATATCGATGATGTGGCGGCAGCGGGTGCCACGCCCGTGGTGCACGACGTCGCTTCTTCCTCGGTTGACGAACTCGCCGACCTCTTTGCCGGCCAGGACGCAATCATTTGGTCCGCCGGGGCAGGCGGCGGCAGTGCCGAACGGACTTATGCCGTGGACAGGGACGCCGCCATCGCCTCCATGGACGCCGCCGTGCAGGCTGGGATTCCGCGCTACATCATGGTCTCCTACCTGGGAGCCGGCACGGATCACGGAGTGCCGCCGGAGAACGGCTTCTTTGCCTACGCCGAAGCCAAGGCTGCCGCCGATGCCCACCTGCGGACACTGAGCGCACTGGCATGGACCATCCTGGCGCCCGGGGCACTCACGCTGGATGCGCCGTCGGGCTTGGTCGATCCAACGCCAGCGGTGGACCGGGATCCGGCCGACGCTGGCAAGACCTCCCGAGCCAATGTCGCGCTCATGGCTGCTGCCGTGCTTGAACACCCCAAGACCATCATGCGCACCGTGGAGTTCAGCGACGGGCAGACGTCAATAGCGAAGGTCCTCACGCCGTAAAGTAAAAGGCGTGGAACAGCTCGTATTGATTATTGGTCTCTTGTTCGCCACCGTGGTTGCCGTCGGTTTGGGGGACAAGCTGCGTCTGCCCTATCCGGTGCTCATGCTCATCATGGCTGGCGCGCTGACGTTCATCCCCGGTTTTCCGGACTTGAGGATCGATCCCGAGCTGATCCTGCCTATTTTCTTGCCGCCGCTGCTTTTTGCCACGGCACAAAAGAGTTCGTGGTCGGTCTTTAGGATCCGTTGGCGCACCATCATCATGTTGGCGATCGCCCTTGTGGTGGTATCCACCGCGTTGGTGGCCGGAGCTGCTTGGCTGCTGATCCCCGGCATCGGCATCCCGGCGGCCCTGGCTTTGGGCGCCATGGCAGCCCCGCCGGACCCCGTAGCGGTGGAATCGGTGGCTACCCGCGTTCATATGCCCCGGCGCTTGATCACCGTCCTGCAAAGCGAGGGCCTGTTCAACGACGCCGCCGCAATCGTGATCTTCCAGGCCGCCGTCGCAGCCGCCATGGACGGCCAGCCCTTCGGCTTGGGTGTGGTGGGGAAGTTTGTGCTGGGAGCGGTTGTCGCCGTCGCGGTGGGCCTGCTCATGGGGCGGGTGACGAGTTTGATCACCAAACTGATCACCTCTTCCGTGGCTCGCAGCGCAGTGACCCTGGTGGTTCCTTTTGTGGCGTACATCCTTGCCGAGGAGGTTCATGCCTCAGGTGTTATTGCCGTGGTGGTGACGGCGTTGGAGATCAAGCGCCATGCCCGGGCGGAGGACGCCACTGAACGCATCACCCGTGCGGCCTTCTGGGACGTTGTGGAGTTGCTTGTGACGGGCCTTGCCTTTGGTTTGGTGGGGTTGGAGGTCCGTGAGGTCATCCGCGAAGAGGGTGCAGCCATTTGGGGCATGCTCCCCATGGCCATCAGCATCAGTGTTTTGGTCATCTTGACCCGCTTCCTGTGGTTTGCCATGATGGCGCTGCTGTCCAGAAAACGCGACGGCGATCTCCCTCCCACGAGCCTGAAGGATGTCATCATCCTTTCCTGGTGCGGTATGCGCGGGCTGGCCACCTTGGCGCTGGCCTTGGCGTTGCCTACGGTCTTGCCCTCTGGTGAAGCGTTCCCCGGCCGGCATGAAATCATCGTTGCCGCTTGTGCCGTCCTGCTGACCACGTTGGTGCTGCCGGGGCTTACCCTCCCGTGGCTCATGCGCGTGCTCAAGGCAACGGACGACGGCGTCGAGGAACGTGAAGCGGCCAAACTCCTGGCCCTGCGTGCCCAGGAAGCGGCCGTCGCGGCGCTGAAGGACAATGAGGTCATCAAGAATTTGCCGCCGGAAAAGATCGCTCTCGTCAAGGCCCGCATGCAGCGGCTGCAGGCCGAACTCCTTGACGGCAGTCTCAAAAATGAAGGCCAGGCCGAACGCCGCCGTCGCGGCCGTGAACTGGCCATAGCCGTGCAAACCATTGCGCTCGACGCAGCCCGGGCCGAGGTGCTGATGGCACGCAACGAACCGGAGACCGATCCGGAGGTCGCAGACCGCGTCCTGCGCCAACTGGATCTCCGCACCATGATCATGCCGGACTGATCCCCGCTTCCTCCCAAAGCTCGCACCTCGCTTCGGGGCCCCGCCACACCCTCGTTTTGGACGTAGGAAAAGCAGCGTTGGCGACTTGGCGTTCCAAGTCGCCAACGCTGCTTTTTCGCGGCGTCTCAGGCGGACAGGGCTTGGGATCCCCGTCCAGCCAGTGTTGCCTCCGGGCGGGCCAAGCCGTAGTGCTCCCGCAGGGTCCGGCCGGTGTACTCGGTACGGAACAACCCGCGATCCTGCAGGAGGGGAACCACCTTGTCCACAAAGTCATCCAGCCCGGCCGGGAACGTTGGCGGCATGATGTTGAACCCGTCCGCCGCCCCCGTGGTAAACCACAGCTCAATCTCGTCGGCCACCTGGGCAGGAGTTCCGATGAAGGTGAAATGACCTCGGGCACCAGCCAGCTTTTCTGTCAGCTCACGGATGGTGAGCGACTCCTTCCGGGCGACGTCAACGATCAACTTCTTGCGACTTTGGGCGCCGTCCGTTTCGGCGGGAAGCTCCGGCAACTGTGCATCCAAGGAATACCCGGACAGGTCAAAGTCCAGCTGCTGTGAGAGCTGATGCACACCGTAGTCAGGGTTGGCCAGGGAATTGAGGTAATCGTATTTTTCCTGCGCCTCCTGCTCCGTTTCCCCGATGTAGGCGCTGATGCCAGGGAGGATCAACAACTCGTCACGGGAACGCCCAAAGGCGCCCAGGCGCCCCTTGAGGTCTGCATAAAACTCCCGCGCGGACTCAACGCTCAGATGTGCCGTGAACACCGCCTCGGCGTGGCGGGCGGCAAACTCCTTGCCTGCCTCACTGGACCCTGCCTGAACGAGCAGCGGATGGCCTTGAACCGGGCGCGGCAGATTGAGCGGACCCCGCACCTGAAAGTGTTTGCCTTGATGATTGATCTCGTGGATCTTGTCCGGGTCGCTGTAGATGCCTGTGGCTTGGTCGGCCACCACTGCATCATCTGCCCAGCTGTCCCAGAGCGCCTTGGCGGTGTCCAGGAATTCATGTGCCCTTTCGTAGCGCAGGGAATGGGCTGGCCGGTCCGCAAGATTGAAATTCTTCGCTTCGCCCTGCCCGGCAGAGGTGACGATGTTCCACCCTGCCCGACCACCACTGATCCGGTCCACGGAAGCAAATGCCCGGGCCAGCGAATACGGCTGGTTATACGTGGTGGAGGCCGTGGCGATCAGTCCGATCCGCTCGGTGGCCGTAGCCAGCGCCGAGAGCAGCGTCAGCGGCTCAAAAGAGCTGTAGGCGTTGTACTGGATGTTGCTTGAGATGGCCAGGCCGTCGGCCAAAAACAGCGAATCCAGCTTGCCGCGTTCTGCCGTCTTGGCGATGGTGAGGTAGTGCTCAATGTCCTGTTCCGCCAAGGGATTCACATCCGGGTGGCGCCAAGACGCCTCGTGGTGGCCTGTGCCGTGGACAAAGGCGTTCAGGTGCAGTTCGCGTTTTTGCGTGGCCATGGCTAGTTCACCGGCGCAATCACCGAGTAGGAAGCGGACTCGCCCTGCAGCGACTGGCTGGGCTGACCGGTGATGCCCACGGGGATCTCGCCGGCAATTGTGACGCGGTTCAGCGTGCGGGGTGCGCCGTCGTAATTGTCAGGGGCGTAGTGCTGGGTGATGCGGTTGTCGAAGAGCACCACCTGGTTGGGTTCCCAGTTCACGCGCACAATGTTCTCCGGACGGGTCACATAGGCCTGCAGCAGGCGGATGATGTCCTTGGATTCCGTATTGGAAAGTCCAACAATGCGCAGCCGTTGGGCAAAGCCGCCAATGAACAGCCCCCGTTCACCCGTCAGCGGGTGGACGCGAACCACAGGATGTACGGATTCGAAGATCTCACGAGTGAATTCTGCCCGGCGCTCGGTGGCATTGGCGTGCTCAAGATTCTTGGGCACCGAGTAGTCGTAGTCGTTCGTGTGGACGGCCCACAAGGTATCGGCAAACGCCCTGAGCTCCTCCGGCAGGTCTTGATAGGCCGCCGCCGAAGAAGCAATCAGTGTCTCGCCACCATACGGGGGCAGCGTAATGCTGCGCAGAGTGGATGCCTGTGGGGGATTGTGGACGAACGTGACATCTGTGTGCCAGGTGTTGGCGGAGCCGTTTTCGCTGTCCACGGGAAGGACGTTTGCGGCACCGTCCACCGAGGCCACCGTGGGGTGGGCCGCGGTCAGCGGGCCAAAGTAGCTCGCAAAGCGGACCTGGGCCTCATCCGTGGTGATGTTGGCTTCACGGAAAACCAGGGCCTTGTGTTCATTGAGCGCCGAGCGAATCGCGGCGACCTGGGCGGGGCGCAGCGGCGTGCTTAGATCCAGGCCGCGAATTTCGGCGCCAATCCGGCTACCGAGTTTGGAGAAGGCAAGAACTTCGGTGGAAACGGGTGTATCTGTAATGACTGACATGGAAAACTCCTTAGGGTCTGGGGTGCACATAGGGGTGTTTAAGAGTTGAAATTGGTCCGCCACCGGGAAAAGTGGCGTTCGGCCGCGACCAGCAGTCCATTCACCAGCAGTCCCAGCAAGGAGACCGTGAGGATGCCTGCGTACATTTGCGGAATGAGGAAACTGTTTTGGGCATTCGTGATGAGATAGCCCAAGCCGGCCTTGGCTCCCACCATCTCGGCGGCGATCAGCACCAGGATGGCTGAGGTGCCGGCCATCCTGATTCCCGTGAAAATGGTGGGAACGGCCGACGGCAGAATGACTTTCCGGAAGAGCGCCGGACTGCGAAGCCCCAGCGACCGGGCGGCACGGACCAGCAGCGGATCCACCGTGCGTACCCCCGCGATGGTGTTTAGGAGAACGGGGAAGAACGCCGCGAAGGCCACAATCGTGATCTTGGATTCCTCGCCGATTCCCAACAGGAGTGTGAAGACCGGAAGCAGCGCCAGGGCTGCGGTGTTGCGGAACAGCTCCAGCAACGGGTTCAGGAAGGAATGCAGCGGACGGTACCAGGCAATGACCAGCCCCAAGGAAATACCAAGAACGACGGCGATGCTGAAGCCAGCTGCCGATCGCGTCAGGCTGGCCGCCAAGTGACTTTGCAGCGCTCCCGTGGCGATGAGGTCTGCGCCGGCAATCAGCACCTCGTGTAAGGGTGGCAGGAAGACGCGGGTGGAATCGCTGGCCAGATAGCGCGGGCCCACCTCCCAGAAGGCCAGAAAGAGGAGTACTGCCGCCGATTTCCACAGCCAGGAACCGGCGGTGGTGACGGCTCGGCGCCAAGGCAGTGCCGCCGTCGTCCGTGTCTTTTCGGGGAGTTGCGAGGCAGGTGCCTCGGTGCGCGGCGAGGCCGTGGCTGTTCCCTTTGCTTGCGTCAGTAGGGCACTCATCAGGCGGCACTCCTTTGCTGGGTGGGTACTTCATCCGGGGCAGTCCCGTCCGGGAGGACCTTGCGGTGGCCGGCGTTCTGGGCGGCCTGGACCTCATCGTGGAGCAGCGACCAGACCTTGTGCCGGTGCTCGATGAATGTTGTGGTGGAACGGATATCGGCTTGTTGTTGCCTCTCGCCCAGATCAATGTCAACGATCGCCTTGAGCCGGCCGGGCCGGGAACTCAGGACGGCGACGCGTTGGCCCAGGTAGACGGCCTCATCGATCCCGTGGGTGATGAAGATAATGGTCTTGCCGGTCTCCTGCCAAATCCGCAGCAGCTCATCCTGGAGCTGTTCACGAGTCTGGGCATCCAGGGCCGCGAACGGTTCGTCCATCAAGAGGATGTCCGGTTCGTAGGCGAGACTGCGGGCGATCGCGACACGCTGTTTCATGCCGCCGGAGAGCTCGTGCGGGTATCTCTCGGCGAAACCGGTCAGGCCCACCAAATCAAGGTAATCATTAGCCTTGGCAGCACGCTGGCGGCGGTTCAGGCCGGATCCTTCCAACCCAATGGAAACGTTCGTTGCTGCCGTTCGCCAAGGGAACAGGGCGTATTGCTGGAAGACCACGGCGCGGTCCTGACCGGGGCCCGTGACCTCCTTGCCGTCCACGAGGACCTGGCCGGCGGCCGGCCGGGTCAAACCCGCCAGCAGATCAAGCAGAGTTGTTTTGCCGGAGCCGCTGGGGCCCACGATCGTCAGGAATTCTCCGGCCCTGACATCGAGGTTGAAGTCGTCCAGGACCACAAGGGAGCTGGTGCCGGTTGGCAGTCGGCCTGTGGTGGGGCTGCTTTTCGTGGCACGGACGGTAAATGCCTGGCGAACATGACGGAGACTGATTTTCGCGGTCATGGTTATCCCTTCGAAACCGGGGTTGAGGAAGTAGGAGCCTGGAGTCCCGCCAGGTCATTGAAATCGTTGGTGTAGTACTTGCTCGGCTGAAGTTCCCCGCTGATGAGCCCGGCATCCTTGAGATAGCCGGCCCAAAGCGTGAAGTGTTTGTCCTCGATAATTCCGGCGTTGGGAACACCCACGCTCTTCCAGTACTGCAGGGCATCGGTGCTTTCGCTGCGGCCCCGGGCCTGAATGATCTTGGTGAAGCGGGCAATGACGTCCGCACGGGGCGTGGTGGTTTCCCACTCGATGGCCTTGGCAACACCGGTTGTGAAGGTTCGTACCGTGGTGGGGTTCTCCTTGATGAAGTCATCGCGGAAGACGTATTGGCCACCTGGGAATGAGCCGAAGAACTCCACATCGGTAAAGAGCGCTCGCAGGCCGCCGGCGGCCAGGGCTTTGTCCTGGAGCACGGAGCCGAGCGATCCGGCGTCGATCTGGCCCCTGCGGATGGCCTGTTCGGTGTCATTGGGAGGCAACACCACCAACTGCACCTGCTTGATCTCGGCTTCGCTGAGACCGTTGTTGGCGAGATAGGTGTGGATGACAGCTTCGGATTGACCACCGAGGGTGTTGACGCCGATCTTTTTGCCGATCAGGTCCTTGGCCGTTCGGATGGGGCTTTCCTTGAGGACGTAAAAACCGGTGAATGTTTTGTCATCCGAGCCGTAGTAGTTCACAACACCCGTGATCTGGGCGCCGGCATCGGCGAGTTTGACCACGGCCCCGGTGAATGCGCCACCAAAGTCGGTCTGATTTGTGGCCGCCGACTGGATGTCCTGCGGGCCGCTGATGGTGTTGCCCACCCATTCCAAGGTGAGGCCGTCCAGGTAGCCCAGATCCGCGGCCAGTTCGGGCAGGGTGACCGAATTTGCTGATCCCTGGTACTTCAAGGTGGTGACCTCGGCTCCGCCACCACTGGCCGTTGCGGGGCCGCCGCAAGCGGAGACGGCCATCGAAAGGATGACGGCGGTCGCTGCGGTGGCCAGTGGGAGGAAGCGTTTCATGGTGTCCAGTCCTGTTGTTGGTCCTGCTCCTCGTTTGAGGTTGCAGGGGATTTTTGGTGGTGTGAACGATGTAAACGGACTTCTTGGACGGGTGCAATCACGTTCGACGCCGAGGGACATGGCGGGAAACATGCGGCAAAGTAGGGCTACGAACAGTCATATTTCGCTTGTGACGCCTGATTTCTTGACGTGACAAGAACTCTTGACGGGTCCGGCGTCCAGGACACTAATACGCCTCTTGGCCGAGGATTCCTTGACTTGGTGTTGGCAGCGGCGTCCAATGAAGACATCGTGTTGTACTGGGTAACGCGTCGGTGTCAGGAGCCGGTCATGAGTTCAGTTCTCGCATGGTTCAAGGGCATCATTCCGGCCTCGCCGACGGATCCAGCTGAGCTTGCCCAGCGGAGACGGCTGACGTACTGGCGTACAGGGACGCTGGCGGTCTTGGCGGTGACGCTGTGGATTGCCATGGCCGAAGTGGACAGACTGATCGCGGACTCCGCCACATCCACCGGCAGGAGCGCCTCGGCCAGCTCATTGCAGGCCCTTGACCCTCGGCTGGGTCAGGAAAACTGGGGTCTTTGGCTGAGCCTGGCGGAGGACATCCGGCAACAAGTCTGTGGGCTCTTGCTCATCTATTCCGTGCTGGATGCCATTTTTGCCGTTTTATACATCACGCTGCTGTACGGCTTCTTTTCCTCCAGGATCATGGCAAGGCTGGCAGTTGGAGCCGTGGCCGCCGGTGAACTGGCGGAGTTGATCTTGCAGGCGCAAGGCATCCGCCAACTGCGGCTGGGCACTCTTCCAGAATTTCTGGGCTCCGCCCTTATTGCCTCCAGTGTGAAATGGGCGGGTCTGGCTGCACTGGTGTTGTTCGTGTTTGTCTATCCAAGTTTCCGTACGTCCGTGCGGAACTGCTTGCGGAGGGCATGGCGAGCATTGTTCTTTCACCGGATCTCCGTTGCCATGATCGTGGTGATTGGCGCCCTCGCGCTGGTGCCCATCCCAGGGGTGAACGATCAGATGCCTGATACCCAAAGGGCATGGGTTGATGCTGGGTCGAACAAGTTTGTGGTCACAAGTTGTGCGGCGCTCTTAGTCTCCGGCGGGTTGTTTTATCTGGGGCGGCGCCGCAGTGAATTGGCGTGGTCGCTGTATTTTGCGGTGCCAGATCCGCCCAACGACGCTCCCAAGTACTGGATGTGGGCGTTGCCGCCTGCGCTGCTGGGGCTGGCCATAGTGTTCGTCATGATGACAACCGGGCTCATCGTCCCACTGAGCGGTCAAACATGGGTGGCTGCGGTTGTCCCGTTGGCGGTGTCACTACTGAGTTTTCTTCTTGTCAGCGTCTCCGGGCCCGGGGTGTCGATCGCGCCAAGGCCGCCCGATCCACTCCGGGCCATGGATGCCTGGCGGTGTGGGGATGTGCTGGCGATCGTGCTCTTGGCAATTTCGGGCATGGCGCTCGTCAGGGCCTTCGCAGCTCCGCTGGCCTTGGGCCTGGTAGGTGCCGTGGACTTCGACGGGTCCTTGTGGGCCAGCGTCCGCTACTTCATGGTGGGCCTGCTGATCGTGGCGTTGGCTTTCCCTGTGGGCGCGTATCTGGTGAGGAGCCTCTGGGGTGGAATTCTTGACCCCCGCGTGATTGCCGGAGCCACAACGAAAAAGGTCAACGTAATCGTGGCCCTTGTTTTTACGGGACTGGGGTTTGCCTTTGCCATGAACCCCGTGGCCCTGAGTAAATTTGCCGGAGTTCCCGGAACGGCGCTTCTGACCATGGGAGCCTGGGTCATGGTGATCGGGCTGAGCGTTGTGGCTCTGCAGCGTCAGGTGCCGCTGCAGTTGTTCAAGCTCATGGGGCTGCGGGCAAATCCTGTCATCAGCTTGCTTGCGGTGGTGCTTGCGGTTGGGTCCTTGAACGGTGGGAATCCTGTACTGCACCACGTGCGAGAAAAGGATGCTTCTGCTGCGGTCGAGGCAGGATTAGTGGATCGGCCGAGCCTCGCGGAGGCCTTCGACTCCTGGCTGCAGCGAGATGCCGATTGCGGCATAGATGTCATGTCGGCGGACGGCACCAAGAGTGCGCATCAGGTCCGGCCGATGATCCTCGTTGCCGCAGAAGGTGGCGGGATCCGCGCAGCGAGTTGGACGGCGCGGGCGCTTGAGAAGTTATCCAGCGCAGGAGCCTGCGGGAGCAACTCGGTGTTCGTGTCCTCGGGCGTCAGCGGTGGCTCGTTTGGCCTGACCCTGAGCAGGCTCTACGGACACGACGCTGTGGCAACTATGGAAACCCTGGCCCAGCCCGGACCTTTGGGGGCGGCCGTCGCCGGTGCCATGGTGGGTGACATTGTCGCTTCCGGCACCGGGCTCATGATCCCCACGCGTTTCAAAGACCCTGTCACGGGCGTGGAAAACGTTGCCTGGAACGATCGGGCCGGACTGGTGGAATCCTTATGGGAGGAATCTGCAGGAAAATTGGCGCAGTCATTCGATCCCACGATTGCTGGACCAACCGGGGCGCTGGTGCTCAATTCCACAGACACCGGGACCGGCTGCAGAGTAGTTGTCAGCCAGATTGATCTACCCAGTGCGAGGGACACTCAAAACGTAGGCCCGCCAAACGGTTTGTCCTGCGTTGCCGGGCAGGGTTTCCCCTTGTCTGTGGATCTGTTCGATCAACAGGCGCAATGCCCTCTCGGGCTGCGTTGGTCCACGGCCACGCTGCTCTCGGGCCGGTTCCCCATCATCTCCCCGGCCGGCAGGGCACCAGCAGTGACGGCTAGCCCGGGTGAGGGGCCCCAATGCCGCATGCAGCAGGGATTCCAGCTCATCGATGGCGGGTATTCGGAAGGGTCAGCGTTGGGAACCATCAGCGACCTCTGGCCCACCCTTCAAGCGGAGATCATAGGCCACAACGCTTGCGTCCTTGCAGCTGCTTCCTGGCCCGCAGGCCAGGAAGCAGCTGCTGCGGATCCCTGCGCGGGGGTTGATGCGACCGCGGATTTAGTAGTTCCCATCTTCTTGTTCCTGCAAAACTCCCCGGGCGCAGACATTGTTGGACAGCCTCCCCAAGCTGCGGGTGAATTGGCGGTTCCCTTGGCTGGCCTTAGGGCGGCCAAACTCCAGAGCGGCTCTGCGGCATGGATCCAGCGGCTCGAAGCGGGCGCCGTGGCGTGCCCCTCAACGTTGGCAGGCAACGATTGTGTGAACGCCACCGCCGGGGTGCGGGCAGCGCTGGGGGACCGGTCCGTCGTCGTGGTTGCCACCAACAGCGTTCCAGCCTTGGCGGCGCCCCTCGGATGGTCGTTGTCGAATATGAGCCAGCGACAGCTTGCAGAGGCCATGGATCAGGAAGCGCTCGTGACAAAGGATGACGCTGACATGCAGTCCTTTGCAAAGCTGCTGGCATTCCTTCGAGGCTAGCGATTCTGGTGCAATCCGCTAGTAAAAGTTGCGTTGCTTTGTTGCAGGCCACAAAGCAACTTTTTGCCCATCCGTATACGGTAGAGGTATGTCTAGCTCCGTTGGCAATGAAGCCGCTACCGCACCTGTCCGCATTCGTAACATTCCCGCAGAAATTGCCCGCTCGTGGCTTCTGGTTCCGGCGACGCGCCCGGAGATCTTTGACGAGTCCGCCAACTCGCGCGCAGACGCCGTTGTCCTGGACATCGAAGATGCAGTAGACCCCAAGAAGAAGGACGCCGCCCGCGCCGACGTCATCGCTTGGCTGCGCAACGGCGGCCAGGCCTGGGTCCGCATCAACGACGTTCAGTCAGCCTTCTGGGCCGACGACGTCGCCAACCTGCGCAACGTCCCCGGCTTGCTCGGCGTCATGCTGGCCAAGACCGAGAACGCCGAACAGGTCAAGGAAACCTACCACCGCCTTGACGGTAAGACCCGTGTGCTCGCCTTGGTTGAATCTGCACTGGGCATCGAGGAAGCCAACAACATTGCCCGCGCCGAGGGTGCCTTCCGCCTTGCCTTTGGCTCAGGTGACTTCCGTCGCGACACCGGCATGGCCGCCGATCGCGAAGCAATGGCATATCCGCGCGCCAAGCTGGTTGTGGCCAGCCGCGTTGGCAACCTGCCCGGCCCCATCGACGGACCCACCGTTGGCACCAACCACCCGATCCTGCGTGAGCAGTCTGCCATCACGGTCTCGATGGGCATGACGGGCAAGTTGTGCCTCGCCATGGACCAAACCACCATCATCAACGAGGTCATCAGCCCCACGCCTTCCGACGTTGCCTGGGCCACCGATTTCATGAACGATTTCAACGCCCGCGGCGGCGTGATCCGCGACGGCTCCGACCTTCCCCGCCTGGGTCGCGCCGAGAAGATCATGAAGCTCGCTGTCGCTTACGGCGTCCAGCCCGCACTCTAGCCAAACCGGTGGTCGAGCCTGTCAAGACCGGCCTGGTCCGCGGCGTCTCGTGGAGGCCCGGAGGTCCTGCGCTCTCGCTCATGGCGGACGACGCCGATGCCCAGCTGCCTTTGTCGGCTGGGCAGTGGCTGCGGTTCGAGGTGCTTTCCGGCGATGGAATTCCGGCTCGTTACTGTCTGGGGTACACCAGCGTGCAGGGGCCGGAAGATTCGCTGCACCACTCTTGCCCCACTCACCAGGGCGCCGAACGCGGTTTCCAGTGCGGCGCCTGTTTTGCTCGGGACGATCTGCGGCACATGCATGATTTTCACCGCAGCGGCCAGGCCCCGCCCGGGATGCGCAGCTATTTATCGCAGCAGCACTGGTTGTACATCGCCACGTTTGCCGACGGCACCACCAAGGTGGGCACCGCTTCCAATCTGAGTAAGTGGCGGCGCCTGGCCGAGCAAGGCGCAGTGGTGGCGCAGTATGTTGCGTTGGCCCGGGATGGGGCCGTAGTGCGATTGCTGGAAGATTCGGTGACCAAGGAACTTGGAGTCACGCAATTTGTGCGTGCCGCAAGCAAGGCAGCATCCCTTCTTACGCCCCGGAGTAAGGCGGAACTTGAGCTGCGCAATCGAGAGGTGGCCGGCGTCGTGCGTGAATTCTTGCACGAACGCACGCAGCCGGGTTTCGAGATTGTCGACGAGCAGTGGCGTGGCAGCGATTTTGCCCGCGGAATTCTAGCCGGTGGTCCGAGGATCGCGTACCCGCAGCCCCTGGACTCGGGCAGGCATGGCATGAAGCTGCTTTCCATGCTGGGAGCCAACGCGCTGGTGTCTCTTGATGATGCGGAGGCGGCGTTTGTCGTGGACCTTGGCGGGCTCAAGGGGCATCGGATCAGGTCCGGCGCCTTTAGCACCGAGATTCCGGCCCTGCAGGAATCTCTCTTCTAGTGGCTTCCGGCTTCACGGGTAGACTCAGAGCGTGATTAACGACTTCTGGGAAACCGCACCGCCAGCCTACAAATACGCCGTTTTTGGTGGCATGGGGCTGACCTTCATCGGCATTGTCATCATTGTCATCGGTGCCCTTACTTCTACCGCGTCCATGACGTTCATTGCTCTGCCGTTCGTCGGGGTGGGACTGCTGGCGCACATGGCGTCCCTGGGCTTGCGCGGCCACAACATCCGCAAGGAACTCAAAGCCGCCGAGAAGCGCGAAGCAGAGCGCAACTAACCCCAACGCCGCATCACTTAAGGTTCGTGCGCAGTGTCATGGCGAATCCAAACAGCAGATCAGGCGGGTTGGGACCCAGTTTTTCGCCTGACCTGCTGTCTCAATTGAGCAGGCTAGTGCTCCACAGGTGCCGCGTTGGCCACTGCACCACGTAGCGCCCAGAGGCACATGAGTGCCGCGCCGAGCATGAGGGCAACGCTGACCAGCGCCACGGTTCCCTGTCCGGAATCAAAGGCATGCTTGGCCGATTCCAGCAATGCGGCACCCTGCTGCTCGGGGAGCTTTGCGGCAACATCGATAGCGCCACCCAGGGTCTGAGATGCATTTTCCGTCTCCGCCCCCGAAAGCCCGGACGGAACGGCAACATTCAGCCTGTAGGCAGCAGCCAGAACGCTGCCCAAGATAGCTGTTCCCAGGACCGATCCCACTTCATAGGCGGTTTCCGAGATCGCCGAGGCAGCACCCGCCTTGGCCGGGGGCGCAGCGGCCAGGATCAGGTCATTGGAGATGGTCTCCGCCATGCCGACGCCGGCACCTAGGACGGCGAACGCTGCAATGATGCCCAGTACTGAACCGTCTGTGTTTAGCCAGACGATCAGGAACCCCGTGGCATTTAGGAACAAGCCCCCGGCTACCAGGTACTTCGGCTTGAAACGCCCGGCCAGGGAGGCTGCCAGGAGTCCCGAGACGATCGTGATGGCGAGGCCCGGCACCAAGACAAAGGCGGCATGGGTGGGGGAGAGGCCCACCACAAGCTGGAGATGCTGGGTGACGAAGTACAAGAATCCAACCAGCGCAAAGATGCTCAGCAAGTTGGCGCTCACGCTGCCGCTGAACACGGGATTCTTGAACAACGTCACATCCATCATGGGGTTTGCGCGGCGCAATTGCCGGCGCACAAAAACCACGGCCAGCGCGATACCCGCAGCGATGAGTGCCATATTGATGACGGAGAAGCCCGACTGGGCCATTTCCTTGATGCCAAAGATAGTGGGCACCATGGCTCCGAAGGTCAACAGAATGCTCACCACGTCAATGCGCCCCGGGTTGGGGTCCTTGGACTCCGGGACAAAGATGGGCGCCAAGATCAGGAATGGAACCAGCACCGGCACCGACATCAGGAAGACTGCGCCCCACCAGAAGTGTTCCAGGATGAAGCCGCCCACAATGGGGCCCAACGCTGCGCCGCCGGAGAAACCAGCCGCCCAGACGGCAATGGCCGTGCGCCGCTGAGTCGGATGCAAGAACAAGTTTCGGATCAGGGACAGGGTTGAGGGCATCAGCATGGCGCCGAAGAGGCCCAACAGGGCGCGGTAGCCAATGAGGGCCCCGGCGTTGGGGGCGAAGGCTGCCAGGACTGAAACGATCGCGAAGCCGGTGCTGCCGATCATGAGCATGCGGCGCCGGCCAAATCTATCTGCCATGCTGCCCATCGGGATCAGCAAGGCGGCCAGAACCAGCGGGTAGACGTCAATGATCCACAGCAGCTCCGAGGCAGACGGCACCAAGGCCAGGGAGATTGAGGGGATTGCGAAGCTCAGGACCGTATTGTCAACGGATACGAGCAAAACGGGCAGCATCAAGACGATCAGGGCAATCCATGTACGGATTCCTGCACGCTGCGGAGTGTGAGCTGATGTGGTGTTAAGAGTCGTTGACGCCATGGCAATAGTCTATACCGTCCAGCCGGTACAGTAAACCGTCTGGACGGTGCAGTCCATCACCTCTTGTAGGGTGGACTCATGACTACACAGACATCCACGCGTGAGCGAATCCTTGGTGCTTATGAGGATTTACTCATTGACGACGGCCCCCGGGCCGCCACCTTGGATGCTGTTGCGGCGGCCGCTGGCGTTTCAAAGGGCGGTCTCCTCTATCACTTCAAGAGCAAGGAAGCGCTGACCGAGGGATTGCTCGCAAAGCTGCGGGAGTACGCGGAACTGGATTTCGCCGCGATGGCCGCGGACCCGGAGGGGTGCGCAAGCTATTACGTACGCACCAGCGTCTTTGGCGATACTCCCTTTGACCGGGCCATTGTTGCTGCCCACCGCCTCATTCAGAGCGACGAGGACGTGGTTCGCCTGGTCTTCTCCGAAATCCACTCGCGCTGGTTTGAACTGATCCAGAGTGATATTACCGATGCTGCCGTGGCCCGCGCCGTGATGTTGTTGGGGGACGGGCTCTACTTCAACGCAACACTTTTTGGCTTCCAAACCGGTGTGGGAAGTGCCGTCAACCCGCAAGAGCGTGTTGACGTTGCCTCCCTCCTGGAAGTGGTGGCCAGAATGAAGTCCGGCACACGGTCGTAGTATGCGCCGGAGCACGTCCGGGCTATAGGCTTGAGCGCATGAGTATCAATCCCGAACTGCAGGGGCGCAGCTACCAATTAAGCGAAATTTACAGTGTGGGCCGAGAGTCCATCCGTGATTTCGCCAGGGCCGTCAAGGCCAGCCACACGGCCCACTTTGATGTTGCCGCGGCACAGGCTTTGGGTCATGCCGATCTGGTGGCTCCACCCACCTATGCCATCATCGTGGCCCAGCGGGCGGACGCCCTGCTGATCAACGATTCCGATTCCGGCATCGACTTCTCCCGCGTGGTCCACGCGGAGCAGCGCTTCACCCACCATAAGGCCATCGTCGCCGGCGACGAGCTCGTCGCAGAATTGCACGTGGACACCGTCCGCGGCATGGGAGGTGGGGCCATGATCACCACCCGCGCCGAAATTTCAACCGTCGACGGCGCTGCTGTCGCCACCACAGTCTCGGCCATCCTGGTCCGCGGGGAGGGACAGTAATGAACACTCCAGCGATAAACATTGCAGATTTGGCCGTGGGCACCGAAATCGGCTCACGCACCATCGAGATTTCCCGAGCCGACCTGGTCAAGTACGCCGGGGCCTCGGGTGACTTTAACCCCATCCACTGGAACGAACGCTTCGCCCGCGAGGTTGAACTACCCGGCGTCATCGCCCACGGCATGTTCACCATGGGTGCGGCGGTTCAGCTGGTGACCGACTGGATCGGCGACCCCGGCGCCGTCGTCAGCTACGGCACACGCTTCACCAAGCCCGTGCCGGTGGCCGATCTTGAAGGTGAGCCTGGCGCCGTCGTCAACGTTGTGGGCGTCATTGGTGCCCTGGATGCCGACGCCGGCACTGCCCGAATCGACCTGACGGTCACCTTGGAAGGCCAGAAAGTTTTGGTTAAAGCCCAGGCCTTGGTTCGCGTGGCGTGAACCAAATCAACGCCTGGCGCAACGGGGTAGTCACCGCGTACGCCGGTTCCGGGTTGGTGTTTGCCACCTGGGTTTCCCGCATTCCGGCCGTCCGCGACGATCTTGGGCTGACCCCGGGCCAGGTGGGACTGATGCTGCTCTGCATGTCGTTGGGGTCGTTCATCTCGGTGGCGGCATCCGGCCTCATCGTGCTTCGCCTTGGCTCAAAGCTGACCACCCGGCTGGGCAGCCTCATCCAGGCACTTGGCGTGGTCATCTTGGGCCTGGGAGCCACGGTATTTTCGGATTCGCTGGTGGTGGGCATTGGTCTTGTCCTGGTGGGCCTTGGCACGGGCTGCTGGAACACGTCCTCAAATATTGAAGGAGCGGCCGTTGAACGGGCGCTGGGCCGGCATATTATGCCGCGTTTGCACGGTGCCTTCAGCATCGGCACCGTGCTGGGCGCAGGCGTTGGTGCGTTGGCGGCGGCCGTTCACCTGCCCGTTGCCATTCATCTGGGCGTGATTGCCATGGCTGTTTGTATTGCTGTGATGATCGGTGCCGGTCACTATCAGGCCGACAAGGTCGGCTCCACGGGCGTCATGGTTGATGTCACCGAGGCAAGTGCCGTGCCGGGAACCGGTCCGATCCCTGTTGTGACAGGCCAAACTGCCCAGAATCACGGCTCCGCCAAGAACGGCTCCGCCAAGAGCACCGAAGCCACGGTCGCCGCAGAGAAGGCCAGCAAGGCTGCCGGCAAGGCAAAGATTGCTGCGGCCTGGCGCGATCCTCGCACGCTGTTGCTCGGCGCCCTCGTGTTGGGCCTTGGCTTGGCCGAAGGTGCGGCCGGTGACTGGGTGGCGCTGGCCATGGTTGACGGGCACAGTTCGACGGCGGCGCTTGGCGCCGTCGGGTACGGCATCTTCGTCTCGGCGATGACAATCGGTCGCTTTGCTGGAACGGTGGTTCTGGACAAGTACGGGCGCGTGATTGTGCTGCGCGTGGGTGCCGCCCTTGCCGTCATTGGTTTGGGTCTTTTTGTCTTCGCGCCTTCGGTTGAGCTTGCCATGGCTGCGTTGATCTTCTGGGGTCTTGGTTCGGCATTGGGTTTCCCTGTGGCCATGTCCGCGGCATCCGACGATCCCGAACACGCAGCAGCCCGCGTTTCCGTGGTTTCCACTGTGGGCTATGGAGCCTTCTTGGGTGGTCCGCCACTGCTGGGTTTGTTGGCCGAACATGTGGGAGTGCTCAATTCACTCCTAGCCGTGCTGGTCATGTTGGTGATCGCCTTCTTCCTGACCCCCGTGGTGCGACGGCCTGCGTATCTGGACGCGAACGAGCACGCACACTCGGGATAGTCTGGAGAGGTGAATGCGCAAACGTCTCTTAGTTCCCTGACAACACTTGCCGTGGGCGGACCCGCTCGCAAATTGATTGTGGCCACCACCGAGGCGGAAATTATTGCCGCGGTCAAGCAAGCCGACGCCGCGGGCGAGCCGTTGCTGATCATTGGTGGCGGCTCCAATCTGATCGTCTCCGATGAAGGATTTGCCGGGACCGTGGTGCAGATCGCCAGCAAGGGCTTTGTCGCTGATTCCCAAGACTCCTGCGGCGGCGCCTCAGTGGTGGTCCAGGCCGGCCACAATTGGGATGATTTTGTCCACCAGGCCGTGCTGCACGCGTGGAGCGGCGTTGAGGCGCTTTCCGGCATTCCGGGTAGTGCGGGTGCAACGCCCGTGCAGAACGTCGGGGCCTACGGTTGCGAAGTCTCCCAAACCATTGCCGCCGTGCGAACGTGGGACAGGGAAAATAATGCCGTCCGCACGTTCACTAACTCCGAACTAAAGTTTGGCTACCGCGAGTCGCTCCTGAAGGCCACCACCGTCAACGGATCCCCGCGCTATGTGGTCCTGACGGTTGAATTCCAACTGCTCCTGGGCCGGATGAGCGCCCCCGTGAAGTACGCAGAGCTGGCCCGCCGCCTCGGAGTGGAGGTTGGTCAGCGCGCCAATTCACTCGAGCTGCGCCGCACCGTCCTGGCCCTGCGCGCGTCCAAGGGCATGGTCCTGGACCCGTCCGACCGCGACACCTTCTCCACCGGCTCCTTCTTCACCAACCCGATCGTTAGCGCCGACGTTGCCGCGGGCCTGCCCGAGGACGCCCCGCGTTGGCCTGCCGGTGACCTGGTCAAGCTCAGTGCTGGATGGCTCATTGAGCATGCGGGGTTCTCCAAGGGCTTTGGCCTGGCAGGGGAGCTTTCCGCCGGGACGGACGACGCCGGGACCCCGCCGCGTGCTTCCCTGTCCACGAAGCACACCCTCGCCATCACGAACCGTGGCGAGGCTCGCGCCGAGGATGTCCTGGCTATTGCGAGGGAGGTTCGGGATGGCGTCGTCCGTAAGTTTGGGATCACCCTGGTCCCGGAACCCGTGCTGGTGGGGTGCGCGCTCTAACCTCCGAATTTGAACAATGCCGCCCGTCCTGACAATCGCCGCCGTTACACCACCGGCAATTGTCAGGACCGGCGGCATTTTTGCTGAAGCGACCCGCACCCCGTCACAAGGAGTTATCCACAATCACGAAATTGTGCCTTACAGGCGTCTCCCGACGGTGCAAGGCTTGAGGGATGGACACTTTGCGACTGATTCAGCCGGCCGACTTGGGTCGCCTGGGACAGGACACAACGAAGCTTGCAAAGCTCTGCACCAAGGGAGAGTTGGTGCGCATTCGCCGTGGCGTCTATGCAACATCCGAAGAATGGAAGCAACTGGGGCCGCTGCAACGGTACGGTGCCCAAGCCGCCGCGTTCCAGGCGGTGGTGGCGACGCAGCCAGTGTTATGCCACGCCACGGCTGCGCTCCTGTGGGGTCTGTGGATTGTGGGGGTGCCAAACAAGTTGCACGTTGTGACGGAGGTCGTGGGCAGTGGGCGCAGTTCCAAGGACGTGGTCCGCCATGTTGGCTCGAGGATGGACAACACGGTGGGTTGCGGGCCGTTCCTCTTGACCGACAAGCTGCGGACAACAATGGTGCTCATTGGGGAGCTGGCCTTTCCTTACGCGGTGGCCGTCTGCGACTCCGCACTCCGAGAACCCCATCCGCAGCACGCCGTAAACCGGTTTGGACCCGCCGGTGTCGAGGCCGGACGTCATGAACCTTCGTGGGTTACCGACGGCCCGCAGGGGCCCGCCCTCTCCCTTGATGAACTGCGGATGGCGGCTTCCCTGCTGCCCAGCAAAGCCGCCCGTGAACGCACCCTTGCTGTCATCAACTTTGCGTCAGCCCTGTCAGGATCGGCCGGGGAATCCATCAGCCGCGCGAAAATGCATCAGCTGGGATTTCCTGCGCCCATCCTGCAGAAGAAATACACCCTGCGGGACGGTAAAACCGCGTTGGTTGATTTTTGGTTCAAGGAGCAGAACGTTGCCGGCGAATTCGACGGAAAGGCAAAGTACCTGCGCGCTGATTGGGGCGGTGGTTCCATGGAGGAACGCCTATGGAAGGAAAAGTGTCGAGAGGACGATATCCGTGGTCAGGGCGTTTCTTTTGTTCGGTGGACTTGGCGTGAATTGCAGGACCGGGCGTTGTTTACGGCACTGTTGCGTCGGGCAGGTTTACCGCAAGCATGAGGGCAGCCTGCCGCACCCATACCCGGGTAGGGGGTCAAGACGGCTCCTGAGTGTGATGTGCACTGCAGTTTCAGAACGTAACGTGATGGGTAGATTGAAACTTTTTCGTTACGTGATGATTGGGCATCCGTGAGGCACCAAGAGGAGCACAATGTCATCCGCAACGCTTGACTCGACCGATCTACTGGAAGAGACTCCGGACGCGACGCCTGCGCGGAAACGCCCGGCCCGCGATCGCCATGTCACTGACTTCATTCAACTCACGGAGCAGGTTCGTGCCGCGGGTCTTATGGAGCGCGACATCAAGTGGTACGTGCTACGCATTGTCCGCCAGAGCATTGGCTACTTGGCCGTGTTGGCACTGTTCCTGACACTGGGCCAGACCTGGTGGCAGATGATCACCGCAGTGCTGTTCGCCTTCATGTGTACACAGACCGCCTTCATTTCGCACGACGCCGCACACCGCCAGGTCTTCGCCTCAGCCAAGAAGAACGCCTGGCTGGCCCGTATTGCCGGCAACTTGTTCGTGGGCCTGTCCTACGGCTGGTGGATGAACAAGCACGGCAAGCACCACCTGAACCCGAACAAGATCGGTGTGGATGGCGATATTGACCCCGGTGCGCTCGTGTTTGATCCCGAGAACGCCGCCAAGCGAACCGGCTTCGCCAAGTGGTTCGCCCGCCGCCAGGGCGCCTTCTTCTTCCCGCTGCTGACCCTTGCAGCCCTTGACCTGCACATTGCAGCCGTCAAGCGTGTGCTGGACCGCAAGCAGATTGTGCCCGAGCGCACGGCGGAGATCGCCCTTCTCGCAGTCCGCCTGGTCCTGCTTCCCGCATTCACCGTCTGGTTCCTGGGATGGGGCATCGGCCTGGCATTCGTTGCCGTGCAGATCATGGGTCTTGGCCTGTACATGGGCTGCGCGTTCGCCCCGAACCACAAGGGCATGCCGCTGGTTCCCAAGGACGTCAAGATTGACTTCATGCGCCGCCAGACCCTCATGAGCCGCAACATCTCCGGCGGCTGGTGGGTGGACGTTGGTATGGGCGGTTTGAACTACCAGATCGAACACCACTTGTTCCCCACCATGTCCTCCAAGAACTTGAAGGCCGTCCAGCCCATGGTCCGCCAGTACTGTGCCGAGCGAAACATCGCCTACACCGAGACCACTCTGGGCCAGTCGTACATGATCGTGATGCGTTACCTGAACCGTGTTGGCCTGGGCCAGCGTGACCCCTTCGAGTGCCCCATCACGGCCAGCATGCGCACCGCCCGCTGACACAATCGTTTGGGCTAGATTGGGTCCATGACCACTAGCGTCGCCACTCTTGCCCGGCTGCGGCTCGCAGCCCAAGGAATCCTGCCAACGTCCACCAGTCCCACACCGGGGCCGGTGGACGTTGTGCGTTCAATGACAGCACTCCAGGGCCAGGATTTCCCCGGCGCCTTGTGGTCCATCGGGCTGCGCTCGCCCGGTTCCTCGCGGACAGGCATTGAGGCTGCCTTCAACCGGGGCGAATTGGTCCGTTCCTGCCCTCTCCGCGGCACCCTGCACGTGACGGTGGCCGAGGATCTGGGCTGGATCCTCTCCCTGACGGCGGAGCGGATGGCCAAGGGCCAGGCCACCCGCCACCGCCAGTTGGAAATTACGACGCCGGACGTGGACCAGGTGCGTGTGATTGCCTTGTCGCTGCTGGAAGGCTCGGGCGGCAGGGTCACCCGCGATGAACTGACTGCAGCTTTTGAGCAGGCGGGCCAGTCCACGAAGGCCCAGCGCGGCTACCATTTCCTGTTCCTGCTCTGCCTTGAAGGGACGCTGGTGCAGGGGCCCATCAACAGTGAGGGCAACGGCAATTCCCAGTTCTACGTCAGCGCGCGGGAGTGGATCAAGAACCCGCGCACACTGGATCGCGGGGGTGCGCTGGCAGAGTTGGCCCTTCGATACTTCCGCAGCCACGGACCGGCAACTGTCAGCGACTTCCAGTGGTGGAGCAAGCTCACGCTGGCGGACATCAGGACAGGCCTGGACGGGGCGGCGGGGGAGCTCGAGACCATTGAGTGTAACGGGGCAACATACTATTTGGCCCCGGAGACAGCCGAGCTGACGGGCGGGACGGTTCCGGGTGCCCGGTCCGTGCTCCTGTTGCCAGGCTTTGACGAGTACCTGCTGGGCTACACGGACCGCAGTGCCGCACTGGCCCCGGAGCACGCGCCGCTGACGGTGCCCGGAAACAACGGCATGTTCAAGGCCACCGTGGTGACAGGCGGCAAGGTGGCGGGAACATGGCGCAAGGCGCAAACCGCGGCCGAACGCGAGAGGCAACGGGCCGGCGCGGTGCTTCCGGAGCTGTTTGACGGGCTGACGCCAAACCAGGACAAGGCGTTGGACAAGACCGCGAAGGCCTACGCTCGCTGGTTAAGCAACTGAGCCTCCCATGCCGTTGATCGAGGCAGGGAGGCTCAGCTAAAAAGGGCTACAGCGTGCCGACGGCGATCTTCAGCATGCGGCGCAGCGGCTCGGCGGCACCCCAGAGGAGCTGGTCGCCCACCGTGAATGCGCTGATGTACTCGGGGCCCATTTCCATCTTGCGGATGCGGCCCACCGGAACCTCCAACGTGCCGGAGGCGGCAACGGGCGTCAGATCCGCCATGGAGGCTTCCTTGGTGTTGGGAACCACCTTGGCCCACTCGTTGTCGTTGGCCAGCAGGGACTCGATCTCGGACACGGACAGGTCCTCGCGAAGCTTGAGCGTCAGTGCCTGGGAGTGGGAGCGCATGGCGCCGATGCGCACGCACAGGCCGTCCATGATCACCTTGTTCTCGGAAGTGGTGCCCAGGATTTTGTTGGTCTCAACCCCGGCCTTCCACTCTTCCTTGGACTGGCCGTTGCCCAAATCCGCGTCGATCCAGGGGATCAAGGAGCCGGCCAGCGGAACGCCAAACTGCGAAGAGTCGATGCCTTCGCGCTGGTGGGCCAGGACCTTGCGGTCAATTTCCAGGATGGCCGACGCCGGGTTGTCCAGTTCGGAGGAAACCTCGGAGTTGAGCGTGCCGAACTGGTTCAGGAGTTCGCGCATGTGGCGCGCGCCGCCTCCGGAGGCAGCCTGGTACGTCATGGACGTGCCCCACTCGACCAGGCCGTTCTTGAACAGCCCGCCCAAGCCCATGAGCATGCAGGAAACGGTGCAGTTGCCGCCCACAAAGTCCTTGACGCCGGATGCCAGCCCGGCATCAATGACGGAGCGGTTGATGGGGTCAAGCACAATGATCGAGTCGTTGTTCATGCGCAGCGTGGAGGCCGCGTCCATCCAGAGGCCGTCCCAGCCGCGGTTGCGCAGCTCGGTGTGCACGCGGGAGGTGTAGTCGCCGCCCTGGGCCGTGACAATAATGGGAAGCTTCGCCAGAGTGTCAATATCAAAGGCGTCTTCGAGTTTGCCGGTGTCGCCGCCGGTAATCGCCGGGGCAGCGCCGCCGGCGTTCGAGGTCGAGAAGAAGACGGGGTTGATATCGCCGAAGTCGCCTTCGTCCTGCATGCGCTGCACCAGGACGGAACCGACCATGCCACGCCAGCCAACCAGGCCGACGGAAGGAACACTGTTATTGGTCATGTCCCCAGTTTAGAGGGGAGGGGCAAATTGGCTGTAGTTCGTTTCACCAAGCGAACAAGTGCGACGCCGTTTCCCACCACCGCACCGGCGTTCGGACGGGCAGGCGAGCAATTCGCGGCGGAGGGGACGCCTGTTTACTCCGGGCGGACCAAGGTGATGCCGCGGTCCTTGCGCAGCTTCTCGGCCTTGCGTTCGCGGACATAGTAGCTCCAGCTCCAGACGGTAAAGACAGCCGCCAAGAGCATCGGAACCAAGACTCTGGCGGCCGCGCCGAACCCGTCTTGGACCCACAGAATGACAAATGCGACGGCCGAGATACCGGAAAAGACTGAAATGATCATGGAGATCACCAAGAGCCCGCCAGCGCTGTTTACCGGTTTGACGGCGCTGCCCGCCGAGCCCTTGTAAACGCCGTATTCCTCAACGGTCATGCCCTGCCGGAACGCTTCACGCTCAACTTGCGACTTGTAGTAGCCCTTTCCCGGCCGACCGGAAGGGACGTAGCCCGGCTGCCCGGGGGCTGCCGAATGGGAGCCGGCGGTTTTTTTCGGACGGTTGCTCATGACACCAGCGCGGCACGCAGCCCGGACAGGGATGCAAGCACGTCTTCGGAGCTCAGCCCCGTGCGTTCCACGACGTCCGCGGCCGGATCCTTGGCCTGCCCAATGGCCCACGCCTGCGAGTCGGGACGAATCATCAAATGGTCTTCGGAGTCCAGCGTACGGCTCAGCACATAGGCGGTTCCGGTCTTCGTTTGGCGGACATGCTCCTCAATGATGTCCATTTCTGCTGCAGCGCCATCGAGCGTGGGGTCCTGGGCGAAGACAAACCAGGTGGACAGGGTGCGGGGCTGGAGCAGCACCTTGACCTTGTCCGACTCGACATGGACAACTGTGTCAATGGAGTCACCGGTCATGAGGCTGATCTCGGTCCACCGGGTTGCCTGGGCCAGGGCGTAGGCGAGGACCATGGCCGGACCCTCTAGTTCAATGTCCTCCCCCTGGGCCGATGCGAAGCCCCGAGCCAGCAGCGATGATGCCCCGGCGACACACAGCTGGTCGGAATCGAGTTCGTCGGTCAAACGGAGGACTGCAGCGCTCTTGCGGGCCTGAGCCGTTGACGTCGACCTCAGCACGTAGGCAACTTCTGCGAAACCGAATCCATAAGATTCGGCAGATTCAGGCTGGGATGTGGATGTTAGGTCCATGGCTCGTGCAATCCGTTCTTTGACTTGTACAGTTTCTTCAATACGGGCGGGAATTTACCCAAAACCGAGGAATTTTGCCGCACCCTTGCCAAGATCCTTGATGCCGTCACCGACGTCGTTGGCAAACTTGCCCGGATCGGTGACCGCCGAGGCAATCCCGTCGCCGATGGCCTTCACACCGTTGTTCACGAAATCTTTCACAACTGGGATGTCATAGATGGCCCACCCCACGCTGATCACCTGGGCCACCGTACCTGCTGGCGGGGGAAGGAAGCAGGCCACACCCAGTGCCGTCTTGGCACCGGAAATGGCTGCCTTGTTCATGTCACCTTCGGCAATGCCCGCAATCGTGTCGTAACCGCTCAGTCCCACGCCAAGCCAACCAAGACCACGTCCAAGCCCGCCCTTGCCCAGCCACTCCAGCTGGCTGCCCTTGAACAGCTGGGGAGTTTCAGCAAAGAACCCCTTCATGGAATTTAGTGTGGGGAAGTACTTGTTGAGGTTCTTCAACCCCAGCAGGTCAGTTGCCGAGTCCATGAGGTTGTAGGGTGCGCTGCGAGCCGCAAGCTTTCCCCATTGCGAGGCGTCCTTGAAGACGTCCCAGCCCTTGGCAGCCATATGGCTGAGTCCGAACACGTTTTTTGGCAAAGAAAAGGCGTTCTTGATGTTGCCGTAGAATTTCCAGCCTTCCCTAAACGGCGACTCCTTGGAAAGCCAGTCGGGCCCCCATGGATTCGGCCCGCCGGTGCCCGTTCCGGGGACGCCGGCCGGCCCGCCCAAACTGGCCACCGAGCTGGTCTGCTCCTGTTCGGCGGCGTTTTTCTTGAGGAGATCGGCTGCGTCCTCCAGCATGGCGGCCGTGCGGGAAATGACACCGCGTTGCTGGCCACGCCATTGCGAAGCGAAGCGTTGCGCATCCGGGCCGTGCCAATAGCGTGGCAACTGGTTGACGGCGCCGTCGATCACCTTCTGCGCTTGCGCCAGTTTTTGAGAGCTGCCAGAAAAGTCCCTGGCCAGCGCGCGTAGTTCTTCAACATCAGCGCCCAGCATTTCAGTCATGGTGGCTCCGGAAGGTGAGGGGACAATAACAAGTTTGAGATCATCTTGAGCCTAGCGGCCCTTTTGCTTCCCGGCGATGGGGTGGTCTCCCCATGAAGAGGCTACAGAGCTTCAAACTCCGTCTCGCCCTTGGCCCACAACGTGAACCGGTATTCGCTCCCATTCTTGGAGGTGTGCCAGCCCTCCAGCGGCGACGCCCCGCGGAACGACCATTCCTGGCCCAGACCCGGAGCCTGCGTATCCCCGGCAACGTTCGAGTTGATGACTGTCACCACGGCCACATTGGCGTGCTCTGCGGCCTGTGCAAAGATTTCCCCGCCACCAATGACCCACACTTCGCTGCCGCCGGGGGAGAACTGCGCCTCAACCAGCGCCTCCTCCACCGAGCCAAGCACGACGGCGCCACTCGCCTCGGGCGTCGAGCCCCAGCCCTCCTGGCGGGTCACCACAATGTTGGTGCGATCCGGCAGCGGGCGGAACCTGTCCGGGAACGATTCCCAGGTCTTTCGGCCCATGACTACGGGGTGGCCCGCAGTGACGCGCTTGAAGTGGGCCAGGTCCTCGGGCAGGTGCCAAGGCATGCCGCCGTCGGCCCCGATGATGCCCTGATTGGTCTGGGCCCAGATCATGCCCACGATGGGTTGGCTGAAACGGTAGGTGGAAGCGGACTCGCTCATACGGCTATCGGTGCCTTAATCGTGGGGTGGTGCTGGTAGTCAAGAATTTCAAAGTCTTCGAACGTGTAATCCAGGATGGAATCCGGCTTGCGGGTGAAACGCAGCTTCGGGTATGGGTACGGTTCGCGCGAAAGCTGTTCGGTCACCTGGGCCACGTGGTCGTCGTAAATGTGCACGTCGCCGCCGGTCCAGATGAATTCGCCCGGCTCCATGTCAAGCTGGTGGGCCACCATCATGGTCAGAAGTGCGTAGGAGGCGATGTTGAACGGGACACCCAGAAAGGTGTCGGCCGAGCGCTGGTACAGCTGGCAGCTGAGCTTCCCACGGCCGTCCTCTGTGGGGGCAACGTAGAACTGGAAGAAGGCGTGGCACGGGGGCAGCGCCATGTTCTTCAACTCGCCAACATTCCAGGCCGAGACAATGTGGCGGCGGGAATCGGGGTTCTCCCGCAGGGATTCCATGACCTGGGATATCTGGTCGATGTGTTCGCCGTCCGGGGTGGGCCACGAGCGCCACTGAACGCCATAGACGGGACCCAGCTCGCCGTCGTCGTCCGCCCACTCGTTCCAGATCTTGACGCCATTTTCCTGCAGCCAATGCACATTGGAATCTCCGCGCAAGAACCACAACAGTTCCATGGCGATCGACTTGAAATGCACTCGCTTGGTGGTGATCAGCGGGAAGCTTTCGCTCAGATCAAATCGCAGCTGGCGGCCAAAAACGCTGCGCGTTCCGGTGCCGGTGCGGTCCGATTTCGCCGTGCCGGTTGCCAGCACGTCGGCAAGCATGTCTTCGTACGGGGTCAAAATAGTCACGCCCAACAGTCTACTTGGCCCGCTGGGGGAGTCGTCCAACGGCTCGAGTTCGCCATTGTGGTGACTTAGAGCGTTCTAAGTCACCACAACTGCGAACTGGGTGAGGCGGCTACTTCGCCAGCAGGTCTGCGTGGTGTTCTTCGACCACGTTGGGATGTGCCCGGAGGCGGTAACGGAGCGCATTGTCGCCATAGGTCTCCAAGATGGGGCTGTTGGTGGGGTCAACCGAAAGCCCGCGAGCCTTGGACTGAAACTCCGGGCTCACGGCAAGCTGGGGCATGGTGGCATCCAGCGCAGGGTTGTAGAAGAACGGGAGGGAGATCCTGTCCGTTCCGCGCAGGGGAGAGATCACACGGTGCAATGTCGCCTTGAGGTAACCGTTGGTTGCCAACTCCAGCATCTCGCCAATGTTGACCACAAAAGTCCCGGGAACCTGAGGGGCGTCGATCCACTTGCCCTGGTATTCCACCTGGAGGCCGCCCTTGTCAGGCTCCACAAGGAGCAGCGTTATGACGCCGCCGTCGCGGTGGGAACCCACACCTTGGACGGGGTCGGGGTTGGACTCCCCTGGGTAGCGGACAATCTTCAGAACAGGGAATGCGCGGGATGCGAAGGCCGCGTCAAAAGTGTCCTCGGGGGCGCCAAGCGACACCGCGAGCGCTCGCAGCAGATCCAGGGAAATGGCACTGAGCCGTTCGGTCCACTCGGAAACCACGGTACGCATTTCCGGCAATGCTTCGGGCCACAGGTTTGGACCCTCTAGGCGCCAGTAGTCTGCAACGCCGTCGCCGGCTTCAACCGTGTCACGCTCCACGCCGATATCGATTTGTTCGCGCCAATCGATGGCATTGTCGGTGAGCTCGCCGCCAATGCGGGTGTAGCCGCGAAACTGCGGGCTGTGAACGTTCTCCACCGCAAGCTTCAGATCCTCGGGGAGTTCAAAAAAGCGACGGGAAATATCAAGCATGGAGTCCGTGAGCTCCTGCGGAATGCCGTGGCCGGCCAAGTAGAGGAAGCCAACCTCGTGCATGGCATCGCGCAGTTCATTTCGGAACGCGGTGGCTTCTTCTGGGCCCGCGTTGAGGCGGGAGAAGTCCAGGACGGGCAGTGAATCGAGTGACGGCATGCTATATATCCTTTGCGGTAACGTTGGCAAGCGGAATCCCTTATTCGCTCCAATGTTACGTACCAGAATCCCCGAATGGGGAAATACGTGTCGAAATGCTACGTCCCGTGCATGGCTGAGGCCTGGAATGCCGCATTATGCGCTCTTCCAGGCCTCAGTAATTTGGTGCCGTTGCGGCAACTTCGGCGGCGTCTAGCCACGCAGCAGCCGGCCGTTAGTCCTCAAACGGTTTGTGCTGCTCCAGGGCAACGATCCGCCCGGGAATCTCCTGCGACATGTGGACCAACAGCACCTCGCCGGGAGACAAATGCGGATCAAGGTATGGCAGTGAGTGAGCCATGTCGTCCGGCATGTGCTTGGCCAGAGTGTCCAGAACCGTGGGGAGCACGGGCCTGTGAGTACACACGGCGGTGGCGCTATTGCGGGTCATCAGCTTTTCCAGCACAGCTTCAACCTTGGCCGGCTGGCGCTTGTGGTCTGCCTCGGTCAACCACGAGACCACCTTCACCTTGGCCTTGGTGGCCTGGGCATAGGGGGAGATTGTGGAGATGCACCGCATCCAACCGCTCGTGTAAACCCGTCCGGGGTGCCACGACATCAGCAAGCGCTGCAGGTACAGAGCCTGACGCTTACCCGTTGCCGCCAAGGGGCGTTCACCCTCAGCACGGGTCCAGGCAGACCGCGGCTTGGCTTTTGCATGCCTGATGATGATCAGCGGCCAGGTGCTCAAAGACCCAGCCTCATGTGCCGCAACCAGTGCCTCAAGCGGTTCCACATCGGAGGGATTTGAGAGCAGGCCGCGTGCCTTGTTGGGGCTGCACCAAAGGACGGCGTCCACTTCCTTCCCATCCGCCATGGCGGGCATGTCATCGACGGAAGAAGCCCAGTAGTGAACTTCCTTCAAGCCCGGCTTGACGGCATAGCGAATGGACGGCAGCGGAATGCCCAAGGTGATTGGCAGGCCCACCTCTTCATAGACTTCGCGCACCGCACATTCGGGCAGAGTTTCCCCCTTGTCCAGCTTGCCCTTGGGCCACGACCAATCGTCATAGCGCTGGCGATGAATCAGCAGGACTTCAAGCTTTTTCTTTTTGACCCGCCAGCACAAGGCACCGGCAGCATAAACGGAGGCATAGGAACCTTCGGCAACATTTTCTTCGAGGTGTTCAGTGGTACGCATTAACGGTGCAGTGTAGATCGCGGACGTGAACGGTTGGCAAGCAACCACGATTGGACGTCGAGTAGGGGGTTTCCGTCAGTATCTTGGTGGTGGCGTTTCCATTCACCTTCGTTGTCCAGGTGCCAGCTGGCGGTTCCCGGATCAAGGTAGCGGGTCAGCAGCGAGTTCACCTCGGAAATATCATCCTTGTTGGAGAGCTGCACCAGCGCCTCAACCCGGCGGTCCAGGTTGCGGTGCATCATGTCTGCCGAACCAATGAAGACCACGGGATCCCCGCCATTGGCGAAGGTGAACACCCGTGAATGCTCCAGGAAACGGCCCAGAACGGAGCGGACCGTGATGTTCTCGCTCAGGCCCGGAACGCCCGGACGCAGTGAACAGATGCCGCGCACAATCACGCCGACGTCAACACCGGCCTGAGACGCCCGGTAGAGGGAATCGATGATGGCTTCATCCACCATGGAGTTGACCTTGATGCGGACCTTGGCCGGCAGTCCGGCCTGCTTGTTCGCAATTTCGGCATCGATGCGTTCAATCAAACCGGAACGGACCGACCGTGGAGCCACCAGCAACCTGTCAAAGGATGTTTTTGGTGCGTACCCGGAGAGCTGGTTGAACAGCTTCGACAGGTCCTCGCCCACCTGGTTATCGGCCGTAAGCAGACCCAGATCCTCGTAGTATCGGGCCGTTCGCGGGTGGTAATTACCCGTACCAATGTGGCAGTAGCGCCGCAGGCCGTCCTGTTCTTGACGGACAACCAGTGAGAGTTTGCAGTGAGTTTTCAGCCCCACAATGCCGTACACCACGTGCACGCCGGCTTGTTCAAGCTTGCGAGCCCAAGAGATGTTGGCCTGCTCGTCAAAACGGGCCTTAATCTCAACGAGAGCCAGAACCTGCTTACCGGCCTCGGCGGCATCAACGAGTGCGTCCACGATGGGGGAGTCACCCGAGGTCCTGTACAAGGTCTGCTTGATGGCGCGAACCTTGGGGTCGGCGGCGGCCTGTTCCAGGAAAGCCTGCACCGATGTGGAGAAGGCGTCATAGGGGTGGTGGAGCAGGATGTCACGACGGCGCATGGCGGCAAAGACGTTGGCCGCCTTGGACGTTTCCGAGGCGTTGAGGTCCCGGGAGGTGTGAGCGACGTGCTTGGGGTAGCGCAGATCTGGCCGGTCGATCCCACCAATCACCGACAAACCGCGCAGGTCAAGGGGTGCCGGAAGGAAGTAAACCTCGGTCTCGTCAACATCCAGTTCACGCACCAAGAGCTCAAGGATGCTCGGGTTGATGTCCGTAGCCACCTCGAGGCGAACAGGTGGGCCAAACTTGCGGCGCAACAGTTCCTTCTCCAGCGCCTGCAGGAGGTTTTCGGCGTCGTCCTCTTCAACTTCGAGGTCTTCGTTGCGGGTGACGCGGAAGGTGTGGTGCTCCACAATTTCCATGCCGGGGAACAGCTGATCCAGATGCTGGGCAATCACTTCTTCCAAGGGGATGAAGCGGGCAACCCGGCCGGGGACGGTGCCGGCGCGGGCGCCGTCGAGGGAAACCAGGCGTTCCAGCAGGTCCGGCACCTTCAGGCGAGCAAAAAGTTCCTTGTCGCTCACGGGGTTGCGCACCACTACAGCCAGGTTCAGGGACAGCCCGGAGATGTAGGGGAAGGGGTGGGCCGGGTCCACGGCCAGCGGTGTGAGGATGGGAAAGATCTTCTCGGCGAACATCTTGGACAGCTGGACCTTGGACGGGTCATCGAGTTCGTCCCAGTGCACCAGGTGGATGTGCTCGTAGGCCAGGGCCGGACGGATCTGGCTGGCAAATACGTGGGCGTGCCGTGACTGCAGTTCGTGGGCGGCGTCGCTGATCTGCTCTAGAACCTCCAGCGGGCTCAGGCCAGCCGGTGACGGCACGGCCAAGCCTGCTGCGATGCGGCGCTTGAGGCCAGCCACACGCACCATGAAGAATTCGTCCAGGTTGGAGGCGAAGATGGACAAGAAGTTCACGCGTTCCAGGAGCTGCAGATCCGGATCTTCGGCCAGCTCTAGGACGCGGGAGTTGAATGCCAGCCAGCTCAGTTCACGGTCAAGAAACCTGTCGGGGCTGATGTCGCCCTCGGGGATAAGCGTTGGCTCAAAGTCCGGTATCTCAATTCGATCCTGGGTGGCCCGGGATGCCGGAACTTCGCCAGCAATAAATCGTTCCCGGCCGTTAGCCACCGCCAAGTTCGTGGTTCCCTTGTATTCGCGCTTCATGAACATGTCCTCATTGTTGGTACTGCATTGCAACAACCTTATGCCGCAGGTGCTCGGATTAGGCCGACATGGGGCCGTACATGACATCGGAATCCCACTTGGTGAATCCCAGTTTGCGGTACAGCGCCACAGCAGCTTCATTGTCCGCATCAACGTAAAGCATAATGGCGCTCAGCCCGGCTTTTTGCAGGTGGTCGATTCCCTGGCGAGTCAGTACCTTGCCGAGTCCCAGTCCCTGCGCTGCCGGAGTCACGCCCACGACGTAAACCTCGCCAATGGCCGCCTGGCCCGAACGAGCGGGGTGGACCTTGGTCCAGTGGAATCCCAAGATCTCATCGTTCGCGTCAACGGCGAGGAAGAATCCGGCCGGATCGAACCAATCTTCTGCCATGCGGGCCTGCAGATCAGCCAGCGTCATGGCGCCCTGTTCCGGGTGGTGCGCGAAGGCCGCAGCGTTGGCCACCAACCAGGCCTCTTCGTCCTGGTGCGGGACAAACGTCCGCAACGTCACGCCGTCGTCGGTCCTGAGGTCAGGGGTATCCGCGGACGACGGCGTCTGCCGGACCAGGCGCATGCGCCACAGTTCGCGAATGGCTCGGTATCCGTAGCTGGCCGCTAGATCGGCGGCCGCCTCGTGATCGCCATGCGACCAGGCTTTGATGCCTTGCAGGCCCCTGACCTCCACAAGTTTGTCGGCCAGGATCGCGCCAACGCCTTCGTTGCGATAGGTGGGGTGCACGGCAATTTCCAGCACGCCTTCACTGCCATTGAGGACCACAACGGCCACACCGGCAAGGTCTTCACTTGCGGTAGGGGAAGCGTCTTCAGGGGCATACGTCAGCAGGGTCAGGACCGAGTGGGGGCCCGCCGCGGTGGCTTTGAGTTCCACCAGGGTCTGCTCTGAAAAGGGTGGGTTGCCGTCGGTGTCCTCGGCCGCGTCAATCACCGTTTGGATCTCGCGCAGGAGATCGGGCCCGGGTGCGCCGGGGATCACGGTCACTGGCCAGCTGTCAGTCTTTGCGGGGCTCATAAGCACAGCCTAGTGGGGGTGCATGCGTGAATGCGAGACTCAGCGTCCGCGGATCGTGTCAGGGACAAAAAGCGAACACTGGCACCAAGGGCTCAATTTGCGTGTAGGTGCGGAGGTGACATACAGTTTGGGAGCAGCATCGCCCGGTTTTCACGGGTGCTGCAACTGGGGGGATGCACCAGTGGGGTGTCCTCGATACGTTCGACCCGTATGTCCTCCACCAACAAGTAAGGCCCGAATCCTTCATGGATTCGGGCCTTACTTTTGTTTGGGGCGGTTCAGGCGTCCGTCAGGGCGCCGTCGTTCATTTGGGAAACCGTGAGCCGGTACCCCACGTTGCGCACCGTGCTGATCAGATTTTCATTTTCGGAGCCGAGCTTGGCACGCAGGCGCCTGACGTGAACGTCCACTGTGCGTGTGCCACCGTAGTAGTCATAACCCCACACTTCGTTGAGCAGCTGGGCCCGGGTGAAAACGCGGCCAGGATGCTGGGCCAGGTACTTGAGAAGTTCAAATTCCTTATACGTCAGGTTCAGTATGGTGCCATGGACGCGGGCCGTGTAGCTGTCCTCGTCGATGACAATACCGGCGGCATGGATTTCCTGATTGGTGTCGTCATCGGCGCTGGCCGCACGCGTCACCGCCAAACGGATCCGGGCCTCAACCTCGGCGGGTCCGGCTGATTCAAGAATGACGTCGTCGGCCGCCCATGAAGCTGTCACGGCGGCCATGCCGCCCTCGGTCAGGACCAGCAGCAAAGGCACGTTGATTCCGGTGGCGCGCAACAATTGGGTCAGGGAGCGGGCCCCGGCCAGATCCTTGCGGGCGTCCACCATGATGAGATCTGAGGGCTTTGCATCGAGCAAAGCGGTGGGGACTGCGGGGAGGATGTGGACCGTGTGGCTCAAAAGTTCCAGGGCAGGCAGAACATCCACGGAACTGCCGTGGTTGTTGGTCAGCATTAAGATCTGCGACATGACTTCCTAACAAAGTACTTTGAAACGCGCATCTTTGAGCGACGAACCAACTGCAAGCCCCATGTAGACAGGGATACCCAGAAATCAAGACGCCCCGCCCGCAGGGTTGTTCCACAGTGTACCGGCAGAATAGGGCAGGATTGATGTGTGAAGTCATCTGCAGCCGGACTTATAGGAATCGTCGCCCTTGCGCTATTAGTGTCTGGGCACTACGTGGGACTTGGATACTCGGTGGGGGTCAGCGTGCTGCTCTCCGTCATCTTTGGCTACGGTTGGCCCCACTACTTGGGGATTCCGGCCAAGAAGACTCTGGGCACCATCATTGCCCTCACAGGTGCCGGGTCTTCCCTCAGTGTTGGTCTGAGTCAAGGATCCGATTACCTGATGTGGACGCCCGTCTACATCGCCCTGGGCTTCGGCGCCATCATGGTTGTTCAGATCATTCGCGGTACGGGGCAGAAGCACCGTTTGGAATCCACGCTTGGTTCCGGAGCCGGCGTCCTTATCTCCGGATTCGTCTGCGGCTGGGTGGCCTCACTGAGATATCTCGGCGAGCCCGGGCTGACCCTCATTGTGGGCATTAGCGCGGCCGTCGCCGTGATTGCCGGGATGCTGCCCTGGCCCGATCGCGCCGGGGCGCCGCTAGCCATTGGCTTGGCCGCCTTGGCCGGTCCGCTCGCCGCGCTGCTGTTTTCGGATGTCCGGATCCTGCCGGCAATGGTCCTTGGCATCATTGCCGGAGCCGTGATCGCCGCCTTCCACCGGCTGCGGACACTATCGGGTGCTCCCGTGCGGTTGATAGGGGTTGCGGCAGCCTCACTCGCCCCGATTCTTCCATTGGGTTCGCTGCTGTACTTCGTCGAAAAAATACTTCTGCGCTAGCCCTCTCACCACTGAGTGCTGCGTCAGGAAAAAACACCGCCAGAACATTGTTAGGATGGCACTATGAGCGTACTAGCCTTGGAAATCTTCTTCATTTGCCTTCTGGCCGTGGCCGGCGTGACCATGGCATGGTTTGCCGGACTGGTGGTGTGGCGTCTCTTCAAGGGTCAGCAGTAACCTGCCATGCCTATTGAGATACCCACAGATCTGACCCCGGAACTCGTTCCGTTGTCCTGGCTGCTTGGAACCTGGACCGGCTCCGGGCGCCTTGGCGCCGGTGAAGACGATTCGGAATACTTCACCCAGACGGTCACCTTTGCCGCGAACGGCCTGCCATACCTTAAGTACACGGCGGAGTCGTGGCTCACGGATGAGCAGGGCACTGTCCTGCGACCATTGTCTGTTGAGACCGGCTTCTGGCAGCTGGACCGCACCCTGAATGATTCCGACGGCGGACCGGGCCTGATACCGGCCGATATTGTTCCAGCCCTCCGCACCGCCGACGACGTCGAAGCCCTGCGCAACGCTGACGGCGGCTTCGACATCATGGTCAACATTGTGCACCCCGGTGGCATCTCCGAGCTGTACTACGGAACCATCAAGGGCCCGCAGATTCAGCTCTCCACGGACGCCGTCATGCGTGGCGCAGGAGCCAAGGAATACACCGCGGCAACCCGCATCTTTGGGCTCGTCAATGGCGATCTCTACTGGCGTTGGGATGTAGCCGCACACGGCAAGGCCCTGGCCGCCCACGCCTCAGCTGCCCTCCGCAAGGCCAGCTCCTAAGCTTTCATAAATCCGTGACTGGGCAGATAAGGCCGCTTTGAACATTCAAAGCGGCCTTATCTGTCGGGTCAGGGCTGCAGGCCGGCCGGACTGGTCGGAATAGGCCACTAGAAGAAGGCGTTGGAACCGTTATGAGCTATTTGAGTCCTTTGTTAAACCGTTCCGGCGCCGTCCAGGCAGGTGGCCTTGATGCCGGGGTTGCCGCCCACTATGGTGATCCCAATCGCGAACAGCGCCTGTTGGCGGGGTACCTTGGCAAACCAGGATCCGCCGTCGTGGATCTTTCCCACAGGGGAGTGGTTACCGTGACGGGGCCTGACCGTTTGAGCTGGCTCAACACCCTGTCCTCCCAAGCCGTTACCACCCTTGCCCCGGGTGTGGGCACGGAGCTGTTGCTCCTGACCATTCAGGGCCGTATCGAGTTCGATGCCCGCGTTGTTGACGACGGTGAAACCACGTGGCTGATCGTGGAGAGCGCCGAGGCGGAACCGCTCGCGAAGTGGCTCAATTCCATGAAGTTCACGTTGCGCGTTGAGATTGCAGACGTTTCAGCTGATTGGGCGGTGCTCGGGTCAGTGACCGAGGTTCCACACTGGGACAACCACCTCGTTTGGGTTGATCCCTGGCCGCATGTTGCCGTTGGCGGCTATAGCTATGCGGCCGTCCCCGAAGCAGAACACCCGGGACTGGAACGGCCATGGCGCGAATACCTGATCCCCGCCTCCGCCTTGGAGAAAGAAGTTGGCGATCTCCCGCTGGCAGGGGTTTGGGCTGCGGAGGCGCTACGTCTGGCCGCATGGCGGCCACGCCGCGGAGCCGAGACGGACGACAAAACCATCCCGCATGAGTTGGACTTGCTTCGTACAGCCGTTCACCTGGCCAAGGGTTGCTACAAGGGCCAGGAGACGGTCGCCCGTGTGCACAACTTGGGCCACCCGCCCCGGCGTCTGGTTTTCTTGCAGCTTGACGGTTCCTTGCACACACTGCCTGCGCCCGGCAGTCAAGTATTCCTCGATGACCGCGTGGTGGGCACGGTTACCTCCGTGGCCCAGCACTTTGAGATGGGGCCCATTGCGCTGGCGTTGGTCAAGCGTTCCGTGGATCCTGCCGCGGTTCTGAACGTTAACGATGACGGTGAAATGTACCCGGCCAATCAAGAGCTCATCGTTGCCACGGACGCCGGCCAAGTGGTGGGCAGGCAGTCAGGTTTCCTGCGCGCCCCGCGTTAAACAGCCTGCAGTAAAAGAGCTCCACGTCACCCTTTGGTGCTCTTGTGTCCCATTATTCCACGTGGAATAATTCTCGTGGAATAGAAAAAGGGGAACCGCAAACATGGCACGAACTAAGCCGCTGACGCCGTTGGGCATTTCGGCCTTGGGGCTTCTCGTTGAACGGCCAATGCACCCCTATGAGATGTACCAGGTCCTCATGCAACGTCACGAAGACCGGATCGTCAAGGTCCGCCCGGGCACGCTGTATCACGCGGTGGGTCGGCTTGCAGTTGATGGCTTGGTGGAGCCGGTCGGTACGGAGCGCGACGGCAATCGTCCAGAACGCACCACCTACGCAATCCTTCCCGCAGGCAGGGTTGCGCTCAAAGGCCGCGTCGAGGATCTGATATCGACACCCATCAATGAATATCCGTGTTTCCCCCAAGCCTTGGACGAGGCACACAACCTGCCGGCTGGCTCCGTCGTCGAACTTCTAGAGCACCGACTGGGCCTCCTGCAAGAGCAACTGGACGGGCTGGAAACAGGCGTTGCGAAGGCATTGGCCAAAGGTGTTGAGCCAAGATTCCTGGTCGATGCCGATTATCAACAAGTCTTGCTGAACGCCGAAATTCGGTGGGTCGGCCAGCTGTGTGGCGATATCAACTCCGGGGCCTTGCCCTGGTGAACACGCTGCTCCCACGTACGAATCAAGATTAAGGAAATCCATGGAAACCGTGGAAAAACCGTGGCCCGCGTTATGGGCGCTCGTGCTGGGATTCTTCATGATCCTGGTCGATTCCACCATCGTCTCGGTGGCCAACCCGAAGATCATGGAGGGTCTGAACACTGACATTAACTCGGTCATTTGGGTTACCAGTGCTTACCTCTTGGCGTATGCCGTGCCCTTGCTCGTCACTGGACGATTGGGTGATAAGTACGGTCCCAAGAACCTGTATCTCATTGGTTTGACTGTCTTTACCCTCGCCTCCCTGTGGTGTGGTTTCTCCAACGACATTGGCACGCTCATTGTGGCCCGTGTTGCGCAGGGCCTCGGTGCAGCGCTCATGACACCCCAAACCATGGCCGTCATTACCCGCATCTTTGCGCCGGACAAGCGTGGACCGGCCATGGGGTTGTGGGGTGCCACAGCAGGTGTCGCCATGCTGGTGGGGCCAATTCTCGGTGGTGTGCTGGTTGACGGACTGGGCTGGGAATGGATCTTCTTTGTCAACGTTCCTGTCGGCGTGATTGCTTTTGTCTTGGCTTGGCGGCTCGTCCCCAAGCTGCAAACCCACGAACACAAGTTTGATCTTCTGGGCGTTGCGCTGAGTTCGGTGGGGCTCTTTCTCTTGGTGTTCGGCATTCAGGAAGGTGCCACCTATGACTGGGGGACCATCGCAGGCCCGCTGACGGTCTGGGGCATGATCATTGCCGGCATTGTCTTCTTGATAGCTTTCGTCTGGTGGCAGGCCGTCAATAAGGGCGAGCCGCTGGTGCCGCTGCACTTGTTCAAGGTGCGGAACTTCTCCCTGGCCAACACGGCCATCACCGCCATGGGATTCAGTGTCACGGCCATGAGCCTCCCTCTGTTCTTCTACTACCAGCTGGTGCGTGGCATGACGCCCACCCAGTCCGCGTTGATGATGATCCCCATGGCTCTGGCATCAGGGGTTCTGGCGCCGTTCGTGGGCAAGCTGGTTGATGTGGTCAATCCCAGGTACGTCGCCTTTACGGGCTTCATCCTTATGGCGGTATCCCTCGCCTGGACCGCCGCGCTCATGACCCCGGATACAGCCATTTGGCTGTTCCTGCTCCCCAGCGCCCTGCTCGGCATCGCAAGCTCGGGTATTTGGGCGCCGCTGTCAACCACTGCCACCCGAAACCTTGCCCCGCGCGAGGCCGGTGCAGGTGCTGGTATCTACAACACCACGCGCCAGATTGGTGCCGTCCTGGGCAGCGCGGCCATTGCCGCATTGATTTCTGCCCGCCTGGCCGCCGAGATGCCGGCAGGTGCCGGGACAGGGGCGCAGGACGTCAAGGGAGCTTTGCCGGAGTTCCTTCAGGCAGGATTCTCAACCGCCATGGCGCAGTCGATCTTGCTACCGGCAGCGGTGGTCCTGATTGGCGCAGCGGTCGCAATCATGTTTGCCAAGCCGCGCCCCGTGTCAGCTATTTATGCGGGTTTTGAGGGGACGGCAGAGACACCCGAGTCTGCAACCCGGCAACACTAAGCCCCAGAGAAGTTGCGAGGGAATGGGCCGGGGCATTGTTCACGTCCGCACTTAACTGCACAATGAGCCCGGCGGCCAGGGCTTCATGGGCGGCAATGCTTGTGGCGAGTCGGCCCATTCCCTGCCGCCGGAACTCGGGCGCAACGAGCGTTCCCAAAGGGGCCAGTAGTCCCTGATACTCCCCGTAGGCGCTGCAGGCGAGAGGTGCGGCGTCGGGCTCTGCCGAGGACATGATGGTGAACTTGTGGGCTAGACGGGCCAGGCCCACATCGTTGACGTCGTCGGGCGGGCAGAGGGCCTCCAAGGCGGCAACATCGGCCTCACCCGTTGACACGTGAACCGTGTGGTCAGGCTGGTGGAGCTCAAGGTCATCCGCGTAGTAAAGGGCCGCCGTGCCAAGGCTGCGGCCGCCGGCATCGCGTGTGAGGCGCAGCAGTGTGGCATGGTCGCTGAGCTCATCGTCGTCAAGGCTTTCAGCGGCGGCCAGGAGCTCGGCCGGTCCCGTCAGCACGGCCTTGTCCCACAGCCTCAAGAAGGTCAGCGAAGGATCGTTGGTGGCGTGATTGATCCGGGTGCCGTCGGCCCCGACCAGGAGAGAATCCTCGGGTAACGCCAGCCCGCGCTCCCAAGCCAGGAACACGATGGGCGCGGAGGCGAGGTCAAAGGTCATGGCTTAAACGTTAGCGCCCTTACAGCAAAGGTGTGCTGCAAGGGCGCGTGCGTCACGTTTTTAAGGTTGATGCTTAGCCGAACAGGATGGCGGCTTCTTCGTAGCGGTGCTGCGGAACCGTCTTGAGGTTGCCCAAGGCAGCCTCGAAGGGGACGTGCTCAATCTCGGTGCCCTTGAGGGCAACCATGGTGCCCCAGCGTTCCTCCACAACGGAGTCCACGGCGGCCATGCCCAGACGGGTGGCAAGCACACGGTCAAAGCTGGAAGGGACGCCGCCGCGCTGAATGTGGCCCAGGATGGTTGCGCGGGTTTCGATGCCGGTGCGGGCTTCGATTTCCGGCGCAAGCTGCTCGGAGATTCCGCCGAGGCGGGGACGGCCAAAGGTGTCCAGACCACGCTCTGAGTGTGCCGTGTCCTGGTGGTCTGGGACAAAGCCTTCGGCAACTACAACCAGCGGCGCACGTCCGCGATCGTGAGCTTCCTTAACCCACTCGACGATCTGATCCATGCTGGTGTTTTGTTCCGGAATCAGGACGGCGTGTGCGCCGGTGGCCATGCCTGCGTGAAGTGCGATCCAACCAACGTGGCGGCCCATGACCTCTGCGATCATGCAGCGGTGGTGAGATTCGCCCGTGGTGCGCAAGCGGTCGATCGCCTCGGTGGCGATCTGTACGGCCGTGTCAAAACCAAAGGTGTAATCCGTGGCGTCAAGATCGTTGTCTACGGTCTTGGGAACGCCAACAATCTTCAGGCCAGCATCCGTGAGGCGGCGGGCGGCGGCGAGGGTTCCTTCGCCGCCGATCGCGATCAGTGCGTCAATGCCGAGGCGCTCCATGTGGGCCTTGATGACCTCGGGGCCGCCATTTCCTTCAAAAGGGTTGGTGCGGGACGTGCCCAAAATGGTTCCGCCCTGCTTGGAGATGCCACGGACCATCTGGCGGGGGAGGTCCATGACGTCGCCCTCAACCACACCGCGCCAACCGTCACGGAAACCAACGAACTCGTGGCCGTAGCTCTTGATGCCTTTGAGCACGATTCCGCGGATAACAGCGTTCAAGCCTGGGCAGTCGCCGCCGCTGGTGAGAATTCCAATCTTCATGGGTACCTAGGTCCTTCGAGGGGGTGTGTCTAATGGGGATTGAGCGCACCATTGAGCTCCTCTTCTAGAACATTCTAGACGCTCATGTGATCCCGGCAACGTCACGCCCATCACGTGGACGGCTTTGGCTATGGCTGCTTTTTGCTCAAAAGCTTCACGGCGCCGCCTGCAACCATGGCCACACCCGCGCCGAGCAGCAGCCACATGGCCGTTTGTCCGGCGTCCAGATCAAGGTTCAGTTGACTGCTGAGAATGACCAAGAGTCCAATGACAAGGACGACGGCGCCCCAGACTATGGTGCCGACCCTCGCCGGGTGCCTGGTTGTCGTGGTGACCTCCGGGTCATGCGGGGGCTGTGGGGCTGCGGGGTTGTTCATGATGTGCTCCGTGGGGGTGGTTGATGGTTCTGAGGATGAGGTGAACGAGACCATGGCGGTCACTTCCCGCCTACGGGGAGCACGTCGATGGTGCTTGCCGCGCCTTCGAGGGTTATGACAATCCCGTTGCCGGTGGCATCCGGGTTGATCTCGGTGGTGGACTCTTCGGCGAGGGCGCCGCCGTTGTCCTTGCCGTTGACGGTCAGTGATGCAGCGGCCAATTGGCTCTTGACTGTCACGGGGATGTCCGCGGGCACTTTGAGGATGACGCTCGCTGCGACTGCCTTGATGGGGACTTGAATGTCTTCGGTGAGGGGTGGGGTGCTCCCCAGCTGGGTCAGGTCAAAGGTGGCGCTGCCCAGCACCACGGTCCGCCCGGCCTCCGCCGCGGAACTGGTTTCCGGGGTCCAACGCACATCGTTGAAGGCGGTGACGGGTCCGGCATGCGGGGGAATGCTGAAGAGGCCGGCGAAGATCAGGGCAAAGACTGCGAATGTTCCGAGCCCGCCGGCTGAGCGTCCGCGGAAGCCTGCTGCCACGATCCCCAGTCCGGCGGTCATAGCGGCGGCGGCCGCGGCAATAGCTGTCTCATAGCCGTTGAGGTCCCAGATATTGCTGGCATTTAGCAGCAGCACTGCGGCGCCCACAATGGCGGCCAATCCCAGGACGAGCAGACTGGCTGCGGCTCCGAGCCGCGGTGTCGTCTTGACCGGCTGGCGCTTGATGTACATCGCCGGGTTGGGCGCGAACCCGGGATTGGCTGCGAAGGGCTGGGTGGGTGCGTAGCCGGCCCCTGCATGAGAAGCAGGGTGGGAGAACGCGGCTGGTGCGGCCGGGGCGTTGGCGTAGGGGCGGGGCTGGTGCGCAGCGGTGCTTCCCTCTACGGACTTGGAGCGGGTGATGGCCCAGTAGATGAGCCAACCAATGCCGCCGATGAAGAACAGCGGCCAGGGGAACCATCCGTCGTCACCGCCAAAGATGAAGCCCTGGCCGGGGCCGAGCAGCCCGAGCAACGTCACGATGGTGGCACCCGTCATTCCGGCTGACCAGCGGCCGCGCCCCACCTCCTCGACGTGAATGCGGCCATCGGGCTCGGGCAACAGTGCCCAGGCCACGCCGTAGGCCAGAAGCCCGACGCCGAAGAACAGTGTCAGGACCACGGCAAGGCCGCGCACAATGACGGGGTCGATCCCCCACTTGTTGGCGAGGCCACTGCAGACGCCGCCAATCCAGCGGTTGCCTCCGCGTTGGACGCCGAGGCCGCGAAGCCATTGGAAGAATTTTGCGGACTCAGGTTCTTGGGGTGCGATGCTCGGCTCCGGGAGGGGAGCATCCGGTTCCATCGCGGGTTCGGCTGGTTGATCTGGGGTTTCATGGGAAGTGTTCATACTTCAATGGTGTCGCCCGGCCGGGCTCCGTGCCATCGGGGGTGACCCTGAAAGAACCCTGAAGGATCCCCGGGAAGCACTGCGGGTGGGGCCTTATCGTGTTTGGATTGAATCATGAGCGCAAAGATGTACCGATCCCAACAGCGAATTATCGCCGGGGTATGCGGTGGCCTGGCCGAACACCTTGGAATCAAGGTGGGACTCGTGCGCGCCATCATTGTCGGCACCAGCTTCTTCTTTGGCGCAGGGCTGGTCTTTTATGGCTGGTTGTGGCTGCTGGTGCCCATGGCCGGTGAGCAGCCGGCGGGAGGAAGTAAAGAGCTCGACGCCGATGGCAACCCACGGCTCAAGTTGTTTCGCCCCGCTGCGGGTGCCGAAGCCGCCACGGCTGACAACGAGGGTTTGCAAGATGCCGCTGGGAAACAGAAGCTGTCCATTGGCTTCAAGGATGTCCTCATTGGAGGGTGCCTGGTCATCATCGCGATAGTGGTGTTCGGTCAACAGCTCGGTGGGAACCAACAGATGGGCAACCTCATTCCGCTGCTGGTCATCATCATGGGTGCTGTTTTGGCCTGGATGCAGCTGGACAACACCCGGCGTGTGGGCCTGCTCAGCGCAGCCAGGATGAACACGCCCATGGCCCTGCTGCGTCTCGGCGGAGGTCTCGCCCTCGTCATCACGGGTGTCATTGTGATCGTGACAGGGGCAGGATCGTGGCAGCTGATGTGGGCCTCGGTTGTAGCCTCGCTGGCTGTTCTGGCTGGCGTGGGCCTCGTGTTGGCACCGTGGGCGCTAAAGTTCTGGCGCGAGTTCCAAGACGAACGGGCAGGGCGCATCCGTGAATCCGAGCGGGCGGAAATTGCGGCCCATCTGCACGATTCGGTACTTCAAACGCTGGCGCTGATTCAAAAGAACGCGAGCTCAGCTACGGACGTCACACGATTGGCCAGAGCCCAGGAACGGGAATTGCGTGAGTGGATTTACCAAGAGAATGAGCGCAATTCCGGGGCGTTGGTGGAACGTGTCAAGGCCGCTTGTGCTGAGGCCGAGGACCTCTACGGCCAGGTCGTGGAGGTTGTGGCAGTAGGCGATACCGAGCTGACAGAGCGAGGCAACGCCCTGGTCCAGGCCGTCCGCGAAGCCGTCATGAACGGGGCCCGCCACGGTGGAACCACGGTGTCGGTATACCTTGAGGCCGGGCCCAAGGGTGTGGATGTGTTTGTCAAGGACCGCGGCACGGGCTTTGATGTCAGCACGGTACCAGCGGACAGGCTGGGAGTTCGGGAGTCCGTCGTCGGACGTATGCAGCGCAACGGCGGGACCGCTGAGATCATTAGTTCAGCCGAAGGAACCGAAGTCCGGCTGCACCTGCCCATCGAAACACCCGTCACCGAGGAAGCAAAATGACAATGCCAGCAACGCCCATCAGGGTTGTGATTGTTGACGACCATGCCATCTTCCGGTCAGGACTCAAGGCGGACCTTGCCCAAGATATCGCCGTTCTCGCAGAGGCAGCCACGGTGGAGGAGGCCATCGCGGCCGTCACCGCCCAGCAACCTGATGTGGTGTTGCTGGACGTGCACCTGCCCGGCGGCCGCGGACAAGGCGGACGTGAAGTGATTGCCGGCTGCGCCGCATTGCTGAGCACCACCAAGTTTCTGGCCCTAAGCGTTTCAGACTCGGCCGAGGATGTGGTGTCCGTGATCAGGGCTGGCGCCCGGGGCTACGTCACAAAGTCCATTTCGGGAGCAGAAATATCAGATGCGGTCCGCCGTGTTGCCGGCGGTGACGCCGTGTTTTCGCCCAGGCTGGCCGGCTTCGTCCTGGACGCCTTCGGCACGGCAGAAGTCGCCGTGGAGGACGAGCTCGACAAGCTCTCGGCCCGCGAGCTGGAGGTCATGCGCTTGATTGCCCGCGGCTACTCCTACAAGGAGGTGGCCAAGGCCCTGTTCATCTCCATCAAGACCGTGGAAACTCACGTCTCGGCGGTCCTGCGCAAGCTGCAGCTGTCCTCCCGCCACGAACTCACCCGCTGGGCTGTAGACCGCCGCCTGCTGTAGGGGGATCCGTGAAATTATGCGCCGAACCCGCCGCCAGTTCTGCGCATAGCGTCGGCCGACTGCCACTATGCGCGGTGCCCAGCGCGAGTTGTGCGCATAAACACTTATGCGCACAACCCGAAACGAGTTGTGCGCATAAGTTCAGGGCTTGCTTGGATTATTTGGCGGAGCCCAGGAATTCCTGCAAGCGGCCAACGCCCACGGCCAGGTCGTCGTCGCCCAGCGCGTAGGACAGGCGCAGGTAGCCGCTGGGGCCGAAGGCTTCGCCGGGAACAACGGCAACTTCAGCCTTTTCCAGGATCAACGCAGCCAGTTCCGCAGAGGTGGCCGGACGTATCCCGCCGATTTCGCGTCCCAAGAGTCCACGAACATCTGCATAGGCGTAAAAGGCGCCGTGCGGGGTGGGGCATTCGACGCCGTCGATCGAGTTCAGCGCGGCAACCATAGCCTTGCGTCGTCGGTCGAAGGCGACCTTCATCTCATCCACTGCTGTCAGCGGACCGGCAACGGCTGCCAGGGCAGCCATCTGTGAGACGTTGGAAACGTTGGAGGTTGCGTGCGACTGAAGGTTCGTGGCGGCCTTGGTCACATCCAGGGGCGCGATCATCCATCCCACGCGCCAGCCTGTCATGGCGTAAGTCTTGGCAACGCCGTTGAGGATCACAACCTTGTCGCCGAGCTCCGGTACAGCCGTGGCAATCGAGGTGAAGGGCACGCCGTCGTAGGTGAGGTGCTCGTAGATTTCATCCGTGATGACCCAAAGGCCCTTGGATGCGGCCCACAACCCAATTCCGCGCGTCTGCTCGGGTGAGTACACGGCGCCCGTGGGGTTGGAGGGGGATACGAAGAGCAGCACCTTGGTGCGCGGTGTCACGGCAGCCTCAAGCTGTTCAATCGTGACCATGTAGCCCTGCTCGGGCCCGGCAAATACCTCAACCGGAACGCCTCCGGCCAGGCGGATGGCCTCCGGGTAGGTGGTCCAGAAAGGAGCGGGAACGATGACCTCATCTCCCGGATCAAGCAGTGTCGCGAAAGATTCGTAGACTGCCTGCTTGCCACCATTGGTCACAAGAACCTGGGCGGGGTCCACAGCGTACCCGGAGTCCCGCAGGGTCTTGGCGGCGATGGCACTGCGCAGCTCGGGCAAACCTGCTGCGGGCGAGTAGCGGTGGAACTTGGGCTGACGGGCTGCGTCAATTGCCGCCTCAACAATGTAGTCAGGGGTTGGGAAATCCGGCTCGCCGGCTCCGAAACCAATGACCGGGCGCCCGGCAGCCTTCAAGGCCTTAGCTTTGGCATCAACGGCCAGGGTTGCGGATTCGGCAATCGCGGAGATCCTTGCGGATACGCGGCGCACGGAGGCTTGGTCAACTGTCAAGTCGGCAGACATCAGCAATCTTTCTTTGGTGGGAGGCCCAAAATACTTTCATCGTCAGTAACTACTTTAGGGGCATCGCGTGCTCGGTTCGACTAACGCCCATTGAATGCGTAGAATGGTTAACCGGTGTTCAAACACCATGATGGTTCACGCCTTCAAGCCGGTTTGGAATCACGGCCTTGAGACTGTAAGTTATTCATGGTTTACAAACACCGAGTGGATCTGGAAGCACAAGAAGTTCTCTCGTTTTGTGCGTAATTTCCAAAGGGTAGTGGCGCAATTGGTAGCGCAGCGGTCTCCAAAACCGCAGGTTGCAGGTTCGAGTCCTGTCTGCCCTGCGCATAAGCACAGCAATTTTGCACGGTGATTTGTGCAGTCAAAGCTTGCTTAAGCGAATAGTTTGCACATCGCACGGTCCGAATCCACGGATCTGCGCGGATTCCAACTAATGATGAGTGAGGCACTGGTGACCGAAACTGCGGCAAGCAGCTCCAAGGGCCCGGCCAAGAAGGCGACAAAACCCGGCAAGCCCGGAATTTTTAGCCGGATTGCACTCTTCCTTCGCCAAGTAATTGGCGAACTGAAGAAGGTTGTCACCCCCACTCGCAAAGAGTTGATCAACATGACCGCCGTTGTGCTGGTATTCGTTGTAATCATGATGGGCATTGTGACCGTCTTGGATTTGGGCTTCGGCAACGCCGTTCTCTGGATCTTCGGTGGAAACATCAACATCGAGCAGTAAAACGCTCAACTTGGCCGACCCCGCCGAAAACTTCGGCATTGGGTCGGTTTGAGCCATTTAAGAACGCACAAGGAAAGCAGGAAATTCGTGTCTGAGCTGGAGCCCGAGGCAACATACAGTGAGCAGGACCAGGACACTGTGGTTGCTGATGCTGCCATCAATGCCGACCTTGATGCATCCGATGACACCATCGAAGCAGTCGAAGCTGAAGAAGCAGTAGCTGCCGATGAGCGCGAAGATGCCTCCGAGGCTGACGCCGTCGCCGAATCTGCCGAGCCTGACGTTGATCCCGCCGAGGAATTCAAGGCCAAGCTGCGCCGCCAGGAGGGTGACTGGTACGTCATTCACTCCTACGCCGGTTACGAAAACCGCGTCAAGGTAAACCTTGAGTCACGCAGCCAGACGTTGAACATGGAAGATTTCATCTTCGAGATTCAGGTCCCCATGGAAGAAGTCGTGGAGATCAAGAATGCCCAGCGCAAGGTCGTCAACCGCGTTCGCATTCCCGGCTACGTTCTTGTCCGCATGGATCTGACCGACGCATCATGGGGCGTTGTTCGCCACACCCCCGGTGTTACAGGCTTCGTTGGCAACGCCCACAACCCTGTTCCGCTGCGCCTGGAGGAAGTCTTCTCCATGCTCGCCCCGATCTTCGAGGAGCAGCAGGCAGAAGAGACCGGCGTTCCGCTGCGTCACGATCCGCTCGACGCCGAGATCGACTTTGAAGTTGGCGAAGCCGTCATCGTCAAGGATGGTCCGTTCGAGGGACTGTCCGCATCGATCTCCGAGATCAAGCCCGAAGCTGCACAGCTCGTTGTCTTGGTTTCCATCTTCGAGCGTGAAACCCCCGTCACCCTCGCATTCAACCAGGTCAGCAAGATCTAGTTGCCCACAATTTTCGTTCCGCAAGAGCGTGCTTAGCTCCTGCGAAACGTTCGGCCGGACGCCATTCGGCCAACCACCTTGGACGCGCTCCGTCGTCCTAGGAAAGATATTGAGAGAAGGACCCTACATTGGCTCCCAAGAAGAAGGTCACCGGCCTTATCAAGCTGCAGATCCAGGCAGGCGCCGCTAACCCGGCACCGCCCATCGGTCCGGCACTTGGTCAGCACGGCGTCAACATCATGGAATTCTGCAAGGCGTACAACGCTGCAACGGAATCCCAGCGCGGAAACGTCATCCCCGTTGAAATCACGGTTTACGAAGACCGAACATTTACGTTCATCACCAAGACCCCGCCGGCTGCAGAGCTCATCAAGAAGGCTGCAGGCGTTGCCAAGGGTTCAGCTACCCCGCACACCGTCAAGGTTGCTCAGCTGACCAAGGCCCAGGTTACCGAGATCGCCACCCAGAAGATGGTTGACCTCAACGCCACGAGCATCGAAGGCGCCGAGAAGATCATCGCCGGTACCGCTCGTTCCATGGGTATCACGGTCGAGGCTTAAGCCTATTCCACCCCGGTGGTCACGCCTGTCGAGACCGCCAGTTACACCAAATTCATCAAGAACGACGCCGGGTCACTCACTTCGAGTGGGTTGCGGCGTACGTAGTGGCAGGGCCCGCGCGGTCCTAACGACCACAACTGCACAAGGAGAAACGCAGCATGGCAAAGCGCAGTAAAGCATATGAGGCAGCTCAGGCCAAGATCGATGCGGAGAACGTATACGCACCCTTCGACGCCATCAAGCTCGCCAAGGACACCAACCCGTCCAAGTTCGACGCTACCGTTGAGGTTGCCTTCCGCTTGGGTGTAGACCCTCGCAAGGCTGACCAGATGATCCGCGGAACGGTTAACCTGCCTCACGGTACCGGTAAGACCGCCCGCGTTCTGGTTTTCGCAACGGGTGAGCGTGCCGAGGCTGCAATCGCAGCCGGCGCCGACTTCGTTGGCACCGACGACCTGATCGAAAAGATCCAGGGCGGCTGGACCGACTTCGACGCAGCCGTGGCTACACCTGACCTCATGGGTAAGGTTGGTCGTTTGGGTAAGGTTTTGGGTCCTCGTAACCTGATGCCGAACCCGAAGACCGGTACCGTCACCAACGACGTTGCCAAGGCTGTTAATGACATCAAGGGTGGAAAGGTTGACTTCCGCGTCGACAAGCACTCCAACCTTCACTTCATCATCGGCAAGGTTTCCTTCGACGCCGTCAAGCTGGCCGAGAACTACGCAGCCGTTCTGGAAGAGGTGCTTCGTTTGAAGCCGTCCGCTTCCAAGGGCCGTTACCTGCAGAAGGCCACCGTCTCCACGACGTTCGGCCCGGGTATTGCTGTAGACGCTGCAGCAACCAAGGTTGTTATCGAGGCTTAGTCCTTAAGGACTGATTCGGGAGGGTCGTTGCAGCGGTTGCTGCAGCGGCCCTCCCTTTTTTGTATGCTGAAGGATAACGCACACCGCCGATTCCGGCTCGTGCCCTCCAGCGCAGGATGTTGTTTCTGCGCACCATCGTTTTTTAGGGAGTAACCGTATGGAAGTTAGGATCCGCCAAGCCGGCGCCATTGACGCAACAGCCTTGGCCGAACTGGCAGCCATCACGTTTCCCCTGGCTTCTCCTGCGGACAGCCCGGAAGAGGACGTGAGCGCTTTTATTGCTGCCAATCTCGGGGCCGCTTCATTCCTGAAGTATCTGTCCGACTCCCAGCGGGTGTTGTTTGTGGCCGAAGAAGTTAGCGGCGACCTCGCGGGTCGTCTGGTGGCCTATGCGATGCTCGTCGATGCGCCGCCGTCGGACCCTGACGTGGCCAGTGTGGTGACACACTCGGACGCCGTCGAACTGAGCAAATGTTATGCGCATCCTGCCGTCCATGGTGGGGGAGTGGCGGCCAAGATCATGCGGGCCAGCCTGGCTTGGGTGGCACAACACGGCAACCGGACCACGTGGCTGGGAGTGAACAATGAGAATGTTCGAGCCCAAACTTTCTACGGCAAGCACGGGTTCAGCATTGCAGGAACCAGAAGTTTTCAATTGGGGACGAGGGTCGAGCATGACTTTGTCATGGTGCGGCCTCCAGGAAAGACGATCACGGGGTAATCGAGATATGACTGAAGCTACCATCGAGCAACTGCGAATTCCCGAGACCCTTGACGGCGAACTGGCCCACGATTTCCTCCAAGCGGTTGAAGTTTCACGCCAGGTGCGTGTCCATACGTGGGGCAATGACAAGCTCGCCTACACGGCCGAAGAGTTGTTTGCCCAATGCCACGATCCCTTTGAATGGAACGTGGTGTTGGTTGCCCGGCAGGACGGCAGCATAGTTGGTCGTGCCGGGATCGTCCTGCCGTTGGACGACAATACCGAACTCGCCTACGTGACACTTGACGTGCTGCCGACCGCATCTGGTGCGGGTCTTGGCCGGAAGCTCCTTGAGGCGGCGGAGACTTTTGTGAGGGGCGAGAATCGCAAGATCGTCATGGTTGAAACCAACCATCCGGCGGCCACCCTCGCTGATGCCGAGAGTGAGCAAATCCCAGCCTCCCAGGGAAGCGGAACCCTGCCGCTGAGCAGCAGGGAAGCCCGCTTCGCGTACAGCGCCGGCTATGAATTGGAACGAGTGGAACAATTTAGTGCCTGTGCACTTCCTCTTGATGCGGCTCTGGTTGCCAAGCTGAGCCAACAGGCCGCGGCGACACACAAGTCCTCGTATGCGGTCCACCAATGGATGGACACGTGCCCGGAGGAGTGGGAACACGACTTTGTCCGGCTGGAACGAGACCTGGTGGATGGCAAGCCGGCCGACGACGACGACGACGGCAACGGTGATGCCCAGGAGCCGTGGGATGTGGCCCAGCTACGCGAAACCGAGGAACTCTCCGCCCTGACCGGCCGGCGAACCCTGGTCAGCGCCGCCGAGGATCTCCAGACCGGTGCCCTGGTGGGCTTCACCTCTATTTCTGTGCTTGGCAAGCGCCAAGATGTAGCGTTCCAGGATGACACGGTGGTTGAGCCCGCTCACAAGGGCCGGGACGTCGGACTGCTCATCAAGGTCGCCAACATGGAGGCTTTGATGCGTGAATTCCCGCAAGCCGGATCAATCTTCACGTGGAATGCGCCCGAGAACTCCTACATGCTCACGGTTAACGCCCAGCTCGGTTACGTCAGCGCCGGAATGACAGGGCAGTGGCGCAAGGACTTCAACGCCCTATAGGCAGTGGCTTGTAGCCAGTGACACATGCGGTGGATTTGGAATCTGTCTACGCCGTCCTGTAATCTTAAGGAACCAAAGACCGTCGGTCGATGTCTACCTCCCCCAACGAAGCAAACGCAGCATGCGTTCACTTGCATTGGATTCGGGCCGGTTTTCATCCGAAAAGTCCTCATATGGACGACCAGCGCAGGTGCACAAAGCCTATGAGCAGTGTTGAACCGGGAGCAATCCCATGGATCCGCTGCGCAAAACGCCCCGTACATCTGTGCGGGGCGTTTTTTTGTCCGGGTTCCAGCTTGCTGGAGAAGGGCAAGGACTAAGAAAAGATCGGCACCTAATTCCCGGAAGGAGTGTTATGGCAACGCCAACAAAGGTGGCTGCAGTTGCAGAAATCAAGCAAGATTTCACTGAATCAACTGCCGCAGTCCTAACCGAATACCGTGGGCTCACCGTAGCTCAGCTCAAGGAGCTGCGCGTTTCTCTCGGCCAGGACACCAAGTTCTCGGTTGTAAAGAACACTCTGACTGCCATTGCGGCCAAGGAAGCTGGTGTTGACGCTTTCGATGGTCAGCTCTCCGGCCCCACCGCCATTGCATTCATCAAGGGTGACGCTGTTGCAGCGGCAAAGAGCCTGACGGATTTTGCAAAGGCCAACAAGCAGCTGGTCATCAAGACCGGTATCTTCGAAGGCAAGGCTCTCGATGCTTCTGCAGTTGCCGCTCTGGCAGCTCTCGAGTCTCGCGAACTGCAGCTGGCCAAGGTTGCTGGCATCCTCAAGGCTCCGATGGCCGCCGCTGCGCGCACCCTCGAAGCCCTGCGTTTGAAGCTGGCCGAAGGTGCACCCGCTGAGGAAGCACCCGCAGTCGAAGAAGAAGCTCCGGTTGCTGAAGAAGCTCCCGCTGCTGAAGCTGAGACCACCGAGGCCTAGTCCTCATCAGGGATTTATCCCTGTTAGTTTTCCCCTAAATCCATGAGGACTTAGGTTTTAGATTTGGCCCAGTCTTGGGCCAGTAAACAAGAAGGAGCGCCACTCATGGCTAAGCTCACCAACGACGAGCTCATTGCAGCTTTCAAGGAACTGACCATCATCGAGCTCTCTGAGTTCGTCAAGCTCTTCGAAGAGACCTTCGAAGTAACCGCTGCTGCCGTTGCAGTTGCTGGTCCTGCTGGCGGTGCCGCAGAAGAAGCTGCTGAGCAGACTGAATTCGACGTTATCCTCGAAGCAGCCGGCGACAAGAAGATCGCAGTTATCAAGGAAGTTCGCTCGATCACTTCCTTGGGTCTGAAGGAAGCCAAGGAGGTCGTTGACTCGGCTCCTAAGGCTGTTCTTGAAGGTGCAACGAAGGAAGCTGCTGAGAAGGCCAAGGAAGCTCTCGAAGCTGCCGGCGCCACGGTTACCCTCAAGTAATCACCTCGCTCTTCAAAAGAAGCCCCGCACCGATTGGTGCGGGGCTTCTTTGCGTCCGGGGGCTGGTCGAGACTCGGTTGCCAGCTCCGGCGCCTGTCGAGATCCGGCGGTGGACCGGCATTCCCTCGGCCGCTTTCCGACCGCCGGCCGCGGCCGGCCTTGCGGTCTCCCTGACGCGGCCTACGGAAACGCCGGCTCCACCCCCGATGTGGTTGGACGCTTCCCCAAGGCGCCAGAGCCGACGTTTTTTGTAGGCGACGTAAAGGAGACGCCAAAGGCCGCCCGCGGCCGACGCGTCGGATAGTCGCCGGAAAAATGGCGGCTCTGGCGCCGCTGCGACTACTCCGGCACTGAAATATCGGCCACTGTGGCGTCGAACGCTGCGATGAGATCGTCGCCGGAGACGAACATGCTGTAGCCGTGTTCGCCGGCGCCCATGGCGACCTTGCGCCCGCGGATGCCTTCATCGGCGAACACGGGCCACGCCGTGGTACTGCCCAGGGGAGTGATGGTGCCGCGCTCGTATCCTGTGGCATCCAGGGCGACGTCGGCCGTTGGCATCTTGAGTTTGTTGACACCCACCACGGCACGGAGCTTTGGCCATGCAATGGAGCGGCCGCCGGGCACCAGGGCAAACAAGAAGCTGCCATCGCTGCGCTTGACCACCAGGGACTTCACAATATCCGAGGGCTCAATGCCCATGAGGGCGGCGGCCTCAACGAGAGAGCCCGCGGCCGGTCGAGGAAAGATCTCGATATCGAGTCCCCGCGTGGCAGCATCGGCGGCTACCCGCGCGTGACCGCTGGGCTCAGCTTCTGCGCTCACTTGGCCTCCAGGAACAGCAGCAACGCCTCACCTTGACCGCCTCCGCCACAGAGGGCCACAGCGGCCTTGCCTGTTCCGCGACGGTGCAGTTCAGTGGCTGCGTGGAGGGCAAGCCGGGCACCTGAGGCGCCAATCGGATGGCCTAGGGCAATCGCCCCGCCATGGATATTGCACTTGTCCAGCGGCAGGTCCAGGTCCGCGAGCGACTGGACGGCTACGGAACCGAAGGCTTCGTTGATTTCGATGAAGTCTAGATCTGCCACATTCCAACCGGCCGTATTCAGTGCCTTGTTGATGGCGTTGGAGGGCTGGGAATGCAAGGAGTTGTCCGGGCCAGCCACCTGGCCGGGGGCGCCAACCACGGCAAGCCACTCCAAACCGTTCGCCTCGGCGTATGCGCGGGAGGAAAGGACCAGCGCGCTGGCGCCGTCGGATAGGGGAGAGGAGTTGCCAGCGGTGATGGCGCCGTCGGCCGTGAATGCCGGGCGCAATCCGGCCAACGTCTCCAGCGTGGTCTGCGGGCGGATCCCCTCATCGTGGGTTAGTACCAACGGTTCGCCCTTGCGCTGGGGGACGGTGACCGGGACGATCTCGTCGTCAAAGGCGCCCGCGGCCACGGCGGCGGCGGCGCGCTGATGTGAGGCCACGGCAACTTCATCCTGCGCCGTGCGTGAGATGTTCAACCGAATGTTCCCGCGCTCGGTGGAGAGTCCCATGGAGTCTCCGTCGAAGGCATCGGTGAGGCCGTCATGCGCAGCCACATCCAGGGCCTGCACGGCTCCGTAAGTCCATCCTTGGCGAGAGCCGGGCAGAATGTGTGGCGCGCGTGTCATGGACTCCTGACCGCCCGCCACCACCACGGTGGCCTCGCCACTGCGGATCAGCCGTGCGGCGTCGATCACGGCGGTGAGGCCGGACAAGCACACCTTATTGATGGTTACGGCCGGCACGTTCCAGCTAATCCCGGCGCCCACGGCACTTTGCCGTGCAGGGTTCTGCCCGGCACCGGCCTGCAGTACCTGGCCCATGATCACGTAGTCGATGTCGGCGGCCTCAATACCGGCCTTGGCGAGGGCTCCCGCGATGGCCTTGGCCCCAAGTTCGACGGCGGCAAAGCCCGCCAGCTGTCCGTTGAGCCGGCCCTGCGGGGTGCGCGCCCCCGCGAGAATTACAACATCATTTGCCTGTGTCGCCATGGTGTCCGTGCTCCTCAAAACTTCTGCCGTACGGATCCTCATTGAGCCGTACATCGTATGCCATAGAATCTAACAGCTTGGGCTGGCTAGAAATTTCTTCGGCACACATCTGGGTGTTGAAACGTGGATGTGACCGGACTAATAGCGGCCCAGAAACCCCGTAGAATCAACGATTTCTGACTCATGAACATTGATACTTGCAGTTTTCTGCTTGGTGGGGTAGACGCGTGGGCACTTTGTCCTGTAATGTAGTTCTTTGCGTATCCCTCTTAACCTTCAGCCTTCATATAGCGGTGGGCTTTGTTTCGGTCAAGAGTTACGGAAAGCATGCAATGCCGGGCGGAATAACCGCTGGGTGGGGCGCTATCCGGGACTACTTGGCCAGCGTTCGTCCGGGTTTGATGACCAGGACTGAATCGGGTGAGGGTCCGTAAGAACAAGCCTGCAGGTCTGTGGAAGGATCCCTCTTGGTCGCCTCGAGCACCTCTAATGTAAATAACGCTGCAACCGCTATCGATTCAAACAGCACCGATGGTGCAAAGAGTCGCCTCTCATTCGCAAAGATTCACGAGCCGCTTGACGTGCCGAATCTGCTTGCACTCCAGACCGAGAGCTTTGACTGGCTCGTAGGTAACGGGCGCTGGCAGGATCGCATGCAGACAGCTGTGGATGCTGGCGATGACAGTGTGGCCGTCACCTCGGGCCTATCCGACATCTTCGAAGAGATCTCCCCGATTGAGGACTTCCAGGGCACCATGTCCCTGTCCTTCACGGAACCGGAGTTCTCTGACCCCAAGTTCACCGTTGACGAGTGCAAGGACCGCGACGCTACGTACGCCGCACCGCTGTACGTCAAGGCCGAGTTCATGAACAACTTGACCGGTGAAATCAAGCAGCAGACTGTCTTCATGGGCGATTTCCCGCTCATGACCAACAAGGGTACCTTCGTCATCAACGGCACCGAGCGTGTTGTTGTGTCGCAGCTGGTCCGTTCCCCGGGTGCTTACTTTGAGCGCACTGCGGACAAGACCAGTGACAAGGAAATCTTCACCGCTAAGATCATCCCCTCACGTGGTGCATGGTTTGAGCTGGAGATTGACAAGCGCGACCAGGTTGGCGTTCGTCTTGACCGCAAGCGCAAGCAGTCGGTCACCGTACTGCTGAAGGCCTTGGGCTGGACCGAAGGTCAGATCCTGGAGGAGTTCGGCGAGTTCGACTCCATCCGTGCCACCTTGGAAAAGGATGCCACCACGGGTCGCGAAGATGCCTTGCTTGACATCTACCGGAAGCTGCGCCCGGGCGAGCCGCCCACAGTTGACGCCGCTGACGCGCTGCTGAACAACCTGTACTTCAACCCCAAGCGCTACGATCTGGCCAAAGTGGGCCGTTACAAGATCAACCGCAAGCTGGGTATTGACCTGCCGTTGAGCGACGAGAAGGCATCAGTGCTGAGCGTGGACGACATCGTCGCCATGATCAAGTACCTGGTTGCTTTGCACGCCGGCAACAAGACCACCAAGGGCCAGCGCGACGGCGCCGAGGTTGACTTGCGCGTTGATGTCGATGACATCGACCACTTCGGCAACCGTCGTATCCGCGCCGTAGGCGAGCTCATCGAGAACCAGGTCCGCACGGGCCTTTCTCGTATGGAGCGCGTTGTTCGCGAGCGTATGACCACTCAGGACGTCGAAGCGATCACGCCGCAGACCCTGATCAACATCCGCCCCGTTGTGGCAGCCATCAAGGAGTTCTTCGGAACTTCCCAGCTCTCACAGTTCATGGATCAGAACAACCCGCTGGCCGGTCTGACGCACAAGCGTCGCCTGTCCGCGCTGGGCCCGGGCGGTTTGTCCCGTGACCGTGCAGGCATGGAAGTTCGAGACGTTCACCCGTCCCACTACGGCCGTATGTGCCCCATTGAAACCCCTGAAGGCCCCAACATTGGTCTGATTGGTTCATTGGCATCCTACGGACGCATCAACCCGTTCGGTTTCATCGAGACCCCGTACCGCCGGGTCAAGGGTGGTGTGGTCTCTGACGAGGTCGATTACCTGACTGCCGATGACGAGATGGAAGTTGTTATCGCTCAGGCCAACGCGCCGCTCGATGCCAACAACCACTTCGCCGAAGAATCCGTCCTGGTTCGCCAGCGCGGTGGTGGCGGCGAGCCGGTTTTGATCCCGGCCAACGACGTCGAGTACATGGATGTTTCCCCGCGCCAGATGGTGTCCGTGGCAACAGCCTTGATCCCGTTCCTCGAGCACGACGATGCTAACCGCGCACTCATGGGTGCCAACATGCAGCGTCAGGCTGTGCCGCTGGTCCAGTCCGAGGCCCCGTTTGTGGGAACCGGCATGGAGCGCGCCACAGCAGTTGACGCCGGTGACGTTGTCATCGCCAAGAAGGCCGGTGTGGTCTCCGAGGTTTCAGCAGATGTTGTTGTCATGCTGAACGACGACGGCTCGGAGATCAGCTACCCGATCGCCAAGTACCAGCGTTCCAACCAGGGAACGGCCTACAACCAGCGCGTTTTGGCCTCTGAGGGCCAGCGTCTGGAAGTTGGCGGCATCATCGCTGATGGTCCGGCAACGGACATGGGTGAGCTTGCCTTGGGTAAGAACCTCTTGGTTGCCTTCATGTCTTGGGAAGGTCACAACTACGAGGATGCCATCATCCTTTCGCAGCGCATTGTTGCCGAAGATGTACTGTCCTCCATTCACATCGAAGAGCATGAAATCGACGCCCGCGACACCAAGCTTGGTGCCGAGGAAATCACTCGGGACATCCCGAACGTTTCCGAGGAAATCCTTGCTGGTCTCGACGAGCGCGGCATCATCCACATCGGTGCTGAAGTTGAAGCCGGCGACATCCTGGTTGGAAAGGTAACGCCTAAGGGCGAGACCGAGCTGACCCCGGAAGAGCGTTTGCTGCGCGCCATCTTCGGTGAGAAGAGCCGCGAAGTTCGCGACACTTCCTTGAAGGTTCCCCACGGCGAGTCCGGAACTGTCATCGGTGTGCGCGTCTTCGACCGCGACTCCGAAGATGACCTGCCCCCGGAGTGAACCAGCTGGTTCGCGTCTACGTTGCCAACAAGCGCAAGATCACCGATGGTGACAAGCTCGCTGGCCGTCACGGTAACAAGGGTGTCATCTCCAAGATCCTCCCGATCGAAGATATGCCCTTCTTGGCTGACGGCACCCCCGTTGACATCGTCCTGAACCCCTTGGGTGTTCCGGGTCGAATGAACGTTGGCCAGGTCCTGGAAATCCACCTCGGTTGGGTTGCCAAGACCGGTTGGAAGGTTGAAGGTGAGCCTGACTGGATCAAGAACCTGCCGAACCTGCCGCGTGAAATCGGTCAGACGAAGGTTGCCACCCCGGTCTTCGACGGTGCCCGTGACTCTGAAATCACCGGCCTGCTCGATTCCACCAATGTGACTCGCGACGGCGACCGCCTGATCGATTCCTCGGGTAAGACCCGTCTGTTCGACGGCCGCTCCGGCGAGCCGTTCCCGGATCCGATCTCCGTTGGTTACATGTACATCTTGAAGCTTCACCACTTGGTGGACGACAAGATCCACGCCCGCTCCACGGGCCCGTACTCCATGATCACCCAGCAGCCCTTGGGCGGTAAGGCCCAGTTCGGTGGCCAGCGCTTTGGTGAGATGGAAGTTTGGGCACTTGAGGCATACGGCGCGGCGTACACGCTGCAGGAACTGCTGACCATCAAGTCCGATGACATCCATGGCCGCGTGAAGGTTTACGAAGCCATCGTCAAGGGCGAGAACATTCCGGAGCCGGGTATCCCCGAATCCTTCAAGGTTCTCATCAAGGAAATGCAGTCGCTGTGCCTGAACGTGGAAGTGCTTTCCACGGACGGAACCACGATTGAGATGCGTGACTCGGATGAAGAAGTCTTCCGGGCCGCGGAGGAGCTGGGCATCGACCTTTCACGGGCCGAGCCGAACTCTGTCGAAGAAGTTTAGTGACTTTGACGGCGGTGGCCAGCCCACCGCCGTCGCACTTCTTCCCGTACCCGACACAGACTTTCAGACTTTAGAGAATTAGAGAGAACAGGACCCATATGTCCAGCGAATCCTCCTTCGGCCTCATGCAGATTGGCCTGGCCACCGCGCAAGATATTCGCGACTGGAGCCACGGCGAAGTCAAGAAGCCGGAAACCATCAACTACCGTACGCTCAAGCCTGAGAAGGACGGCCTCTTCTGTGAGAAGATCTTCGGCCCGTCCCGCGACTGGGAATGCTACTGCGGTAAGTACAAGCGCGTGCGCTTCAAGGGCATCATTTGTGAGCGTTGTGGCGTTGAAGTCACCCGCGCCAAGGTGCGCCGTGAGCGCATGGGCCACATTGAACTTGCTGCTCCCGTAACCCACATCTGGTACTTCAAGGGCGTTCCCTCGCGCTTGGGCTACCTCTTGGACCTGGCACCGAAGGACCTTGAAAAGGTCATCTACTTCGCTGCCTACATGATCACCAGCGTTGACGACGCAGCACGTCACGAAGAGCTGCCGAACCTCCAGATTGAGCACGACCTGGAAAAGAAGCGCATGGTGGACACCCGTGACAGCGACATCGCCACGATCGCCCGCGATCTTGAGGGTGAGCTTGCACGCCTGGAAGGCGAAGGCGCCAAGGCTGCCGATAAGAAGAAGGCCCGCGATTCAGCGGACCGTCAGATGGCCAACGTGCGCAAGCGCGCTGACGCTGACATCGACCGCCTCGAGCAGGTTTGGGACCGTTTCAAGGCCCTCAAGGTTGCCGACCTCGAAGGTGACGAGGCCCTGTACCGCGAACTGCGTGACCGTTATGGCATGTTCTTCGAAGGTGCCATGGGTGCCGAAGCCATCAAGAGCCGTCTTGAGACCTTTGACATGCCCGGTGAAGCGGAGATCCTTCGCGACATCATCGCCAACGGCAAGGGCCAGCGCAAGACCCGTGCCCTCAAGCGACTGAAGGTTGTCAACGCATTCTTGACCACCAACAACAGCCCGCTTGGCATGGTTCTGGATGCCGTCCCGGTCATCCCGCCGGAACTGCGCCCCATGGTTCAGCTCGACGGTGGCCGTTTCGCCACCTCGGACTTGAACGATCTGTACCGTCGCGTGATCAACCGCAACAACCGTCTCAAGCGCCTGCTTGATCTGGGTGCTCCGGAGATCATCGTCAACAACGAAAAGCGCATGCTGCAGGAAGCTGTTGACTCCCTGTTCGACAACGGTCGTCGTGGCCGTCCCGTCACTGGACCGGGCAACCGTCCGTTGAAGTCCCTGAGCGACATGCTCAAGGGCAAGCAGGGTCGTTTCCGTCAGAACCTCCTCGGTAAGCGCGTTGACTACTCTGGCCGTTCGGTTATTGTTGTTGGCCCGCAGCTGAAGCTGCACCAGTGTGGTCTGCCCAAGCAGATGGCCCTGGAGCTCTTCAAGCCGTTCGTGATGAAGCGCCTGGTTGACCTCAACCACGCACAGAACATCAAGAGCGCCAAGCGCATGGTTGAGCGTTTCCGTCCCCAGGTTTGGGATGTTCTCGAAGAGATCATCACCGAGCACCCGGTACTGCTGAACCGTGCACCAACCCTGCACCGTTTGGGTATCCAGGCGTTCGAGCCTCAGCTTGTTGAAGGTAAGGCAATCCAGCTTCACCCGCTGGTTTGTGGTGCTTTCAACGCTGACTTCGACGGTGACCAGATGGCAGTTCACTTGCCGCTGAGCCCTGAAGCCCAGGCTGAAGCCCGCATCTTGATGTTGTCCTCGAACAACATTTTGAAGCCTTCAGATGGCCGCCCGGTTACCTTGCCTTCGCAGGATATGATCATCGGTCTGTACCACTTGACCACCAAGCGCGAGGGTTCCGTTGGCGAAGGCCGCGTATTCTCCACCTCCGCCGAGGCCATCATGGCCCACGACGCCGGTGAGCTGCACTTGAACTCCCAGGTGAAGATCCGTTTGGACAACTTCATCCCGGGTGCCGAGCGCAAGGGTCCGGAAGGCTTCGTTGCTGGCGGTTCCGCCATCATCGACACCTCCTTGGGCCAGGTCATCTTCAACGAGACTCTTCCTGAGGATTACCCCTGGGTTGAGGCTGTTGCCGATAAGGGTCAGCTCTCTGAGATCGTCAACGACCTCGCCGAGCGCTACCCCAAGGTTATTGTGGCAGCAACACTGGATAACCTGAAGGATGCCGGTTTCTACTGGGCAACCCGCTCAGGTGTCACCGTTGCCATCTCCGACATCAAGGTGCCCGAATCCAAGCCCGCCATTTTGGAGAGCTACGAGATCAAGGCAGCCAAGGTCCAGGCCCAGTACGACAAGGGTCTGATCGCTGACGAGGAGCGCCGCCAGGAGCTCATCGACATCTGGAACCAGGCAACCAACGAGATCGCTGACTCGATGCGTGCGTCCTTCGCCGTGTCCAACACGATTAACCGTATGGTTTCCTCCGGTGCTCGTGGTAACTGGATGCAGGTTCGCCAGATTGCCGGTATCCGTGGCTTGGTAGCCAACCCGAAGGGTGAAATTATTCCTCGCCCGATCAAGTCCTCCTACCGTGAGGGCCTGTCGGTTTTGGAGTACTTCATTGCTACTCACGGTGCTCGTAAGGGTCTGGCTGATACCGCTCTGCGTACGGCTAACTCCGGTTACCTGACGCGTCGTTTGGTTGACGTTTCACAGGATGTCATCGTTCGCGAAGACGACTGTGGCACCGAGCGCGGATTGACCCTGCCCATCGCAGTGGTTGATTCCATGGGTGAGTTTGTGCTGCACGAGGAAGTTGAGAACAGCGTTTACGCTCGTACCTTGGCTGCCGAGGTAGTTGACTCCTCAGGTGCCGTTTTGGCCGAGGCCGGAGACGACGTCGGAGATGTCCTCATTGCCAAGCTGTTCGCAGCCGGCATCGAAGAGATCAAGGTCCGTTCCGTACTTACTTGTGAGTCCACGGTTGGAACCTGCGCACTGTGCTACGGCCGTTCCCTGGCCACGGGTAAGACCGTGGACATTGGTGAGGCTGTCGGCATTATCGCCGCTCAGTCCATTGGTGAGCCCGGTACTCAGCTGACCATGCGTACCTTCCACACCGGTGGTGCTGTTTCCGCCAGCCGTGGCGAGGACATCACCCAGGGTCTGCCCCGTATTCAGGAGCTCTTCGAAGCACGTACCCCCAAGGGTGTTGCTCCGATCGCAGAAGCTGCCGGCCGCATCAACATTGATGAGTCCGAGAAGACCATGCGTTTGATCCTGACACCGGACGACGGCACGGAAGAGATCGCTTACCCGGTCCTGCGACGCGCACGCCTGACGGTTGCCGACGGCGAGCACGTTGAGGTTGGCCAGAAGCTGATTGTGGGTGCAGTTGACCCCAAGCAGGTTCTGCGCATCCTCGGCCCGCGTGCCGCTCAGAAGCACCTCGTTGAGGAAGTTCAGGGCGTTTACCGCAGCCAGGGTGTAGGTATCCACGACAAGCACGTCGAGGTTATCGTCCGCCAGATGCTTCGCCGCGTCACGGTCATCGAGTCCGGTGACTCGAAGCTGCTGCCCGGTGAGCTTGCCGAGCGCGGCCGCTTCGAGACGGAAAACCGTCGCGTTGTGTCCGAGGGCAAGAAGCCGGCATCAGGCCGTAACGAGCTCATGGGTATCACCAAGGCTTCCTTGGCCACCGAATCATGGCTCTCCGCTGCTTCCTTCCAGGAAACCACCCGCGTTTTGACGCAGGCGGCCATGGAAGGCAAGTCTGACCCGTTGCTGGGTCTGAAGGAGAACGTGATCATCGGTAAGTTGATCCCCGCTGGTACCGGTCTGCCGCGCTACACCAACGTCACGGTGGAGCCCACAGAAGAAGCCAAGGCCAACCTGTTCACCGGTCCGAGCGCTTTCAGCGACTTTGACTACGTGGGCGGCGTTGGAGACTTGGGCGCCGAGTTCCGTGCCATCCCCTTGGATGACTACGATCTGGGCACCAACTTCTCCGGATAGTCCCCAACTCCTCCCCGTCATTGGGTCGCTAGCGACCCAATGACAGGGCCCCTCGGAGTTGTGGGCCCATACGCGTGGGCCCAGCTAACTGAAAGTTCGACGGCGGTGACTCACCCAATCCGGGTGGGGCACCGCCGTCGTGCTTTAACCAAACGCTCGCGCAGTAGCGGGGGGATTCTTGGGAACGCTCGCGCAGTAGGGTGAGCGAGTGTTGCGCGAAAGGGCCCCGTATCTGAGCGAGCGTCCACTGGGGGAGCGGGCCGATTTCTTGGCGGGCCCGAACCCGTGGTAACGTAGTGAGTAATTGTTAGTGTGGCAGTGGATAAGAGCTTCTATTTCCTTCGCTTAGGTGAAGAAAGTGGATGCGGGTCCGGGTTGTACGGTTCTTGTACAGCGAATGCCACATTTTTGCATGCCTAGGCGCTGTGAAGTCGCCAAGCCTGCGACTACCAGTAAACGGCTTACCCCCAGCGACTGAATCATTCCGGTCGGCGGGGCAAGCAACACGATAAAACAACGGAGAACACGAAAGTGCCTACGATTAACCAGCTGGTCCGAAAGGGCCGGACACCCAAGGTCACGAAGACCAAGGCTCCCGCATTGAAGGGCAGCCCCATGCGTCGCGGCGTTTGCACGCGCGTTTACACCACCACCCCGAAGAAGCCGAACTCGGCTCTGCGTAAGGTTGCACGCGTGCGCCTCAACGGCGGCGTGGAAGTTACTGCTTACATCCCCGGTGTAGGCCACAACCTCCAGGAGCACTCCATCGTGCTCGTCCGTGGAGGCCGTGTTAAGGACCTTCCCGGTGTTCGTTACAAGATCGTCCGCGGTGCATTGGATACCCAGGGCGTCAAGAACCGCAAGCAGGCTCGTAGCCGCTACGGTGCAAAGATGGAGAAGAAGTAATATGCCTCGCAAGGGTCCGGCCCCCAAGCGGCCGCTAGTTGTAGATCCCGTATACGGTTCCCCTTTGGTCACTCAGCTGATCAACAAGGTCCTGGTTGACGGTAAGAAGTCCACCGCAGAGCGCATCGTTTACGGCGCACTCGAGGGTGTACGCGAGAAGACCGGTGCTGATCCCGTTGTTGCCTTGAAGAAGGCCATGGAGAACATCAAGCCGAGCCTCGAGGTCAAGTCCCGCCGCGTTGGTGGCGCCACCTACCAGGTTCCGGTTGAAGTCAAGCCGGGTCGTCAGACCGCGCTTGCACTGCGCTGGTTGGTTGGTTACTCGAAGGCTCGCCGCGAGAAGACCATGACCGAGCGTTTGCGCAACGAAGTTCTGGATGCCTCCAATGGTCTTGGTGCCGCTGTCAAGCGTCGCGAAGACACTCACAAGATGGCTGAGTCCAACAAGGCCTTCGCCCATTACCGCTGGTAACTAGAGCCAAGAAGTTGCCGGCGGTAAACCCGCCGGCAACTTTTCAGCTCATCTTTAGATAAGGGAGACACCGTGGCACAGGACGTGCTTACAGACCTTAACCAGGTTCGCAACATTGGCATCATGGCCCATATTGATGCTGGCAAGACCACTACGACTGAGCGCATTCTGTTCTACACGGGTGTGAACCACAAGATCGGCGAAACGCACGACGGTGCTTCGACGACTGACTGGATGGAACAGGAAAAGGAACGCGGCATCACTATCACGTCTGCCGCCGTGACCTGCTACTGGAACAAGAACCAGATCAACATCATTGACACCCCCGGCCACGTTGACTTCACGGTGGAAGTTGAGCGCTCCTTGCGAGTTCTCGATGGCGCCGTTGCTGTCTTCGACGGCAAGGAAGGCGTTGAGCCCCAGTCTGAGACCGTTTGGCGCCAGGCTGACAAGTACAACGTTCCGCGTATCTGCTTTGTCAACAAGATGGACAAGCTCGGTGCTGACTTCTACTTCACCGTAGACACCATCATCAACCGCTTGGGTGCCAAGCCGTTGGTTATGCAGCTGCCGATCGGCGTCGAGAGCGAATTCACCGGCGTCGTCGACTTGCTGACCATGAAGGCCTTCGTTTGGGCCGGTGACTCCAAGGGTGACGTCACCATGGGTGCCGCCTACGAAATCCAGGAGATCCCCGCTGATCTGCAGGAGAAGGCTGAAGAATACCGCGCAGCCCTCGTCGAGGCAGCTGCCGAGTCTTCCGAAGAGCTCATGGAGAAGTACCTCGAGGGCGAAGAGCCCTCCATCGAGGAACTGAAGGCTGGCATTCGCAAGCTGACGGTTAACTCCGAGATCTACCCGGTCTTCTGTGGTTCCGCATTCAAGAACCGCGGCGTGCAGCCGATGCTCGATGCTGTCATCGACTTCCTGCCGAACCCGTTGGATGTTGGCGCCATGATCGGTCACGATCCTCGCGACGAGTCCATCGAGATCAAGCGCGAGCCGAGCGAGACGGAGCCGTTCTCGGCTCTGGCCTTCAAGATCGCGACTCACCCCTTCTTCGGCCAGTTGAACTTCATTCGCGTGTACTCCGGCAAGGCAACTTCCGGTACACAGCTGATGAACTCGACCAAGGGCAAGAAGGAACGCATTGGCAAGCTCTTCCAGATGCACGCCAATAAGGAAATGCCCGTTGATGAGATCCACGCAGGTCACATCTACGCAGTGATCGGCCTCAAGGACACCACCACCGGTGACACCTTGTGCGATCCGGCTAACCCGATCGTTCTCGAGTCGATGACCTTCCCCGCTCCCGTGATCTTCGTTGCCATTGAGCCGAAGACCAAGGGTGACCAGGAGAAGCTCTCCACGGCTATCCAGAAGCTCTCCGCTGAGGACCCGACGTTCACCGTCAACCTCAACGAAGACACAGGCCAGACCGAAATTGGCGGCATGGGCGAGCTCCACTTGGACATCCTTGTGGACCGCATGCGTCGCGAATTCAACGTTGAAGCCAACGTTGGCAAGCCGCAGGTTGCATACCGCGAAACCATCAAGCGCGCCGTTGCCAAGCACGACTACACTCACAAGAAGCAGACCGGTGGTTCAGGTCAGTTCGCAAAGATCCAGATCGCCATTGAGCCGTTGGATACTGCCGAAGGTGAAATGTACGAGTTCAGCAACAAGGTCTCCGGTGGCCGTGTTCCTCGTGAATACATCCCCAGCGTTGACCAGGGCATCCAGTCCGCACTGCCTGACGGTGTGCTGGCCGGTTACCCGATGGTTGGCATCAAGGCCACACTGCTCGACGGTGCGTCCCACGATGTAGACTCCTCCGAAATGGCCTTCAAGATCGCCGGTCGAATGGCGTTCAAGGAAGCTGCTCGGATGGCTAACCCGATTCTGCTTGAACCGTTGATGGAAGTTGAAGTCCGCACCCCTGAGGAATACATGGGTGAAGTAATCGGTGACATCAACTCTCGTCGTGGCCAGATGCAGTCCATGGAGGATGCAAGCGGTGTCAAGGTCATCAAGGCTCTTGTTCCGTTGTCCGGCATGTTCGGTTACATCGGTGACCTGCGGTCCAAGACCCAGGGTCGTGCCGTGTACTCGATGAAGTTCGACAGCTACTCTGAGGTTCCGAAGGCAGTAGCCGACGAGATCATCCAGAAGGCCCGCGGCGAGTAGTCGCTCTTTTTGACTGGGTCTGTTCCGGCCTTAGGCTGGAACAGACCCAATCGGAAGCAATTTCTTAAATATCAAAAGCCCCCAGTAGACTTATTTTGATTTCAGTGGCGAACAGCGCTGCTGAGAGTAAGTTTTCTAAAAGTTCTAGGAGGAACCCGTGGCAAAGGCAAAGTTCGAGCGGACCAAGCCGCACGTTAACATCGGCACCATCGGTCACGTTGACCATGGTAAGACCACGTTGACGGCTGCCATTTCCAAGGTACTGTACGACAAGTACCCGACTCTCAACGAGCAGCGTGATTTCGGTTCCATCGACTCGGCGCCGGAAGAGCGCCAGCGTGGTATCACGATCAACATCTCTCACGTTGAGTACCAGACCGAGAAGCGCCACTACGCACACGTAGACGCCCCCGGTCACGCTGACTACATCAAGAACATGATCACCGGTGCTGCCCAGATGGACGGCGCTATCCTGGTGGTTGCTGCGACTGACGGCCCGATGGCCCAGACTCGCGAGCACGTTCTGTTGGCCCGCCAGGTTGGTGTTCCCTACCTGCTGGTCGCACTGAACAAGTCCGACATGGTTGATGACGAAGAACTCCTCGACTTGGTCGAAATGGAAGTTCGCGAACTGCTCTCCTCACAGGGCTTCGACGGCGACGAGGCACCTGTTGTCCGCGTTTCCGGCTTGAAGGCTCTGGAAGGCGACCCGGTTTGGGTCAAGACTGTTGAAGACCTGATGGACGCAGTGGACAACCACGTGCCGGACCCCATCCGCGACAAGGACAAGCCGTTCTTGATGCCGGTTGAAGATGTCTTCACCATCACCGGTCGTGGCACCGTTGTTACGGGCCGCGCCGAGCGTGGAACGCTTCAGATCAACTCTGAGGTCGAGATCGTCGGCATCCGTCCGGTCCAGAAGACCACGGTTACCGGTATCGAAATGTTCCACAAGCAGCTCGACGAGGCTTGGGCCGGCGAGAACTGTGGTCTGCTGCTCCGCGGTATCAAGCGCGAAGACGTAGAGCGTGGCCAGGTTATCGTGAAGCCGGGTTCCATTACCCCGCACACCGATTTCGAAGCCAACGTCTACATCTTGGCCAAGGATGAGGGCGGTCGTCACAACCCGTTCTACTCCAACTACCGCCCGCAGTTCTACTTCCGCACCACGGATGTTACCGGCGTTATCACCTTGCCTGAGGGCACGGAAATGGTTATGCCTGGCGACAACACCGAAATGACTGTCGCGCTGATCCAGCCGATCGCCATGGAAGAGGGCCTCGGCTTCGCTATTCGCGAAGGCGGCCGCACCGTTGGTTCAGGTCGTGTCACCAAGATCATCAAGTAGTCTCTAACTACTTAGGTTCTTGAAGGAGGGTCCCAGCTTCGGCTGGGGCCCTTCTTTTTGTGCTCCGTGGATCAGGCCGTGCATTCTCGCCGAACAAGACGGTTATCCACAATCGATGGCGTAACTACTCTATTTTAGAACCACGTGCCCTAAACTGAGAGTTCACCGTGAGTAGGGGAATCGCATGAGTCAGCAAGAGCAACCGGGGCTGCCCGTTCAGCAACAGATAAATGTGGGTCTCGCCGAGGCATACCGCCAGGGCTATCTGGAAGGCCACCTCGCCGGGTGGAAGGATGCCCTTGCGGCGCAGGCCCAGGTGACCGCGGTTCCCCTTGCCGTCAAGCAGCCACCCAACGTGATGCCCACGTCTCCTGCTTTCGGGCACGGCACACCGGTGCAGCCGGCTCCTCCCGGGCCTCAGCAAACGCCGATCGCGCCGACTCCTGCGGTTCAGCAGCAACACCTATTGCCGGAGCCACGGCCCATGCCCGTGGGGCAGACGTTCAATCCTGTCTATCCCGTGCAGATGGCGACTCAGCCCGCCAAGCCGCTCAGCCCAGAGGCCGCCGCAGCGCGGAAGGCCAAGCGGGAGAACCAGAATATCAATATCACCTTGTATGTTGCGAGTCTCTTGATGGTGGCGGCTGCGGCCCTCTTCGTGGGAAGCAACGTACCGGTTCCTGTTCGTCTTTTCGGGGTCTGGGCCGGCACGGCGCTTTTCTATGTGGCGGGGCTTGTTCTCCACAGCAGGATTGCCCGGCTCAAGCCCGCGGCTGTGGCATTCACTGGTACGGCGTTGGCAATCATTCCTTTTGCGGGCCTTGCCACCTACAACCTTGGTTTTCCTGAGGCGCCGTTCGTGTGGCTGCTGACCTCACTGATAGGCACTGTTGCCTATGTCGTGGCGGCTGTGCAACTGAACAGTCGTCTCGTGGTTTACCTTTCCCTAGCGTTCCTATTGTCCACGGCCTGGTCTTCAGTTGCTGTTCTGGGCGCCGCGTTGGCCTGGTACTTTACGGCTCTTATTGTCTTCTCCGCACTACTGTCACTAGCTGGCTATCTCCTGAAGCGACGCGCCGCCAACGGCAGCGGCGGACTGGGACTGTACGCAAAGCCACTCTCAGATCTGGGGCCTTGGTTTACCCCGGTGGGCTTGGCCGGTTCATTGGCCTTTGGGCTGTCGCTGAATGCTGCTGATCACGCCCTGGTCCTTGTCGCAGGCGCAATCTTCTACGCGGTCATGACCTTCATTTCCATGCCCTCCCTAAAGCGATTCAACTACGTTGGCTTGCGGGTTTCACTCACACTCGCGGCGCCCTTCATTGGTTGGATGATGCAACCGGAGCTGGCCTGGGCCGCTGGCGCGTTTACGGTGGTCATTGCCATTCAGATCCTGCTCATCTCCTATGCACACGAGCGCATTGGCGCTTACCTGAGGAGCGCCGAGTGGGCGCGCTGGGACGTTTGGGGGAGCATTCCGGCCCTGACTGCTGGTTCTTTGCTCTGGAGCCTTGGTTGGTATTGGGTGCGGGAGGGCAACGGGGGAGAAGTGCCCCTTGCCGCCGTGGGGGTTGGCGTGGCCTTGGTGGTATCCATGGAGGCCGTTCCTGCGTTCCTACCCCGTGGCGAGTGGTTCCCCTTGCCGGCGCTGGGCGCAGTCCTGTTGTTTTCTCCCTTTCTGACAGCCGGAGGCTGGACCGCAATTTTGGCGGTCTCCCTCTGCTATTCCACGCTTAGGTATCTCCGAGCTGCCTCCGGGGTCCTCAAACAGGCCATGCTGGTCGTGGCCAGGATTCTAGCGACGGCGCTTGTGGCCTCGGTGCTGGCCACCTTCGTTCCGGAATACCCGGGCAAGGCACACCTGATCATCGCCGTGACAGCAGTTGTCTCGGCTCTGCAGCTGGCTGCAGACACCCTCCTGACGAGGGTGGATGCCGCGAATCCCATCACCAAGTACTCGGCTGCTGCTTGGACGCTGACCGGCACGTTCCTGGTAGCTGTGCTTTCGGTGCTCTATTTCAATGAGAAGCTGTCTGAAACCCCCGACCCTGCGGTGATGGAAATGCTCCGGGTTGAGTTCCTCGTGACGGCGGTGGTCATGGCGATTGCTGTGGCATTGCATTCCTTGAGCGCGCTACCGCGACAGGGTGGTTGGGTCGGCGCGGAGGTGCTGGCGCCGTCGTACTTTATTGTTGTTGCACTCTTCACGGGACCGGTCTTTGCCGCAAGCGGAGCCAGCGTCGCGTGGGCAGCCACCATGGGCTACCTGATCATCGCTGGGCTGCGACTGCTCCGCTCGGACCAGACTGGGCATCGCTGGTTGTACTGGTGGGGTGCTCGGGGCGTCTGGATGCTGCTGGTGGTGGCATTGTTCCAGCTGTGGGTCGAGAAAGATCCGCAGGCCGAAATCGGTGACACAGAGCTGAGTCTGGGACTAGTCCTGCTGCTGGCCATGGTTGTGCACCTGGCGATTCTTACCGGAGCGGTCCGGAGCGGACACAACATCCCCGGACTGCCAGTGGACGTGTACGTCACTTTGTCGGCAGTTGCTGTCACGGGTGTCCTCAGCGTCATCTGGCAGCCAACCGGTTTGTGGACCACCTTGGTGGTTTTTGCGGTGGTCACGGCCGCAGTGGGAGTTCTTGCCGTGGCTGCGACCACGCATCGGGATCCTGCGGCGTCGGCTGTCTGGGCGGCACCCGCTGCCATGATTGCTTTGGCCCTGTGCAGTATTGCGCACAGGCCGCAGCTGGCGATTGTGTTGGCTTTCATCCTCGCGGTCTCAGCGGTGCTCGCTGCCAAGAGCTCAGGGCCACTGGTCAGGGGTGCGCACTTCCTGCTGACTCGGGTGAGCGTTACGGTTCTTGTTGGTGTTCTGGTCCGTGAGATGACCGCGGACCTTGCCATTGTTTCCCTTGCCCTCACCTGTGCCTTGCTGGCGCAGGTGGTCCTGCAATACATCGCTGGGCAGCAGGGTCGCTTCAATGCTGCGGTGGGCGAAGCTAATTTCTTGTGGGCAAGCCTCTGGCTGCTCTTGACCGCGCAGACTTTGGTTCCTGTGACCTACCACCTCGCCTCAGGCGGATTTGGCTCTCCGGGCGGCGCGCTGCGCTGGGTTGTGGCCGTTGAGCTGCTTGTCCTGGCAGTGACATCCCTTGTTGCGCAGGCGCTTCTGAAGCAGCGAGGGGCTTCATTTATGGCACTCGTTGCGGTTATGGGAGGGGCCGCCGTCATGGCCCCTGTACTGTGGCCCGGTGCTACGGCGCTGATTCTCCTTGCCTTGACGGTTGCCGTCATAGCGTGGCGGTGCCTGTACACGCCCAAGACCACGGAAATGCGCTGGTACTGGATCGTTGCCACTGGCTGCTTCCTTGTCACGGCGTGCGTTGTTGATAGCGAGGCCGCGACCGGAATCTTTGCCGGGATGTGGTTGGTAGCCGGACTGGCCCTCATTGTGGGTGCCCATCTCATGAAGCTGCCGTGGCTGACCCTACCGGGATCGCTGATGGTACTGCTGGCAGCTGTGCTGTTTAGGGCTCAGGTACTCGATCTGTCTGCAAGTCCCGGCTACTCCGCCCTTGCCGGATTCGCAGTGCTTCTAGGGACCCTGTACGTAGTGCGGTTGCTTTCCCTTGACTTGGCCGATGATCGTCAGATTCAACGCGGCAGCCTTGTTGGCACGGCGTTGGCCGGAGGCGTGTTCTTTGCGTTGTGGTCCATGTTCGACAACGATGTGATCCTCCTTGGGGCGTGCGCCTTTACTCTTGTGGCCGTGTTGACCTGCGTGGAGGCACCCGCTGCCTTGCGACGCCTCGCCGTTGACGCGAGCGTTGTTGGCTGCGCAGGTGTGTGGTTTGTTGCATGCTCCAAATACGTCGACCTGGGCTTGTTCTGGGCCGTGCTGTGGTGTGCGTTTGCCTTGGGTGGCCTGGCCGTCATCCGCTACCTGGGGCAGCAGCAAGAGGCTGGGAAGGGTTTGCTGCTCGGCGCTGCGACCGTAGCAAGCTTTGCTGCAGTGTTGACCATCTACAGCGGAGACACACTCCAGCAACTTATCTCGCTGCTGGTCTTCGTTGCACTCTTGGCAGTTGGTTTGAGTCTGGACGAACGTGTCTTCACCATTTGGGGTGCCATCGGAGTTGCGACCGCAGTGCTGTGGTATCTGCGTGGATTCACCTACATAATGCTTGCACTCCTAGCGTTGGGGTTGATTGGATTCGCCATCTGGCGCCTGAACCGCAAGAAGCCGGCCGACGGCGCCCCCGTACCCACGCAGGTGCTATCTGACGCTCCGGACCTGCCCCACGGCTAGGGCCCCGGCCAAAGCCGTGATGCCCGAAACAAGAAAGAGCAGCGTGAACCCTCCTGACAGGCTAACCAGTACCGCACCCAACATTGGAGCAAAGGCTTGCGGCACGGTAAGCGCGATGTTCATGATGCCGAGGTCCTTGCCCCGAGAGAGCTGGTCTGGCAGGACCTCTGTGGCCAGGGCCTGATCCACGGACAGGAAGCAGCCGTAGCCCAAGCCCAGCAGGGCGGCGGCGAACGTGGCCGCGCCCAGCGTGGGGACGAAGGCGAGGATCAGTGCGGCCGTGGCTTGCAGCACCGACGCGAAAAAGACGAAGACCCGACGTCGTCCCAGCCTGTCCGAGAGCCGGCCAAGCCAGAGGGATGCTGCGATCACAAAAACCATGTACACCAGTGTCAGGAGAATGAGCGAACCCTCGGCATCGGCAACTTGCAGGCCGTACATCAGGAAGTACAACAGCAAACTTGTGCCAAAGGCATTGCCGAGGTTGACCAGTACCCGGCTCAGGAGCGTCCAACCGAAGTCGGGAAAGGCCCGGGGGCTGATCCACATTCCCTCAAGCAGTGAACGCCACGTAAGTGGAGACACAACCCCTCGCGGCAGGACCGCGTCCGGGACGAGCAACAGGAACGGCAGCACCAGAATCACGAGCAGGGCGGCCATGAGGGTGTAGCCACCAAACGTCCCGAGCCCCAATGTCGTCACAAGGACTAACCCGGCAATGATGCCCATAGCCTGTGGTGCCGAAATCCATCCTGAGACGTAGCCACGTTGGTTGACGGGGACTTGATCGGAAATGGCGGCGGTGAGAGCCGCCGTGAGTACGCAGAAGAAGATGCCTGCAGCTACCCAGCAGACCCCGATTCCCACCAGGGAATGCTGAAATCCCAAGAACAGCAAGGAGACGGCGAATCCTGCCGTGCCGGCAGCAATCCAGGGTCGTCGTCGGCCAAAGCGGGACGTGGTGCGGTCGGACAAGGCGCCGGTTAGGGGGTAGGCAACCAGCGCAAATGCACCAGCAATCCCAGAGATCGTGCCGAAACCGAGCACGTTCTGGATCCAATCCGTCGTGGCCAGCAACTCTTCAAGCTGTAGCGGAAGGAGCAATTGCACGGGTGTCAGCTGCGCAATCCAGACCCCAAACCAGCTCAGCGCGAAGAATGTAACCCATCGCCCGCCCACTCTCCGTGTGGGGAGAGCGGCGATCGCCGCGCTTGCAGAGGACACTGACCCGTTGATATTTTTAGTGACTTTGCTCACGATTGCAGCCTCTCACGCTCGTGAAGGGAGTGGAAGTGGCGCTGATGGCCCGGTTCGGTCCGAGTCGCGCGGTTAAAGTAAGCAAGCCCACGCCACCCCGGATTGGCGTTCTGGCGCGGAATCCGGCATACTTATTGAGTTGTTCAAGTGCTTTTTCGAGTCCCGACCGAGATAATGCTCGGTGCAGGGTCCAAGCTAAAGCCCAAACATAACCTTCCTTCGCATCATAGGTGCGGGTACGTGCGCGAATTATCCGCGACACGCCCGACCGCGGGGGTCGGAGCTTCGATGGATTGAGGAACCCGGAATTATCCGGATTCAGTTCATTGGGAGCGTGGCTGTGAGTGCCACATATGAACCCGGAAAAGTAAACAGCGTTTACGTCAACAGCATTGCTCCTACAGGATGCTTCGTTACAGGAAAGAGAGTCACGACGCCATGGCGGGACAAAAAATCCGCATCCGGCTGAAGTCATATGACCACGAGGTTATTGATGTTTCAGCCCGGAAGATCGTTGAGACGGTCACGCGCGCAGGCGCAACGGTAGTAGGCCCTGTGCCGCTGCCCACCGAGAAGAACATTTACTGCGTAATTCGTTCACCTCACAAGTACAAGGACAGCCGCGAGCACTTTGAAATGCGCACGCACAAGCGTCTAATCGACATCATCGATCCCACGCCGAAGGCAGTTGATTCGCTTATGCGTCTCGACCTGCCGGCCGACGTGAACATCGAAATCAAACTGTAGGGAGGTGCTGAGAAACTATGACCGCGACCCGAAACACTAAGGGCATCCTGGGCACGAAGCTCGGCATGACCCAGGTCTGGGACGAGAACAACTTGCTTGTTCCCGTAACCGTCGTCCAGGCCGACTCCAACGTCATCACCCAGCTGCGCAACGCAGAGGTAGATGGCTATGTAGCGATCCAGATCGGCTACGGCCAGATCGATCCTCGTAAGGTAACCAAGCCCTTGGCTGGTCACTTCGCAAAGGCAGGCGTCACGCCTCGCCGCCACGTCGTCGAGCTGCGCACCGAAGATGCTGACACCTACACCCTCGGCCAGGAGCTCTCCGTTGAGATCTTCGAAGCCGGCCAGAAGGTCGACGTCGTCGGCACTTCAAAGGGTAAGGGCTTCGCCGGTGTCATGAAGCGTCACGGCTTCAAGGGTGCTCCGGCCTCGCACGGTGCACACAAGAACCACCGCAAGCCCGGTTCCATCGGTGGCGCGTCCACCCCTGGCCGCGTTTTCAAGGGTATGCGCATGGCAGGCCGTATGGGTGCCGAGCGCGTAACCACCATGAACCTCACGGTTCACGGTGTTGACGCCGAGAAGTCGCTGCTGCTGATCAAGGGTGCCGTCCCCGGCGCCCGCGGCCAGGTCGTATTCGTACGCGCCGCCGTGAAGGGAGCATAAGTAAATGACTACTGTCAAAGTAGATCTGCCCGCAGAGATCTTCGACGTACAGACCAACGTGCCGCTGTTGCACCAGGTTGTCGTAGCTCAGCTCGCTGCCGCCCGTCAGGGTACCCACAAGACCAAGACCCGCGCCGAAGTTTCTGGTGCAGGCCGTAAGCCGCATGCACAGAAGGGTACCGGCCGCGCCCGTCAGGGTTCTATCCGCGCCCCTCACATGACCGGCGGTGGCGTTGTCCACGGTCCGACCCCTCGCGATTACAGCCAGCGCACGCCCAAGAAGATGAAGGCTGCAGCTCTCCGCGGCGCCCTCTCTGACCGCGCACGCAACGGCCGCATTCACGTTATCGCTGAATTGGTTTCCGGCACCACGCCGTCCACCAAGGCTGCAAAGGCTGTTTTGGCCGCCGTTACAACTCGCAGGAACCTGCTGGTTGTCATCGAGCGCGCCAACGACGCCACTGCACTGAGCGTACGTAACATCACCAACCTTCACGTTCTGTACGTTGACCAGCTCAACACCTATGACGTGCTCGTTTCTGATGACATCGTCTTCACCAAGGCTGCCTACGACGTTTTCGTCTCGGGCCGTGCCGCTGCTGAGGCTTTCGCTTCCAGCATGCTGCTGGTTGAGGACTTGGTTTCCGAAGATGCAGCTGATGACGCCGAAGGCACCATCAAGGGCAACAAGGACTCCATGAAGTACCACGTGCCTGGTTCACGCTGGTACGACGCCACTGTGGCCGAGGTTTGGTTCTCAACGGTTGAGGAAGCCAAGGCCGCTGGCTTTGTTCCCGCCGGTGGCGAAGCTGCCCAGACTATTGAGGAGGACGCCAAGTGAGCGCCGTCACAATCAAGGATCCGCGCGACGTAGTGCTTGCACCCGTCGTCTCGGAAAAGAGCTACGGCTTGATCGACGAAGGTAAGTACACCTTCTTGGTTGACCCTCGCTCGAACAAGACCGAGATCAAGCTGGCCGTGGAGAAGATTTTCTCCGTCAAGGTCGACACGATCAACACCATCAACCGTGCCGGTAAGCGCAAGCGCACCAAGTTCGGATGGGGACAGCGTAAGAGCACCAAGCGCGCAATTGTCTCCCTCCGCGAGGGCACGATCGACATCTTCGGCGGTCCGCTTTCATAAGCGGAGACCACTTTAACGAGGAAATAAACTATGGGAATCCGTAAATACAAGCCGACAACCCCGGGCCGTCGCGGCTCGAGCGTTGCCGACTTCACAGAAATCACGCGGTCGACTCCGGAGAAGTCTCTGGTTCGTCCCCTGCCCAAAAAGGGTGGCCGTAACAACACCGGTCGTATCACGACTCGTCACAAGGGTGGTGGCCACAAGCGCCAGTACCGCCTGATTGACTTCCGTCGTCACGACAAGGATGGCGTAAACGCACGCGTTGCTGAGATCGAATACGATCCCAACCGCACCGCTCGCATTGCCCTCCTGCACTACGTTGATGGCACCAAGCGTTACATCATCGCACCGAACAAGCTCAGCCAGGGAGACTTCGTAGAAGCCGGCCCCGCAGCTGATATCAAGCCTGGCAACAACCTTCCGTTGCGCAACATCCCCGTGGGTACTGTTATCCACGCTGTGGAGCTGCGTCCCGGTGGCGGTGCCAAGATGGCTCGTTCGGCTGGTGCTTCGGTTCAGCTCGTCGCCAAGGAAGGCAAGTTCGCCCAGCTGCGTCTGCCCTCCGGCGAAATCCGCAACGTTGATGCGCGCTGCCGCGCGACCATCGGCGAAGTTGGCAACGCTGAGCAGTCCAACATCAACTGGGGTAAGGCTGGCCGTATGCGCTGGAAGGGCGTACGCCCGACCGTCCGCGGTGTTGTCATGAACCCGGTCGATCACCCGCATGGTGGTGGTGAAGGTAAGACCTCCGGTGGACGTCACCCGGTTAACCCGAACGGTAAGCGTGAAGGCCGTACCCGCCGTCCCAACAAAGAGAGCGACAAGCTGATTGTTCGTCGCCGCCGTACTGGCAAGAACAAGCGATAGGAGCCTGGAGACATGCCACGTAGCCTGAAGAAGGGTCCCTTCGTTGACCAGCACCTCTTTGTAAAGGTAGCTCGGGAGAACGAAAATGGAACCAAGAACGTAATTAAGACCTGGTCCCGCCGCTCGATGATCGTCCCCGATATGTTGGGTCACACGATCGCCGTGCACGATGGTCGCAAGCACATCCCCGTGTTTGTAACCGAGTCGATGGTCGGGCACAAGCTCGGCGAATTCGCCCTCACGCGGACATTCCGCGGCCATGTTAAGGACGACCGTAAGGGCAAGCGCCGCTAGGCGCCTGCATTTACGGCTAAGACGAGAGAGAGATAGCAATGGAAGCCAAGGCAAGTGCGCGTCATCTGCGCGTAACGCCTATGAAGGCCCGGCGCGTCGTCAACCTGATTCGTGGCAAGCAGGCGAATGAGGCATTGGCGATTTTGAAGTTTGCCCCACAGGCAGCTTCGGAGCCGGTATTCAAGGTAGTCCAGTCCGCAGTGGCTAACGCCCGCGTTCTGGCAGATCGCGACAGCATCGCGTTCAACGAGAACGATCTGTACATCAGCGAGATCTTCGTTGATGAAGGCCCCACCATGAAGCGGTTCCAGCCGCGAGCACAGGGCCGTGCATTCCAGATCAAGAAGCGCACCAGCCACGTCACAGTGGTTGTTGCGACACCCGAGAAAGAGGAGGCTCGCTAAGTGGGACAGAAAGTAAACCCGCACGGGTTCCGTCTCGGGATCACCACGGACCACCGTTCACACTGGTTCGCGGACAGCAACAAGCCCGGTCAGCGCTACAAGGACTTCGTAAAAGAAGACATCCAGATCCGCGCACTCATGTCCACGGGCATGGACCGCGCCGGTATTTCCAAGGTTGAGATCGAGCGCACCCGTGACCGTGTACGTGTGGATATCCACACCGCACGCCCCGGTATTGTTATCGGTCGTCGTGGAGCAGAAGCAGACCGCATTCGCGGCGAGCTCGAAAAGCTCACCGGCAAGCAGGTTCAGCTGAACATCTTGGAAGTCAAGAACCCGGAAGCTGACGCTCAGCTCGTTGCCCAGGGCATCGCTGAGCAGCTGACTTCACGTGTGGCTTTCCGCCGCGCAATGAAGAAGGCCATGCAGTCCGCACAGCGCACCGGCAGCGTCAAGGGCATCCGTGTCGCTTGTGCTGGTCGCTTGGGTGGCGCTGAAATGTCACGCACCGAGTTCTACCGCGAAGGTCGTGTGCCCCTGCACACCCTGCGTGCCAACATCGATTACGGCTTCTTCGAAGCCAAGACCGTGTTCGGCCGTATTGGTGTCAAGGTCTGGATCTACAAGGGCGATGTCACGAGCAAGGAACTGGCTGCTCAGGCAGCTGCTGCTCCTGCACGTGGCCGTGGCCCGCGCCGTGACGGCGATGACCGCGGAAACCGCGGCCCTCGCGCCGGTGGCGACCGTCGTCGTAACGACCGTCCTGAGCGCACCGAGGCTGCTGCCGCGGTTGAGGCTCCTGTAGCTGCAGCTCCGGCAGCAGAAGGAGGAGAGGCTTAAATGCTTATCCCACGTCGAGTAAAGCACCGCAAGCAGCACCACCCGGGTCGTTCCGGGCAGGCTACTGGCGGCACCACGGTTTCGTTTGGTGAGTGGGGCATTCAGGCTCTTTCGCCGGCATACGTAACCAACCGTCAGATCGAGTCCGCTCGTATCGCCATGACTCGTCACATCAAGCGTGGCGGAAAGGTGTGGATCAACATCTACCCTGACCGTCCCTTGACGAAGAAGCCTGCCGAAACCCGCATGGGTTCCGGTAAGGGTTCACCCGAGTGGTGGATTGCAAATGTCAAGCCGGGTCGTGTTCTCTTCGAACTCTCCGGTGTATCAGAAGAGGTAGCACGCGAGGCATTGCGCCTGGCAATCCACAAGCTGCCGTTGAAAGCACGCATTGTGCGTCGCGAAGGTGGTGAGTAGAGATGTCAATTGGTTCCAAGGAACTTGCCCCTGCACAGCTTGATGGGTTCGACAATGCACGTCTTGTTGAAGAACTCCGTAAGGCTAAGGAAGAACTGTTCAACTTGCGCTTCCAGTCGGCTACCGGCCAGCTGGAAGGCCACGGTCGCCTGCGCGTTGTAAAGCGCGACATCGCCCGTATCTACACAGTATTGCGTGAGCGCGAGCTGGGCATTCGCCCGGACGTCGTTGCCGCAGCACCCGTGGAGAAGGCCTCCAAGAAGGCTGACAAGGAAGCCAAGAAGGCCTCCAAGAAGGCTGAAACATCCGAGGAGGACGCCAAGTGAGCGATTCTGTAAACAACACCGAAACTGGCGCGGAGACTGTTGTCCGTAACGAGCGCAAGAAACTGCGCGGTTACGTTGTCTCCGACAAGATGGATAAGACCATCGTTGTTGAGGTTGAAGACCGCGTAAAGCATGCTCTTTACGGTAAGGTTCTTCGCCGCAACAAGAAGATCAAGGCTCACGATGAAGAGAACAGCGCCGGCATCGGCGACCTGGTCGTCATCAGCGAGACCCGCCCGCTCTCCGCAACCAAGCGTTTCCGCCTGGTTGAGATCGTAGAGAAGGCTAAGTAAGCACTTCTGCCATTTGGTTGAAACTGTGAACTAAAACGTTGGGCCCATTACCGCAAGGTGATGGGCCCAACGTCGTTTAACGCCCGACGTCGGTGGTCCTGACTCGCTGAAGCCGGCAGTCACATGATCGGGCACGAATGTGTGCCCCAGCTAACGCGTTTGGTAGGACGGCGGCGTAACTTGTGGTATCGGCGTCGTGCTAGGATTGTTTATTGCTGCGCTTTTTCTGTGCGACCGTCTACGGTTGCGGCAGTTGAGTGCGCAATTTACTCGTAAATGTCTCGTGCCACTTCAAACTGCCCTCCAGAGCGTGAAAATCTTCACGCACATGACTGGAGCGGAAAGTGCAGTTGGCATGAAACGTTTAGGCGTGTTTTGGCAAAATCCAGGCACGTCGAGAGACATCCCGAACAATACGTTCCGCAAGGCTTATCCATAGATAGCTTATGGCCAAGAACCGGCGCGACGAACAGGAGATACTAGTGATTCAGCAGGAGTCGCGGCTTAAGATCGCCGACAACACGGGGGCCAAGGAAATCTTGACCATCCGCGTTCTCGGTGGATCTGGGCGCCGCTACGCAGGCATCGGTGACACCATTGTCGCCACCGTCAAGGATGCAATTCCCGGCGGTAACGTAAAGAAGGGTGACGTCGTCAAGGCTGTCATCGTTCGTACCAAGAAGGAACGCCGCCGTGCGGATGGTTCCTACATCAAGTTCGATGAGAATGCAGCTGTCATTCTCAAAGCTGACGGGGACCCCCGCGGTACCCGTATCTTCGGCCCGGTTGGCCGTGAACTTCGTGACAAGAAGTTCATGAAGATCATCTCGTTGGCTCCGGAGGTGCTGTAACTTATGGCAAAGATCAAGAAGGGTGACCTGGTTCAGGTCATCACAGGCGCCAAGGCAGAACGTGGCGGCGACCGTGGCAAGCAGGGCAAGGTCCTGAAGGTCTACACCGAAACCAACCGCGTGTTGGTAGAGGGCGTAAACCGCGTCACCAAGCACACCAAAGCCGGTCAGACGGAACGTGGCACCAACACTGGTGGCATCGAAATCGTCGAAGCACCTATTCACATCTCCAACGTTGCTGTAGTGGACCCGTCCACGAAGAAGCCGACCCGCGTTGGCTACCGCATCGAAACCGTTGAGCGCGATGGCCGCGAGCGTCAAGTACGTATTCGCTTCGCCAAGACCTCGGGGAAGGATCTGGCATGAGCGCCGCAGTCGCAGAGAACACACCCAAGATCACACCTCGCCTGAAGAGCCGCTACGCAGCGGAAATCAAGGCTGGTTTGGTTGAGGAGTTCAAGTACTCAAACGTCAACCAGGTTCCGCGCTTGGTCAAGGTCGTTGTCAACATGGGTGTTGGAGATGCCGCTAAGGACTCCAAGCTCATCGACCACGCCGTCCGTGACCTCACCGCCATCACCGGTCAGAAGCCTCAGGTAACTAAGGCTCGCAAGTCCATCGCACAGTTCAAGCTGCGCGAAGGCATGCCGATCGGTTGCCACGCAACTCTGCGTGGAGATCGCATGTGGGAATTCCTGGACCGCTTGGTCACACTGGCACTGCCCCGTATCCGCGACTTCCGCGGCCTCAGTGGCAAGCAGTTTGACGGCAACGGAAACTACACCTTCGGTCTGACCGAACAGGTTATGTTCCACGAGATCGACCAGGATTCCATCGACCGCCCCCGCGGTATGGACATCACCGTCGTGACCACAGCCAAGACCGATGACGAAGGCCGCGCGCTGCTCAAGGCGCTTGGCTTCCCGTTTAAATCCGAAGATAAATAATCTACGTAACAGGTCCGTTTTGCGGGTGAACCGCGTTGAAATCTAATTTTCACGCCGTGGCACCACGCGAAGGAAACCGTTACGAGGAAGGGCAAGCGCCCAAATGACAATGACAGATCCTGTCGCAGACATGCTTACGCGTCTGCGCAACGCAAACTCGGCACACCACGACACCGTGTCCATGCCGTTTAGCAAGCTTAAAGGCCACATCGCCGACATCCTCAAGGCACAGGGTTACATCTCTGCCTGGAAGGTTGAAGACGCTGAGGTTGGCAAGAAGCTGACCATCGACTTGAAGTACGGTCCCGCACGTGAGCGTTCAATCGCTGGCCTGCGCCGTATCTCCAAGCCCGGACTGCGCGTTTACGCAAAGTCCACGAACCTCCCCAACGTTTTGGGTGGTTTGGGTGTCGCTATCCTGTCGACGTCTTCAGGTCTTTTGACCGACCGTCAGGCTGCCAAGAAGGGCGTGGGTGGGGAAGTCCTCGCCTACGTCTGGTAGTAGAGAGAGAAGGGAAAGAACTTATGTCACGTATTGGACGTCTCCCCATCTCCGTGCCTGCCGGCGTTGAGGTCAAGATTGAAGACAGCCTTGTTTCCGTCAAGGGCCCGAAGGGAACGCTGGAATTGAACATTTCCAGCCCCATCACGGCTGCTCTCGAAGAGAACACCATCACGGTTAGCCGCCCCAACGATGAGCGCAACTCGCGTTCACTCCACGGCCTTACCCGTACCCTCATTGACAACCTGATCATCGGTGTCACTGCTGGCTACGAGAAGAAGCTGGAAATTGTTGGTACCGGTTACCGCGTAGTTGCCAAGGGTAAGGACCTGGAGTTCGCTCTGGGCTTCAGCCACCCGGTCCTCATTGAGGCACCCGAAGGCATCACACTGGCAGTGGAGAGCCCCACAAAGCTCTCTGTGTCAGGTATTAGCAAGCAGCAGGTGGGCGAAGTTGCTGCCAACATCCGCAAGCTGCGCAAGCCCGACCCGTACAAGGGTAAGGGCGTTCGCTACGCTGGCGAGATCATCCGCCGCAAGGTCGGAAAGGCTGGTAAGTAACCATGGCACTATCCGTACGAGGAAAGTCCAAGGCCGCAGCACGCGGCCGTCGTCACCTGCGAGTTCGCAAGCGCGTCAGCGGAACGACTGTGCGTCCGCGGCTGGTCGTCAACCGTTCAGCTCGCCACGTATTTGTTCAGGTCATCGATGATACCCAGGGTCTGACCCTGGTGTCTGCATCGACCCTGGAAGCAGACATGCGCGCATTTGACGGTGACAAGACCGCCAAGGCAAAGCGCATTGGTGAGCTCGTTGCCGAGCGCGCCAAGGCTGCAGGCATCGAAGCTGTTGTCTTCGACCGTGGCGGTAACCGCTACCACGGCCGTGTCGCAGCTATTGCTGACGGCGCACGTGAAGGCGGTCTGGCACTGTGACCGAAAACATCAACAAGGAGAACACTGTGTCAGAAGCAACTGCAGCTGACTCTGCAGCCGCGAAGACCGAAACTGCTGCAGGCGCCGATGGCGCTCGTGGCCGTGGCGGTCGCGACGGTGCTCGTGGAGGCCGCGAAGGCGGTCGCGACGGCGGCCGTGGCCGCGGTGGTCGTGACGGTGGACGCGAGGCTGAGAAGAGCCAGTTCATCGAGCGCGTTGTCAACATCAACCGCGTTGCCAAGGTTGTCAAGGGTGGTCGTCGCTTCAGCTTCACCGCACTGGTAATCGTCGGCGACGGCAACGGTCTGGTTGGCGTCGGCTACGGCAAGGCTAAGGAAGTTCCTGCCGCTATCGCCAAGGGTGTTGAAGAAGCTAAGAAGTCCTTCTTCCGCGTCCCCATGATCGGCAAGACCATCCCGCACCGCGTACAGGGTGAGGCCGCCGCAGGCGTCGTCATGCTGCGCCCGGCTGCTGCTGGTACCGGTGTTATTGCCGGTGGCCCGGTTCGTGCGATCTTGGAATGCGTTGGCATCCACGACGTGCTGTCCAAGTCACTCGGTTCCTCAAACGCCATCAACATTGTTCACGCAACTGTTGCTGCTTTGAAGGGCCTGGAAGATCCCAAGGCTGTTGCGGCTCGCCGTGGCCTGCCTTTGGACGAAGTTGCTCCGGCTGTGCTGTTGCGCAACATGCAAAAGGCAGGTCTGTAATGACTACACCGAAGAATGTTCAGGTTTCCGAGAACAAGCTGGAAATCACTCAGGTTAGGGGCGTCGTTGGCGCCAAGCAGTTCCAGAAGGATACCCTTCGTTCACTGGGTCTGAAGCGTATCGGTCACACTGTTGTCCGCACCGCTGATGCAGTGACCGTAGGCATGGTCAACACGGTTCCGCACCTGATCACGGTTGAGGAGACGAAGTAAAGTGGCTGAGAAGACTACTGAAACTGCTGAAAAGCAGAACACACTGAAGGTCCACCACCTGCGTCCCGCACCGGGTGCCAAGACGGCTAAAACCCGTGTTGGCCGTGGTGAAGGATCCAAGGGTAAGACCGCTGGCCGCGGTACCAAGGGTACCAAGGCTCGCTACCAGGTTAAGGCTGGCTTTGCCGGTGGCCAGTTGCCGCTGCACATGCGCCTGCCGAAGCTGCGTGGCTTCAAGAACCCGTTCCGCGTTGAGTTCCAGGTTGTAAACCTGGACAAGCTGAACGAGCTCTTCCCCGAAGGTGGCGTTGTCACCGTCGAGGCACTCGTTGAGAAGGGCGCCGTTCGCAAGAACCAGCCCGTGAAGGTGCTGGGCACCGGTGACTTGACCGTCAAGGTTGACGTTACCGCCCACGCATTCTCTTCCAGCGCAGTTGAGAAAATCGCCGCCGCAGGTGGAACCACCACTGAACTCTAACCAGTTCATAAATGCGCGCGTTTAGCGACTAGACTCTTGGTGAGCGGAGCTCCGGTTCCGCTCACCAGGGGTCTTTCTTTATATCTAAAATGTTTCCGGAAGCTTGGATTATCCAAGCATGTTATCCGTCACATTGCCGGTGCGACCTGAATCACCCACTAGAATTATTCCTTGTGCTTCATCTGAGAAGCCAACCTCATTACTAGACATCAGGAGGACGCTTGCTTACCGCATTTGGCCGCGCCTTTCGCACGCCTGATCTGCGACGCAAGTTGTTGTTCACGCTGGGAATTATTGCCATCTTCCGCATGGGTGCATTCATCCCATCGCCTGGAATTGATTACCGAAATGTCCAACAGTGCGTGAACGCTGCTGACACAAGCCAGGGTATCTACCAGCTGGTTAACTTGTTCAGCGGTGGCGCCTTGCTTCAGGTTTCCATCTTTGCTTTGGGAATCATGCCGTACATTACGGCCAGCATCATCGTTCAGCTCCTCCGCGTTGTGATTCCCCGTTTCCAGGAACTGCACCTTGAAGGTGCACAGGGACAGGCCAAGCTGACGCAGTACACGCGTTACTTGACCATTGCCCTGGGTCTGCTCAACGCAACGACCTTGGTGACGCTTGCTCGCTCCGGCCAGCTCTTTGCCGGTTGTGGTGCCGCAGGTTCGCCCGGCGCGTTGATTCCCAACGACAGCCTGATCACGATCTTGCTTCTTGTCATCACCTTGACGGCCGGTTCCGGCTTGATCATGTGGATGGGCGAGCTCGTGACCGAAAAGGGTGTTGGCAACGGCATGTCCTTGCTGATCTTCACGGCCATCGCCGCGCAGTTCCCCACCTCCTTGGGTGCCATCCTGAAGACTCAGGGCTGGGGCACGTTCCTGACGGTCCTGGTCATTGGCCTGGTTGTTGTAGCCCTGGTCGTCTTCGTTGAACAATCACAACGTCGTGTTCCTGTTCAGTATGCAAAGCGCATGGTGGGACGTCGCACAATGGGCGGCACCAGCACCTACATCCCGATCAAGGTGAATATGGCCGGTGTAATCCCGGTTATCTTCGCTTCCTCGATGTTGTACCTGCCGGCCCTGCTGGCACAGTTCGCCACACCGGCAAACAGCACCGATATTCCCGGCTGGGTCGAATGGATCAACAACTACCTCACGCGTGGAGATCACCCGATCTACATGCTGATGTACTTCCTGTTGACCATTGGATTCACCTACTTCTATGTCGCGATCACCTTCAACCCTGAAGAGGTCTCCGACAACATGAAGAAGTACGGCGGTTTCATCCCCGGTATCCGTGCCGGCCGCCCCACCCAGGATTACTTGCAATACGTTATTTCGCGCATCACACTGCCGGGCGCAATCTACCTGGCATTTGTCGCCTTGATTCCGCTCATCGCCCTGGTCTTGGTTGGGGCAAACCAGAACTTCCCGTTCGGTGGTACCTCGATTTTGATCATTGTGGGTGTTGGTTTGGAGACGGTCAAGCAGATTGATGCGCAACTCCAGCAGCGCCACTATGAAGGGTTATTGCGATGACAAGAATGCTGATCATTGGACCTCCCGGTTCGGGCAAAGGTACACAGGCAGAACGAATCGTTGGAGAGTTGGGAATTGTTGCCATCTCCACCGGCGATATCTTCCGTGCGAACGTCAAGGGCGAAACTCCCTTGGGCCTTGAAGCCAAGAAGTACATGGACAACGGCGACTTTGTTCCGGACAGCGTCACGAACCGCATGGTTCGCGACCGCCTCGCCCAGAGCGATGTAGCTGACGGCTTCCTCTTGGATGGCTACCCGCGCACTTCTCCCCAGGTCGATGAACTGGACGACATCTTGGGCAGCGCCGGCCTCAGCCTGGACATTGTCCTGCAGCTGACGGCCGACGACGAAGAGCTCGTTAAGCGTCTGCTGAACCGTGCGCTGGAGACCGGCCGAAGCGATGACACCGAATCCGTCATCCGCCACCGTCTGGACCTCTACCGTGAACAGACCGAGGTTGTAGTGGCCCGCTATGCGGAGCGCGGCATTCTGGCCAAGGTTGATGGACTCGGCGACATGGACGAAGTCACTGCACGCATCATGGACGCCATCAAGAGCGTCTAACCCGCCTAAGTCAAGGCGAATGCATTTTCCAACGGCACACTAGCTGCCTGGTTGTGAAGGAGGGCTCCTTCCCGCATTACGGGGAGGGGCCCTTGTTCATTTCCCTACCGAAAGGATTCTTCATGGCGTTCGGCCAGCCGAAGATTGAATACAAGACCATCGATCAAATGCGCATCATGCGCCGCAGTGGGCTCATCCTTGATGCTGCGTTGAACACCACCGTTGCCGCCGTTTCACCCGGAATCACCACCGGGGACCTCGACGCCATCTTCGCGGGCGAGCTGAAGAAGGCCGGCGCCAAGTCCAACTTCCTTGGCTACCATGGCTTCCCCGCCACTATTTGTACCTCTGTCAACGAGGAAGTTGTTCACGGCATCCCCGGCTCGCGTGTTCTGGAGGCGGGCGATCTGCTCTCGATCGACGGCGGCGCGATTATTGAGGGTTGGCACTCTGACTCCGCACGCAGCGTGATTGTTGGCGGGCCCAAGGATGAGGATCCCGCAGATCGCCGCCTCAGTGACATCACCGAGGAAGGCATGTGGGCCGGCATCGCCGCCATGGCAAATGGCAAGTACGTTGGCGACATCGGTGACGCCATTGACGACTACGTAACCTCGCAGCCCGGCAAGGAATTGGGCATCCTCGAGGACTACGTTGGCCACGGCATTGGTTCTGCCATGCATATGGCCCCGGACGTTCTGAACTACTCATCCAAGCACCGCGGCCCGAAGCTCAAGGCGGGCATGTGCCTAGCGATCGAGCCCATGCTGGTTCGCGGAGGCCTGGACACCATCACGCTCCAAGACGATTGGACAGTTGTCACCGCAGACAAGGCCCGCTCGGCTCACTGGGAGCACTCCGTGGCCTTCCATGCCAAGGGCATTGTTGTTCTCACCGCTGCCGATGGCGGCGCGCAGCGACTTGCACCGTACGGCGTCACCCCAGTGGAAATCTAGCCCAGCAGCGTCACGGTTCCCCTGTTTCCTTCATCGGAGGAGGCAGGGGAACAACTATTTAAGCTGTGTTTGCCTCCTGTCCACCTCGACGCCACCAGAACAGTCATTGCGCTCCGTACCTTGGTCATTGAAGCCGAAGGGGCGCACGCCGAGACGCGCAGCCAGCCCCTTGAGAGAACAATCACGAGGACTGCACAGTATGCACATCTATGCCCACCGGGGAGTGTCTGCCCACCTGCCGGAGAACACGCTAGCGGCCTTCTCCCGAGCCATTGACCTAGGCGTCACCGGCATTGAACTGGACGTCCACCTCTCTGCCGATGAGATCCCGGTAGTGATCCATGACGATACGGCTGACCGTACAACCAATGGCACCGGCAGCATCACCGAGTTCACCGCCCGCCAGCTGGGTCTGCTCGATGCCGGCAGCGGACAATACGTGCCAACGCTCGCCCAAGTTTTGAATCTGGCAGCCGGCAAGGTTCGAGTCAACATTGAGATTAAGGATGCGGCAGCCATCGGACCTGTGGCCGAAGTCGTTGACAGCATTCCCGGGTTGGACTGGTTCGCCTCATCGGCGGACTGGGACGCCTTGGCTGAACTGGGCCGTAAGGTTGCCGGCACCAAGGTTTATCCGCTCTGCATCGGCAAGGTTGAGAAGCTCCGGGCGTTTTTGCCTGACGATGCAACGGGGGAGGAGTTCGCCGGACGCGGACTCGTCGACGCCATCGCCTTTGCGCTCAACAATGGCGGTGAAGGGGTTTCCATCTGGGAGGGCGGCCTGGATGCCGACGACATTCAAACCATCCACGACGCCGGCCTCAAGGCCTGGGTCTGGACCGTCAATGACCCCGAGCGAGCCCGTGAATTGCTGGACATGGGTGCCGACGGAATCTGCACGGACGATCCCGCTCTGATCCAAGAGGTTATTCGAGCAGCCGAAGTATCGGTGGGTCACTAGCTCATGCAAGCATTGTCAACTAGTGCTTTGACGCCGCAATCCGGCAACAAAGCCACCAACCGGTCGGGCGGAATCCAGCACCATGGTGACAGCTCCCCGGCCATGAGGAAACGTCGCACGCCGTGGAAATCCTGGCTGCTCTTCCTGCTCTTTGCCGGACCCAACGTAGCCCTGCTGATCATCTTCACCTACAAGCCGTTGATCCAATCCCTGCAGTACTCGCTATTGCAGTGGAATATTGGGTCAGCGACGGCTCGTTTTGTTGGGCTGGAAAATTACACCAACTGGTTGACGGATCCGGCCACCGCCAACGTAGTTAAGGTGACGGTGATCTTCACGGTGGCCACCGTTGCCGGCGGCATGGTGCTGGGCCTGGGGCTCGCCCTGCTGCTGAACCGGAAGCTTCGCGGTACGGGCATGGCCCGGACGGTAGTCGTCGCGCCCTATGTCTTGTCCGGGGTCGCCGTCGGACTTTTGTGGCTCTTTGTCTTCGACCCGAACTTTGGCGTCCTCGGCGCGGTCCTGAAGGGGATCGGGCTCGGTTCCCCTGATTGGTACAACGATCCGGCCTGGGCGTTGCCCATGATCATCATCGTGTACCTGTGGAAGAACGTTGGCTACGTCGCGCTGATTTACTTGGCCGCGCTTCAGGCCGTGCCCAAGGACCTGACCGAGGCTGCCACGCTTGACGGTGCTGGCCCCTTCGCCAGTTTCCGCAACGTGGTGCTCCCTCTTCTGGGCCCCACCACCTTCTTCCTCTCCGTGACCACCTTGCTCAGCTCGTTGCAGTCCTTTGACATCATTCAGGCCATGACCAAGGGCGGTCCGCTGGAAGGCACCACCACCATGATGTACCAGATCTACCAGGAAGGCTTTGCCACCGGCCGCGCCGGCTACTCCTCGGCGATCGCCACTATTTTGTTCTTTGTTCTGCTGGCCATTACTGCCGTGCAGATGCTGGTTATCCAAAAGAAGGTTCACTACTGATGAGCGTCGAAGCGAAAAAGAAAGACGCTGTGAAGCCTCGGGAAACCCAGCCGCACAGCGACGGCGCTCCAGCCCCACGCCCAGGGTGGGCCAAACCCCGCATCGGTGGTTACCTCATGATGGCGGTGGCCGTCGCGGCCATGATCCTTCCACTGGTCTGGATGATGTTGGCCAGTTTCAAGCAGCGCGATGAGATCTACACGGTTCCCATCCAGTGGCTCCCGGAATCGTTTGACCTCTCCAACTATTTCGGGGCCCTGGCTGCTGTGCCGTTTGGAAACTTCTTCATCAATTCGGTTATCACCACGGTTGTGGGAGCCACCTTGAAGATCTCGCTGGGACTCACCACGGCGTATGCAGTCGTGTTTCTTGAGTTCCCCTTCAAGAAGTTCGTTTTTGGGCTGGTGGTTTTTGCCCTTCTGGTGCCCCAACAAATTGTCATCATCCCCAACTACACACTGGTCTCCGACCTTGGCTGGATCAACACCTATCAGGGCCTGATTCTGCCCGGCCTCGCCAGCGCCTTTGGAACGTTCTTGTTTCGCCAACACTTCTTGACCTTGCCGGTATCCATCCTGGAGGCTGCCGCGCTCGACGGCGCCAGCCACTGGACCCGGCTGTGGAAGTTTGTTGTCCCGATCTCGGCGCCAACTATTGCGGCCGTGGCACTGGTCTCGATCGTGTCCGAATGGAACGAATACCTCTGGCCCCTGCTCGTTGTGGACAAGGCGGAAATGATGACGCTGCCCGTGGGCCTGACCCTGCTGCAAAACAACGACGGCGTCACCAACTGGGGCGTTCTCATGGCCGGAACAGTGCTCATCACGGTTCCTGTCCTGATTATCTTCTTCCTGCTCCAGCGCCGGATTGTCACCGGGCTCACCTCCGGTGCTGTGACCGGCTGACAAGCCAACCTCACCTTCTTCACCCTTTGCTGTGTAACGTACCGCCGGGCCCGTTCGCCCGGTGGCAACCATTCAAGGAGAAACGCATGTCTGCTTCACCGTTTGCAAACCTCAACCGCCGGCAGCTGCTCCAGCTGGCCGCCCTCGTGGGCGGCTCAGCCACCCTGGCAGCCTGTGGGGGACCCGCCGTCGGCGAGGCTGGTGGCGCTGCCACCGAGAGCGCCACCGACTGGACGGCCATCACCCCGGCCAAGGAGATCACCTGGTGGTCCAACCACCCCGGCGCCTCCAAGGACATTGAGTCCGAGATCATCAAGCGATTCACGGCCGAGAGCGGCATCAAGGTCAATCTGGTCACCGCCGGTGCCAACTATGACGAGGTGGCACAGAAGTTCCAGGCTGCCTCCGGTTCCTCCAACCTGCCGGATCTGGTCATCGCCAGTGACGTCTGGTGGTTCCGCTACATGATCAACGGCCAGATCCTTCCTCTGGACCAGCTGGCCAAGCACCTGGACTTCGGAACTGACGATTTCAACACCACGCTGTACAACGATTACGCGTTCACTGATTCACACTGGGCCATCCCGTATGCGCGTTCAACACCCTTGTTCTACTACAACAAGTCCGTGTGGGAAAAGGCCGGTCTGCCGGACCGCGCACCCAAGACGTGGACCGAATTTGATGAGTGGGCTCCCAAGATCCAATCCGCAGGTGGCGTCATGCCACTAGGTTTGGGCAAAGGCACGTCTTGGACCGCATGGTGGTTCTGCAACATGCTCTGGGGTGCCGGCGGTGCCTACTCCAAGGACTGGACCATGACCCTGGATACCCCGGAAGCCCTTGAAGCGGCCAAGTACCTGCAGACGATCGTCTACGAGAACAAGAGCGCCGCGGTCACGGCCAAGGACCAGGTGGCCGATTTCGGAGCCGGGCTCACAGGTTGCACCATTGGCTCCACCGGATCTCTGAGCGGACTCCTGGAAGCCTCCAAGTTTGAAGTTGGCACCGGGTTCCTGCCCGAAGGTGCACAAGGGGCTGCCTGCCCCACCGGAGGCACCGGCCTGGCCATCCCGGCCGGCAAGACCCCCGAGCAGCAGTTGGCGGCAGCCACGTTCTTGAAGTTCCTCACAAACGCCGAGAACACGGCCTACTTCTCCTCCAACACCGGCTACATGCCGGTCCGCACCTCGGCGTTGGAAGGAGAAACCATGAAGGCCGTCTACGCCAAGACCCCGCAGTTCCGTACCGCCGTTGACCAGCTGGCCGGCACACGTGTCCAGGACTGGGGCCGCGTGTTTGTTCCCAACGGTGACAAGGACCTGACCACCGCGCTGGAAAAGATCATGTTGCAAAAGGGCGACCCGGCCGAGGCCTTCGCCACGGCAGCGAGCTCCATCACCAAGTCGTACGAAGAGAACGTCAAGCCGTACCTCTAGACACTGCCATGCACCACGGTAGACAAAAAAGCGCTTGTCCCTTGAATCAGCGCGATTCAAGGGACAAGCGTTTCGTCGTTGTGGCGCTGGTGCACTGCCCACGCAGCGGACATAATCAGGGAAAGACTCACCTGCGTATTCAAGGAGAACCACCAATGGCACGCACCGAAAGCCCAACCACAGGCGCCATCACGGATGTGCCAGGGATTCGGGTGGGCCATGCCCACCGCATCGGGCACGGATGGCTGACCGGGGTGAGCGTGGTCCTGCCGCCACCAGGAACCATCGGCTCGGTTGACGTTCGCGGGGGTGGTCCGGGGACTCACGAAACAGACGCCTTGGATCCCACCACCTTGGTGTCAACGGTTGACGCTGTGGTGCTCACCGGCGGAAGCGCTTATGGCCTGGCCACCGCCGCCGGGGTGCAACGCTGGTGCGAGGAGAACGGCCGTGGCTTTCCGGTCCCCGGCGGTGTGGTGCCGATCGTGCCCGCCGCGGCGATCTTTGACCTCGGCAGGGGAGGCGACTTCTCCGCGCGCCCCGACGCGGACATGGGGTACCAGGCGGCACTGGCCGCTGCGAACTCTTCTGAGGGGGCCGACGTCGACCGCGGGAATGTGGGAGCCGGCGCCGGAGCGGCCATTGGGGCCGGGACGTTCAAAGGCGGGGTGGGGACCGCCTCGGTCCAACTGAGCGGTGAGAATGTGCACATTGTGGTGGGTGCCCTGGCCGTGGTCAATGCGGCAGGACTTCCCTGGCAGCCGGGCCGGGCTGCCCCGGCAGCGGGGGAGGGGCTGAACACCACCCTCGTCGTCGTGGCCACGAACGCGCAGCTTACGGTGGCGCAGGCGAAACGAACATCTACAGCGGCCCACGCCGGCATGGCGAGAGCCTTGAACCCCGTCCACACCATGGCTGACGGCGACACCATCTTCACGCTGGCCACCGGCGCACAAACTCTTATCAGCAGCGTCGAGCTGCCAATCGCGGCCATGATCGAGTTGCAAAGTGCCGCAGCGGAAGCAGTGCGCCTGGCTATCGGGGACGGCATAGCCCAAGCGACGCAGGTGACCACCCCGGTGCAGACATGGCCAGAATTTAGGGCACCGCAGGAGTCAATTTAACTTATTTGCAGATTTGCACTAGAGTAGGTTGTTGGTTGTCTGTGCCTGCCTTTCAGCGGGTCCAATTGGACAAACAATAATCAGTAGCAAATCGAACGCCGATCTGAAACCGGTCCCTTCAGGGGCTGACTATGTCGGCGCAACAAAGTTAGCGGAGGATATGGCCAAGAAAGACGGGGTCATTGAGATCGAGGGCGTTGTGACTGAAGCGCTGCCCAACGCGATGTTTCGTGTTGAGCTGACGAACAAGCACATCGTTCTTGCCCATATCTCAGGAAAAATGCGCCAGCACTACATTCGTATCCTTCCTGAGGACCGAGTTGTGGTGGAGCTGAGCCCGTACGACCTTACCCGTGGTCGTATCGTCTACCGCTACAAATAACCACAACTGCAATCACGCAAAGGAATGCCATGAAGGTCAAGCCGAGCGTCAAGCAGATCTGCGATAAGTGCAAGGTGATTCGCCGTAACGGTCGAGTCATGGTGATCTGCGAGAACCCGCGCCACAAGCAGCGCCAGGGCTAATCCTCCTCTCTGAGGCAGGATCCCTGAGCTATTGCTCACGCAAGTAAATTAATAAGGCAGCACAAGTTGGACGTAGGCGAACGAAAGTTCGCAACCGGACAATGGACCCCTGGTCGGAGGCCAGGGCCGCATTCACAAAATGTGCGGGTGTACTGCCTACGACCTCCGGTTTACACATAGGAGAAGCCAAATATGGCACGTCTCGCTGGCGTAGACCTTCCCCGCGAAAAGCGGTTGGAAGTAGCGCTTACATACATCTACGGCGTGGGCAAGACCCGTGCAAAGAATGTCCTGGCCGAAACGGGTATTTCCCCGGACGTCCGTGTCAAGGACCTTTCTGACGCTGAACTCGTTCAGTTGCGTGACAACATCGAGGGTAACTACAAGGTTGAGGGTGACCTTCGCCGCGAGGTTGCAGCCGACATTCGCCGCAAGGTTGAAATCGGTAGCTACCAGGGTATCCGCCACCGTCGTGGCATGCCCGTGCATGGCCAGCGCACGAAGACCAACGCACGTACCCGCAAGGGTCCGAAGCGCACCGTCGCAGGCAAGAAGAAGGCCGGCAAGTAAAACCCGCCAGCCGGATCGAAGAATGCTCCAGAGCACTTTTCACCCATCTGGCAAGCGTGGGTTTTAGCTTATGCCGACCCCTCATTAAACTTTCGTAGGAGAATAAAATGCCCCCAAAGACTCGGGGCGCGGTTCGTAAGCCGCGTCGCAAGGATAAAAAGAATATTGCGCTGGGCCAGGCGCACATTAAGAGCACCTTTAACAACACCATCGTTTCCATCACGGATCCGAACGGTGCTGTCATCTCATGGGCTTCTGCCGGTGAAGTTGGCTTCAAGGGCTCGCGTAAGTCAACTCCGTACGCTGCACAGATGGCTGCTGAAGCAGCTGCCAAGCGCGCACAGGAGCATGGCCTTCGCAAGGTTGACGTTTTCGTAAAGGGTCCCGGTTCGGGCCGCGAAACGGCTATCCGTTCGCTGCAGGCTGCTGGTCTTGAGGTTGGGTCCATCTCGGACGTAACCCCCAGCGCCCACAACGGCTGCCGTCCGCCCAAGCGCCGTCGCGTCTAACGAGAATTAGAGCAACAGAGTTGGCCTTCACTTCGGTGGGGGCCAACTCCGCCGCCGTTAACTCTCGTCAGCCGTCATTTCCACTACCTGTGTTGCGTCATATAGCGGATGCTCGCTGAAAGGAAAACCCAGTGCTCATTGCACAGCGCCCCACCCTATCTGAAGAAGTAGTTTCCGAAAACCGTTCACGGTTCGTTATCGAACCGCTGGAGCCCGGCTTCGGTTACACCCTGGGAAATTCCCTGCGTCGGACCCTGCTGTCCTCCATCCCTGGCGCTGCTGTCACCAGCATCCGCTTGGATGGCGTTCTGCACGAGTTCACCACGGTTCCCGGTGTTAAGGAAGATGTCACTGAGATCATCCTTAACATCAAGGGACTCTCCGTGTCTTCGGAGCATGACGAGCCCGTCGTCGCCTACCTGCGCAAGCAGGGTCCTGGCGTTGTTACGGCTGCCGACATTGCTCCTCCGGCCGGTGTGGAATTCCACAACCCTGACATGCACATTGCCACACTGAACTCGAAGGGCAAGTTCGAACTCGAACTGACCATCGAGCGCGGTCGCGGCTATGTTTCGGCAGCTCAGAACAAGAACGTGGATCAGGAAATTGGCCGTATCCCGGTTGACTCCATCTACTCTCCCGTTCTGAAGGTGACCTTCCGCGTAGAAGCAACCCGTGTTGAACAGCGCACCGACTTTGACAAGCTCATCGTTGATGTTGAGACGAAGCAGGCCATCTCCCCGCGAGATGCCATCGCCTCCGCTGGCACCACGCTGGTTGAACTGTTCGGATTGGCTCGCGAGCTGAACACCGCGGCTGAAGGCATTGAGATTGGCCCGTCCCCGACGGATGCTGCTCTTGCCGCAGACATGGCCCTGCCGATCGAGGATCTGGACCTTACAGTCCGTTCCTACAACTGCCTCAAGCGTGAGGGCATCCACTCCGTGGGTGAACTCGTTGCTCGCTCCGAGGCTGACCTGATGGACATTCGCAACTTCGGTGCGAAGTCCATCGACGAGGTAAAGGCAAAGCTGGTTGAACTAGGTCTTGCCCTGAAGGATTCCCCTCCAGGATTCGATCTGGCCGCCCGCGCCGCAGCCCTTGACGAGAACGACGACGCATACAGCGACGACGAGCTCTAAGTTCGAACAACAATTTTTTTAGCCGGCCCTGCGGACACAAGTGATGTGTCCGCGGCGGTTCGGCTGACACTTGAGGAGAAACACCATGCCTACACCCGCCAAGGGTCCCCGCCTCGGAGGCGGAGCGGCTCACGAGCGTTTGATGCTCGCGAACCTTTCCGCTTCGCTCTTTGAGCACAAGCGGATCACCACCACTTTGACCAAGGCCAAGCGCCTGAGCCCCTACGCAGAGCGACTGGTAACTTTCGCAAAGCGTGGCGACTTGTCTTCACGCCGCCGCGTTCTCGGCCTGATCAGCGACAAGGGCATTGTCCACGAGCTGTTCACCGACATCGCCAAGGCTGTGGAGAACCGCGACGGTGGCTACACCCGCATCACCAAGATCGGCAACCGCAAGGGCGACAACGCTCCCATGGCTGTCATCGAGCTCGTTCTGGAGCCGGTCAGCGCTAAGCAGGCCGTTGTGAAGGAAGCTACCGTTGCTGCCGCCAAGGCTGCGCCGGTTGAAGAAGCACCGAGCGAAGAAGTTGTGGAAACCGAAGTTGTAGCTGACGAAGCTGCTGCTGAAGAGTCCAAGTAAGGCTTAAGCGAAAGCTTTAGTTCTGCTCAAAAGGACCCGTCTCCCCTGAGGGAGGCGGGTCCTTTTGCATGTCCGTGTTTCACCGTCCCGTAGAATTGACTCCATGCACAACCCGAAATTGACCCCCGAATATCAAGGCCTGATTCGGGCTCGCCTGGACGTAGCGTACGACGGCGGGCCCTATAGCGGGTGGGGAATCCAAACTGTTGAGCGCACCGTACAGGGCGTGATTGAAGAGGCGCTGGCCATGATTGTTCGCCGGCCCGTGCGGCTTACGGTCGCCGGACGCACCGATGCGGGTGTCCATGCACGCGGCCAGGTGGCACATTTTGATCTCACACCCCAAGAATGGGACGGCCTCCGGCGCGGACACGATGCCGTGCCGGAAGAATCTCTCAAGAGGCGCCTGAACGGTGCCCTGGGATGGGTTTTGGGGGAGTTGCGTGGCACCGTGCAGATCGTGGAAGCCTCACGGGCACCCGTCGGCTTCGATGCCAGGTTTTCGGCGCTGTGGCGCCGCTACAGCTACCGCATCGCGGACGGGTCCACCCACAAGGATCCGCTGCAGCGAGCACTGACCATGTGGCATGAGCGAGACCTGGATGTCGCGTTGATGAACCAAGCCGCCGAGCCACTGCTGGGGCTGCAGGATTTCCGGGCATTTGCAAAGCCGCGGGAAGGATCCACCACGGTGCGCACCCTGCAGCGATTCGATTTTATTGCCGATGACGAAGGTGTGATTAACGTCAATGTTCAGGCCGATGCCTTCTGCCACAACATGGTGCGGGCGCTCCTTGGTGCCTCCCTGCGCGTAGGGGAAGGCCTGGAAAGGCCGGAGTGGATGCGCGAGCGATTAACCGCAGGAATTCGCGACGCAAAGTCCGTTTTGGCCCCGCCGCACCCGCTCATTCTGGAGGAAGTTCACTATCCTCACGAGACGGCAATGCATGAACGGGCTGTCCTGACACGAACCCGGCGTGCGGTTCCCGAAGCTGTTAACGGATAAAAATGGCCGCATCGTGCACCCCCGCTTTGACCCGGTGGCAGTATTAAAGGTATCGTTGGTAGTCGTTGTGCGTGTCCTATCTCGATATCACGCGCCCGTTACAGGTCCGGTTGCAGGACTACCACTGAACGGGCGTCATCGGGAAGTGTAAGGATGACTGGTGTTAGAGCCCTCACCTCTGTTCCGGTAAACGCATAGATAGCAGGTGTCAACCATCTGTGACACCACCTAAGAACAAGAAACGAAGGCAAAAACCGTGCGTACGTATACCCCGAAGCCCGGCGATATCAACCGTCAGTGGCACATCATTGATGCCAACGACGTTGTCTTGGGCCGTCTTGCCAGCCAGACCGCAACACTGCTGCGTGGAAAGCACAAGCCGACCTTCGCTCCCCATATGGATATGGGCGATTTCGTCATCATCATCAACGCCGAGAAGGTTGCCCTCACCGGCGCCAAGCTCGAACAGAAGCGCGCTTACCGCCACTCGGGTTTCCCGGGCGGTCTGTCCAGCGTGAACTACGCAGAACTGTTGGAGAAGAACCCGGTTCGCGCAGTGGAGAAGGCCATCGCTGGCATGCTCCCGAAGACCAAGCTGGGCGCAGCCCAGATCGGCAAGCTGAAGGTTTACCGCGGTGCTGAGCACCCGCACGCCGCTCAGCAGCCTCAGACGTTTGAAATCACCCAGGTCGCCCAGTAGTCCTGGCCACCAACCCAATATTTATCAAGGAGAATCGTGGCTCAGAATACTGAAGAGCTGAACACCGAGGCCGTTGTGGCCGAGGAAGAAGTTTTGACTAGCTACACGAGCGAAAGCTCAGCTGCAGCAGATGCAGCACCCAAGAAGGAACGCCCGGCACTGACCGTTTCAGGCGCTGCTGTTGGCCGTCGCAAGCAGGCAATTGCCCGCGTTCGCGTCGTACCCGGCACCGGCAAGTGGATCGTCAACGGCCGCGAGCTGTCCAACTACTTCCCGAACAAGCTGCACCAGCAGGAAGTAAACGACCCGTTCCGCATCCTGGACCTGGATGGCGCTTACGACGTTTGGGCACGCATCCACGGTGGCGGCCCCTCCGGCCAGGCCGGTGCATTGCGTCTGGGTGTTGCTCGTTCCTTGAACGAGATCGACGCTGAGAACAACCGCGCCATCTTGAAGAAGGCAGGCTTCCTGACTCGTGACGCCCGCGTCATCGAGCGTAAGAAGGCTGGTCTCAAGAAGGCTCGTAAGGCTTCGCAGTACTCCAAGCGCTAATCCAAGCCTTCCCGGACCTCGTGCCTCGGCACGGGACCCTCGGCTTGACTTAGCCCTCGGCTCCACAAGCGCTAATCATATTGCGCTTCAAAAAATCCCCGGTCGCCATGCGGCCGGGGATTTTTTGCGTTCAACGATGAGACCCTCCTGCAGATCCGAGGGTATTTTTCGAGACCCTCCTGCTCCTGAGTGCAGGAGCGTTGCCGTGAAGAGCCCCAGATCTGCAGGAGCGTCTGGAGGCGTGTAGGGCTGGCCTGGGGAGCGGATGTCTTGCCGGGGAGGGTATTCCCAGTTCAATGATTTAGACTGATTCAGATGTCAAGATTATTTGGAACAGATGGTGTCCGCGGTTTGGCCAATGGCCTGCTGACGGCTGAATTGGCCTTGTCCCTCGCCCAGGCTGCCGCTGTGGTCCTCGGCCATGAGCAGATGAGCGCGGGAAAGCGGCCACGCGCCGTCCTTGCCCGCGACCCTCGCGCCAGCGGTGAGTTCATTTCCGCTGCCGTGGAAGCGGGACTGGCGAGCGCCGGCGTCGACGTCTTCAACGCCGGGGTGTTGCCCACCCCCGCCGCGGCTTTTCTCATCGCTGACCTTGGCGCTGACTTTGGTGTGATGATCTCCGCCTCCCACAACCCCGCGCCCGACAACGGCATCAAGTTCTTTGCCGGCGGCGGTACAAAGCTGCCTGATGAGGTCGAGGACGCGATCGAGGCGCAACTTCAACAGGATGCTTTCCGGCCCGTAGGCGTGGATGTGGGACGCATCCAGCGCTTCTCGGACGCCGAGGACCGCTACGTTGTTCACCTCCTAGGCACCCTGCCACACCGTCTCGACGGTTTGAAGATCGTCCTTGACTGCGCCCATGGTGCCGCCAGCGGATGTTCGCCTCAGGTATTCACAAATGCTGGTGCTCAGGTGACCGTCATTGGTGCAGACCCGGATGGGCTGAACATCAATGACGGCGTTGGCTCCACGCACCTCGAGTTGCTGCAGGAAACGGTGCTGGCCACAGGCGCCGATCTGGGCATTGCCCACGACGGTGACGCCGACCGCTGCCTTGCCGTGGATCACGAAGGCAATGTTGTTGACGGGGACCAGATCATGGCCGTCCTGGCCTTGGCCCAGAAAGCGGCCGGTGAACTCAAGGACAATGTTCTTGTCGCCACCGTCATGAGCAATCTTGGCTTGAAGATTGCCTTGCGCGATGCTGGGATCACTATCCGCGAAACCGGTGTGGGTGATCGTTATGTTCTCGAGGAAATGCGACGCGGAGATTACACACTGGGCGGCGAGCAGTCCGGCCACGTGATTTTCTCCAAGTACGCAACCACCGGTGACGGCGTTCTGACCGGCTTGCAGCTTGCTGCGCAGGTAGCCATGACGGGCAAGTCCCTGAAGGACTTGGCCAGTGTCATGACCAAGCTGCCCCAGGTGATGGTGAACGTCAAGAACGTAGATAAGAGCCGAGCGGCCATTGTTCCGGCCATCAACGCTGCGGTGGCCAAAGCCGAGGCGGAACTCGGTGACACCGGACGAGTCCTGTTGCGGCCCTCTGGAACCGAAGCTCTGGTGCGCGTCATGGTTGAGGCCGGCGATACCGAAACGGCAGAGCGTATTTGCAATGACCTTGTCAGTGTTGTGAAGGCCGAGCTTTCGCTCTAGGGCCCAGTAGCTGGCCATGAGCCAGCGCCAAACAGGAGGAGGCGGCAACCCCATCGGGGTTGCCGCCTCCTCCTGTTTGCAAGTCGTTAGTGTTGTCCGCCGGTTGGGCGGGCCTGAAGGGAATCGCGGATTTCGGTCAGCAGCTCAATCTGAGGATCAACTGCGGGCTCTTCTTCCTTGATACCAAGTTTGGCATTGCGACGGGCGATCATGTGGTTCATGGGTACAACGACCATGAAGTAGATGGCTCCAGCAACGATGAGGAAATTGACCAAGACGGTGAGGAAGACACCAAACTTGATGTCAACACCATTGATGGTCAGGAGAGCAAAGCTGTCAAAGTTGGCTGAACCAAACAAGGCAGCGATGAGCGGCATCAGAATATTCTCCACCAGGGAATTTACAACTGCCCCGAAGGCGGCACCGATGACGACGGCCACGGCAAGGTCAACGACATTGCCCTTCATTACGAAATCTCTGAATCCCTTTAACATGCCACCAAGGTACCGCACTAAACCGCCATGTGGGAGTATTACCAAAATCTTTTCTGTAGCCCTATTTGTAGCCGGGTGCGTCCGGAACACCCAAATATTTCTCGTAGCTGGAGATGCCCCGGGCCTTCATGTCCAGGGCAACCCCCGCGCCGACGTACCGCAAGTGCCATGGCTCGGCGAGATATCCGGTGATGGATTCATCCCCTGGCTGGTACCTCACGAGGAACCCAAATTCGCTGCCATGAGTAGCAACCCATTGGGCCGCGGGGGCATCCTCGAAGCAACTGTTGAAGTCACAGGCCGTGCCGGCATCCGCATCGCCAATGTCTAGGGCCAGCCCGCTTTGATGCTCGGAAAACCCGGGGCGTGCCGAGGTTGAATCGGCTGCGGCCTCGCCCTTGCCCGCGACATAGCCGTTGTAGACCGAAACCTGAGTCTCGTAGGAACGGTAGCTGCTTTTGACCGTGATGGTCAGGCCTTGGGCGGCGGCCGCGGCGAACATCCGTTCCGCTGCCGTCGCGGCCTCGGCCCGGAGCAAGACAGGTTCGCCGGATCCCGAGAGGATCTTCGGCGCCACAAGGTCACTCGGAGAATAGTTGGCAGGCACCAGAGGGCGTTGCTTGTTGACCAAGACCAGCGGGCTGTTGGGGTTGGTGATGTCACGCAGGGTCTTCTCCGTTGGTTCAACGGTGGCGGCTGCGAACAGTTTTTGAATGGGAGAGTCGGCGGTGGCGCCGGCAATGGCCGGTGCGGAGGCCGCCGTTGTCGGCGCCAGCGGCGAGGCGGTGAGGCCCGACGCCGAGAGAGTCGCCGGAGCGCTAGTGGGAACCTGAGTCACGCGCTCCGTTGGCGTTGCATTGCTGAGGGTGGGCGCCTGGGAGGCAGTCGGCCTCACACTTGGGGAAGGAGCAGGCGCGGAGGACACGGAAGTGCGACTATCCGCTGAGGGACTGATAGTTAGGGAGCCACCGAAGACCAGGGCGGCGCCGACCACCGAGACAATGATGCCGCCTGGACGTGGCCAGGACAGCTCTCGACGCATGCGGTCACCGGTAGTTTGCCGCGGCCGCCGTGCTTGGTGGAAACCAACAACAGGCACTAGACCTTCCTCAGCAGCATCCGCCTGATGGAATGATCGGCGTCCTTGGTCAGTACCAACTGTGCCCGGCCGCGGGTGGGCAGGACATTCTGGACCAGGTTGGGTTCGTTGATGCTTTTCCAGATCTTGTCGGCGGTGGCAGTGGCCTCTGCATCTGACAGGTCCGCGTAGCGGCGGAAGTAGGAATCGGGGTCGGCGAAGGAGCTGGTGCGCAAGGAACGGAAGCGTTCGATGTACCACTGCTGGATGTGGCTGGTTTTGGCATCGACGTAGATGGAGAAGTCGAAGAAGTCGCTGACTGCCAGACCCGAGCGGCCATCGCTTCGTGGCCGCGCGGCGGCCAGGACATTCAGACCCTCCACAATGAGGACGTCAGGACGGCGAACAACGACTTCCTTGTCCGGCAGGATGTCGTAGGTCAGGTGCGAGTACATGGGTGCGCGAACTTCCTCGGCGCCGCTTTTGATGGCGCTGACGAATCGTAAAAGGGCGCGGCGATCATAGGATTCCGGGAAGCCCTTGCGAGTCATCAGGCCACGGCGTTCTAGTTCTGCGTTCGGGTAGAGGAAGCCGTCCGTGGTGACAAGCTCCACATTGGGAGTGTCCGGCCACCGGCACAGCATCTCCTTGAGGACGCGAGCGGTTGTGGACTTGCCCACAGCGACAGAGCCAGCCACACCAATGACAAACGGGGTGCGAGTGCCACGCTCGCCCAGGAACGTGGTGGTGGCACTGTGCAGGTGCTCAGCGGCGCCAACGTAGAGATTCAGCAGGCGTGAAAGCGGCAGGTAGACATCATGAATCTCGCGCATGTTTAGTTGGTCACCCAGACCACGCAGGCGCGCAACATCTTCCTCGTTGAGCGGCTGCTCAATCTTGTTGGCAAGCCGAGACCATGTCTGGCGGTCCAGTTCCACGAAAGGGGAGGCGCTGACGCTGCTGCCGGACTCGGTTCTTTGAGCTGTCACACCTGCAATTCTGCCTTGTTTGAGGGGCGGTGGGAAACGGAGCCCGGCTGGCGCGGCAGAATTCTGACACTTTTTCACTGAAACTTCCCCCGAGGAGGTAGAACGTCCCCTGAACTCATCGGGGCATATGATGACTTTTATGTGTGGAATTGTGGGATACGCCGGTACCGCCCCGGCTCAGGGAACTAGTTCGTCGGCCAATCAGCGCGCCCTTGAGGTCCTGATCGAAGGCCTGCGCCGTTTGGAGTATCGCGGCTACGACTCCGCAGGTGTGGCTGTCGTGGGCGCCACAGGTGTCGCGATGCGCAAGAAAAGCGGCAAACTGGCCAGGCTCCTGGAGGAACTGGAAAGCAACCCGTTGCCGGACGCCGCCACTGGCATTGGCCACACTCGCTGGGCCACTCACGGTGGGCCCACCGACGCAAATGCGCACCCCCACCTTGTGGACAATGACTCGCTTGCGGTTATTCACAACGGCATCATTGAAAATTATGCGGTCCTGAGGTCTGAACTTCTGGCCCGCGGGTTCACATTCAAGTCAGAAACTGACACCGAGGTTGCTGCCACGCTGCTGGGCGATATTTACCGCGGCCTTGCCGACTCCGGATCGAAGGAAGGTCAGCTGTCACAGGCCATGCAGCTGGTAGCCCAACGTCTTGAAGGCGCTTTCACGTTGGTGGCTACACACGCCGACGAGCCTGGTGTTGTTGTTGCCGCCCGCCGTAACTCTCCTCTGGTCGTGGGTCTGGGCGAAGGCGAGAACTTCCTCGGCTCGGATGTCTCCGGATTCATCGATTACACCCGCCGGGCCGTCGAGCTTGGGCAGGACCAGGTTGTCACCATCACGGCTGACAACGTGGAGATCACAGACTTCTACGGCGTACCCGGCGTCGGCCGCGAATTCATCGTTGACTGGGATGCTGCCGCAGCCGAGAAGGGCGGCTACGCGTCCTTCATGGAAAAGGAAATCAACGACCAGCCTGACGCCGTGGCACAAACCCTGCTGGGCCGCAGCGATGAAAGTGGCAACCTGACGCTCGATGAGGTCCGTATTGACCCGAGCGTGCTAAAACACGTCGACCGTATTATTGTGCTGGCTTGTGGCACTTCGGCTTATGCCGGCCAGGTGGCTCGTTACGCGATTGAGCACTGGTGCAGGATTCCCACCGAGGTGGAACTGTCTCATGAATTCAGGTACCGGGATCCCATCGTTGATGAAAACACCTTGATTGTTTCCCTCTCCCAGTCCGGTGAAACCATGGACACCTTGATGGCCGTGCGCTATGCACGCGAGCAGGGTGCCAAGACGATTGCCATCTGCAATACCAATGGTTCAACCATCCCGCGTGAGTCGGATGCTGTGCTGTACACACACGCCGGACCTGAGATTGCCGTGGCCTCCACCAAGGCCTTCCTGGCACAGATCACCGCAGCCTACCTCTTGGGTCTTTATTTGGCGCAGCTGCGCGGAAACCTGTTCCAGGACCAGATCAAGGACATCATGGCCGAGTTGGCCAAGATGCCGGCAAAGATTGCCACAGTGCTTGAAAGTGCCGAACAGGTCAAGGAACTGGCTCACAGCATGGTCGATACCCGCAGCGTCCTGTTCCTGGGTCGCCATGTGGGCTACCCCGTGGCCATGGAAGGCGCCTTGAAGCTCAAGGAGCTGGCCTACATCCATGCCGAAGGATTCGCAGCTGGCGAGCTCAAGCACGGGCCGATCGCCCTGATTGAAGAAGGGCAGCCGGTTATTGTTGTGGTTCCCTCACCTCGCGGACGCCATTCACTGCACTCCAAGGTTGTCTCAAACATCCAGGAGGTTCGGGCTCGCGGTGCCAAGACCATAGTTATTGCCGAAGAAGGGGACGAATCGGTGCAGGCCTATGCCGAGCACGTGTTCTACGTTCCTCAGACGAGCACGTTGTTGGCGCCACTGCTTACAACTGTTCCCCTGCAGATCTTTGCCCTCGGATTGGCCTCGGCCAAGGGCTTTGATGTTGACCAGCCGCGCAACCTGGCGAAGTCGGTCACAGTCGAGTAGGTAGGGTTGGGTCATGATTATTGGCATTGGCGTGGACGTTGTAGACATTGAGCGGTTTGGCCGCCAGCTTCAGAGAACTCCGGGGCTGCTAGACCGGCTCTTTGTTCCGGCCGAACGTGGGCTTAACACGCAGTCGCTGGCTGCGCGTTTTGCCGCGAAGGAGTCCGTGGCGAAGGCTTTGGGCGCCCCGGCCGGAATGAACTGGCAGGACTGTTGGATTGGCTTGGACGAAAACGGGCCCACCATCAACGTCAAGGGCACCGTTGCCGCCGTGGCCAAATCCAAGGGGATCAAGCACTGGCATGTGTCCATGACACACGACGGCGGGATCTCCACGGCCATGGTGATCGCAGAAAGCTGACGTGATCAGCGCCCATTCCACCGAGGCCGTCCGTGCCGCCGAGCAACCGTTACTGGCTGCTGGGAAGGGGCCCGCGCTCATGCGCGCGGCGGCACACGGGCTGGCAATGGGTGTGGTGTCGCTCTTGCGCTCACACGGGCACCGTATCTACGGAGCGCGAGTGACTCTCTTGGTGGGCTCTGGCAACAACGGCGGCGACGCCTTGTATGCCGGTGCTTGGCTGGCCTCGCACGGTGCACGTGCGACGGCGTTGCTCGCCGACACCCGCACCCACCCTGCCGCACTGGCTGCTTTTGAGCAGGCAGGAGGCCGGTGCCTTGCCCTGGCCGATGACTCGGCGGCGTCGATCTTCATCACCGAAGCCATGGTGTCCCACGTGGTCATTGACGGGTTGCTGGGGACGGGAAGCCGCGGCGGGCTCCGAGGAGCCGCGGCTGCCGTTGTGGCAGAGCTGGACGGGATGTCCGGGGCGCAGCGGCCCTTGGTGGTTGCCTGTGATCTGCCCAGTGGCGTTGAGGCGACCACGGGGGAGGTGCATGGGCCCGTGCTGCGTGCCGACCTCACGGTGACCTTTGGGGCGTACAAGTCCGGGCTGTTGAGTGCGCCGGCGGAGCAGCTGTGCGGCAAACTAAAACTCATCGACTTGGGAATCAGCGGTTTTCTGGGCGCGGCCCCTGTACGCCGACTGGAGCCCGGCGATTGTGCAGCACTCTTGCCCAACCCCTTGGCGGCCGATCACAAATACACTCGCGGGGTGGCCGGAATCATCGCCGGGTCCGCGCAGTACCCTGGTGCCGGACTGCTGGCGGTGGCCGCGGCCTCCGCGTGCGGCCCGGGAATGGTCCGCTATCTAGGGCCGGCCGAAGTTGCCGCCGCGTTGCATCTTCGCAATCCAGAAGTGGTGTGTTCCGAAGACTCTCCCACCAATGTGCGGGTGCAGGCGTGGCTGATTGGCCCCGGCATAGATGGCGACGAAGCTCAGCTTCAACGTGCCCGTGAAGCTCTCGCCTCAGCCCGTGCGGCAGGAATTCCCGTAGTGGTTGACGCGGCCGGCCTGGCACTCATCAATCCTTCCGAGGGCGGCGAAAATTCGCGACTAGTCCTGACCCCGCACGCCGGTGAACTGGCGGCTCTGCTAACGCGCTGCGGACGGCCGATGAGCCGCAGTGAGATCGAGGCGTCGCCCCTGGCGGCGGCCAGGGCTGCCGCAGCGTTCTTGGGTGCTGTGGTGCTGCTGAAGGGGCCAACCACCGTGGTGGCGAATCCGCAAGGCTCCGTCCTGACCCAGGCAAACGGAAACGCACGGCTGGCAACGGCAGGAAGCGGTGACACCCTGGCCGGAATCCTTGTTGCGCTGCTGGCGATGGATGCGGCACGCGGCAGCACCGACGAGCTGATAGTCACGGATGCCCTCGCCGCAGCCGTCCATGGGGAATTGTCCAGCCAGGGTAGCGAACTGGTCGGCGAATCCCCGCGAGCACCTTTGAATGCGGGGATGCTGGCAGCAAGGATTCCGGCGGTGTGGGCGAAACTTTCCACGCCACTTCCTACGAGCGCATCATAAAGGAACCATGGAGATCTGGCCGGGACGAGCCCACCCCTTGGGGGCCCAAGCGGATGGCGGCGGCACCAATTTTGCCCTGTTCAGCGATGGTGCCGAATCGGTGACGTTGTGCCTCTTTGACCAACAGGGGCAAGAAACCAGGCTGCCGCTGACCGAGGTGGACGGCTACGTGTGGCACGGTTACGTGCCGGGCGTGATGCCGGGCCAGCGGTACGGCTTCCGCGTTGGCGGCCCGTGGGAACCAGCCAACGGGCTCCGTTTCAACGCCGCCAAGCTTCTCCTCGATCCTTATGCCAAGGCCATTGACGGTACCGTCACGTGGGGACAACCAGTCTTTGGCTACCAGCTCGGGGAGCCCCTTGTCCGCAATGACGATGATTCAGCGGACAGCACGTACCGCAGCGTAGTGGTCGATGACAGCTTTGACTGGAATCATGCCGACGGAGTCCCGGATGCGCGCCTTGATATTCCGTATCACCGGAGCATCATCTATGAGGCACATGTCAAGGGCATGACGGCGCTGCACCGAGACGTTCCCGAGGACCAGCGCGGCAGTTACACAGCCATGGCGCACCCGGCCGTCGTCGAGCATTTGAAGGACCTTGGCGTCACTGCCGTGGAGCTCATGCCGGTGCACCAATTTGTGCAGGATGAACGGCTTCAAGAACACGGCCTACGGAACTATTGGGGCTACAACACCATTGGATTTTTTGCTCCGCACAACGAATATGCGGCCAGCAGCGATCCGTGTGATCATGTCCGTGAGTTCAAGTCCATGGTCAAGGAACTGCATCGCAACGGTCTGGAAGTCATCTTGGACGTGGTCTACAACCACACGGCCGAAGGCAACCATTTGGGCCCCACGCTCGCCTTCCGTGGCATCGACAACGACGCTTACTACCGTCTGCAGGAGGACAACAAGGAACGGTACATCGACTACACAGGCACCGGAAATTCATTCAATGTCCGCCAGCCACACGCGCTACAGCTGATCATGGACTCGTTGCGGTACTGGGTGACTGAAATGCACGTTGACGGCTTTCGCTTCGATCTGGCGGCCACCCTGGCCCGCGAGTTTTTCGACGTGGACAAGCTCTCCACCTTTTTTGAAATGGTGCAGCAAGACCCCGTTGTCTCACAAGTCAAGCTCATCGCCGAGCCCTGGGATCTGGGCCCCGGCGGCTACCAAGTGGGCAACTTTCCGCCGCAGTGGACCGAATGGAACGGGAAATTTCGAGATACGGTCCGCGATTTTTGGCGTGGTGAGCCGTCCACCCTGGGCGAATTTGCGTCCCGTCTGACCGGTTCCTCGGACCTGTATGGGCATTCCGGCCGGCGCCCTGTGGCATCGATCAATTTCGTGACTGCCCACGACGGGTTCACGCTAGCGGACCTGGTGAGCTTCAACGGCAAACACAACGAGGCCAACGGTGAGGACAACCGGGACGGAGAATCCCACAACCGTTCCTGGAATCACGGTGTGGAAGGGCCAACAGCCGATCCTGCCGTGCTGGAGCTCCGGGCTCGCGCCCAACGGAACTTCCTTACAACGCTCCTGCTCTCCCAAGGCGTGCCCATGATCCTGCACGGTGACGAAGTGGGGCGAACCCAAAACGGCAACAACAATGCTTACGCGCAAGATTCGCCGCTCACCTGGATCAATTGGGAGAGCGCCGATTCTTCACTCATCGACTTTGTCTCCCGGCTGGGTCGGTTGCGGGAAGCTCACCCCGTGTTCCGGCGTCGTAGGTTTTTCGATGGACGCCCTGTGGAACGCGGGGACGACGGAGCCCTGCCGGACATTGTGTGGCTGCGTCCCGATGCGCTCACGATGACGGCAGGCGATTGGGACAGCGGCTTGGGGCGCTGCATCGGGGTGTTCCTCAACGGCGGCGGCATTCCCGACTGTGATGAGAAGGGCCGGCAAGTGGAGGACGATTGCTTCCTGATGCTCTTCAACAGCAGCGACGCTCCCGAGAAATTCACGCTGCCGGATGAGGACTACGCTGCGCGGTGGGTGGTGGAAATAGACACCGGGGAAAAGGTGACCCAGGACCTCGTCGCGGGCACCATTGTGACGCTGGAATCAGGCTCCGTACTCGTGTTACGCGCCCCAGAGCGGAAGTAGAGAAATCTCACACCGAATGCTGGCAAGATGGTTGGTATGACTTTTCATGCTGCGGAAAACCGCTACGAAACCATGCCCTACCGCCGAGTCGGCCGCAGTGGATTGAAGCTGCCCGCCATCTCGCTGGGATTGTGGCACAACTTCGGGGACGACAAGGGCTTCGAAGTGCAGCGAGGCATCCTGCGACGCGCCTTTGATCTGGGTGTCACACACTTCGATCTGGCCAACAACTACGGCCCGCCAGCCGGAAGTGCCGAGACGAACTTCGGACGCCACTTCAAGGACGATTTCACCTCCCACCGCAACGAACTGGTGATCTCCACCAAGGCTGGCTACGACATGTGGCCGGGCCCGTACGGTGAGTGGGGATCACGCAAGAGCCTGCTCAACAGCCTGGACAACTCGCTGACCCGCATGGGCTTGGACTACGTTGACATCTTCTACAGCCACCGCCCGGACCCGGAGACTCCCATGGAGGAAACCATGGGCGCGCTGGATTACGCCGTGCGCTCCGGCAAGGCCTTGTACGCCGGTATCTCCTCGTACACCCCGGCCCAAACCCTTGAAGCCGCGCGGATTCTGAAGGAGATGGGCACGCCGCTGCTCATCCACCAGCCCTCCTACTCCATCCTGAACCGTTGGACAGAAGACGGAGAGCCGAACCTTTACGAAACGCTCGACGCCGTCGGGGCAGGTTCCATTGCCTTCTCGCCGCTGGCCCAGGGTGTGCTCACCGACCGCTACCTCAAGGGTGTCCCGGCGGATTCCCGAGCCGCCAAGGAACACTTCCTCCACGGCAGCGATCTGACCGAGGAAAAGATGGGCCGCGTTCGGGCCCTGAATGACCTGGCCGCCGAGCGCGGACAGTCACTGGCACAGATGGCCATTGCCTGGATCCTGCGCGAGCGGGCCGAGAGCAGCCCCGTCACCTCCGCACTGATCGGCGCCTCAAGCGTCAGCCAGCTGGAGAACAACGTGGCCGCCATCAACAACCTCGTGTTCAGCGAAACCGAGCTGCGCGCCATCGACGAGTACGCCGTCGAACCTGCCCTCCAAAGCTAGGCTCCCAAGCCTCGTTTGATCCAGTGAAGCCACCCGTTGTGCTCGCATAGCGCACAACGGGTGGCTTCACAAGGACAGTCATTCTCTCCCCAATGGAACAAAACCGGGCTCCCGGGTGTTGACTATTATGGTTAGGGCGCCGTAGGGGCGTCAGATCCGGCCAAGCAGCCGTCGTGTCTTTATGTCAACCGTGAAGTAGTGCGTCGACCCGTCACCGTAGCGTGAGCGCCGGATCCGTGTGAGTTTTATGAAGGAGTTCCGTGTCCAATCATCCTATTCGGGTTGCCATTGTCGGTGTAGGCAACTGTGCCTCATCACTGGTCCAAGGCGTCCAGTACTACCATGATGCAGACCCGACCGCGAAGGTTCCGGGCCTGATGCATGTTGAGTTCGGCAAGTACCACGTGAATGACGTGCAGTTTGTTGCTGCGTTCGACGTTGACAGCAAAAAGGTGGGCCTTGACCTCTCCGACGCCATCGGCGCCAGCGAGAACAACACCATCAAGCTGGCCGACGTGCCGAACCTCAACGTTCCTGTCCTGCGCGGGCACACGCTTGATGGCTTGGGTAAGTACTACCGCGAGACCATCGTCGAAGACGACAGCGAGCCCGTAGACATCGTTGCGACGCTGAAGGCCGCCAAAGTAGACGTTCTGGTTTGCTACCTGCCCGTGGGCTCGGATGCTGCCGCAAAGTTCTACGCCCAGTGCGCCATCGACGCCGGTGTCGCGTTCGTCAACGCCCTGCCCGTCTTCATTGCCGGCACCAAGGAGTGGGCTGACAAGTTCACCGCCGCCGGTGTGCCGATCGTAGGCGATGACATCAAGAGCCAGATCGGTGCAACCATCACGCACCGCGTCATGGCGAAGTTGTTCGAAGACCGCGGCGTTGTTTTGGACCGCACCTACCAGCTCAACGTTGGTGGCAACATGGACTTCAAGAACATGCTTGAGCGCGATCGTCTGGAATCCAAGAAGATCTCCAAGACCCAGGCCGTCACCTCCAACACCTCAGCTGTGCTGGCCGCGGATGATGTCCACATCGGCCCGTCCGACTACGTGGCCTGGCTCGATGACCGCAAGTGGGCCTTCGTCCGCCTCGAAGGCCGTAACTTCGGTGACGCCCCCGTGTCCCTGGAATACAAGCTCGAAGTATGGGATTCACCCAACTCGGCCGGTGTCATCATTGACGCCATCCGTGCCGCCAAGATCGCTCTTGACCGCGGCATCGGTGGACCCATCCTGTCGGCTTCCAGCTACTTCATGAAGTCGCCGCCGGAGCAGTACGCCGACGACATCGCCCACGAAAAGGTCGAAGCCTTCATCCGCGGCGACATCTAACACTGCTTTTCACCCAACGCTCGCTCACATACGGGCCGGTTTCCACCGACCCTCGCTCTCTTGTGGGTGAGAAATGCCGAACGCTCCTTCACATCATCATGTGAAGGAGCGTTCGGCATTTGGGACTGATCAGCACCGGATGCGTTAGCAGCTCGAGGCAAAGCCGGAAGCGATCGCCGGATCCACCCAGGAAGTCCGCAACGCCTTCTTGATGAGCAGGACTGCGTCTTGAAATTCATTGGCCAAGTCCTTGTCCGTGAACACCAATACGGTCCAGCGGGCAGCCCTGAACGCCTTGTCGCGCCGCTTGTCGCTGTGGCGCTGGGCCGCATCCAAATGATGGGCGCCGTCGTACTGCAAGGCGATGCGCCGTGCACGGTACCCGGCGTCCGCCGACGGTGCATTTGGCCCGTCCCACAGTTTCAGCTGCAGCTCGGGCTCCGGCAGGCCGGCGTTGAGCATTGCAAGGCGCATGAGCGTTTCCGGGCCGGAATCGGCACCCACCCTCATGATTTCGAGGGCTTCGCGTGCACGGACGATCCCTTGCAGGTTCTTGTGCCGATCCACCATGGCCCGGAGCTGCTCGAGCGTGGCAAACGGGTTGCTGCGGCCCTCAAATTCCGGCCGCGGGATGCGAATCAGCTGATCACCCATGCACACGAGCTCGTCTAGGCGAAGCGTGCGCGCCAGATCGAGCCAGGTGCGCGGCCGGGTACTAATCCGCAGCTCGTCGATGTATTCAACTTCATCAGACAGGGCGACCACCGTGTGCCCAACGATGCCGCGCCTGCGCGTTCCAGGCAGCTTCCTGGGTTTGCTCAAATGCAGTTCATTGGATTCCGACATCCACGGCGGCAAGATCAACCTATGCAGTCTTGCGGCAGTGGTGTGAGAGATCCAGGCCCCGGGCGTAGCGGCACACAATGCGCGCCCAGCGTCCCGCAGTTCGAAATCCCACGACGCCGGGCGGTACAAGTTGCGGCTGACGCCAGAGAATTCGCGGCTCCGGAGTTTGTCCCGTGATAAACCCAGCGCTTGCGCCTCAACCAGTGTGAATGGCCCGCCAGGAAGTCTCGGTGTCGGTGGAATGTCCATAGGGATATTTTGGTCTCAATTCGCAGACCCTGCAGAAGTTATCCACAGACACTGGGAACGTGGCCGGCCACCGTCAAATCGACGGCGGCCGGTCGTGAGCGAGCGTTGTCTTCAAGCGCCCCGTATGTGAGCGAGCGTTGGGGTTAGGGGGCGATCCAAAGGGTTGTTTCGGCCGGGATCGTCGCACTCCCCGCACCGCTCACCCTGCCCGCACCAATCCCGGCCGTTGCGTTCCCGCCCGAGCTGAGGACCACCTTGGAAAGGTCGACGTCGTGCGGCAGCTGTGTGGGCGTGGCACCAAAGTTGGTGATCACTTCCCACCCGTTGGGGCGCCGGTACCGCACCATCTCGGGCGACAGGGATGCGAGCCACTCCAGGGTCTCCTCGGCCTGCAGCTTGCTGCGCCATGACAGCGCGGAGCGGTACATTTCCAGGGTCGAGCCGGCCACACCGTCCTGCGCCGTCGCCGCCAAAGAACCGAACCATACAGGTTGCGGCAGCCACGGTGTGCCGCCAAAGCCAAAGTTGGGCTCAACGGCGGACCACGGCAGTGGCACTCGGCAGCCATCACGGCCCTTAACCGTATTTAGCGTGCGGAACCATGTGGGGTCTTGCAGGGCAGAAGCCGGCAGATCGGCCGCCTCAAAAAGGCCCAGCTCCTCGCCCTGGTAGAGATACGCCGAACCCGGCAGCCCCAGCATGAACAGCGTCGCCGCCCGGGCTCGGCGCAAACCGCGCGCCAAGTCCACGGCGGGGGTGGCGCCGTCGGCCAGCAGCCAGGCTTCTAGATCGTCACGAGTGCTGCCGTCCGGCAGGGCATACCGCGAGGGATGGCGGACCACATCGTGGTTGGAGAAAACCCACGTCGAGGATGCGCCGGATGCGGTAGCTTCGAATAGGCATTTTTCGGCGATGGAACGGAACTCCACGGCAGAAAATGGCGCCTGCAGCAGGTCAAAGTTGAACGCCTGACCAAGCTCGGTGGGGCGCGCATACTTCAAACGGCGGTCGGTGAACGGAACCCAGGCCTCGGCCACGGCAGCCTTGGGCGGGTTGTATTCATTCAGTACCGAACGCCAGCCCTCGAAGATCTCGTGCACAGCGTCACGGTCAAAGAGTGGATCGGTGCCGTCGTCAACAAGGATTTCCAGAACCGGTTTGGACCGCAGAGGCAGCGACATATCCTTGACCAGGGCGTGCGCCACATCGATGCGGAAACCGTCCACGCCGCGATCGGACCAGAAACGCAAGGTGGTGTGGAAGTCCTCGCGAACCTCGGGGTGGTCCCAGTTGAAATCAGGCTGTTCCGTGGCGAAAAGGTGCAGGTACCACTGCCCCAAGGAACCAGCCCGAGGCCCGGCCTGCTCAACCACCCGGGTCCAAGCACCTCCGCCAAAGTGGGAAGGCCAATCCGACGGCGGCAGCTCGCCGTCGTCCCCCAGCCCATCAAGGAAGTGGTACCTGGCACGCTCGGGAGATCCGGGAGCCGCGGCCAACGCTGCCTTGAACCACTCGTGCTGGTTCGAGCTGTGGTTCGGCACCACATCCACGATCACGCGAGTATCCGCGGCGTGGGCGGCGGCCACCATGGCATCGAAATCATCCAAGGATCCGAGCCGGGGATCAACGTTGCGGTAATCGTCAACGTCGTAACCGCCGTCGGCCAGTGCCGAAGGGTAGAACGGGCTGAGCCAGATCGCGTCGATCCCGAGAGCTGAAAGGTAGGCCATGCGGGAGGTGATACCGGGCAGATCGCCCATGCCATCGCCGTTGGAATCGGCGAAACTGCGCGGGTAGATCTGGTACACGGCGGCTTGGCGCCACCAGAGAGAATCGGAAGGGGACACAGGCATTATTTGATGGATCCTCTCATGACGCCGGAGATAACCCAGCGCTGGGCGAATAGGTAAACCAAGAGTAGCGGTGCCATGGCCATCAAGTACGAGGCAAAGGCAGTTGTGTAATCGGTATTGAACTGGCCCTGGAAAACGTACTGGACCAGGGGCAGGGTGCGCGTGTTGGGATCGGAGAGGATCACCAGTGGCAGCAGGAAGTCGTTCCAGGCCCACAAGCAGGTCAGGATGCCCACAGTGGCGTTGATGGGTGTCAGGATCGGGAAGATGACCTTGCGGAACGTGGTCCACACGCTGGCGCCGTCCATGATGGCGGCCTCCTCCAGCTCGGCCGGGATGGACTTGATGAATGCCGTGTAAACAAAAACGTTGAAGCTCAGCCCGTAGACCGTGTACAGCAGGAACAGGCCCACGGGATTGTCCAGGCCCAGCACAGCCATTTCCTTGGTCACCGGCAGCATGATGATGGGGAAGGGCACAAACAAGGCAGCAATGAAGAAGTAGTACAGCGCCTTGAAGAACGGGCGGTGCATGTTCCGGGCAATGGCGTAGGCCACCAGGGAGTTGGTCAGGATGGTCAGGATGACCGCCACCACAGTGACAATGCCGGAGATCAGCAGGGCATTGGGGAAGTTGGTCAGCTTCCATGCGTTGGAGAAATTCTCCAGGTGGACGCTGGTGGGCAGGGCCAGGCCGTTGCCGCCGAGCTGATCGGAAGATTTCAACGCCGTGACAATAGTGAAGTACAGCGGAATCAACACGGTCAGGGACAGCACGGCCACGAGCAGCGTTACCGGAATGTTGACGGAGGAACGACGCCGGGGCTTGGCAGGGACGCCCGCGCCCAGTCCTGTGGGGCTTGAGTTGAGAGTGCTCATGAGAAGTCAGCCTCCTTGCGCGAGAGAACGCGCAGCTGCAGTAGTGACAGGACCACGATGACGACCAGATACACCACGGAGTTGGCCATTTGATAGCCGTATTCCCCGCCTTGGAAGCCGCCGCGGTAGATGACCATGGACACTGATTCGGTGGATGTGCCGGGACCGCCGTTGGTCAGGGCCACGATCTGGTCGAAGGCCTGCAACAGGCCCTTCAAGGCAAGCACCATGTTGATGGTGAAGAAGCCGGAGATGAGCGGGAAGGTGATGGACCAGAACTGGCGCCAGGGTGAGGCGCCGTCAAGACTGGCGGCCTCGTAGAGCTCGCCAGGGACGGTCTGCAGCCCGGCCAGGTAGATGATGACGCTGAACGCGATGGACTGCCAAGCCGTCACGCCCACAATGCCCAGCCACGCCAGATCGGGGTTGGCCAGAATGGAGGTCGAGAGCCATTCGATGCCCAGAGCCTGGCCAATCAACGGCAGGTTGTTTGAGAGCAGGTAGTTGAAAACGTAACCAACAATCAAGACCGAGAGGATGTTGGGGATGAAGAAGATCCCGCGGAACGCCGTCTGGTACTTAATCTTGGAATTGAGCAGAATGGCAATGAACAATGCGCCAACGTTGACCACAATGGTGGTGGTGACGGCAAAGAGGAATGTGAAGCCATAAGAGGCAAGGATCCGGTCATCCTTGAACAGGTTCACGTAGTTGGAGATTCCAACGAAGTCCCATTCGCCGTAGCCGGCGTAGTTGGTGAAACTATAGAACATGCCGGTCAGGGTGGGGACAGTGTGCAAAATGACGAACAGCACGAGTGCCGGAATGACCATCCAGTAAAACGTCTTGCTGATGCGTGATGGCCGACGGCGTTGGAGGCCGGCGGTGGTGCGGGGCTTCAATGCCTTGGCCGCAGTGGTGGTCATGATCTAGTCCCCTTTCTTGGTAATGGTGCGGGCTGCAACCTTTTCAAATTCATGATCCATGCGGCTCAGGAATTCGGGTTGCTTGCGGTCAAGGATGTACTGCTGCAATAGCGGTGCTAGCGGAATGCTTGGCGGGACGTGGTGATCGAAGTAGCCAATGACCTTGCCCTCCGCGAAGAGTCCCTGCATGCCGGCCAGCGCCGGATCCGTGCTTGGGGCGGCGTCGGTGACGGGCGTCAGTGAGGACTGGGCTGCCGAGTAGTAATCCAGGACCTTCGGGGTCATGAGGTATTCAACAAACTTTTTGGCTTCGACGGGGTGTTTGGTGTCCTTGCCGATGGCCAGGGTTACGTCCACGCCGGAGACCAGGGTGTTCTTGGCCGGATCATTGGTGGTGGGGTACGGGAAGGAGGCGATCTTCGCGTCGGGGTTCGATGCGCGGATGGCCGGGATGGCGAAGCTGCCCTGCAGGTACATGGCAGATTTTCCGGCACCGAATGCAGCGTTGCCGTCGTTGTAACCAGCGGCCTCAGCGCCCGGTTGGGCGTAACTGAAGAGTTTAGCCAATTTGGTGGCGGCCTCGGTGCCGTCCTTTTCAAAACTGTACTTGCCGCTCTCCGGCGTCCATCCTGGCGAGCGAATGTCGTCGAAGAGATCGGCGGGCATCAAGTTTCCTGACAAATTCACATAGGAGGGCAGCGCCGTCCAAGCGTCTTTCAGGGTGATGAAGAATGGGTTGACGCCGTTGGCCTTAAACGTGTCGGCCGCGGCGATGAATTCATCCCATGTGGTGGGAACAGCCACGCCGTATTTGGCGAAGATCTCCGGGTTGTACAGGACACCGCTGGCGTTGTTGGCGAAAGGCAGGCCGTTCGTCTCGTTGCCATGGCAGGTCCCTAGTCCGTTCAGGATGTCTTGAACGGGAGAGTTGACGCGTGCCGCGGCGGGTAGTTCCGAGAGATCCGCGAAGACACACGCCTTGGCGAGGTCCCCAAAGTTGCCGTTGCCGTTCAGGGTCAACACATCTGGCGTTTTGTCCTTGACAAGCAGCGTGCGGATGGCCGTATCCGGATCGGGAACGTTGTTGACGACGACGTCGATGTTGGGGTTTGCCGCCTCAAAATCGTCCACGATCTTGGTGAACTGGGCTACGGCTTCGGGTTTGAACTGGAAGAAATCCAGTTTGACTCGGCCGTCGCCGGCGCCGGAGCAACCGGTCAGTCCTAGGGCCAAGGCAAGAACGACGGCGGCACTTGCCACCGCTGTGACAGGCGTTTTTGGGCGCGCTGCAGCTAAGCGTTGTATTGCTTTCATGCGAACTCCTTAGATGGCCCGGGCAGAGTCAGCATCGACCCTGGTGAGCATGATGAGCACGGATTGCTCTGGGAAGAGTACGGGGGATTGGATGCCTGCGGAGCCCAAGACTGCGCCCGGAAGAACTGTCTCGTGCAGGGGCCAAGCGAGAGGGGACTGCCCATTTCCCACCTGCTCATCGAGCGGCTGGGACAGGGAGACGCGGTAGCGGGCCTCGGCGGCAAGCCCGGGCAGAGTGACCCTGCCCGAGGGGTACGTAGTGGAGACGCTGCGCTGGGTCAGCGCATAGACGGCGCGCCCGCCGTCGCCGGCGACAACACCACGCAAATCCATGGCAGGGTCCGGCAGGTCTGCGTGAACGCTGGTTCCTGTGTGGAACAGCTCACGGTTGTCCTTGTGGAACTGCACCCAGCTGGCAAGTTCAGTGCTTTGTCCGTCGCTGATATTGGCGATGTTCCACTCAATGCCGAAGTGGCCAAAGATGGCGGTGCGGGCCATGAAGCCCAGGCTGTGCTGGCGGCCGGTTGAGTGCGACTTTGGTCCGCCAATGTGGGCTCCCATGAGTTCATAGGGCACCAGCAATGAGGTGTTGGCCTGGTTGTCCAGACGTTCAAGGGGATCGATGCAATCGCTGGTCCAGATCCGGTCCGTGTAGTCCAGAATACTCAGATCCACGCGGGCGCCGCCGGAAGCGCAGCTTTCAATTTCCAGCTCAGGGTGGCGGGTCTTCAGCTCGGCCAGGAGTTTATAGAGGGCCAGCGTTGACTCGCGCACGCCGGCGTTGCCGCTGCGGGGATCTGAGGCGTCGAGTAGATCGCGGTTATGGTCCCACTTGATGTAGCTGATGGGGTACTCGGTGAGGAGCGTGTCAATACGGGTCAACAGGTATGCGAAGCAGTCCGGGTGGGCCAGATTCAGAACTTGTTGTTGGCGTGCGGAGACAGGCCAGCGACCGGGGGTGTGCAAGATCCAATCAGGGTGGTTGCGGGCCAGCTCGCTGTCTGGGTTGACCATCTCGGGTTCAAACCAGAGCCCAAATTCCATCCCCAGCCCGTTGACGTGATCAATAATGGGACTCAGGCCATCGGCCCACACGGCGGCGTCAACAAACCAGTCGCCCAGGCCTGCGGTGTCGTCGCGGCGGCCCAGGAACCAGCCGTCGTCGAGCACAAAGCGTTCCACACCAACAGCTGCTGCCTTGTCGGCGAGATTCTTCAGCGTGGTGAGGTCATGGTCGAAGTACACGGCCTCCCACGTGTTGAGTGTGACCGGACGGGGGCGGCTGGGGTGCGCCGGGCGCGCTCGCAAGTCCTGATGGAATCGTGCCGAAAGCTGGTCAAGCCCGTGGCCCCATGATCCCAGAGACCATGGTGTGGTGTGGGATTCCCCGGGCTCGAGCACCACTTCACCGGGCAGCAACAGTTCGCCTGCGGTGAGGAAGCTGTCGCTGGTAATGGTTCGTTCGGCGGTGAGCCGGTGGTTGCCGCTCCACGCCGTGTGGACGCCATGGACCAACCCTGTGCGGTAACCAAAGCTGTCCGATCCGGCCAGCATCAGAAGCGAGGCATCCGCGCCGGGCCGTCCGCGGCGACTTTCGCGCACGTGGGCCCCAACGGTCAAGGGCCTGCGCTGCGCCGTACGTTCCTTCAAATGACGTCCGGTTGAATCCTGGACTGTTGTAGCCGTGGTGGGCAGCGGGAAAACAGTGGTGAGGTGGTGGATCTGGTAAGCAGTGGTGGCCGTATTGGTCAGGGTGTGGCGCTGCTTCAGGACACCGGCACCGGTAAGCAACAATTCCGTGATGAGCCGAAGCCCGCCCTCAGCGTCTTCAGAGACGATTGTGGCCGATTCGGTATCGGAGAGTGCCGAGGTCGTGCACAGTGCGCTGGACCAGGCTCCAACTGCTCTCTGCCCGCTGAGTGCGGGGGATCCCTGCCAGCCGAAGGTCTCTTGCGGCAGGAGACTTAGACGCGCCGGAAAGTCAATGCCGCCGGATACGCGTTGCGGCCGGGCTGCCAGGGCCAAGGATTCCAGCTCTGCATCTGAAAGAACGCCGGTGGGGGTGCCCCAATGAACGATGGTGGGGGTGCCAGCGGTAGTCAGGTCCACAATGACCGAGGTGCCGCCACGATGCAATTGCAACTGTGCGGGAAGTAAAGGGAGTGTTGTGCTCATGTAATAGTTTTACAGCAACATTAATTCACGTGTCAAGGGTCACGCAAAGTCCCAAATTCGAATTATTTTCTCTCAAATTGACTGGGATTATGTTCAAACTGCAATAAACTAGGAGCATGAAATCTATCTCTTCCCCGCCAGCCGTCTCCCCGCGGCCGGCACTCCATGCCGAGAAGCACCGAGGTCCTGCGGCGCTCGCAGATTCGGCACTGGAGTTGGCACGGCTGGTGCTGGTGCACGGCCCGGTCTCCCGAGGGGAACTGGCCAAGGAACTCAAGCTGAGCGTGGCGAGCCTGACCAGGCTAAGTAAACCGTTGCTCGATGCCGGTCTCTTGGTTGAAGGGGAGCTCGTTGCCGATGGCACAGTTGGCCGACCCGTGCGGTTGCTCGACGTCCGCAGCGATAGTGCGTGGTTTGTGGGAGTAAAGGTTGGAGGTGACCTGCTGACAGCAGTATTGACGGACCTGAGAGCGACCATACTGGCCCAGGCAACCCTGCCCCTCGCGGACACGTCAACCCACACCGTCGTGGAAGGTATTGCGCAGCTAACCGAACAGCTTGGTGCTCACAACGATGTGGTGGTGACAGGCGTTGGTGTCTCCTTGGGTGGACAAGTGCGTCCCAACGGAGTTGTCCATAGGGCGCCTTTCCTCGACTGGAACGACGTCCCGTTGGGCGCGTTGCTGGCAACGCGCCTTGAGCTTCCGGTTGTAGTGGATAACGATGTCACTGCACTCGTTGCGGCCGAGCAATGGTTCGGGGCAGGGCGCGAGGTGGCCGATTTTGCCGTCATCACAGTAGGTGCGGGAGTCGGCTACGGACTAGCCATTCGCAACCACGTCATCCGCACGGCAGATACCGGGTTGGGGCTGGGTGGACACTTTCCGCTGGACCCCACTGGACCCATGTGCATGGACGGGCACCGGGGCTGTTCCACTGCCATGTTGTCCATTCCCAGCATCTGCCTGCAGATATCCGTGGCACTGGGACGGCAGGTTAATTACGAGCAGGCGCTGGAACTTGCCGAGGAAGGCAATCGTGTTGCCGTCGCTGTCCTCGAGGCGGCAGCGAAAGCGCTTGGGGTGCTGATTGCCGCAGCAGCAAACCTGGCCATGGTTAACACGATTGTGCTAGGTGGCGAGGGCCTGGCTTTGTTTACCTCCAGGAAAGCCACTGTTGTGGCCGCGTTGGCGGCAGGGCGCGATCCTGAAGCGGAAGCTGTCACCCTGCGCGTTGCCTCGGACGATTTCACCGAGTGGGCGCGTGGCGCAGCTGCCGTAGCCATCCAAGCGCAGGCATTTATCCTTTAGCCCGCGGGTTCGGTACGGAATCTCTTCGAGCGAACGGACGCGCCATGGGTTAGCATGGCAGAAACGCGAGGAGGCGGCCACGATGCCAAGGATTTCCAGCCTGAGAAGGTCGGCGCAAGCAGTGAGCTCCCGGCTTGCCGCCACGGTGCTTTTACTTTCAGTTGTGGCGGTGGTTGCCGGGTGCGCGCAGCAGCAGCCCGGTGGCGATGCCACCGGCACGCCGCCCGTGACTGCAACACCGCCTACGAGCATCCCGTCCAAAACCACAAGTCCGCCATCCAGCACGCCGTCTGCCACAGGCATCGACCTGACCATCACGTTGACGGAATCGCCAGAGGCTGCCCCCCGGACGTTCCGGCTAGTTGCTGACGGTTCGACTCCGGCGCCGGAGTCAACGTTGCCGGATTCCGCGGCCGCCCTGGATGCTGTGGAGCAGCACGGTGAGAAAATCTTCTTCGCGTTGCCCGATCCCAATCGCATCTGCACCCAGCAATACGGTGGGCCGCAGATCGCTGTGGTCACCGGTTCGTTCCATGGCCGCGAAGTGGAGGCCACCTTCAGCCGGACCGACGGCTGTGAAATTTCACGCTGGCAGGCGCTGGCACCCTTGTTCGGCGCTTTGTCAGGCGGAAGCGGGGCGGTCTAGCCTGCGAGAACCTCCCAGATCAAAGGCGATCCACAAACGACATCGGCCATCCAGATTGACTGGATGGCCGACGTCGTAGCGTGAAACGAAACGCGGGTCTAAGCTTCAGGTTCCTATGTTCCTGGCCTTAGCGGAACAGATCGCTGGGCGCTTCCTCGGTAGGGAACGCCGACTCCTGCTTCTTGCCCTTCTTCGGTTTGTCCTTGCCGTTTCCATTGCCGTTCTCGTCAGGAACCACAGCGGTTCCGCCCGGGGTGATGATGACGGAAACGAAGGTTGCGGTACCCGCGTCTCCAAAGGAAACCCGGCCAAGGTAATTGCCCGGGGAGAGCCCCTGCCAGCTGAGGGTCACGTTGCCGGTTTTGCCGTTCGCCAACTTGAGCGGGTTCGGTGCCACCGATGCATTGCCAGCGTTGGCGCCTAGGATCGCCGCGTCAACCGTAGCCTTCACTGCACCGCCACTTGCGCTGGAGTACAGGTTTGCGAGCACCGTGTATGTGCCCGGCGCAGGGTTAGTCAACGAAAGTGTTTCGCTGGAGGAAGCGGTCCGAACATCGCTGTACTGGCCCTGAGGGTTGAAAACGATCATGTCGTAATCGGCCCCCGGATCGGCGGAAATGACCTGGAACTTGGCCAGTTCAGTACCGGCCGGAACCACAACTTCCTTGAGGAAATTGGAGGCGTTGCTGCCAACCACCAGGGGACCCGGTACCAACTCAACAGCGCTGGAATCTGCCTTGGACAGCCCGTTCAAGGTCAGCGCCACGGGAGCGTTCGTACCGGAAACCACCGGAATCTTGCCGCTGCTGTTGCCGTTGTTGGAGCTAAAGGTAATCTCCGGCTGAACCAGGGCTGCCAGAGGACGGACAGCTACCGGCGATGTCACCGTGGCGCCCGATCCCTGCCAGGTGAGGCTGCCCATGGCGAATGCGCCAAGGGCAGCGTTGGCGTTTTCAAAGGTGACCTTGAACGTACGCTGCTCACCCGCCTGTGAAAAGTTCAATACCGAAGGGGTTACCTTGACATTGACGCCGGGGACGTTCGCGGTGGCCCGGTACATTCCTGGCGTCAGAGCCGTGACCGTGCGGGTGACGGTGACCTTGCCCGCCAAACTCCCCACGGCAAACGAAGCCACGTTCATGTCCCGTGCCGCCGTGCTGCCAAGCCCCGGCATGCCCAGGTCAATCCCTGTGCCCTGAATGAATTTCAAGTACTCCGTATCCCCGGCGTCGTAGACGAGCCCGGGTGTGAGGGCATTGACCACCGAGGTCTGGCCGGCGCCGGTTGCAAAGAGGTCGGAATTCTTACTGCCGTCCTCGTTCACCACGTTGGTGGCCGTTGTCATCATGGCCGATTTCACGGCGGCCGGTGACCACGTCGGATTCTTGGCCTTCAGGAGTGCCCCGAAGCCGGCAACATGCGGTGCTGCCATAGACGTACCGGACATCATGCCGAACTGGTCACCGCCGGAGGCAATGGGTGAAACGCCGGCCAGCACGGCCACGCCGGGTGCGGCGACGTCGGGCTTGAGGAGATCCGAATTCGTGGCGCTTAGTGGACCTCTTGAGGAGAACCCGGCAACCTGTGGCTGCGGGGAGACCGGCAGTCCGGTGGTGTCGGTGTCAACGAGGGAGACCAGAATGTCCGGGTTGGCCGTGACCTTGTCTTTGATGATTTGTGTTGCCGGGGGATTCACATGGACGGTGGGCACTGCATGCAGGTCCACGTCTTCAGAAGACGGGGTGACGTTTGTGAGGATCATGCCCACTCCGCCTGCCCGTTTGACCTCGGCGCTCTTGGCCGTGCGATCAATGACGCCGCGATCACACACCACAACTTTGCCCGCAACCTTTGCAGCGTCCAAGGTGTTGGGTCCACAGAGCTCCGGGTTGCTTGCTCCAGCCGCAGCGGCCGCCACTGCCAGGATGACATGGCTGGCAGGTACGGTTTGTCCCATCATGCTGGCACCGCGGAACTTGGTGCCGTCGGAGAACTCAGCCGTTCCCTGAAGTTCTGAGGAGAAAGAGGTGGCAGCCACGGTGGTCAGCCAAGGAGCTCCGTGGTTGACGGTGCTTGCCGTGGGGCCCGAGTTGCCAGCCGATGCCGCAACGAAAATCCCTGCCGAGGTGGCAGAGAGGAACGCCAAGGAAACAGGGTCTGTTGTGGAGGTGGTGCTGCCCGAGATGGAGTAGTTCAGCACATCCACACCATCAAGGATGGCCTGGTTGATAGCCGCGACGGCGGAGGAAGAGTAGCAGCCGCCCGTGTCAGGATCGGTGTCCTCCCAGCAGATCTTGTATACGGAGAGTTTGGCTGCGGGGGCCACACCGCTGGTGATTCCCATGTTGCGATCACCAATTTTTGCGGCGACGTTTGCATTGCCTGCGGCCGTGCTGCCGGTGTGCGTGCCGTGACTGGCGACGTCCACGGGGGAGAGGACTTCCTCGGGAGCCCGGTCCCCGGGGGCAACGTAGTTCAGGAAGTCGTCGGCAAAGTAGTGTGCGCTCAGGACCTTTGAGTTGCAGGCCGTGCCGTCAAAATCGACTCCCGTCTCCACACCTTTTTGGCATTCGCCGGAGAAGGTGTCACCGTTGGCCTTGAGCATGGCGATGTTGCCGTCATCGGTGCGGTACGGGACTCCAACTTGTGGATCACCCGTTAGCGGCTGCACCTCATCTCCGGCAAAGAACGGGCTGGAAGGTGTGTAGCCGGTGTCGATGATGCCAACAACAACACCTTTTCCGGCGTTGTCCTGCCCTCCAAATTTGCTATTCCAGCTGCCGTTCTGGCCGCTAAGTCCCAGGAAATCGGTGCTGGAATAGTCTGGTGCGTTCTCGGTATCCCGTTCCACGGCTAAAACACTCGGGTCCTTGGCCAGCGCCAGCGCCTGATCGGCCGAGAGATCTGCGGAGAAACCGTTGAGGGCTGCCGTATAGGTGCGCTTAACCTTGACATTTTTTGTCATGGCAACCGCGGCCTGTTTGTTCTCCAGGTGAGCCTTGTACTGCTTGACCTCGGGTCGTGAAGAGTCAAGCTTTTGCCCTGACTGCGGCTTGGTCGCAGCCAGGCCGGCCGTGCCGCCGTTGTACATGGCGATGGGCTGCTCGGCAAGGATCACAATGTATCGTCCGGCCTGGTAGTTCAGCGGATCAACGGCTGCGTGTGAAATTCCGGGCACAGTCTGTTGGCTTTGGTTGGCCGATGCTGGCAGTGCCCCCACTGTGGCCAGAAGCAACGGCAGACCGGCACACAGGGCCACAGCCTTTCGCAGTCCTGGGCTTCGAAAGAGAGTTCTTCCCGTTCGTTTCATGGTGCTGTGAACCTTTCAACAGGATCTCCGCCAGGCGTCTTACCTGACGGGTGCAACATGGCACTTCGGCAGGCGTCCTAACGAGAAGAAAGGGCGCTGTGATCCGTTGCAGCCACCTAAAACAGGCTACCGATCGGTAAGGTGTTTGTGATCCAAAACACCAACATTTGCTTGCAGACTAGCCAAATGGGCAGAAAGCCGCCGGGGGCATTGACAGTAAGGGCTGCGAGTTAAAAATCGGCTGGCTGGAAAGTCATAAGGCGCCGGCTAGCAGCCGGGAGGGGCCACATACTGGTATGTGAGGGCCAGGTCGTAGCTCAAGACTGTGCGTGAGGCCGTCCGTTCCCAGCCAAAAGCTCCTGCGAATACGGAGGCGGCGCGCCCCATATCGATGCGGGTTTCACGGAAATCATGCAGGGACGCGATGGCTTGGGCCCACAGCTTGGGCGAGCGCCCATCCACCAGAAGGCCCGTGCGCCCGTCGCTTACGGCACGGGGCAAGCCGCCAACGTTCGTGGCGATAACAGGGGTGCCGCAGGCCTGCGCCTCGAGTGCCACCAAACCAAAGGATTCGCTGGAGGATGGGACGGCCACCACGCTGGCGCTTCGGTACCAGTCAGCCAGCTTCACTGCTTCGACTGGTGGGTAGATCGTTGCGGTCGCGTTCAGGCCGGCGTCGTCAATCATGGCCTGGAGATCGTACTTGTCATGGCCGCTTCGGGACCCCAGGAACGAGAGTTGCAGATCGATGTCGGGGCGTTCCTCCCGTAAGATAGCCGCCGCCTTTACCAGCACATGGGGTCCCTTGAGACGTTGCATGCGGCCGGCAAACACCACGTGGAAGCGCCCCGGGGCAATGCCTAAATCTTGGCGGGACCGGTCTCGGAACGCGGGCTTGAAAATCTTCAGGTCAACGCCGGGAGAGACCACATCGATGCGCTGTTCGCAGCCGTCATAGTGGCGTTCGAGTTCGGCAGCCTCGGCCGTGGTGTTGGCAATCAGGCGGGTAGCCGCAGCCACAATGTGTTGCTCGCCATCTTCGCGAATGCCGGGCTCGGCGCTCTGGCCCTTGGGGAGATGGTGGTTTTTGACCCGTGCCATGGTGTGCATGGTGTGCACGAGGGGCAGGTCCAGGCGTTTTGCCGCCAAAATGCCGGCCATCCCGGATACCCAATAGTGTGAGTGGATCACGCGGACAGGCTCGCCCGGAAGGGCCGCGACGTGATCGGCGACGGCGTCGGCCATCTCTGTGATGAGCTCCGGCAGGGCTTCCTTGGAAACCTTGGAGAACGGGCCCGCCTTGATGTGGTGGACATTGACAAGGGGTGCGAGCCGGACTGTCGCGGGCTGGTCGGCGGAGGTGCGCCGCGTATAAATGTCCACGGCCACGCCGGTGGCGGCCAGCTCCAGCGCCAGATGGCGGACATAGACGTTCATGCCGCCGGCGTCGCCGCCACCTGGTTGTTCGAGCGGGGAAGTGTGGAGGGAAAGCATGGCAACACGCCGAATCTGGTGCACAGCTACCTCCTTGTCTGTTCTGGCCGGGCCGGTGGGCCCCGCAATGGTTGTGGGTGGCGGTGAATGCTCAACGCCATGGGGTGTAACGGAGCGCAATTACCTTGACTATCTTCCCACCGGCGGGCCCAGCATGCTATCTGTATGGCGGCGATGGAAGCTGCCTGGTTCACGCCCCCACGGCATGTGACCGGCTGCACTGCCGTGCCGCATCGGCAAAGCTCCCAGAAAATAGGCCTAAAATGGGCTGGTGAGCCCTTTAGTTGTGCCAGTTCCTGCCCCGAGTCACGGTCTTGAACGGCAAGCCATCATTGACCTGTCCGCAATCGCCAACAACATCCGTCATCTGCGTGAGATTGCTGCCCCGGCTAAATTCATGGCGGTGGTCAAGGCCGACGCCTACGGACACGGCATGATACAGGTGGCCAGCACCGCGGTGGCGGCCGGGGCGCAGTGGCTGGGAACGGCCCACGTCACCGAAGGTCTCGCTCTGCGAGCAGCCGGGTTTGAGGTTCCGGTGTTGTCCTGGCTGCACACGCCAGACACCGATTTTACCTCGGCCGTGGCCAATGAGATTGATCTGGGATGTTCCGGTTGGGAACTCGAGCACATTGTTGCCGCGGCCCGTGAACTCCAGCTGCCGGCCCGGATCCACCTCAAAATCGATACCGGGTTGGGCCGTAACGGCTGTTCCCGGGAAGATTGGTCTGCCCTTGCCGAGGCGGCCATGAGCTACCAGCATCAGGGGCTGTTGCGCGTGGTTGGCGTCTTTAGCCACCTGGCTGTGGCGGATGAACCTGATCGCCCGGAAACGGATCGACAGCTGGAACGGTTCCGCGAGGCCATTGGGGTTCTTGAGGCGGCCGGTGCCCACCTTGAGGTCCGGCACATTGCCAATACCCCGGCCACGCTGTCCCGTCCCGATTCCCATTTCGATATGGTCCGGGTGGGGCTGGGGCTGTACGGGCTTTCGCCGTTTGAGGATCGCACCTCCGCCCAGCTGGGGTTGGTTCCGGCCATGACCCTGCAGACCCAGATTGCGCTGTGCAAAGATGTCCCCTCAGGCCAAGGGGTCTCCTACGGACTCAATTTTATTTCTGAAGTGCCCACCACCTTGGGCCTGGTCCCGGTGGGGTACGCGGACGGCATTCCGCGCATCGCCACGGGTGGTCCGGTCCGCGTCAACGGAGTCACGTACCCCGTGGTGGGGCGCATCGCCATGGACCAGATGGTTATTGACCTAGGACCCAATGCCCACGAAGGCTTTGCTCCGGCAGCAGTTCCGGGTTCCGCATTGGGTGCCACAGCGGTGCTTTTTGGCAACGGGGCCGACGGCGGACCGCTCGTTGAGCAGTGGGCGGCGGCTGCCGGGACGCTCAACTATGAGATCGTGACGCGCATAAGCCAGCGCGTGCCGCGCCGGTATGTGGGTGGTGCCCAGTGAGCACCTGGGAATTTGCTACCGGGACGGCTGAGCAGACCCAGCACCTTGCCGGAAAACTGGCGGAACTGCTGCGTGCCGGGGATCTGATTATCCTCAGCGGTGAGCTCGGCGCCGGCAAAACCACCTTCACGCAGGGTCTTGGCCGCAGCCTTGGCGTGCGAGAAGGGATCATCTCGCCGACCTTCGTGCTCGTGCGCATCCACCCGAACGTCCCGGACGGCACTAACCCGGGCGGACCGGACCTGGTCCATGTTGACGCTTATCGTCTAGGTACACCAGGCGAGATCGATGACATCGACCTGGAGAACACCATGGACTCCTCCGTGACAGTGGTCGAATGGGGCGTGGACAGGGTGGAACACCTCGCCGCCAGCCGGCTCGAAATTGAGCTGGTGCGCGCCGTGGGCGATGCCGGCGCTGTTGCACGCGCTGAGGCCGCAACGCAATCGGCATTTGATGATGGTGGGCTTGATTTTTCGGCCAGCTTCGATGCCGACGAGGACGACGACGAACCCCGCACCTTGCGCTTGACCGCTGTGGGGCCGCGCTGGGAGGGCATCGATTTTTCGGTGCTCGGCCAGCTTGTGAACACAACAGAATAGATGAGAAATACGTGCGAATACTGACCATTGACACCTCGGCCGTCGCCAGCGCAGCGATCCTTGACTTTGATCCGCTGAACCCCGTGAAAACGGCGGAAGTTGTGGCCAATTTTGCCACCGCCGACACCCGCAGCCACGCCGAGGTGTTGGCTCCCGGAGTGAAATCCCTCTTTAGCGATCCCGTCACAGAGGGCCCGGAACTGGACGCCATTGTGGTGGGTACCGGTCCGGGGCCTTTCACCGGCCTGCGTTCCGGCATTGCCATGGCCCGTACCCTCAGCTTCACCTGGGGTGTTCCGCTGTACGGAATGATGAGCCTGGACGCCCTGGCCCACCAAGTTTTTGATGCGCCCGAATACCGTGATGGTGTGGCCGTTGCTCCACTGGCAGTAAGGGATTTTGTGATTGCCACCGACGCGAGGCGCAAGGAAGTGTATTGGGCAAAATACAGTGCCGGCGCACAACTCTTGGACGGGCCGTATGTGGGCCCCGCGGATGACATCTTCGGTGTGCAGGTCTTTGGCGCCGGTGCCGGACTCTATGAGGACGTGCTGGCGGCCAACCGATGCACCGTTTATGCCCCGTTTGCTCAGGCCCAGCCAACGGCCCTTGATCTGGGCCGCGCCGCGGCACGAAAAATCACGGCCGCTGGCTCCTTGGAGCGAGCCGGTCTGTTGGACTCAACGCCCCTGTACTTGCGCGAATCCGATGCCAAGGTTCCGGGTCCCCGGAAGCGGGCACTCTAGTGGCGGGCATGGGAGAAACCACCGCGAGCGACCGGCCCGCCGAGCTCCGCGACATGGTTGCTGCAGACATTGACTTCATCACGGCATTGGACCTGGAACTCTTCGGTGTGGATTCGTGGCCACGGGAGATGTTTGTCGCCGAACTTTCCCAACCCGAAACCCGGCGGTACATCATCGCGGAGCTGTCATCCGGCGTCGAACGCGAGCAGAACCAAATTGCAGGATATGCGGGGCTGATGTGCGTGCCACCTATCGGCGACATCCAGACCATTGGCGTCCTGCCGGAATTTGAGGGCCGGGGCATTGCCCGGGCCATGCTGGACGAGCTCATTGCCGAAGCGGGTCGGCGCGGTGCCGATGACATCATGTTGGAGGTCAGCTCAAAGAATCCGCGGGCCCAAAAGCTGTACAAGCGCTACGGATTTGAACATATTCATACGCGGCGCAAGTACTACCGTGACGGCTCGGACGGGCTGATCATGCGCCTGTCGCTGGCCGGCGACGTCACATCCACTACCGCTACTACATCGAAGGACCCGGCATGAATCAGGCCAACCCGTTAATCCTGGGGATCGAATCCTCCTGCGATGAAACCGGCGTGGGGCTGGTTCGGGGCACCCAATTGCTGACCAACACGGTGTCATCTTCCATGGAAGAACATGTGCGTTTTGGCGGCGTCATCCCCGAAATTGCCTCGCGCGCGCACCTTGATGCTTTTGTGCCAACCCTGCAGCAGGCGCTGGCCGATGCCGGGGTGACGCTGGCCGATGTTGATGCCATCGCCGTCACGAGCGGGCCAGGTCTGGCCGGTGCGCTCATGGTGGGTGTCAGCGCCGCCAAGGCTCTTGCCCTGGCAACGGGCAAGCCGCTGTACGCCATCAACCACCTCGTGGCGCATGTTGGTGTTGGCCTGTTGGATGAATCCATCGCGGCCGTGACCGAGTCTGGATCGTTGCCTGAGAACCTTGGCGCCTTGCTGGTTTCCGGCGGTCACACTGAGATCTTGCGGGTGCGAAGCATTGCCGACGATGTTGAACTGCTGGGCGCCACGATCGACGACGCCGCGGGGGAGGCCTTCGACAAGGTGGCCCGCCTGCTGGGGCTGAACTACCCGGGCGGCCCGGCCATCGACCGGCTGGCCAAGGACGGCAACGCAAAGGCCGTGCGCTTCCCGCGCGGACTGACCATGCCCAAGTACATGGGCACGGCGGAGGCTCCCGGCCCGCACCGCTACGACTTCTCTTTTTCGGGGCTCAAGACGGCCGTGGCCCGGTGTGTGGAAGGCTACGAGGCCCGCGGTGAGGATATCCCCGTGGCCGACATTGCGGCCTCGTTCCAGGAGGCAGTGCTGGATGTCATCACCGCCAAAGCGGTTCTGGCCTGCAAGGAAAAGGGCATCACCACGCTGCTGCTTGGCGGTGGCGTTGCCGCGAACTCGCGTCTGCGTGAACTGGCGCAGCAAAGGTGTTTGGCGGCCGGCATTACGCTGTTGGTCCCCAAGCTTTCACTTTGCACGGACAACGGCGCCATGGTTGCAGCACTGGGTGCACAGCTGGTCATGAATGGTGTTGCCCCGAGTGATCTGGCGTTCGCCCCGGATTCCTCCATGCCCGTGACAAGCATCAGCCTGTAGCAACTGACCGTCTGAAAGTGATCCGGCGTGGAGCGGGGCGCTGTATGCCCTCCGGCCACCCTCCGGCATGTGGGCCAAGGCCAAGGCCACAGGCACAAAGAAACGCTGCACCACCATAAATGGTGGTGCAGCGTTGGTGCGCGGTGGCGTTTATGCGGCCGAGAAGCGCAAGGTTATGGTCCTTGCTTCCGGGCGGAGTGCGAAGTCCGGCCACACATCCGGACCGCAGGCCCGTGAACCCAGACCGTGCTGCGCCGCATCAATGTACAGGTAATGACAGCTTGATTCCGGCAGCTCATGTGGGTGCCCGGCCTTGGATACTTCCTGGGCCGTGTTCCGTGTCAGCGTGAACCCGGGACGCCGTCCCAGCGCATCGGGATCGGCCTCAACGCGAAGCCATGGAGCTCCGGAACGGCTCAGCTCCAGCCGGCGCAGATCGCTCCGGTGCCCCGTTTCCTGAGGCCTGGCGTAGTTGACGTTGAGCTCATCAATCGACGCCTTGTGTTCTCCCACCGCGGTGGCGTGCATGCTGTCCGGGTACGATTCCCGCGGACCTGCGCCGAACCAGGACGCCCCGTCAACATCTGTGGGCAGATCCAAGCGCACGCCGATCCTGGGGAACACCAGGTCCCAACCGGCACTGGGCGCAATATCGATTCGGAGCCACAGCTCTTCACCGTCAAGCTGCCAGTTCTCCTCCATCGCCACCGAGTTCCCGCCGTCCGCAGCGGCATAGCGAGTGCGAACCCGCAGACCGTTGGGCAGGGCAGCAACGTCCTCAACGCGGCGGGTCAGCCGATCCAGTCCGGCCTGTTTCCACACGGTCTCCGAGGACGGCGCCGGAACGCCACGTCCGGCATTGAGCCACGGATCCTCCGGGCCGTACGCACCGAAGCCGTTGCCCTTGTCATTGTCGGTGGGCGCACGCCACAGCTCGAGTCGGGGACCAGCCACAGGCAAGCCCGCAAGCGAAACAAGCGATCCGGCGTCGAACGTGGCCGGGCCAAGCTCCACGGGGAGCGCATCATCGGTGGCTGTGGCTGTGGCTGTGGCTGTGGCTGTGGCCGGACGTGGCGCGCGCCGAGCAGGCTGCGCGGCTGTGAGATCAAGCTGCGTTTCGCTGAGCGGGTGCCCGGCGGGTGCCCACGGCGTCGCCTCAGACAGCACGGCCTGAACACTGAGCCAGGTCTCGCCGCCCAGTGCAGCAGTAACCGGGGGCAGCGCCAAAGTGGCCGATTCGCCGGCAAGCAGCGCCCCGCTGCTGCCGTTTGCGGCCACCTCGCCCGAGGCGCCCATAACGCCGTTGTGCTCTACCCGCCAGCGAAGCACGACGTCGGACGCGTCGGCCGTGTGCCGCAGGTTGGCTACCGTGAGGCTCGGGCTTCCGGCGTCGTCCAGGGTCAGGCCGAGGCGGATGGGGGAGACGATCTGCTTGTACTCGAACAGGCCCGGCGTAGGCGTGGAATCGGAGAGAACCATGCCGTCCATGACGAAGTTGGAATCGTGGATCACCTCATCGAAGTCGCCACCGTAGGCAAAGAACTCCGTGCCGTCGGCGGTGGAGGTGCGGATGCCGTGATCGCGCCACTCCCACACGAAACCGCCGTGCAGGCGGGGGTACTTTTCCACCAGCTCCTCGTACTGGTCAATGGCGCCGGGACCGTTGCCCATGGCGTGAACGTATTCGCACAAGATGAATGGCCGGGTGCGCTGGCGGGCCGATTCGGCCGCGTTGCAGCCAAGGAGGAGAGCATGGGAATCGTCCCGGCCAATGGAATCGGTTTCCGGGATGGAGGAGTACATCCGGGAGTAAACGTCCGTGTAGGCGCCCGTGTAATCGCCCTCGTAGTGAACCGGGCGGGATGTGTCCCTTGCACGGGTCCAGGCAGCCATGGCGGCTAGGTTTGCGCCCGTGCCGGACTCATTGCCCAGCGACCACATGATGATCGAGGCATGGTTCTTGTCCCGCTCCACGGTGCGTTCCATCCGGTTCACCAAGGCATCTCGCCATGCAGGATCGTCGCTCGGGTTGCCGACCCAGTCCAGTGCGTGGAAACCATGGGTCTCCAGGTCGCATTCCAAGATGACCCAGAAGCCCATCTCGTCAGCCAAATCCAACAGACGCGGGTGCGGCGGGTAGTGGCTGGTTCGGATCGCGTTGACATTAAAACGCTTCATGAGGGCAAGGTCTTCGCGGGCGCTGGCCTCATCAAAGACACGTCCCCGGTCGGCATTTGTCTCGTGGCGATTCACGCCATGGAACACCACACGGCGGCCATTGACCAGGAACGTATCTCCCACGATCTCCACCGTGCGGAAACCCAAACGGAGTGTGATGCTCTCCGCCGCGCTGGACACGCTCGCGTCGTAGAGCCGGGGAACCTCGGCTGACCACGGCTCCACATTCTCCACAGTTACCGGGGCAAGCTCCGCGGCGGAGTTCCACGTGACGTTGATGCCCAGTTCCGGGACGCTCAGGGTCACCGGGAATGCAGCGGCATCCGCAGTGATTTCGGGATCGATGGTGCCCACTGTTGCGTTCCAGCCGGTCCGCAGCCAAACGTCCGTCAGTCCGCCGGCCGGGCGGGCCTGCAGCGTCACGTCACGGAAAATGCCCGGCAGCCACCACTGATCCTGGTCCTCAAGGTAGCTTGCCGCCGACCATTGGTGAACCCGGACCGCAAGCACATTGTTGCCGGGGCGCAGGGCCGCGGTGACATCGAACTCCTGGGCGAGCCGGCTGCCCGAGCCAACCCCAATTTCTTGCCCGTTCACCCACACCTTGTAGCGGGACTCGACGCCGTCAAAGCGCAAGGTGAGTGACGCCGTCGTACTTTCAAACCAGGCTTCCGGAACGTCAAAGCTGCGGCGGTAATCGCCCGTGGGGTTGGCATCGGGGATGAAGGGCGGGTCGATGGGGAACGGGTATTGCACGTTGGTGTAGATGGGGCGGCCGTATTTGCCGTCACCCTGCAGCACCCAGTGGGAGGGGACAGCGAGCGTGTCCCATCCGGAGTCGTCGAAGGACTCGGCGCCCACGCCTTCCACTGATTCGCCTGCGGGAAGGATGGATCCGGCGCCGGGGGTGCCAGGGGCTGCGGGCAGCAGGCGGAAGCGCCAATCCCCATTAAGGGACAGGGACGGGGCGTCGCTGTTCAACCAGGAGCGGGCCGGAACGCGCAGACCCGAGCCGGGGCCCCGGTCGGTGATGTATGAAGACGACATTATTTAACTGATCCTTCTGTGAGGCCGCCACGCCAGAAGCGTTGCAGCACGACCATGGCGATTCCCAGCGGGATGATGGAGAGCAAGACTCCGCCGGTTGTGAGTTCGTAGAATTCGGGCAACCTGTCGACCTGGCTAAGCCAGTTGTTCAGGCCAAGCGTAATGGGGTAGAGCTCCACGTCGGACAGCATGACCAGGGGCAGGAAATAGTTGTTCCAGATTCCCACCAGCTGGAACAAGAACACGGTGACCAGGGCTGGTGTCAGCACCTTCAGGCCTATGGTGTGGAAGATGCGCAACTCACCTGCACCGTCAATCCGGGCGGCCTCGATGAGGGCCGTGTCGACGGTGCTTTGTGCGTAGATCCGGCACAGGAAAATTCCAAATGGTGAGACGAGCGAGGGGATGAGCACGGACCAGTAGGTGTTGGCGATACCCAGCTGGCTGAAGAGCAGGAACAACGGCAGTGCGGTGGCCGTGCCGGGGACCAGCACGCCGCCAAGAATCGTTCCGAAGACCAGGTTCCTGCCGCGGAACTCATACTTGGCCAGGGCGTAGCCGCCGGCTGCGGCAAAGTAGGTGGCAACCAGCGCGCCAACACCGGCGTAGATGATCGAGTTGAAGAACCAGCGGACAAAAATTCCGCCGTCGTAGCTCAAGACCTGGGAGATGTTGTGCCACAGGGAGAAGGTGGGCGCAAACCAAAAACCGTTGGTTGAGAACAGGTCGGACGTTGATTTGGTGGACGCCACAAGGACCCAGTAGACCGGGGCAAGGAAGTACATGGCCACCACCAGGAGCAGCCCGGTGACGATAATGGTCGATGATCGGGCCCGTCGTTTGGACCTGGCCGAGGATGGCATTGCTGCCGGCGACGGTGCCGGCCTCGATTCCTTGAGGATTGTCATGAGGATTTCCTGTTCGAGATTTTGAGGAAGACAAAGGAAAGGATGAAGGCCACGGTGGCAATGAGGACGGCCTGGGCGGCAGCGACGTTGTAGTCGTTGTAGGCGAACGCGGTGCTGTAGGCGCTGAGGTTTGGTGTGTATTGGCTGTCGATTGACGGTGCAACAGTCTTCAGGACCTGAGCTTCTGCAAAGAGCTGAAGGGTGCCGATAATCGAAAAGACCGTGGTGAGCACAAGGGCCGGCTTGATCAGGGGCAGCTGAATGCTGCGGGCGATCCGCCATGTAGTGGCCCCATCCACCCTGGCTGCTTCATAGAGTTCCGCCGGGATGGTTTTGAGCTGCGCCACGATGATGAGCATGTTGTATCCCGCATAACTCCACAGGACAATGTTCGCGATGGACCACAGAACGGCGTTCGGACCGAGGAAATCAAGTTCCAGGCCGAACATCCCGGCAATGTCGATCAAGGGACTCAACCCTGGCACGTACAGGAACGACCAGAGGATGGTGGCGATCACCCCGGGCACTCCGTAGGGCAAAAAGTAGGCTGCACGGAAGAACCCGGGCCACTTGGCCGAAACCGATTCCAGCATCAGGGCCAACACGGTGCAGAGGGCAATCATGACAGGTACCTGGACAATGCCAAACAGGAACATTCTGCCAATCGAGGCGACGAAGTTGCCGTCGGAAAGGGCCTGGGCGTAGTTGCTGAACCACGCGAATTCGCTCGTCACACCCGCTTCGCCAAACAGGCCGCTGCGGGTGACCTTCGTGAAGCTGGAGGCGATGGCAACAAGGATGGGCAAGATGAAGGTAAGCAGGAACAATGCCAGAAATGGTGCCAGCAGAATCCATGGGGCGCGGGCCTGGGCTCGGGACCTGCGGGGGACACGCTTGTAGTCGTTGCCTTGCGGGGTGGTCCCGGCTTGTTGCCGGGTGGTTTGGTGCGTGGTTGTCATGATGCTTCCCTTCGAATGCTCAGGCCCTTGTTCTTGAAGACGGTCATGATCTGGGCCTCCGCGATCGACATGGTTTCCACGAGGGATGTTCCGGTGGCTTTTTTGCGGAAACCGTCACTGAGGATGTTCAGCGACTGTGTGGTGACCGGCCACCACGTCCAATCCGGGTTCTGTTGCAACGTTGCTGGTTCGAAAATTTCCTCGTTGTAGTTTTGACCGCTGAAGAACGCCGAAGGTTCGGTCCGGGAGCTGCCAATGAAAGCGGGAGCCGGCGACCATCCGATGCCACTGTTGTTGATCATGGCGTCGATTCCTTCCTTGGACGTAGTCATCCAAACGGCAAATTCAAGCGCCTCCTTTGGATGCTTACTGTTCGCAAGGACCGCCGCGGTCGAACCGCCCAGGTAGCTGGACCCAAAACCGGCGCTGCCGTCCCATACCGGCATGGGCGCCACCCGCCATTTGCCCTCGCCCCCGCTGACGCCTCCGATGAGGGCGTCAGCCCAGCTGGCGGACGCCACTGATGCCAGTTGGCCCTTCGCCGCTGCGGCGAACCAGCCAGGCGAGAAGGCGCCGTAGCCGGTTTGGACGAGATCCTTGTCAATTGCTGCATCGAAGAATTCAGCGGCTTGCAGGGTTGCATCGTCTGTCATGTTGACCACCCAGCCATCCTCTTCGGCGCGGAACCAGCGGGCACCGGCTTGGGTTGCGTACGCCGCAAAGACTGATGCGTCGCCAAGAGGGAAACAGTCCATGTAGGTGTCGGCCTTGCGCAATTCCCCGGCCACCTCGCCCCATTCCTGCCATGTGGCAGGTGGTGTTGCGCCGACCTTCTCCAGCACGGCAGGTTGGTAGTACATGCCCATGGGGCCGGAATCCTGCGGAATGCCGTAGACGCCTCCCGTGAAGCTGACTTGGTTCCACAGTGTGGGGTCATAGAGGTGCGCCGATTCCGTGGCACCGTATCGGGTGAGGTCAACCAAGCCGTTGACGAGCATGAACTCGGGAATGGACCGCATCTCGACCTGGGCCAGATCCGGCCCGCCTTGCGTGGCGAGGGCGGAGAATATTTTTTGGTATCCACCAGAGTTGCCTCCGGGTATCCAAACAGTTTCAACCTGGACGTTGGGGTGGGACTCGTTCCAGATATCGGCAACCTTTTGCAGATCCTTCAACCAGGACCAGTAGGTAAGGGTGATCTTTTCCCCGGATGCCGCCGGTGGGATGGTGGGGGTGCCGTTGACCGAAGCCGTGCCCGGGCTGGCGCAACCTGCCAGCATTCCCAGGGCTGCCGTTCCGAGTCCGGCACCAAGGAGCTGCCGTCGTGTGAATTGTGTCATGAGCCTTCACTTCGTCGTATAGGTCGAGACGCGAGGTGTCCGCGGGACACCAGCATCACCCGGCGAACCGAGTACGAAGGACGCTAACACAAATATCGAGTAGGTACTCGAAATTGAAATTATGTGACGCAAGACTCATGTAGGCTCGCTACTTATGACCACCAATGAGGCCCGGACCAGGGCGCCGCGCGGACCTTATGCCAAGTCCAAGGCCCGCCGCGAAAGTATTGTTCTGGCTGCCCATGAAGTGTTTGCGGCCCAGGGCTACCGCAGCGGCTCATTGCAGGATGTGGCAGACGCCGTGGGAATGAGCCAGACGAGCCTGCTGCACTACTTCCCGTCGAAAAGGGATCTGCTGCTAGCGGTGCTGAATTGGCGTGACACTGTCACCGGGGACGGCGGGCCCCGCGACCCCGAGGAAACCCTGGCCGAGGCCGTGATTCGGCAGGCCCGATTCAACGAAACGGTGCCTGGGGTCATTGAGCTTTACACGGTGCTGTGCGCTGAATCTGTCACGGCCAACCACCCCGGCCGCGACTATTTTACCCAGCGCTATGAAGGCTTGCGCCGCAGCTACTTGAGATCATTTTCCGCGCTCGCAGAAGAAGGGCGGCTGCGGCCGGGCGTGAATCCTGAGCGGGCTGCGGCGAGCCTCATTGCCCTCTGGGACGGCATTCAGACGCAGTGGCTCATGGACCCGGAAAGCGTGGACATGGCAGAGTGTCTGCGGGACTACCTGCAATTGCTGATCCTCCCCGAATGAAGGGCGTTTCAGCTGCCTAACAGGATGAGCGCCGTGTCAAGGGTGGCCAACGCCTGAGGGTTGTCCACTCTTGCCAGGGTCATGGCGGCAATGACCAAGGAGCTAAGAACCGTGGCCAGCTGTTCCTGGGCGGCCAAATCAAGTTCGGTGCGGTGGGCGGCTACTCCGCGGAGCAGTGAAGTGCGCAATTCCTGCCGGTAACCGGCAATCGTTCGGCTGACCGCCTCTTCATTGGAGATGGGTGCCCCGGCCACGTTCAGCAGCAGACAGCCGTTGTCGGCGGACAGTGTTCCGCGCTGGGCCAGGGCTTCCTTGAGACCTGTGAAGTACTTCACGATCGCATCGGGGGCAACGTCGGCGGTATTCAGGGGCAGGAGCCTGGGGCGGATAACCTCACCAAGGTAGCTTGTCAGGGCGGCGTCAAAGAGCCCCCGCTTACTGCCAAAAGCATGGTAAATGCTCGACCGGCTCAGGCCAGTGGCGCGCTCGAGGTCCGGAAGTGATGCGTCCTCGTAGCCGTGCTCCCAAAAAACCGTCCGCGCAGAACGGATGACCTCTTGCGTGTCAAAGGCTTGCGTGCGTCCCATGGGACCTCTCATTTTGTGGATCGATCAGTTCAATATATAGTGGACTAGTCAATACATAATAAACCATGGGTGGCGGTTCCTGGAACCAACGCACCCCTTGAGGAGTTGTCCAACGTGGTTATCACCGGTCTCGTGTTCGCAGGCATTGCTGCGCTCATTCACGTCTATATCTTCTACATGGAATCGATCGCATGGACCGGGGATCGCAGCCGCGCCACCTTTGGGATTGCGAGCCGAGAAGAAGCCGAAATGACGAAGGCGTTGGCCTTCAACCAAGGGTTCTACAACTTGTTCCTAGCCCTCGCAGTCATGGCCGGCATCATCGTTTTCGCAGCGGGAAACACCACAGTCGGCGCCACGCTGATGTTTGTGGGGGCAGGATCCATGATCGCTGCCGGTGCCGTACTGCTCCTCTCCAGCCCGAGCAAAGCCCCGGCAGCACTGAAGCAGCTCCTTCCACCACTGCTTGGTGTTGTGGCACTGGCCATCGGCCTGTCTCTCTAAAACAAGACCTCTCCATCACTTCCAACAGAAAGTTCACATCGTGACCAACTCAGTCAGCACCCAAATCCAACTCACCTCCCGCCCCGTAGGCTGGCCGACCGCCGAGGATTTCACCACTGTCAAGGTGGAAATAGGACCGGTGAAGCCCGGCCAAATCCGGGTGGTCAACGAGTTCGTATCCGTTGACCCCTACATGCGCGGCCGCATGAGCGCAGCCAAGAGCTACTCGGCACCCTTTGCCCTCGGTGAGACCATGACAGGCGGCGCGATCGGTCGCGTAGTCGAGTCAGCCAGCGAGCAGATCCCCGTGGGTTCTGTGGTGCTCCACCAGTTTGGCTGGCGCGATGTGGTCCAGGAAGATGCCGCCGGTTTCAAGATCGTTCCCGAGTTGCCCGGGGTGCCGCTGTCGCTGTACCTGGGGATCCTTGGCATGACCGGGTTCACCGGCTATGTTGGCTTGACCGCAATCGCCGCCATGAAGCCAGGGGACACCGTCTTTATTTCCGGTGCTGCAGGTGCCGTGGGCACCGCAGCCGGACAGATCGCCCGTCTGTTGGGCGCGGGCCGTATCATCGGATCGGCCGGCAGTGACGAGAAGGTTGCCCTGCTGACCGAGAAGTACGGTTACGACGCAGCCTTCAACTACAAGTCAGGTTCCGTGCGTGAGTTGTTGGCCGCCGCGGCCCCCGAAGGCATTGACGTGTTCTTCGACAACGTGGGTGGGGATCACCTCGAAGCCGCTCTCGACGTCTTCAACCCAGGTGGCCGGGCCGCATTGTGCGGTGCCATCACCGGGTACAACACCACGGACCGAAAGTCAGGCCCGGACAACATGGTCAACATGATTACCCGCGGCCTGAACCTGAGGGGTTTCACCTTGGGCAGCCACTTGGACATGGCAGCGGAATTCAACCAGCACATGACCGGCTGGTTCACCGAGGGAAAGATCGCTTACGACGAGACCGTAGTTGACGGAATCGACCACGCTGTTGATGCCTTGCTCGACATGATGCGCGGAGCCAACACCGGCAAGATGGTGGTTCGCACGGCCGTTCCGGTCGCCGCCAACGCATAGAAGTTAGTCGCAAGCCGGTGCGGGGGTGGCCTAGTTGCTGGCCATCTCCGCGACAAGCTCACGGACGACGGCGCGCAACTCGCCACCGTGGGCGGCGGCGACGCGGCGTTGGCGCTGATAGCTGGCCCCGTTTGCCAAGATCTTCTCCACATTGGCCAGCTCATCGGCGCAGCCAAGTTTCGCGGCAACGGGTTCAAGCTTGTTTAGCAGCTCAACCGTGTGCTCGGTGACGAGCTGTTCCTTGCCGGCGGCATCGAGAATGATGATGGCGTCCATGCCGTAGCGGGCCGCCCGCCATTTGTTTTCCTGGACGTGCCACGGCGGCATGGTGGGGATGGTGCCGCCATCGTTGAGGGTGTTTGAAAAGTCTTCAACGAGGCACTGGGTCAGCGCCGCAACGGCGCCGATCTCTTCCAGTGTGGACATGCCATCGCAGATCCGCATTTCAATCGTGCCCAGACCAGCCACGGGCCGGATGTCCCACCGGATTTCATTGGTTGCATCGATGACGCCGGTGGTGAACATGTCCTGCACATAGGATTCGTAGGCAGCCCAGTTTGGGAACTGGAACGGCAGCCCCGCCGTGGGCAGCTGCTGGAACATGAGGGCGCGCTGGGAAGCGTAACCGGTATCCTCACCGTTCCAGTACGGGGATGATGCCGAGAGTGCCTGGAAGTGCGGGAAGTAGTTGACCAATCCGTCCAGAACCGGCATCGCCTTCGATACATGGTCCAAACCAACATGGACGTGAACGCCGTAGATGAGCATCTGGCTGCCCCACCACTGGGTCCTGTCAACCAACTTCGCGTAGCGTTCTTTGTCGGTCACCACCTGCGTGCGTGAATTGCTATAAGGGTGGGTTCCGGCGCACAGCAGGTCCAGTCCCAGTGGCTCGGTGGCCTCGCGCAAGATGTTCAGGCTGCGGCGCAGATCTTCGGTGCCCTCGGAGACCGTGTGGTTGACTCCCGTGACCAACTCCACAGTGTTCTGAAGCATTTCACCCTTGATGTGCGGGTGCTCGCCATCTGCCATGACGTCGGGGTGTGCGGCGGTGATGTTGGCAAAAACATCATTTGCGCGGGCGGCGAGCTCACCCGAATCTTTGTCAACGAGGGCAATTTCCCATTCCAAACCCAGCGTAGATTGCTCGGACTTTGCGAAATCAATCTTCACTGCGGCGCCTCCTTGGCAATGCGAAGTTGTGACAGCAATTCGGTAAAAGTGCCGGCTGCTCTCTGATTGTAGTTCAGGATCTCAGGCACAATGGATGCATGCCTATCCTGAATAAAGACATGACATTGTGCATCTCCTTGGCCGCACGGCCCAGCAACATCGGCACGCGCTTCCACAACTATCTTTATGATGCGCTTGAGCTGAACTACGTCTACAAGGCGTTCGCTCCGGTTGATCTGGCCCAGGCTGTTGCCGGCATCCGTGGACTCGGCATTCGCGGAGCCGCCGTGTCCATGCCGTACAAGGAAGATGTCATTGAGCTCATTGACGTCATGGATGCCTCGGCTTCCGCGATCGATTCGGTCAACACAATTGTTAATAATGACGGCGTGCTGACCGCCTACAACACCGACTACCTCGCGATCGCGCGTCTATTGACGAGCAATGCCGTTGACCCTGCCACGACCGTGCTTCTGCGTGGCTCGGGCGGCATGGCGAAGGCTGTTGCCGCTGCCTTGCACGACGCCGGATTTGCTCACGTGACGATCGTGGCCCGCAACGAAGAGCGGGGCCGGGCCCTGGCCGCGCTGTACAACTTTGCCTGGTTGCCTGAGGTAGGCGGGGATACGGCGCAGATGCTGATCAATGTCACCCCGATGGGCATGACCGGTGCCGATGAAACCGTCCAGTCCTTCGCCGATGACACGGTGGCGGCGGCACGGATTGTCTTTGATGTGGTGGCGCTGCCGGCGGAAACCCCGCTCATCAAGGCCGGGCGCACCGCGGGCAAACACATCATCACCGGGGCCGAGGTCGTTGCCATTCAAGCCGAGGAGCAGTTTGTGCTCTACACCGGAGTGCGCCCCAGCCCGGAACTAGTCCTGGAAGCCTCCGTGTTCTCCCGGCAGGCCTAGCCTAAACACCTTTTGCCCCGGTTTAGAGGGCGGAAGGGCCATTCACGGGACCATGAGGTTCCACCACCACGGCCACCCGGTCCTCGCCAATGCGCGTCAGGATCAGGGTGGCCTTGTTCGGCCCCTTGCCTGAACCGGTCAGAAGCTGTCGGCGCAGTTCCTCGGGCGTGACAGAAATTCCACGCTTCTTGATATCCAGCACGCCGATCCGATTCGCCTTGACCCAGCTCTTGAGTGCCTTGACGTTGAATGGCTTGACTTCAACCACCTTGTAGGCTCGGGCAAATGGTGTGTCCACAGCGTCATCGCAGGACAAATACGCGATGTGTTCATCAAGTAGGTGGGCACCCATTGTCCGGGCGAGATCTGCCACCAGTCCCGCACGGATGACGGCGCCGTCGGGCTCGTAGAGGTAGTGACCCACGGGGCCGAGCTCAGCATTTTGATTGAGCGGATCGTAGGACTCCCCACTTGTCAGCTCTGCAGTGCCATGCCGGCCAATGACCAGCGCGGACCGGCGAATGCCCGGCCGGGCCAAAGCGTTGAAGTACAGGCCGGCCTCAACCACATCGCCATTGATTGAAATCCATTGAGCCTCGGCGGTTGCCGGCACCGCCTCATGCGGGATGCCCGGCCCCATCTTGACACCGACGGCCAGGCCCCGATCTGCCAGAGATTCCACGAAGGACAGCGGAGGGGAGAAAGCCTCTGGGTCAAAGAGGCGCGTGGTGCCGGAGGTGTTGGTGGTGCGCCGTGCCGGGTCGAGCCACACGCCCTCGATGCTGGCGAGGTCCACTTCCTCAGCCTTTGCGCACAGCACCTTTGCGTTCGGGAAGGGCATCAGGTTCACGGTGGTGCATGCTGCGGTAATCTCGTCCATCTCCACAGCGGTGACGTCGATATCCAGGCTGGCCATGGCCAGCGAATCCGCACCGAGACCACAGCCCAGATCGGCCACGGAGGTGATGTTCGCCGTCGTAAATCTTTGGGCGTGGAGAGCGGCAATGCTCAAGCGCGTGGCTTGCTCGAGCCCCGCCTGGGTAAACAGCATCTGGTGGGCGAACTCGCCAAATTTTGCCTCGGCCTTGGCGCGCAGGCGTGCCTGCGTCAACGCGGCGGCCACCAATTCAGGGGAGTGGCCGGCTTTACGCAGGGACTCGTTGAGTTTGAGGGAATCGGCCTCACGGTAGGGGCCCAGGGATGACAAGAGTTCCCAGCCTTCAACGGTGAGCAGGGGGGAGATTGCATCGCTAGGCATGACTCAAGCCTAGCCGCCAACGCGCGAGTGATAAGGATCACTGGAAATAGGATACGAATAATTTGCGCAATTATTCGCCCATGTAATAGCTTCTTAAGAGTGCTTGTAAGGCTTGCCTAAGCTAATCTAACTCTGGAGAAAATCGATGTTGAAGACGCGCCTGATGACGTTCGCCGCCACCGCCGCCGTGCTTGCCCTGACCGCCTGCGGTTCACAATCCGCAGCCCCCGCGGACTCCGAAAGTGCCGTGGCCGCAACTGTCACCATCGAGGACAACAACGGATCTCACACCATCAACACCCCGCTGAAGTCAGTGGTGGCCACGGACAACCGAACCTTTGAGACGCTGGCCGCCTGGGACATCAAGCTCAGCGCCGCTGCTGTAGCGCTCATGCCTAAAACCAGCCCGTACAAGAGTGACTCCTCGATCATCGACCTGGGCAGTCACAACGAACCGGACTTGGAAGCCGTTGTAGCCGTGGATCCGGACATCATTGTTAACGGACAGCGCTTCACCCAGTACCAAGATGACTTCCGCAAGCTGGCCCCCAACGCCACCGTCCTGGCCCTTGACCCGCGTGACGGGGAACCGCTGGACGCTGAACTGAAGCGCCAGATCACGGTTCTGGGCGAAGTCTTCGGCAAGCAGGCCGAGGCCACCAAGCTCAACGCCGACTTCGATGCAGCCGTTGCCCGCGTCAAGGCTGCGTACAACAAGGACGACACCGTCATGGGCTTGATCGCCTCCGGAGGCAAGATCAACTACTCCGCACCGAGCACCGGGCGCACCCTGGGCCCCCTGTTTGACCTCCTGGACCTGACCCCGGCTCTTGAAGTGGACAAGGCAAGCACCGATCACAAGGGTGATGACATCTCCGTCGAGGCCATCGCCAAGTCCAACCCCACCTGGATGCTGGTCATGGACCGAGACGCCGCCGTTTCAGCAGACGATGCCGAGTACAAGCCGGCCAATGAGGTGCTGGAAACCTCCGCAGCGTTGAAGAATGTCACGGCTACCAAGTCCGGAAACATCGTTTACATGCCAGCCGATACCTACACCAACGAAGGTATCCAGACCTACACCGAATTCCTTAACTCCTTTGCGGATGCCCTCGAAGGCAAGTAAGAAAATAGCGTTCCCAACAGTGGCAGATCCGGCATTGGCCGGCTCTGCCACTGTGCTGTTTCCAAGCACGTTCTGAAAGGACTGCTGCATCATGACCGCCAGACCCGCCTCGGTTAAAACCGTCCCGCCGCAGGGAGCTCGCAACAAGGGCAGGCTCTTTGAGCCCAGCCTGCTGATAGGCATCGCCATTGTGGCTGCCTTGCTTGTGGTTTCCCTGTTTACCGGTGTCTATGACATCTTTGGTGGCCAAGACGGTGGGGAGATGTTCGCGGTGACGCGAATACCGCGCACCATAGCCCTGGTTCTGGCGGGGGCAGCCATGGCGATGTCCGGTCTGGTGATGCAGTTGCTGACGCAAAACCGCTTCGTTGAACCAACCACAACCGGTACCACCGAGTGGGCCGGTCTGGGTCTGCTGGCCGTCATGATCATCAATCCAGGTGCCAGCATCCTGGTCAAGATGTCCGGCGCGGTTCTGGCGGCGTTCATAGGCACCATGATCTTCTTCATGTTCCTGCGCCGGGTCTCGCTCAAAGCCTCGCTAACGGTTCCCATTGTTGGCATCATGCTCGGTGCCGTGGTGGGGGCGGTTTCCACCTTTATCGCACTGCAGACCGACATGCTCCAGAGCCTGGGCATTTGGTTTGCCGGCAGCTTCACCTCCGTCCTTCGCGGCCAGTACGAGGTGCTGTGGATTGTGGCCCTGGTTGGAGTGGTCGTTTTTTACGTTGCCGACAGGTTCACTGTCGCCGGCCTTGGCGAAGAAGTGGCCACCAACGTAGGCCTGAACTACAACCAAATCATGCTGCTGGGTACCGGGCTCATCGCCGTGGCTACCGGCATTGTCACGGTGGTTGTAGGCAACCTTCCCTTCCTGGGGTTGATTGTGCCGAACATCGTCTCGATGTTCCGCGGTGACGACCTTCGCGGAAACCTGCCCTGGGTCTGCCTGCTGGGCATTGCCATCGTGACAGTGTGTGACCTGGTGGGCCGCACCATCATCATGCCCTTTGAGGTGCCGGTGTCTTTGATACTCGGCGTGATCGGTGCCGTGGTCTTCATTTCACTCCTACTGAAGCAGCGTCGACATGGCTGAAACACTCCCACGCACCACGGCCCCACTGAGCCGGCACCACGGTGGCCGGTCCACCGGCCCCCTGCCGACGGCCGCAGTGCGAAAGCGCTACTGGATCATCCTGAGCATCTTGATTGTCTTGGCCGCAGGCTTTGGCTTTGGACTGCTTGCCTGGGACAACCCCATGCCCGTGGGCACACCCGGCTTCTGGCGAATCGCTGAGCTCCGGGCCACCAGCATTGTGGTGATGGCGGTGGTGGCCATCTGCCAGGCCATGGCAACAGTCAGCTTTCAAACGGCCACCAACAACCGCATCATCACGCCGTCGATCATGGGCTTTGAATCCTTGTTTGTGGCCGTTCAGACGTGCGCCGTCTTTTTCATGGGCGCCGCGGGCGTGGTCATGATGGCCGGTATTCCGCAGTTCATCCTGCAAATCGTGATCATGGTGGGCTTGTCCATGGCGCTCTACGGCTGGTTGTTGTCGGGCAAGTACGGCAATCTGCAGATCATGCTGCTCGTAGGGATCGTGATTGGCGGTGGGCTGGGAGCCATCTCCGCTTTCATGCAGCGGCTGCTGAGTCCCAGCAACTTTGACGTTCTTACCGCCCGGCTCTTCGGCTCTGTCTCCAACGCTGATCCCGCCTACCTGCCCATTGCCATCCCGCTGTGCCTGGCCGCCGGGACCCTGCTGCTGCTCAACGCAAAACGGCTGAACATCATTGCCCTGGGCGCGGACACCACCACCAACTTGGGGCTCAACCACCGCTTCGAAGTGATGCGGGTGCTGTTCCTGGTTTCCATACTCATGGCGACGTCCACGGCGCTTGTTGGGCCAATGACGTTCCTTGGCTTTTTGGTGGCAACCCTGGCCTACCAGCTGGCCGACACCTACGACCACAAATATGTGTTCCCAGTGGCCGCCTTGGTGGGCTTTGTGGTTCTTTCCGGCGCGTACTTTGTCATGAAAAACATCTTCTACGCCCAGGGTGTGGTCTCCATCCTCATCGAGGCCGTAGGCGGAACCCTGTTCTTGTTCTTTATTCTCCGAAAGGGTCGACTGTGATCACGCTGACCGATGTTTCAAAAAGTTACAGCAGCGAGGTCGCCATTGGCCCGGTAACTCTGCAGATCCCCGCCGGTGGCATTACCGCATTGGTGGGCCCCAACGGGGCAGGGAAGTCAACGTTGTTGACAATGATCGGGCGCTTGCTGGGGCTCGACGCCGGTGTCATTGAGGTCGCCGGATATGACGTGTCCAGCACCTCCTCCAAGGACCTGGCGAAGATCGTGGCGATCCTGCGTCAAGAAAACCACTTCGTGGCACGTCTTACGGTCCGCCAGCTGGTTGGCTTTGGCCGATTCCCACACACCAAGGGGCGGCTGACCGCGGCCGATGAGGAAGTCATCAGCCGGTCCATCGATTTCCTCAACCTTCACGAGTTGGAGAACCGCTATTTGGACCAGCTCTCGGGAGGGCAGCGCCAACGAGCCTATGTTGCCATGGTGCTGGCCCAGGACACCGACTACGTGCTGCTGGATGAGCCGTTGAACAATTTGGACATGAAGCACTCCGCGCAGATGATGCAACTCCTCCACAAGGCAGCCCGCGAGTTGGGCCGCACCATTGTCATTGTTCTGCATGACATCAACTTCGCCGGGCACTATGCGGACCATATCTGCGCAGTGAAAGATGGCAAGGTCATTGAATTCGGTACGCCGGAGGAGATCATGACCGATGAGGTGCTCAGCAGCGTCTTTGACACACCCGTGACGGTGATCGACGGCCCGCGCGGACCGCTTGCCGTGTACTACTGACCCCTCGCAGGCAGGCCGGGAGTTACGTGTCCTTGCGGATCCACTTGAACGTCATCTTGCACAGCGCGAGCCCCAACACCAGCCACATGCCCAGCACCAACGCCACGAGCCCCAAATCCCACGCGCCCGAGGGCTCGGCGGCCTCGAAGGTGGCGGGCAGGAACACGCTGCGCATGCCTTGAGCCATCCATTTCAGCGGAAAAATGCTGGCAAAGTTCTGTAGCCAGCCCGGCAACTGGGAAAAGTTCAAGTACACGCCTGAGATGAATTGCAGCACCAGAACCAGCGGGATGATCACTGCCGTGGCCGACTTTCCCGTCCGGGGGAGCGCGGAGAGCGCAATACCCAGGACACAACTGGTGATGACACCAAAGAGAAATACCCAGGCAAAAGTCAGCCACTTGCCAGGCTCGCTGGGCAGCTCCACGTTGAAGGCAACTCGGGCCACCAGCAGCAGTAAGGCCACCTGCAACACCGAACTGAGCAGGACCATGCCGATCTTGCCCATGAAATAGGAAAACACTGGCAGGGGAGTTCCGCCGAGACGTTTGAGCGTGCCGTCACCCTTTTCTGCCGCGATGTCCACCGCGAGGTTTTGCACGCCGCTGAGCAACATGCCCGCGGCCACCATGCCTGGCACATAGAACGACGCCACCGTGATGCCACCGCTGCCATCGGGGGCCGTGCCGATGTTGCCGCTGGTGCTGAAGGCCACGGCAAAAATGGACAACATCATGATGGGGAACAGGAACGTGAAGAACACGGTATCGCCCTGCCGAAAGTACACCTTGAGCTCGTAGCCGATCCGTGAAGTGCCCAGTTGGAGTGTTCTCATGCGTTTTCCTCCGCAGTCTTGGGTGCGGCTGAATGGGTACCCACCATGCCTAGATAAATGTCCTCGAGGCTGGGCCGGGTGATTTCCAAACCATCCACCTCGCCTCCGGCCTCGGCGTACAGCCGCGCCGCGAGTGCTGCCGGTTCGGCGGTGCGCTCACTGCGGACGACGCCGTCCTGCCGCCACCGCACCAGTGGCACCCTTGCGCTTGCCCCGCCGATAACATCGATGGGGCCGATGTCCACGAGCTTGCCACCCACGATGACACCTGCCCGGTCTGCCAACGTCGCAGCCTCATCCAAGTAGTGGGTGGTGAGCAAAATGGTGGTGCCTTCGGCCTTGAGCTGGTTGATCAAGTCCCAAAATTGTCGCCGGGCTTCCGGATCGAAGCCGGTGGTGGGTTCGTCCAAGAACAAGAGCCTGGGCCTGCCAATGATTCCCAACGCCACATCAACCCGGCGGCGCTGACCGCCGGAGAGTTTGCTGATGCGGGTCTTTGCTTTGCTGCCCAAACCCACAGCCTCGATGACGTCGGCGACGTTGCGCGGATGAGGATAGTAGGCGGCGAAGTGAGTCAGCTGCTCCACGACACTGACATTGCCGCTCTCCCCGGTGGATTGCAAAACGATGCCCAGTTGCGACTTCCAGTCCAGCCCGCCGTGTGCCGGGTCCACGCCCAGGACACGAACGTCACCGCTTGTCCTGTCGCGGTAGCCTTCCAAGATTTCTATCGTGGTGCTCTTGCCAGCACCGTTGGGGCCGAGCAAAGCAAAGGTCTCGCCCTCATGGATGTCGAAGCTGATGCCGTCCACGGCTTTGAAGCTGCCATAGGTTTTTTGGAGGTCGCGCACCTGCACGGGGCTCATTGTCATAGCTTCATCCTGACATCTTTGGTGAAGACACCAAAGATGTTTAGGCACAATGCGTCGCGTTAGGCTGTGCGGCATGATCAAATCGCATATTGGCCTGAAGTTGGCAATAATGTTGGCCGTTTCAGTCGCGTTGGCCAGCTGCCAAACGGGCAAGCCAGCCGACAACGGTACGCCAGGGCCAACTGCTGCCACGTCGGAGGCACAACCGTCCTCTCCGTCGCCAACACCGCTGCCATCCAGTGCTCCGCCACTGACACCCCAACAGCAAATGGCTCTCAACACCGAACTCATTGGCGCGGCCACGAACAATGATTCCGCTGCGGTGGTGGCCCTGCTGGCCGATGGAGCCCAGCTGGAGTTCAAGGGAGCAGAAGGACGGACGGCTCTCGTGGCAGCGACGAAATCCAACGCAGTGGCGGCTGCCAAATCCTTAATGGCAGCCGGAGCCAACGTCAACACCAAAGACGATCTGCAAGATTCCGCCTTCCTCTATGCCGGGGCCGAAGCCCTCGACGAGATCCTGGAGATGACGTTGGCGCACGGGGCTGACGTCAAAAGCACCAACCGGTATGGGGGAACCGCCTTGATCCCGGCGTGTGAGCACGGGCATGTCAGCACCGTGAAGATCCTGCTCGCTGCCGAGGTTCCTGTGGACCACGTGAACAACTTGGGATGGACGGGGCTGTTGGAAGCGGTGATCCTTGGAACCGGCGGGGAAGCTCACCAGGAAGTGGTTCGCCTGCTAATTCAGGCTGGAGCCAACGTCAATCTGGCCGACGCGAACGGCGTCACCGCGCTGGCTCACGCCCAAGCCACAGGGCAAGGCGCCATAGCGCAGTTGCTCCTCAACGCCGGAGCCCAAGGTGCGCCGTGAGCGTAACCGGGCCCGCCGGCGTCGTACTTTTAGGGTCAAATCTGGCACTCGCCTTGACCGAGTGCTAATCGATTCCCTAGAGTCGAGTTAGCACTCTCGCCCTGAGGGTGCTAACTGCTTATCTTTTTGGCCATGGGAGCAACACCGGCACCGCGACGACGGTTGGGGCTCCACAAAACATGGCCAGCAAGCCTGCCAGTCATCCATAGAATTTACGCATGTGAAGGAGAGGTCCGAGTGTCGGTCTCTATTAAGCCTCTTGAGGATCGTATTGTTGTTCGCCAGCTCGAAGCAGAGCTGACCACCGCTTCCGGTCTGGTTATCCCGGACACTGCCAAGGAAAAGCCCCAGGAGGGCGAAGTTGTGGCAGTTGGACCCGGCCGCGTTGATGACAACGGCAACCGTGTCCCGATCGATGTTGCCGTTGGCGACGTTGTTATCTACTCCAAGTACGGTGGAACCGAAGTCAAGACCGGCGGCGAAGAGCTGCTGGTTCTCTCGGCCCGCGACGTACTGGCCATCGTAGTTAAGTAACCACTTTTGTAAAGCCCCGCACCGGGAATCCCGCTGATCGAGCCTGTCGAGATCATGGATGAGGGAGCGGGGTCTTTGCTTGAAAGGACCAAACGCATGGCTAAGCAGCTTGCATTCAATGACAGCGCACGGAAGGCCCTTGAGGCTGGTATCGACAAGCTTGCCGATACCGTCAAGGTCACCCTCGGCCCGCGCGGTCGCAACGTTGTGCTCGACAAGAAGTGGGGCGCTCCCACCATCACCAACGACGGCGTAACGATCGCCCGCGAAGTTGAGCTGGAAGACCCGTACGAAAACCTTGGCGCACAGCTGGCCAAGGAAGTTGCCACGAAGACCAACGATGTTGCCGGCGACGGCACCACCACGGCCACCGTTCTGGCACAGGCACTGGTCAAGGAAGGCCTGCGCAACGTTGCCGCAGGCGCGGCTCCCGGTGAGCTCAAGCGCGGCATCCAGGTTTCGGTTGAAGCCATTGCCAAGCGCCTGCTGGAGAACGCCCGCCCGGTTGAGGGTGGACAGGTGGCAGAAGTTGCCGCCATCTCCGCTCAGAGCCAGGAAATCGGCGACCTGCTCGCCGAGGCTTTCGACAAGGTTGGCAAGGATGGTGTCATCACCATCGAAGAGTCCTCCACCACCTCCACCGAACTGGTCCTCACCGAGGGCATGCAGTTCGACAAGGGCTACCTGTCCCCGTACTTCGTCACCGACGCAGAACGCCAGGAAGCAGTCATGGAAGACGCACTGGTTCTGATCAACCAGGGCAAGATCTCCAACCTGCAGGAATTCCTGCCGCTGTTGGAAAAGGCGCTTGCCGCCAACAAGCCGCTGTTCATCATCGCTGAAGACGTCGACGGCGAGGCTCTGTCCACGCTGATCGTCAACCGCTTGCGCGGCACGTTGAACGTTGTTGCTGTCAAGGCTCCGGGCTTCGGCGACCGCCGCAAGGCCATGTTGCAGGACATTGCGATCCTGACCGGCGCACAGGTTGTCTCAGCTGAGATCGGCCTGTCCCTGGACCAGGTTGGCCTCGAGGTGCTGGGTACGGCTCGCCGTATCACCGTCACCAAGGACAACACCACCATCGTTGACGGTGCTGGCACGGCTGACGATGTTGCCGAGCGCGTTGCTCAGCTGCACGCCGAGCTCAAGCGCACCGACTCCGACTGGGACAAGGAAAAGCTGCAGGAACGCCTGGCCAAGCTGGCCGGCGGCATCGGCGTGATCAAGGTTGGCGCAGCCACCGAGGTCGAGCTGAAGGAAAAGAAGCACCGCATCGAGGATGCTGTTTCAGCAACCCGCGCAGCTTTGGAAGAGGGCATTGTTGCCGGTGGCGGTTCCGCACTGGTTCAGGCAGCCAAGGCCCTCGACGACGACGCTGACGTGCTCGCATTGACCGGCGACGCAGCAACTGCTGTTGAGCTGGTCCGCAAGGCTGTTGCTCAGCCGTTGCGCTGGATCGCCCAGAACGCTGGCCACGACGGTTACGTTGTTGTTCACAAGGTTGGCGAACTTGAAGACGGCTTCGGCTTCAACGCTGCCACCGGCGAGTACGAGAACCTGGTTAACGCCGGCGTGATCGACCCCGTCAAGGTCACCCGTTCAGCCCTGCGCAACGCTTCCTCCATCGCGGCTTTGGTGCTCACCACCGAAGTTCTCGTGACCGAAAAGCCTGCCGAGGATGACGAAGCCGGCCACCAGCACTAGTCCCCACACCCTCCCAACGTTCAGCCGCTGGCGCGTCTGAACGTTGGGGCCCTCGGGCGCGTGGGCCCAGCTAGTTTTGGAAATGCCGCCGTTCGCGCATTTTGGCACCGATATACCGGTGGCATTGTGCGGGAACGGCGGCATTTTTGCTTTAACGGCGGAAGGGGCTGCGAACTCCGATCCGCGGCAGGGCAAGTTTCGCCTGAGCGGCGGAGTACTGCGACGGCACCGGTCGACGTCGTTGGCCGAGTCGGTAGATCAGCAAGACTGCCGCGGCAGAGACGATGATGCCTGAAACGTTGAGCAGCAGTTGCAGGGCGGAGCCGGCCGCACGGTCGGGCTGGCCCAACACCAACGCCACGGCAACATAGCCTGCAGCCGGAACTGTTGTCACAGATATGAAGACGCCCACCAGCACCGCAGACTTGCGCCCAATTAGCGACAACATTCCCGCGGCGCCGGCCAGAACAGCCACAATGAACGAATACCAGCCGGGATGGTAGATGAAATCCGTGGAGTTGGAACCGTTCAGCACGTCCGCGGGGTCGAAGAGTCCCATTGAGACGGAGAACGCTGCGGCCACGGCCGTGACGACCATGGCCAGAGGGAAACCAACCGCCAGTGCCAGGAATGCGCGCCGGGCCAATGCCCAACGCCTGTCCACCAGGGCCAAGGCAAGGCCCGCCAAGGCCCCAAATTCCGGGCCCACCACCATGGCGCCCACAATGGCGATGGTGGAATTGGTGACAATGCCAATGCCGGCCAACTGGACCGCGATGATCATGAATGCCAGGTAGCTCCAAGTCAGCTTGGACTCCTCGCTGGTGTTCTTCTCCACCTCATCCCAAATGATGGCGTCGGCTTCCTGACCGGGGACAGCGTTGTCGGCCTGCTCCAGGAGTTCTGAGATCACCAGTTCCGGGCTGGTGATGGTGACTGAACCGACGCTGGCGATATTGAGCCCATGGAGTTTCTCCAGCAGGCCTTCAGCGCTTTCGCGCACCGCTTGCAGGGTGATCACATCACCGGGGGGAATTATTGAAGCTCCCCGGACCCGGGAAACCTCGGAGACTCCGGCGTGTTCTGATGCCAGGGCCACCACCCGGTCCGAAAGTTCAGCCGGGATAACAATCCGAATTTGCAGTGCCATCTGCTGCTTCCTGTGGTGCCGGTGCTTGATCGGAACACTACTACAGGGCCGTGAGGTGGTTCACGGAAGACGTGTCTGCCGTCCGGATGGACGTACGGTGTTAAAGAAGACTCGAACCGTGGGGGCGGTGCAATCCATACGGAAAGTGCTTTTTGAATGTCGCTTGGACTAATGAACGTACCGAAAACTAGCGGCCGGCTTGGGGAACCGGAGGTTCCGGCCGGGCTGGCCCCGCGTGAGCGCAAGTTCCTTCCGGAGGTTCAGGGACTGCGTGCCCTGGCTGTCCTCATGGTGGTCAGTTACCACGTCTGGTTTGGCCGAATCTCAGGCGGCGTGGACATATTCCTGCTCATCTCGGCCTTCTTGCTCACGGGGCAATTCACCCGCAAGATTGAGAGCGGACGCGACTTGGGCCTGCTCAAATACTGGGTTCACTTGTTCAAGCGGCTTCTTCCGCTCATTGCCGTCACGCTTGTAGTTACCCTTGTTGGCGCGTATTTCCTCATACCTGAGACGCGTTGGCACAGCATTATTGGGCAAAGCTGGGCGTCGCTCCTTTACTACCAAAATTGGTTCCTGGCTGCTGAATCCGTGGACTACTACGCCACCGACCACAGTTTGGCCAGCCCCCTGCAGCACTTTTGGTCCTTGTCCATTCAAGGACAGATCTTCATTATTTGGCCGTTGATCTTTGCCGTGGCGGCGCTCATTGCGCGGCGAAGCAAGCTGAGGGTGCGCCCATTGCTCATGTGCATGTTTGGTGCAGTCTTTGTTGTATCGCTGGTGTTTTCCATCGTCACCACTCATGGCAATCAGGCCTTCGCCTACTTTGATACCCGGACCAGGCTTTGGGAATTCGCACTAGGTTCATTGCTCGCCCTGGTGCTGCCTTACCTTCACTTCCGCCGAAACCTCAGAATTGTGCTTGGCTGGTTGGGCATCGTCGGCATGCTGTCCTGTGGTCTTATTTTGCAGGTGGGACAGCAATTTCCGGGCTATATGGCCTTGTGGCCCACGCTGTCGGCAGCGTTCATCATTGTCGCCGGATTCACCGACAGCAAGGTGGGCGTGGATAGATTCCTCAGCTGGAAGCCCTTGGTGAACCTGGGCAACAGCTCCTACGCCTTGTACTTGTTCCACTGGCCCCTGCTGGTGTTTGTCTTGGTAGTGACGGGCCGTGACCATGCCGGTCCCAAGGCTGGGCTGGCGATCATAGTTGTCTCCATCGTGGCCGCTTTCCTTGCTACGAGGTGGATTGACACACCCCTGCGCCGGAACAAGTGGTTTGAACTCAAGCTTCGCCGAGCAGTGGTGGTCATCGCTGTGTGTATTGCAGTGGTGGCGGCGCCACTGGCTGGCTGGCAACACCAGATCCAGGCAAAAGAGCAGGCCGCCTTGGCGCAGGCAGAACACAACAACCCAGGTGCCGGAGCTCTTCGCCCCGATTTTGTGCCACAGGGCGATCCCGCAGCGCCCATGCTGCCAGCACTGACGGCCCTGGACAAGCAGTGGGTCAGTTTGGATAAGAAGTGCGAAGGGGACCTGGCCACTACAGATGCCGTGTTGGAAAAATCCTGTACACAATCAAGTCCCGCAGGCACGCCAAGTAAAACAATCGTTGTTGTCGGAGACTCTCACGCTGAACAGTGGATGGGGGCATTGATTCCCATTGCTGAGGAGAACAACTGGCAGTTGGTCTCGGTTCTGTTGGGCGGCTGTGACTTTGGCGATGAATCAGAAGACAGTGGCAGGGAAAGCAGCTGCGTTGATTTCAATGTTGCTGCGCAGGACTATATTTTGGACCAGCAGCCAGATGCCGTGTTCACCATTGCAACGAATGCTGTCCCTGACTCGCCGACTGAGAACGTCGTTGCCGGTTACGAGACCGCCGTCAAGACCTTCACAAGCGCCGGGATTGACGTGGTGGGTATGCGCGACAACCCGCGGTTCGAAGCCGACGTTGCCAGCTGCGTCTCGGCGCAGGGGGCTGATGCGTGCTCGTTCCAGAAGGACAACAATCTTGCGCCGGAGAACCCAGCAGAAAGCCTGAACTCGATCGACGGTGCCTACATGCTGGACCTCTCCGACAGCTTGTGTGCCGACGGGCGCTGTGATGCTGTGATTGGCAACACCTTGGTGTACATGGACAACAACCACCTGACAGAGGTCTACGCCAAGTCAATGGCCCCGGATCTGGAAGAGCACTTGTTTGCTGCCACGGGATGGAAACGTGGCTAGCTGACCATGACGTGAGGGCTGCCAGTGTGAGCTGGGCCTCGGGAATAGGGCAACAGCAGCTTTCGTTTTAGACTGTAACCAACGCACAGGCCAGCTTCGTAATTACGGGACCGGCCATCGGATGCACACACCCACCGGTTCTACCCCGCCAAGGAGCCTTCGTGTCCCAGCCCGAAATTCATGACCCATTCGCCTTTGTTGGACTGACGTACGACGACGTCCTGCTCCTTCCCGGACACACCAACGTGATCCCCTCCGATGCGGACACCAGCTCACGCGTGTCCAAGCGCATCACTGTTCAGACCCCGCTGCTTTCGGCCGCCATGGACACCGTGACCGAATCCCGCATGGCCATCGCCATGGCCCGCCAGGGCGGTTTGGGTGTTGTGCACCGCAACCTGTCCATTGAGCGTCAGGCCGAAGAGGTTGACCTGGTCAAGCGCAGCGAATCCGGCATGATCACCAACCCGGTGACCATTGGCTCAGAGGCCACGTTGGCCGAGTTGGACGAGCTCTGTGCCCGCTTCCGCGTTTCGGGCCTGCCGGTCGTGGACAACGACGGACGCCTCATGGGCATCGTTACGAACCGCGACACCGTCTTCATCCCCGAAAACGAATACTCTCAACGCCTGGTGCGCGACGTCATGACCCGCATGCCGTTGATCACCGGCAAGGTGGGCATCAGCCGCGAGGACGCCTCCAACTTGCTCGCCAAGAACAAGATTGAGAAGCTCCCGCTGGTTGACGACGCCGGAATTCTCCGCGGCCTGATCACCGTGAAGGACTTCGCCAAGGCTGAGCAGTACCCCTTGGCCACAAAGGACGACGAGGGCCGCCTGCGCGTTGGTGCTGCTATTGGCTTCTTCGGTGACGGCTACGAGCGCGCCATGACCCTGGTTGAGGCTGGCGTGGACGCCTTGTTCGTTGACACTGCCAATGGTCACAGCCAGGGAGTCCTGGAAATGATCGCACGCCTGAAGAGCGAAAAGGCCGCTGCCCACGTTGACATCATCGGCGGCCAGGCGGCTACCCGTGAGGGTGCTCAGGCCTTGATCGACGCCGGTGCCGATGGCATCAAGGTTGGCGTTGGCCCGGGCTCCATCTGCACCACTCGCGTTGTTGCTGGTGTTGGCGTTCCGCAGATCACCGCCATTTACGAGTCCGCCAAGGCAGCTATCCCGGCCGGTGTTCCGTTGATTGCCGACGGCGGTCTGCAGTACTCGGGCGACATCGGCAAGGCACTCGTTGCCGGCGCCGACACCGTCATGATCGGTTCACTTTTGGCCGGCACCGAGGAATCCCCGGGCGAGACCGTGTTTGTCAACGGCAAGCAGTTCAAGGCTTACCGCGGCATGGGCTCACTGGGCGCCATGCAGACCCGTGGCAACAACACCTCGTATTCCAAGGACCGTTACTTTCAGGCCAATGTCTCCGGCGATGACAAGCTCATCCCCGAGGGCATTGAAGGCCGTGTTGCTTACCGCGGCCCGCTGGCTTCGGTTGCCTACCAGCTGGTTGGTGGCCTGCGCCAGACCATGTTCTATGTTGGTTCGCCCACCATTCCCGAGCTGAAGGCCCGCGGCAAGTTTGTCCGCATCACGGCTGCCGGCCTGAAGGAATCGCACCCCCACGACATCACCATGACCGTGGAAGCACCGAACTACAACAAGTAACTTGCCCGCGCAGGACTGCGGTTAAGGTTCGACGGCGGCGGCTCACCTTTCACGGGTGGGTCGCCGCCGTTTCTGCGTTTCTCACGCTAGATACGACAATGCTAGGCGGACAAGGCGGCCTTGAAGTTCTCGAGAGCTTCGGCGGCTGGGTGGGTGCTTTCAACGGATCCAAGAGCGAGTTCCCATGGTCCCGATTCCACGGCCGTCAGAAATGCTTGGACTGTCTCGGCATCGACGCGCATACGCCGAATGCTCACCTTGGCGGGGAATCCTTCGGTGCCGGCCGCGAGGTACTCATTGCACAGGTGCAGGCCAAGCTCCATCATGGCGGGCCCGGACTCGATGGGCTGGACATCGTGCACACCGAACGGGGAGATGCTCAACAGGACGGCCCCGACGTTGGAGCCAACGGCGAAGAGCAGATGACTGGAAGCGGGTGCGGCCAGCGTGATTTCCAACCACTCTTGAGCCTGTGCAATAACGGATCCCACAATGGCGGCATTTTCCACCGGCACAATCTTCTCGCCCTGTGGTGCGGCCAGCCCACGCACCATCAAAGTGGTGACTCCTGCGTGGCGGAAGAGCTCGTTGTCGCCGTGCTGATCAAGTCGCAACAGGCCCAAGGTAGTGGCCGCCGACTCCGTGGGTGTCATGGACAGCAGGGCAAGCAGCTCATGATCGGTCATGCGTAATTCAGTTTCAGTCATGGGCTAAGCGTAGCGGCCGAGGGGCCCCGGCCGAGGGCAGCGAGGTCTGGGGAGGTCGCAAGCGGTAGCGGCCAAGATTCCTACAGCGGCCCGAAGCTTCTGTTGCCGGAGGGGTCGTGCCACGTGGATGAAAGGGCCTCAAGCTCCTGCCGCAGCGCGGGGCTCTTGTTGATGTAGCCGCGGAAGCCTTGCCGCGCATGTTGGGCGCAATAGGCCGGCCCCACGAACACGCTGGCGATACCCAAGAGAAACAGCAGCGCAACTACCACGAAAGAAATTGCGGGGCCGGGGCCCTCCGATAGCCAGCCGTGCAATGCCAACGCCATGGGGCCGCCCACGGCAAAGACCATGAGAGCTGCGAGACTCAAGCCCGAAGCAGTTCTTCCCGGTGCACGGGACGTTCGGGGCTGGGCCGCACGGGCGATCTTGGGCAATTTTGCCGTCGTGATGTAAATGCTGACGCACAGCAGGGCCAAACCACCTAAGATCAGGCTGATCCATAATCCTGGAGCGCCGCGCATCATGATGAGGGCAAGCAGCCCACCGGCAAGGACTGCGGTGCCCAGACCTGTCATGGCAACGGCGAAGCCCCGCCACTGCCCGTACGCCCACGCCATGTCGCGCAGGGCCGAGGTGGTGGTCTCCGGAGCCATTCGGGCCATGTCCGAGTCAAGCCAGTAGTCGAGTGGTTTTCCCGGCATAGCGGGAAAGGGGGTGGTGTAGTTCATTGTCCTTCTACTTTCGGGCGTGCGGTGTTGGCGAGCTTCCGAGCCCCGAGAATCAGCAGCGGGTAAATCGTCAACGGCACGGCAAGAACAACGGGGTCCATGCCGTAGCGGAGGTTGATGCCGAGGGCTGAAAAATACCAAAACAGGCCGGCCATGAGCCATAGAACGACGGCAATAGTTGCCAGAATCGCAGCCTTTTTCTTCACCAAGGAGGGTTCAGTGCTTTCACCCGGCGGCTGTACGGCCGGGAGGGTCCGCGTACGCATCCACAGGAGCAGAAGTACTGCGGCGAAAACCAACGCCCCGATTCCGGCCGCCAACCCCCGGGGCTGTCCGCCCAGAGTGGGGTTAACGAGCGCCATCACGGCAAAGACCAGTACGACGGCGCCTGTGGCCAGCATGAGCGCTGCCGCACGTCCGCGCGGCGTGGCATTGAGCGCAGAAGCGAACCGATGAGAAGGCGGGGGCATTAGACCAGAGCTGAACTGAACAGCTCAAACGCGGTCGCGGCTGGAACCGTGGCCGTCTGTGCTGCCTCACCTTGGCCAGTCTGCAAGGTCCACGTCTCGTCTTCGTCGCGTTTGAGATGGGCTGTGCGCGAAGTTTCAGAGAGTGCATGGTGCGTGACCATGGCCGCAGCCGGAAGGCCGTCCGTTGCGTCCTGAAGATACGCTTTCGTGAGGAGAACGCCCAGATGGGCCAAGCCCTCGGAGGTATCAACGGGCCGAACCTGGTGGGCGCCAAGCCGGTTCAACGACAGGAGCAAGGAGCCGTGCTCCGATGCGGCAACGAACATGACATGGTCGGCGGCGGGAGTCACGAAGGCCACCTCAAGCCATGCGGTTGCGGTGGTCAATACCGCCGCGACCAAGGCACCCCGCTCGGCGGGAATGATGTCATCACCACTGGGCTCGGCCATTCCGCGAGCCAGTAGCGTAGTAATTCCGGCGCGTTCCAAAACATCCTGGTGCGGTACGCCGCCGAGCCGGAACACGTCACGGGTGGAGGCGGATGACTGAGTTGGATTCATGGCCAGAAGAGCTAGCAGTTCATGGTCGGTCAGGAGGAGATCTGATTCGTTGGTCATTGTTCCTTCTTGGTGGAGTCCAAAGCGGTTAAGTCTCAAAATGTGCGGCGGTATGCCCCAACTCTATCCACCGGAGAGCCAGCCCCAGGCCTTCTTGGCAACGTTGGCGGTCTCTTCGCCAAGCCATTTGGCACCGTCGGCGGCCTTGTCGCCTACCCACTGGGCCCCGGCCCCGATCATCTCACTCGTTGAACCGTAGCCAAGAGAACTGGAGAGCAATCCCAGACCGGCCCATGCGATGCCCGCCACGGCGAAGGCTGGGCCAACCACCGGAATGAAGGATCCAACGGCCAAAACGGTAGTCACGCCACCGTCAATCATTTGGTTCGCATCGCCATTGATGTAGCCATTGGCGAACTGGACGCCGCCACCAATGACGCTTAGCACTCCAGCGGCACGTCCCACCATGGAAAGACCGTTGAGCAGTTGGGTGCCCTTGACGTACTGGCCCAACTGGCCAGCCTCGGCGCTCAAAAGGCTCCACGGCATCTTGCGCAGGAGACCGGCGTCGACCATTTTGCTCAGGAGGTTACTGGCAAAGGTTCCACCTATGGTGGCCACCAGGTTGCCTGTTTGATAGATCGGGTTGCCGTTGGCATCCACGAGGCCCTGCAACGGTGAATCGGATCCGCCCGGACCGGAACCGCCTGATCCGCCCGAGCCACCCGGACCGCCTGCCGATCCCGAGCCGCCGCTGTCAACGGCACTGGTTTTTTCCTGTTCGTCGGCCTGGACCTTGAGCAGATTGGAGTGTTCGGCCAGCATGAGCCCAGTGGAGTGCAAGGTTTTGCGCATGCCGTTGTTCCATTGGCCGCGGAACTTCTCGCTGTCCGGCCCATTCCAACGGGCATTGGCTATGACACTGTTCAGTGAGGCCGCCACATGCTTGAGCTTGCTGCCCGAGGACTCCATGGTCTTGGCGAGATCCCGAAGTTGGTCCGGGTCCGCGCCGATCATGCCATCTGCCATAGCCTCGCCTGTCTGAGTCGAAAATGGATGCGGACACACCCGCAAGTTTCGTTTCAGCCTAGGCCACCTAAGCGTTAGGGCGCGATGGGTAGGAGTCACCATCCACCGATAGACTCAACGAATGCTTCCCCCTTATGACCCCTGCACCGAATATTCGCACTGGGACTCAGGGCTCTGGACCCGTGTCCTGGCCGCGTCCGGTGTCCGCAATCCCTTCAGCAATGCCCCTTTCAGTGAGGCGATGCTGGCGGGCCTGGCCGGCGGTATCGGTTTCATGATCTTCACGTTTGAATACAAGGAGACCACCACGGCCTCGGCTGTCACCCGTTTCCACCCTGGCCCATACACCGAGAATTTGCTGCGTCGCAGTGGTGCCGCGGTCAACATCCAGCAGACCGGCAGCGCCAAGCTAGCCCAGTCGCGACTGGATGCCGCGCTGGAATCCGGGGTACCCGCCGTCGTGCGTGTTGTGCGCGGCAAGCTGCCGTGGGTGGCCGAGGATCCGCTGGCGGACATGGACTCCGTGGACATGGCGGTGGTGGCCAGGGAAGGCGAGGACTACCTGATGGACGACGGCGGCGGACAGCTTCGGCTGCTCGGGGCGCAAGAGCTGGCACAAGCGCGCGGATCGCGCAAAGCCGACAAGCATTGGCAGGCGCACGTGGTCAAGGGCGAGGGCGATTCCCTAACAGGGGAGGTGCTGCGGCAGGCCGTGGCCGAGACAGCGCAACAACTGCTGACCCAGCAATCGCCTCCCGGAATTCCGCCGGGTTATGCAAAGAATTTTGGCATCATGGGCATGCAGACCTGGGCCCACCGCCTCTTGGATTCGACGTCCAAACTCGGGTGGCCGCGGATCTTCGCCGATCCCGAACGCTCCCAGGCTGGCTTGAGCATGTTGCACGGGTTGTTGGCCGGGAAACGGTTCAGCGGACCCGGCGCCTTGCGCCCGTTGTACTCACAATTTCTGCGTGAGGTGGCGCTGCTCGGGAGTCTGTGCCCGGCGTCGACCTTTCGGTGCTGGACGAGGCGGCCACGCAATACCAGGCCCTGGGCATGCACTGGGACGCGGTGACCAAGCTGGTCGGTGCCGCGGGAAAGCCAGATTTTGCGGCTATGGCCAAGAAAGTTGAAGTCATCGCCGAACTTGAAACCGAAGCAGCCCTGGCCCTGCGTGGTTCGGTGGCCGACGCGCTTTAATGGCTCCGGCCCTCGCTGCGATAGGCTAGGGGCGTGACTTATGAGATTGAGATTGGCCGTGGAAAGCGTGGACGCCGCGCATATTCGTTGGATGAGATTTCGATTGTGCCTGCCCGGCGTACTCGCGATCCCCAAGATGTGTCGGTGAAATGGCAGATCGACGCCTACCAGTTTGAGGCGCCCGTCATTGGCGCGCCCATGGATTCGGTTATGTCTCCGGAGACCGCCATTGCCCTCGGCAAGCTCGGCGGACTCGGCGTGCTGGATCTGGAAGGCCTGTGGACCCGCTACGAGAACCCGCAGTCCGTCCTGGATGAGATCGCCACGCTGGAGGGTTCGGTCATTGATCCCGAAACCACCCGCCGCTTGCAGGAAATCTACAGTGAACCCATCAAGGAAGAGCTGATCACGGCGCGTCTGGCCGAGATCCGTGCCGCGGGCGTTACGGTTGCCGGCTCTCTGACACCGGGACGCACCCAGGAGTTCTACAAGACGGTGATTGCCGCTGGCGTGGACATCTTCGTGATCCGTGGCACCACGGTTTCCGCCGAGCATGTCTCCAAAACCACCGAGCCGCTGAACCTCAAGCAGTTCATCTACGAACTCGATGTTCCCGTGATTGTAGGCGGCGCTGCAGGTTACACCTCCGCGCTTCACCTCATGCGCACCGGCGCCGCAGGCGTCCTGGTGGGCTTTGGCGGCGGCGCCTCCACCACCACCCGCCGCGCCTTGGGCATTCGTTCACCCATGGCCAGCGCCATCTCCGATGTTGCGGCCGCCCGCCGTGACTACATGGATGAATCCGGGGGACGTTACGTTCACGTCATCGCCGACGGCGGCATGGGCTCCAGTGGTGACATCGTCAAGGCTATTGCCATGGGTGCCGACGCCGTCATGCTCGGCGCAGCGCTGTCCCGTGCTGCCGAAGCTCCCGGTCAGGGCTGGCACTGGGGTGCCGAAGCGCACCACGCCGAACTGCCGCGCGGCCACCGCGTGAAGATGGACACCGTGGGTACCTTGGAAGAAGTTCTGCACGGCCCGGCCCACCGCGCCGATGGAAGCTCCAACCTGATCGGTGCACTGCGCCGCGCAATGGCCACCACGGGCTATTCAGATCTGAAGGAATTCCAGCGGATCGACGTGATTGTTTCCGCATAGTTTTGCCTCCTGAAATTGCCCCGGTCAGCTAGCTGGCCGGGGCATTTTCTTGCCTCAAATGCGCCGGGTTAAGCGGCACCGGATAGACTGGATGCAGATTTACGCCGCCGTCCGCCTTGAAAGGTACAGATGACACCGGGTTCACTGGAACGCTATGAAACTGAACTGACCAACGCCGGCCTGGTGATCTTGGAAATGGAAGCTGTTTCCAAGGAAGACGCGGCGCTGCAGTTGGCAACCAAACTCTTTGAGCAGGGCCGAGTTTCTGATCTTGACGGGTTCCTGAGGGACGTCAACGCCCGCGAACACCAGATGGCCACGGGCCTGCCCGGCGGCATCGGCCTCCCACATGCTCGAAGCAACTTTGTGCAGGAAATCTCCATCGCCGTGGGCATCACCAAATTTGACCACAGCCTGGACTTTGGTGGGGTGGATGGGCCAGCCACCGTCATCTTGCTCGTTGCAACGCCCGCCAGCTCCTTTTCCGTCCACCTGGAAGTCCTGGCGACCTTGGCACGCTCACTGTTCAAGGAAAATTTCCGTGAATCACTGCGCCGCGCCCACGACGCCGAGGTTATCGCCGAGCTGATCAACTCGACCCTGGTGTTCTTCGACCACTAGTCCCCACGCCCTCCCACTGCTCGCAAGCTCGCGGCGGGTCCCTCGGGCGCGTGGGCCCACCCACGCCCTCCCACCGCTCGCAAGCTCGCGGCGGGTCCCTCGGGCGCGTGGGCCCACCCACGCCCTCCCACCGCTCGCAAGCTCGCGGCGGGTCCCTCGGGCGCGTGGGCCCACCCACGCCCTCCCACCGCTCGCAAGCTCGCGGCGGGTCCCTCGGGCGTGTGGGCCCACCCACGCCTGTGCGGTCGTCATCACTGCATTCGTTGTTCTACACGGTTACGAAGTACCTTTGAAGTGTGTTAAAAACTGCTGTCAAGCCCAAATGGATCGCCGCGCTGGTCTTTGCCCTTGCCGTATCAGCCGTTCTGGTCCTCTTGAGCCAATGGCAGTTCTCCCGCTCGCTTGAAAAGGACGTTGCCCCGCCCTCCGTAACGGAGAAGGTCCAGCCACTGCTGGACACCCTGCAACCTGGTCACCTTATGACAGGCGATATTGAAGGCCAGATGGTGACCGCCACAGGCCATTTTGATCCCACCAAACAGGTCTTGGTGCCTTCCCGACTCCAAGATGGCAATGAAGGCTATTGGGCGGTAACAGGGTTTGTGGTCGATGGCGCAGTTCCACCCGTTGGATCCGCGGCCACCCAAGAAGTGGTGATCCCGGTTGCACGTGGATGGGTTGCCTCCCCGGGTGATGTTCCCGCGGTGCCTGTTGGCGGCGTCGAACTTGAGGGCCGGCTCCTGAACTCGGAAGGGCCAGTTCTGAAGAAGGATCTTCCTGAGGGCCAGGTTGCGGCCTTGTCCTCGGCCGAGCTGACCAACCGGTGGAACGTGAGCATGTATGCGTCCTTTATCGTGTCCTTCAGCGAAATCATTGACGGCCAGGACGTGGGGGCCGATGCCACGAGCAACGCGTTGGTGCCCATTACCGTGACGGCAACAGACCAAAATAACAAGATTAACTGGCTGAACATTTTCTACTCAATCGAGTGGGCCGTGTTCGCCGGATTCGCCGTCTTCCTGTGGTGGCGCTTGGTAGCGGACGATTACCGCCGTGACCAGGACGCGCTCTACGACCTCGAACATGACGACGACGAAACGCCCTGACTCAGCACACCCGGACATGCCACCGTGCACCGTCTGAAACCAGCGACGCCCACCACCAGAAACGATTGAGGAGAGCCGGCACCGTGACCGAGCCCAAGAACAGCGAATCAACCCCCGTGCACGCCACCGCACAGCCAGCCAAGGCTGCCCCCAAGCGCCGCTTCGGTGGCACTCCGGCACAGATCCTCACAGCCCTTAAGTTCTACAAGGTGCTCGCTTACGCAACGGGCATCATGTTGTTGCTGCTCGTCATTGAGTTGGTGCTCCGCTACGCCTTCCAGAGCGTTCTGGTGGCTGGCGGCACGGACACCCTCGGTGCCAGTCACGGCTTCGGCCTGGTCAACATTGACGGCGGCGTCATGCCCATCACCGGCGGCGTGAACCTCTCCACCACGGTTCTGATCATCCACGGTTGGATGTACGTGGTGTACCTGATCGCCGATTTCCGCCTCTGGACCTTGATGCGTTGGCCCTTTGGCAAGCTGGTGCTGATTGCACTCGGCGGTGTGATTCCTTTCCTGTCCTTCTTCGTTGAGGCCAAGGTGCACAAGGAAGTCCTCGCCGAGGTCGCCGCCAACCCCAAGGCCGGAAAACGGTACTAAAGGCAGCACTAACCGCAGCTGCACCACAACTCGCTTCACTCATGAACGCCGCATCACTTTCGGGCCCTAAATTGAGAACGCTTCTGCAATCGTTGATGGAGCGAAACGGTTTTAACCCCTAAAGATGATGCGGCGTTTGAGATATGCGGTTCATGACGGGCCCATTTTGAGTCGCTCATCACGGAAAGCACAGCGTCGGGGCGCGCTGGTGCCGCCGTGGGTTAAGATTGAGGGGTGACTAATCCCGCTACGGCCCAGACTTCCCAGAAGCCCGTCCTGGTTGTGGACTACGGTGCCCAGTACGCCCAGTTGATTGCGCGCCGTGTGCGTGAGGCCAATGTGTACTCGGAAATCGTGCCGCATACCTATACAACTGCGCAGTTGCTGGCTAAAAACCCAGCTGCCATCATCCTCTCCGGTGGACCTTCCAGTGTCTACGCTGAGGGCGCACCCAACGTTGGTGCAGACCTTTTTGAAGCCGGCATTCCGGTCCTGGGCATTTGCTATGGCTTCCAGGCCATGGCCGCGGCCCTCGGCGGAACCGTAGCTGAAACCGGACTGCGCGAATACGGCTCCACCCAAGTGCAGATCCTTGGCGAAAGCCGCTCCATCCTCAGCGACACCGGTGCTGACCAGACCACATGGATGAGCCATGGCGACAGCGTGCAGGAGGCACCCGAGGGCTTCGACGTCCTCGCATCCTCCGCCGGTGCCCCCGTTGCCGCCTTTGCGAACGAGGAAAAATGCCTGTTCGGTGTGCAGTGGCACCCCGAGGTCAAGCACTCCGAATTCGGCCAGAAGGTCCTGGAGAACTTCCTGTTCAACGGTGCCAAGCTGGAAAAGAACTGGACTGCCACGTCCATCCTCGACGAGCAGGTTGATCGCATCCGCGAGCAGATCGGCAGCGCCAAGGTCATCTGTGGCCTGTCCGGTGGCGTTGACTCCGCCGTTGCCGCAGCCCTCGTGCAGCGCGCAGTGGGCGACCAGCTCACGTGCGTGTTCGTCAACCACGGACTGCTCCGTCAGGGCGAGGCCGAGCAGGTCGAAACCGACTTCGTTGCCTCCACCGGCGCCAAGCTCTACGTTGCCAACGAGCAGGACCGCTTCTTAAACGCCCTTGCCGGCGTCTCCGACCCGGAGACCAAGCGCAAGATCATTGGCCGCGAATTCATCCGCGCCTTCGAGGAAGCAGAACGCGCCATCATGGCCGAGGCTGCCTCCGAAGGTGAAGAGATCAAGTTCCTGGTCCAAGGCACGTTGTACCCCGATGTTGTGGAATCCGGCGGTGGTGAAGGCGCAGCCAACATCAAGAGCCACCACAACGTTGGTGGCCTGCCCGAGGACCTGCGCTTCGAGCTCGTTGAGCCGCTGCGTGCCTTGTTCAAGGACGAGGTCCGTGCAGTGGGCGCCGAACTGGGCCTGCCGGCCGAGATCGTTGGCCGCCAGCCGTTCCCCGGCCCTGGCCTGGGAATCCGCATCGTCGGTGAAATCACCGGCGAACGCCTGGAACTGCTCCGCAAGGCAGACGCCATTGCCCGCGCCGAGCTCACCGCAGCCGGCCTGGATAACGAAGTTTGGCAGATGCCTGTCGTGCTGCTGGCGGACGTCCGCAGCGTCGGCGTGATGGGCGACGGCCGCACCTACGGCCACCCGATCGTGCTGCGTCCGGTTTCCTCCGAGGACGCCATGACCGCCGACTGGTCACGCCTGCCGTACGATCTTCTCGCCAGGATCTCCAACCGAATCACCAATGAGGTGGAAGGTGTAAACCGCGTTGTTCTGGACGTCACGTCCAAGCCACCGGGAACCATTGAGTGGGAGTAATCCCCGGTAGATGACCTGAAGGGCGCCAATGCCTGTAAAATCACGGGAAATTTGGCGCCCTTCAGTGTGCCGAGCAAGCATTAGCGGGCTGAGAGCGATAGCCTGAAAAGCATGTCAGTATGGTCAAGACCGTTTCGCTCAAGTGCAGAGAAGAAGGCACCCGTGTCCGAAGTTGCAGGCCCCATGGAGAGTTCAGTGGAACTCCAAACCTGGCTTGCTGGATTGGATTCCTATTCCGGCCCTGACACTGCCCTTGCGTTTGTAAAGACAGGGCACGGCAGTATCAGCCTCACGCACGCCAACCCGTCCGGCCTCGCCCAGTTGCTTGCCGGCCGAAAGACGCGCCTGTCGACGTTGATTCGCGAACCCGAGCACTACTCGGCCGCTAAGCGGGCGGCCGCTGCCTTGCGCGCCAAAATTTTTGAACTGAGCACCGACCGAGGGATCGATGTCGGGTACCTCGGCGCCGGCATGGCCCGATGGACTTCCGCCGGGGAACCTTCAGCAGGGGAGCATCCCGACGGCGAAGTATGCGCACCTGTGCTGCTGGCGGCCGTGGCTCTCACGGTTCGCCCGGGGCAGGATGATTATGAGCTCCAGCTGATGGAGCAGGCGCAGGTGAACCCCTCGCTGGTCAAGCACCTGGCACAGAAGTGGCACGTCCACCTTGACGCTGCCGCACTGGGGCGACTGGCCTACAGCACGGCTCGCTTTGACCCAGCCCCGGTTTTGGACCGGGTACGGACCTTGCTGGCGTCCATTCCGGGGGCCACGGTGGAACACGATCTGGTGGTCTCCACATTCGCGTTCCTTGCCGATAACTTGGAGGATCCTGCGCTGCAGGCGGGCAGCGAATTGCTTGAACTGCTAAGCAACCACAGCGACGATGACGTGTTGCCGGTTGAGCTTGCTCCCGATTTCTCCCGTTTCGCCGCCTTGGATGACCGTCATCCCGAGGATGAAATCCTGGTGCGCGACGCCGATCGGCACCAGCAATATGTGTTGGACATGATTGGCAACGGCGAGTCAGTGCTGGTTTCCACGCCTCCGGGCACGGGTCAGACACAGACCGCCGTCAACGCGATTGCCCAGCTGGTCCATGATGGCAAGAGTGTCCTGGTGGTGGGCGAACGCCGTGGGACACTCAATGAATTGGCCCAGATTTTCACGGATCACGGCCTCGATTCACTGCTCCTGCAGCTGAGTGCCCAGACAGGCCCGCAGCAGATCAAGTCCCAGCTCATCCGCGCCATCACGCGTAATGAAAAGGCGACGGAACCTGCCCTTTCCAGCCTCCATGAAACGCTGGTTGACCACCGCCACCAGCTGGTAGACCACGTCGCCAGCCTGCACAACGTGCGCGACCGTTGGGGCTGCTCACCGTACCAGGCCATGCAGTCCCTGGCCGAGCTCACCTCGATCCACCCGGCGCCATCCACCACCGTGCGCCTGAAGCGCAGCGTGCTGGACAGCATCCGCGATCGCAAGGAACTCACCGGTCGGCTGCGCCGAGCCGCAGCGCTTGGCGCGTTCAGCCAGGTAGCTGTCAGCAGCGCCTGGCACGGGGCGCGCATGGTGACCCGCAAGGAAACCGAAACCGCCTATGCCCTGGCCGAGCAGCTCAATGAGCAAGTGCCGGAATTTGCCGAGAAGATGCGCGAGGTGGCCGAGTTTGGTCAGATTCGCCAGGGTAATTCCTTCTCCCAGTGGGGTCGCCAGCTGAACATGCTGGTGGCCATCCGCGAAAGCCTGGACAAGTTCAACGCCGACATCTTCGACTGGTCAACAGACGAGATGATCGCGGCCACGGCCACTGCGAGCTGGCGCCGTGAGCGCGGCATCGAGATGCCTGCACTGCAGCGCGCCCGCTTCCGCCGCAACGCCAAGGACCTGGTTCGCCCCGGAGTGCACATCGCCGATCTGCACGAATCACTTGTGCTGGTCAATCAACAAAGCGCACTGTGGGCCGAGGCTGCCACGAGCAAGCGCCATCCCACGGTTCCTGCCGGCCTGGCCGAGCTGAGCCGGACTTACATGAGCCTGCGCGAGAAGCTGCAGACCCTGGGCAAGGTGCTTGAACGCACTGTTGACGGTGGGGATCTGCTGAATTTCAATGCCGGTGAGCTTGCCGGCCGTCTGGAAGCCCTGGTTGCTTCCAAGGCATCGTTGGAAACCCTGCCGGAGCGCACGCTCCTGCTTGAAGGTATGCGGGAGCAGGGTCTTGGGGAACTCCTGGACGACCTTGCAGGTCGCGAGGTCCCCGCCGAGGAGACTGGTTCCGAGCTTGAGTTGGCTTGGTGGCAGTCGGCCCTTGAAGCCATGATCAGCGGCGATGAGTACCTGGCAATGTCCGACGGCGCGAACCTGCGCCGTTTGGAGGCCGAGTTCCGTTTGGCTGACCAAACGCACGTCGCGTCCGGGCCCGGCCGCATTCGCTGGCGCTTGGCGCAGAAGTGGTCGGCGGTCTTGACAGGCCGCAACCGCCAGGGCGAGATGCTCCGCAACGTCTTGAAGGACGGGCGAGTTTCCTTGTCCGCCCTGAGCGCGCAAGCCCCGGATCTGCTGCGGAACTTGGCGCCGGTTTTTGTGCTGAGCCCCTTGGTGGTGCCTTCGGTCATTCCTGCTGACTACCGCTTCGATGCGGTGGTGATCTTGGATGCAGAGTCCACTTCGCTGCAATCGGCACTGCCTGCCTTGGCCCGCGCCGAGCAGGTTGTGGCGTTCGGTGACGAACAAACCGCCTGCCCCAAGAGCTTCTCGGTGTCGGTCAACAAACCCGGTGACAAGAGCGTTGACCAGCATCCTCTGGAAAGCGTCTTCGGCGCACTGTCTCGCGTCTTCCCGCGGCACCGCTTGAGTGTTTCCTACCGAGCCGTTGACGAAGAACTGGTTCGGCAACTCAGTAACGGCTTCTACGATTCCCAGTTGGAGCGGTTGCCCGATGGGCGTGCTGTTACCGGTCTGGACCGGGCCATCACTGTTGACTACTTGCCCGATGGCAAGGGCCTGCCCGGCATGGGTGACAGCGGCGTGGAATCGGTGGTTGCCGAGGTCAACCGGATCGTTGACCTCGTGTTCGAACACGCCCGTGTCCGGCCTCGTGAATCGTTGGCCGTCATCACGGCCAGCGATCGCCACGCCGTTCGGGTTGCGCAGGCCATCCGCCTGCAAATGGCCAACCACCCGCTGCTGACCGAGTTCTTTGGTTCCGGTCCGGAGTCCTTCCGTGTTGTCACGGTGGACAGGGCCGCCGGTTTGGTCCGCGACCGTGTCATCTTCTCGCTGGGTTATGGTCGCACGCCGCACGGGCGTGCCCTGCACGGCTTTGGCCCGTTGTCCGAGCCCGATGGTCGCGCCAAGTTCGCCCTAGCCATGACCCGCGCCAGGACGCACATTCACTTGGTGACCTGCTTCCGTCCCGAGGATCTGGACGAGACCCGGCTGAGCTATGGTGCGGTTGACTTCTTTGAGCTTCTTGATCGCGAATTGGCCGGCAACTCGCTAGTGGGGACACCGGCAACACGAGCCCTCGACAGTGAACGCGAAACAGGGGAGGACCCCCTTGTGGCAGATCTTGCCGATAGGCTCCGCGCCCGCGGCGCCCGGGTATGGCATCATTACGACGGCGCTCTGGACATGGCCGCCGCACCTGATCCCATCCAGTTGCTGGGCCGGGAAGAGCATGAAATTCCGGTCCCAGTTGCAGTCGAGTCGGATGGAACCGCCAGATACCAGAACATGAGCGTGCGCGAACGTAGCCGTTTGCGCCCGGAAATGCTCGAACGCCTAGGCTGGCGGTACGTGCCGTTGTGGACCATTGAGGTCTTCACCGATCCGTCCAGCTGCGCCGATCAGATTGGCCGCTACTTAGGCTTGGGTACTGGAACCGGAGACGCGCTTTTGTCATCCCTCATGGGCTCATCTGAAGATCCGTCCATGACTGCCGTGATTGATTCCCCGCGTTCCCGGCGCCGTACTCCCTCCGCAGCCGAGGGCACGGCGGACCTTGCCGAGCCCGTCGAAGCAAGTGAGAGTGTTCCGACGCTCGCAGCAGTCGTGGCTCCGAACCAGGTAGCAGAAGAAAAACAAGAAGTTGAAGAAGGCGAAACACTCGTGAGTGAAAACGACCAGACAAACGATGCGGAAGCTGCAGAGCCGGCTCCCGGGGCCGTGCCTGCGGCCAAGGAACCGGAGCTACTGCCCAAGGTTGCTCCCCACGATGCTGCCCATACTTGGGGAGATTCCACCTCCGAGAATGGCCACGACGAATGGCTGCGCGAAAACAAGCCCCCGCACTGGGGATAAGGACCGAACAAACATGGCTACTCCGCCACACATTCCCGGGCTGGGTGCCTTCCTCGACAAGGACTCATCCACGCCCCGGCCGGCTGCGCCGCGTCCGGTCACGGTCGCGGTTTGGCTCTTGGTGCTCGCCGCCGCGGCTCAGATAGTGGCTTCCGTCATGGGCATCATCCATGCGGTCTCCCCTGAGCGCGCCCAGGTGTTGCAGGCTCAACTGGCTGCCGACCCTGCCTCCACGCTCAGCCTGGAGGCGATGCGGAACATGGGAGTCATAACGGTGGTGCTGGCCGCGCTGGCCACGGTGTCGGCGTATGTGTTATTTGCCTTCTTCCTCCACAAAGGCCGGATGTGGGCCAGGACAGCCACAAGTGTCTTGGTGGTCCTGACCTTGTCACAGCTGGTGGGGATCGTTTTCCCGGGTGGATTCACCACCATTGCCCAGCTGGTTCTTGGCTCGTTGGCCATTGCGCTTTGCTACATGCCGGCCTCCAAGACGTTCTTCGCGGACATGAAGGCGTACAGGGGCTGAAAGAGGCCACCCAAGCAGGCTCGGTCAGTTGTGCAAGATGAGAAACACCTTGCCCCGGCTGATGGCCCCGGCGAGCTTCACGGCCTGTGTGGCCGATGCCGCCACCACCACGACACCGTCGCTCTCCTGGGCTGGAAAGAGCCCTCCGCCTGTTGACTCCTGATCCGGGGTCCAGAGAACCGGCACTTTCTCGGCCAACGTCTCGTTCGTCACCGGCCCGTCCATTCCTTGGCTGCTACTGAGGACTACGGTGACCAACTGCCCCTGTCGGAGCAGGGTGAGAGTGGAGGGATCGCTCAACCGGAGGGGAACCGCTTGGCTGCCAGCCGGGGCGCCGGCCAACAATCCAGTGCCCAAAAGCGACGCATCCGTGAGTACCTCGCCGCGACGAATCGGGCCGGAGACCTGAAGTCCGAGCCACTCCGTCGAGGAATCCACGGGTGGAGGGGCCCCTGCGGCAAGGACTCCAGCTGCTGGAGAACGTATCGCACCATCGGGAACCATCTGTGGGCTCACCTTCGCGGTCTTCAGGTCATTTGCGCTGAGCACATGACCAGCAGGCAGATCACGAGAAGCAACCATCACACCAGTGGTGATGGGACTGGCAGGAGTGAGCTGTTGAACGGCCAGGGCGGCGGCCGCACAGAGGAACATCGCGGCAAAGAGGCGCCGTCGCCGGACAACCAGCCGGGCCAGTTTTCGAAGAGGAGACGCACGCCGAGACCACTGTTGGGATCGCCAAGCAGGTCCCGCAAATACTGGCGGCGTTGGGGGAGTGCGTGTTGATTTCATGAGGCAACGCTAGGCTCGCGTGCAGGCCAGAAACAGCGGCTAGCGCCTAAAAGTGGACAAGCCGCATCACGCAGGTGTGTGTGGAGGAATCAACGCACGCGATGTTGCCCGTACGTCGAGAACAGCAGAACCTCTAGCTGACCGAAGCCGGAGTGGGGGCGCTGGCCGGCGCAGCAGTGGCTGGTGCTGCCGCGGCCGGTACTGAGCTGGAGGTTGAGCGTGAATCGGTACGGTAGAAGCCCGATCCCTTGAATACAACGCCCACGGAGTTGAACTTCTTGCGCAGGTTGCCGCTGCATTCGGGGCAGATGCTCAGGGAATCATCACTGAATGACTGCTGAATATCGAAAGCATGGTTGCAATCTTTGCAAGCGTAAGCGTACGTAGGCACTAAATTTCCTCCTGGATACGTGCGTTGGGACCGTGCGATTTCCAGTCACGTGACTGGAAGTCCATGGTCCCAAGGCCTAATTCTATCACCGCCCTGTTCAACGCCCCTAAGGGCCGGGACATTCCCGGGCAACATACACGGCCGCTACGCCGGCCCCAAGGTGTGGTGTTCGCTCGGAGTGAGGGCATAGGCAACGGGTGCGTCAAGCGAATCATGGGGCAGCGATGGGGATGGGAAATATTCATGGTTATGCACCACGGCTGCTAGCGGCACAGTAACAATCCCACCCTTTCGTGGGAGGCCAGCGAGAAACCTGTCGTAGTAGCCGCCGCCTTGTCCTAAACGCACACCGGAGCCGTCCACAGCAAGGGCAGGGAGCAAGATGGCCCGCACGGAGACCAGCTGATCATAGGGGAAACGCGGGCCAACGGGTTCCATGACAGGTGCCAGTGCACTGCGCTGCATCGAAACGCCGGGGCTCCAGCGCGTCCAGGTCATTTGGAAATCGGGTTCGCAAACAGGAACAAACACGGAGTAACCGGTGGAGGTCAACGCGGAAAGAAGCGGGCCGGTCGCGGGCTCGCTGCCCATAGCGAGGTAAGCGCAAACCGAACCGCGAGCCGAAGAACCCGTGTCGGCAAGTTTGGCGTCGTGCGTGTCCAGCGTCTCCAGCCACTCCTGGGCAACACGGGCCAGACCTGCGCCAGCGTCTGGGAGTTCCAACTCTCGCCGCTGTGCACGCAGTCGGGAACGCCAGGCAGCCTTGTCGAGCGCATTCATGGGGATCCTGTCGAGAGAAATGGGGCGCTGGATGACGCTTGGAAAATGTAGCGCACCTAACATTATCCGGGGAAACCGTGGCCAGTCCGCTAGCCTAATGGCATGACTTCTGCAAAAACTGTACGCAAGGCCGTTATTCCCGCAGCAGGTTTGGGGACTCGGTTCTTGCCCGCAACCAAGGCAATGCCCAAGGAAATGCTGCCGGTGGTGGATAAGCCCGCCATCCAGTACGTGGTTCAGGAAGCCGTCAGCGCCGGTCTCATCGATGTCTTGATGATTACCGGACGTAACAAGCGTGCCTTGGAGGATCACTTTGACCGTGTTCCAGTGACGGAGCAGCTCCTTGAAGAAAAGGGCGACGCCGATCGCCTCGCCGCAGTGCAGCACGCCACCGATCTGGGCGAGATCCACTATGTCCGCCAGGGCGATCCCAAGGGCCTGGGCCACGCGGTGTTGCGTGCCAAGACCCATGTGGGCGATGAGCCCTTTGCCGTGCTCCTTGGTGATGACCTGATCGATGAGCGCGATGAGCTGCTGACCACCATGATCGAGGTGCAGCAGCGCACCGGCGGGTCCGTGGTGGCCTTGATCGAGGTTCCGCAAGAGAAGATCTCCTCCTACGGTTGTGCCGACATGACCGTCATTGACGGCGAGGACTACGTCCGTGTCAACCACCTCGTGGAGAAGCCCTCCATTGAAGAGGCTCCCTCCAACCTCGCCGTGATTGGCCGCTACGTGCTGCACCCGGCCGTGTTTGAGGTTCTTGAAAACACCCCTCCGGGACGTGGCAACGAGATTCAGCTGACCGATGCCCTGCAGACCCTGGCCACCATGGAAGGCGAAGGCGGCGGCGTGTACGGTGTCGTGTTCCATGGCCGCCGCTATGACACCGGTGACAAGCTCAGCTACCTCAAGGCAGTTGTCACCCTCGCCTGCGAAAACGAAGAACTCGGCGAAGACCTGCGCGAATGGCTGGGAGAATTCACAGCCGATTTCAAGAGCTAGTTCGTGTGGGGGCAGGCCATTTGGCCAGTAACCTTGGAATGCGGTGATCTGGTTCTGCGCCCCATCAAGCTTCGCGACAAGGCGGAGTGGACAAGGGTGCGAGCCCACAATGCCGATTGGCTGCAGCCGTGGGAGGCAAGCAACCCTGTGAGTCAGGGGCAGCTGCCCACGTTCTCCGGGATGGTGCGTGTTTTGAATCAGCAGGCACGCGAGGCGTCGGCTCTGCCGTTCATCATCACCGAGAGTGTTCCCACGCAGGCCAAACCAGCCATTGTGGGCCAGCTGACGGTGTCCTCGATCATGTGGGGCTCGGCGATGTCGGCCACCCTTGGCTATTGGGTTGATCAGGACAGGGCCGGTCGAGGAATTGTTCCAACGGCAGTGGCCATGGCTACGGATCACTGCTTCCGTGCACTGGGGCTGCACCGGATGGAGATCAATATTCGTCCGGAGAATGCGGCTAGCTTGCGCGTGGTGGAAAAATTGGGCTTCCGGGATGAGGGGCTGCGCCCGCGGTACCTGCACATCAACGGTCAATGGGCCGATCATCGCAGCTTTGCCTTGACTAGCGAGGAAGTGCCGGAAGGAATTCTGGCTAGGTGGTTGGCCCGGCGCTAGGAGGGTGGGTGGACTGTCCAAAAGGCGAATTTTCCCCTTGACCTGCGACACACCGGCAGTAATGCCAGACGCGGCATGTTTCCCCTCTAGGGTTGAAATATGGCCGGACAACTGTTGCCAGTCCGCCAAATCCAGCAGTTGCAGGAGACGTCAATGGAAAGCAGTACTTCCGACGCCCACACCCACGTGGAGCCGGGACCTTCAATGGCCGTGCCTTCGGCTGCTGAGAAGCCCCTCAATGTTCGTTGGGGCCGAACATTTTTCGCATTGGCGGGCCTTCTTGCCCTGCTGACAGCGGGCATTTCCGGTGCCCTGAGCGTGTTCAATCTTGGCTCTCCCGGCGTTGCCTGGACCTCGCTGGCCGTGTTTGTTGCCGTGATCGCCGTGCTGCGCACCTTGGCTATTCGTGATCAATCGGCTCGCCGTGCCGCCCGCCAAGCTGCAAGTGCGACGGCGCACTCAGCCTCCGGGGAATCGGCGTCGAACGCTGTGGCCCCGAAAGAGACTGAGCTTTTCGACCGCGCTGAAGGCGCGGAACCGGCTCCCGTTCAGAAGCCGCTCACGGCTGAGGAATTGCGTGCCGCCGCTATGCGAGTTGCCGCCAAGGGAACCGCAGATGCCAAGATTGCGCACACCCAGACCATTGCCGAGGGCGAGCTGGAAATTGAAACTTGGGAGCCCGTCGAGGTTCCAGTTCCTGGTTACGTAACTGCTAACCGTGCGCTCACGTTGGAAAAGCCGTTGGTCCTTGCCGAGGCGCCCAAATCAGCCGGTACCTCGATTCGTGCCGACCTGGCTGGAGTGGGTGTTGCCGGTGAGCACGACGGTGTTGTGGTGGTTGTTGACGCTCCTGATATTGCAGCCGAGAAGGCCGCAAAGAAGGAAAAGACCATTGCCGCCTCGGAACGCGGAACGCACGCGTTGACCAATTTGGACGACGTTCTCCAGCGCCGCCGGGCGTAAGGACTATGAGTCGAGCCCTAGCGACTCCGGTGATCGAGCCTCTCGAGGCCTAGGACCGTTAGGCTAACAACTATGGTGCTAATTGCAGTTGCTGGCGGAACGGGTTCGGCCGGCCGGGCCGTGGTTGAGGAAGCTGTGGCCCGTGGATACCGAGTGCGATCGTTAAGCCGCCGCTTGCCATCTGCCGACAAACGTGTGGCAGGGGCCGAATACGTCCAGGCTGACTTCAGCACTGCCGCGGGAGTCGCAGCAGGGCTGGCCGAGGTGGATGCCTTGATTGAAACCCTTGACGCCCGCTCAGGTTCTGCACTTCGGGCACTTCCCGTCACAAGCGTTGCGGTGTTGGCGGCTGCTGCCGCAGCGGGAATTAGCCGGTGCGTTTTGCTGACGATTGTCCGCGCCAACGAAAGCTCCATGGGTTACTACCAGGCCCAGGCGGCACGTGCTCTGAGCTACGAACATTCTGGGCTTCCTACCACGGTTGTATACGCCACGCAGTTCCATAACTTGGTGGCAGGAATTTTTGCTGCCGGCGCCAGGGTGGGCGTCATTCCTGTTTTTAAGGGTGTTTCCTTTCAGCCCATTGCCACGAGCGATGTTGCCCGGGTATTGGTGGCTGCGGCCGTGTCCGAGGGACAAGGCAACAGGAAAGTAGTTGCTGGCGGGCCAGAGGTGCACGGCATGAACGGATTGGCCAGCCAATGGAAGGAAGCCACGGGTAGTAGTGCGGTGGCGCTGCCCGTTCCGTTGCCGGGATCTTTTGGCGGCTTCCTGCGAGCAGGCAAGAACCTAGTCCCTGAAGCAGCTGTGGGCACAGTGACGTTCAGAGATTGGGTGGCGAGCCGATGAGCCGGGCGATTCATGTTGGAGTCATGGCTGAGTCGGGTTTAGTCTAAGACAGTGGCGGTTCAAGGACTGCTGCGGGGCTATGGCGCAGTTGGTAGCGCGCCTCGTTCGCATCGAGGAGGTCAGGAGTTCGAATCTCCTTAGCTCCACCCGAATACCCCTCTGACCTGCGGAAACGCTTGGTTGGAGGGGATTTTTGTTTGCCCAAAAATGGCCCAACGACACGGAAACGACACGCTTTGAGGTTAATGGGGGGCTCATTTCCCCCATGTCGACGGTTTTGGCATTGCCTTCCCGCCACGGCCCTTCGTCAACGAGCGACACTTGGATTTTGAGTTGTCCGGTGTGCTCTGGCCGGAATTTTCCGTCTATCCAGGCCGCAGCAAAAGCGGTCTTGTACTGGAGGTTTCGCACGGCCTTGGCGCTGACGGCTCGGACTTAATTCTTCAACTCGGTCAGAAGTTCGCTGTATCCGGCCGCAGTCTTGGTGTGGTCCTGGCGAAACAGCGGTTGGCCCTTGTAGCGAGTGACGGTTCCGCTGATTGTCAGGGATGGGTGGTCAGCATCCAGATCCACATCCAGCCACCGCAGGGCCATAACTTCTCCGATCCTGGCACACCAGTCGACGGGGCAGTAACGCCAATTACATCGCCGGGTACTAGCGGACTAGGGTATCGAATCTCCATGAATTCATACTTGCTTGCCTAAGTGATTAGCTAATAAGTCTTCGCGAACGTGACGGTACCCCCCCTAGGATTCAACAGCGAGGAAATTGTGGACAGCGATCACCGGTGCTGGGGTCGAAGTCGTCGTAAAAAACTGCAGCACCGTCCCGAAAGGGGTGTCCCGTATAGACACCGGCAAACCGTCCCGTACGCCGGTCTTTCACCGGATGTTAGGCCGTTGGACCTAGCCTAGGAATGTCAGTCACTCCATGTCTCGCAGGGAACCCTTGGTCGGGACTTGTCCGAGAGTGAGCGGCAAAACAATTAGTATCTAGCGGACTCTTGCTATGTCCGGAACACTTCCCGTGCAGTAGCTCGCCTCGTTGCTGAGCAGCCAGCTGATCGCAGCTGCGACCTCCGCAGGATCACCAGCTGGTTCCCTCGGAGGTGTGGATCATGGTCACGCTTTAGGAGGTGCTGGATAGTATGCGGTGTTAGTACGGCGTGGCGAGGCCGGTGGATTCCTTGATCATCAGCGCTATCTTGCCCGTTGGCTTGTCTTCGGCGGCGGACTGGGCCACGGCGTCGAGTTGTTCAGAGGCAACAAAAATGGTGACGGTGCCGGTCTTCCCGTCGGGAATGATTTTGTGGATGGCTCTGGCTTGCTCGGAGGGAAGCTTGGTTTGCCACGTGGCGACTGCAGCAAGTGCTTCTTCCAGCTCGGCGGCTTCGACCGTAACCAGCGTGGCAACCGCGCCGGCCTTGGTCACTATGGCTGCCGCCGATTCGTTGGTGACGGCAACGTGGAGCTTGTTGCCCTCAATCCAGGAATCTGAATAGGAGGCGCCCAGCTGGGCGCGGAGGGAATCTTTGAGCAGCAGCAAGGCACTGGTTTCAGCTGAGCTGGAGGACTGGGCAGGTGAGGTAGACAAGGGAGCTTGGGGCGTGGCGCATCCGCTCATGCCAAGGGCTCCTGTCATTGTGGCTGCGAGCATGGCCGCGGCCATTTTTTTGTTGTTCATGATGCCTCCCGTACTTGCTGAGGGGGTGTGGATAAAGCTTGGGCGTCTATTATTTACGAGTCGCAATAACAGCAGTGGGTCCCATTCATGGTGAACGGGACCCACTCCTTTTGTTACCTTTTCGTGCTTCTGGCGGTTGCTAGATCATTGAACTTGGTTCGCTGGGACTAGTTGGCTGAGCGGCGGCGGAACAGCAGGAACGCAGCACCGCCGAGAATCAGTACGGCTGCGGCTGCGCCGAAGGCCAACACTGTGCTGGAAATTCCAGTGTTCGCCAGATCATTCTCAACCGGTGCCTGTGTCGGAGCCGGGGTGGGGTTCTGGGTTGCCGCAGGGGCCGGGGTAGTCGGAGCCGGGGTGGGCTCCTGTGTTGCCGGCGGGGCCGGGGCTGCCAGCACATTGAAGGTGGAGTTTGCAGTCACCGAATCGATGCCGTCAACACGCTGCACGGCCGAAACCGTGTAGTCGGCGGTAGCCAAGCGGCCACCAAGTGCAACGCTCCAGGTGCCATCAACAACTACGGCGTCGTAGGACTTGCCGTTGATGGTCACGGTCACCGTTGCGCCCGCAGCGTTAGTGCCGGAGATAGCGGACGGCCCTTGGTCGAAAATGAATTCCTGGCCATTGGTGGGCGAGGTGACGGCCGGAGCTGCCGGAACCACATTGAATTTGTTCGTGGCAGTGACGGAATCATTCCAGTCAGTCAGTGACTGCTTGGCTGTGACGGTGTAGCTGCCAACTCCAAGGGGCTGTCCCACGGTGAATGACCATTTGCCGTCGGTGCCAACAACAACTGTGCCCTCGACGTCGCCGCTCAGTGCAACCGTTGCGCCGGCGTTTCCGGTACCGGAGACTGTGGTGACGGGAGCGGCAACCGTACCCTTGTTGGCAGGCGTCGTGATTGCTGGCGCTGGCAGGGTTTCCTTGATGACCTCAATGGTTTCCTTGGTGGAGACCGAAGTGCTGAAGCCGTTCTTTGTTTGTGCGGTGACGGTGAACGTTCCGAACTTGTTAGGAGCGGCAACGCTCCATTTGCCGTCGCCGCCCACGACGGCCTCAGTGCCCACGCCATCAATGGTGACGAGGACGATACTGCCTGATGGTGCATTCGGAGCTGTGCCGGTTACGGCGCCCTTGCGGTATACCGGGGTGGAGGTTGAGACTGTAGGTGCTTCCAAGAAGATCTTTACCGAATAGCCTGCAGTGTGTGCCAGGGCGTCTTTGAGATCCACACCATAGGTGATGACGCCAGGATCCCCGGCGCTGATCATGCCTACGGCAAGTGAACCGGCAATGATGGCGCCACCGGAGTCGCCCTGTGCGCCGAGCAAGTTCGTTGAACCGAAGCCTCGAACGGCGCGAATGTCGTCGGGATTCGTCGCGAGATTGTGCCCTCCAACCAGGAACACGCCTGTTTCGGTCACGGTGCCACAGCTCCAGCCCGTGGTGCGGCCGGACTTGCAAATATTGGTGCCATTGATGGCGCTGGAAACGCCTGTCACCAGAGGACCGGAGTTTTTAGGTGCGGCCGGGGTTGTCCAGTCGGTGACTTTGGCCAGCTGGTTCAGATCCTGGTCGATGCTGTCAATAACGGAAACGTCGGTGCCGATGTTGTTCAGATTATTGTTGTTGCCGTCCCAGCCGGACGGCGCTGTGGCGGGAGTATTGTTGGGTCCGCCGAACTGTGAGGCACCGAAGACGCCCAGAGGAGCGACGATGTCGCCTCCGACACCGCCCTCTGCAGGTTCTGTTGTGGGGTCAGTCAATTCGGTTGTTGTTGCCACACCATCGTCAGCGCAATGGCCAGCCGAGATAACGGCGGGTTTTCCTGCAGCATCGAAGCCGTTCCAGCCGATAGAACAGGCGGATAGGTCGGAGCCGGAGGTTGCAGCATAGCCCTGACCGTTGGTGACGTCCGTTGCGAATGCAGTCGCGGGACCAGCAGCCGCTTCTACTACGACATTGGCGTATTTACTGGCAAAGTCGGCTACAGATGGTTGCGCGGGCACAGTGAATGACCTGGCGGCAGGCGTCTGCACTCCCGTGGCTGCATCTCCGGTGCGGATGACGTAGGCGCCGTTGCCGTTGACCATAATGGCCTGCAAGTTCTGAAGGCCGAATTCTGCCGTGTAGGCGGCGAACAATGCGTCGACGCCCGCTGCATCCACCTTCGCGGCCAGTGGTGTTGCCTCGATCGTTGTGACCTTGACCTTGGCGGTCCCTGCTGCCGTTTTGGCGGCTGCGGTAGCGGACGTCTTGACGTTGATGGTGTCGCCAGCGACGGAGACGACGGCGGCCGGATCGGCCTTGGTCACCTCTGCCTGCACATCTGCTGCCTTGGCGGCCAGAGTGGCTTCCGCATTGAATTGCTCCAGGCTCTTGCCTAGATCCCGCTCCACGGCCTCGGCCAAGCCATTGGGCATCGCTGTTTCGGTGGCGGACGGCGTGGCGACGGAGGCGGGCGTCGCCTCGGCTGAAGGTGCTGCTGTGGCGGCGCTGGCAGCGAAGGTGCCGCCGATCAAAACTGCTGCTGCGGCGCAGGCCGCACCGCCGCGCTTAAAAATAGCGCGCTTATTTGCTCGCATGTATGTAATTCCCCAAGAAGTAATAAGGATGATCTGTGATGAAATCAGGGCGCTCATGGCGCCGCTGCCTGCTTAGACAAAGCCCTGCTGAGAAAACGGCAGCCCTAAGAGTAAAACTATCAAGTGGATTAACGTGTGGCAACTTTATTTTGCACCATCTCACAAGATGACCAATAATGATGCCCCATTGACGAGTGGCATGCGGGATGCGTCCCATCGGCAGCTAATAGACAAGGAGCGTATGTTCTCTAGTGCGTTCTGTGCATCGGTGGGGTTTCCCTGACTTGTTTGAATGAAGGAGGCCGAGGTTGCCTTGGCCTGTCGTCTCCTAGCATTGATGGCGGCGCCCAGCGAGAGGGCAGGTGCCAGGCAGTGAAGATTTCCGTGGCCGTGCGTGAGGCATAGCTGAGTCGTTGATAAAGAGTGCATGAGTCATGAGCATGCCCCGATATTCGATGAGACTCGTTCCTCTTACTCTGCTTGCCGGGTGCGCCCCCACCGAGTCGTCCCAGGTTAACCAAGACGCGCCCAGTCAGAGCGCGACGGCTACCGCGACGCCGACGCCAATACTCAACGAAAAGGAAGCACTCGCCAAGGCCATGAAAGGCCAAATGGGTGCCACAGTCCTTGAGGTTCTCGATCCCGGAACCTTCCTCGTTGAACTCTCCCCGTATGAGCAGAAGATGAAAGGGCTGTCCGGAGAAGCAACAGTCACGTTCCGAAAAAGTTTGGGCCTTGTCACTCCTGCTCAGGGTGAATGCGGGTACGACGAGGCGTTCGCGTTTGCGAAGCAATACTTCGCCGATAACCCGGATGATGTCTACGTGTCCGAAGGGAGCTTCGGAACCGACCATTATCTCGACGAGGCCCTGCGTGCTGGATTCGCGTACATCCCCGACCACGAGGGCCGTTACGACAATGCCCTCGCCCAAGCAGCAGCCGATCGTGCGGGGCTGTACGCGCTTTGTCCCAACTTTGGTGCGTAGAACAGAGGCCGTGAATCCTAGAATCTGCGGTGAAGATCATTGGAACGATAGGACATCTAGCGAGCGGCACCATTGAGCAGACGGAAATGGATGCCGCTGACTACCAAGCTGGCGCGGCAATCCATGCGCCGCACGTTGGTCGCAGGCTACCGCCTGTTGTGGGTAAGAATTGATCGTTAGGCAGGTCGCCTGAGAGTGGCCACAGCTGCCGCCGAGCTGGTGCCATGCTAACGCTCAGTATGTCGCCGTAGTGTCGTACTTGAAGTGGCCAACCGTCCCCCAAGAGGTTGGCCCCTTTTATGCCCGCATGCAGTAGCCGACTATCGTGCAAGTTCCCCATATCATCTAAGACACCGCGCTGCCGAGTTGCAGCCCGCTGTGGCTAGGTTCTTTTGGGTGGTTTGTGAATAAGTGAAAAATCGTGGGTTAGCGTTCTCGGGGTTTGGCGGGTATGCGGGAAACGACCCCTGCTGGGCTCATAGAGGACGGGTCTTCACTTTGCCGAGTTCCTGTAGTTCGCGGAGAATCTCTAATTGCTGGCGGTTGATGGTTATCAGCAGTTCGATCTCTTTCCCAGACTTGACGTTGGTGTCGAAGTCATGCTGGGCCATCGCCCCGGCAATAGCGTCCTGTCGTTTGGCCGCGATGAGCAAAATTGCCCCCTGCAGGCCGGCCAACATCGACAGGAAGAGATTTAGGAGGATGTACGGGTACGGATCCCATGCATGTGAAGTCAATGCCAGGGTGTTAATGGCCGCCCAAACCACCATGAAGGCAACGAAGCCTCCCACGAACGGCCAGCTTCCCATACCGTTGCGCATGAGGTCCGCGGCCCGCTGGCCGCGCGTGAGGGAATCCTTGTGCTTGGTATGCCAAGTCTGCGGTTCATCAGTCATTCCTTAGCTTAACTGGTCGCTGCATGCCCCGGTGCAGGGCTGCGGCGCTCCCTCGCCATCGCGGAACAGGCGACGTCCTAGCTGGGGGTTGAGTACCGCTTTCCCTGTTTGTTTGGAACCCACCTTGTGGCTCGCCCAAACTAGATACCAACAACACATCGACGCCTAAGAAGGGACCTAGGCATAATAAGTTTTGTTGCAGCGTGGCCATCGGCCAGATAAGAGTTCCAGGGGGCTTGAATCCGCCCTCATTGACGCCGATATAGTAGGAACCGCCACCCTGTCGCACAACACGTCTTATGGCCGAAGAAGTTCAGGTTGCTTGGTTGTGGCCGGGGAGAAAATCTATGCCCATTGCCAGAGTGTCGGCGTAGTGTTTAGAACGGAGTGGTCAACAGTCCCCCTATTAGGTTGGCCACTTCGCCATTTAATGGCCGTGAGCAATAGCCGGCTATCGGGCAAGTTCCCCATGGTCTGTAAGTATTTTGTTGGTTGCTCTGTGAGTGACTGGCAGTCTGATGTTGTGGCTTGGTTCGGGCGTGGCTCGCCCATGGAATTGCCTCTGCCGGTTGGTGTGGGTGCGCTGTCTTGGATATGTCCGCCCGGGCCGGGTTCAGCATCGGTTCTGTCTACTGCCCTGGCTTGATTAGAAGCATGTCCGCCAAGAACATTGGCGTGGCTCATGACAGACCTGCCAAGCGGTATCCCCTTTCGATGCTTCACACGACTGATAGCAATCGTCGATATTGGAGGAAACATGAGCATCGTTGCTGAAAAATTCAGTTTCGTCGTAGGAATTGATACCCACGCAAAAACGCATACGTTCGCGATCATCAACACCATCACTGGTGAGGAAATCGCGAACGAAACCTTCCCCGTCACCGTTCCAGGAGGCAGGCGTGCCCTTTCTTGGATACAACGACGTTCTCAGGGGGGCTAAGGAGAACATCCTTTTGACGATGGAGGGCACAGGATCATATGGCGCAAAATTCCGGCAGCAGGCGACTGACGCCGGTTTTCAAGTCACTGAATCACCTTTCCGCATCGCAGGTTAGGGCGGCTGAGAGGCAAATCAGATGCCATCGATGCGGCGCGGGCTGCTCGCACCACGATGGGGATCCCTATCGAGAAAGTTAGAGATCCACGGGCCGGTGGTGTCCAACTGGCTTTGCGGGTGTTGACGACTGCTAGGACATCAATGTCTCGTGAACGTACGGCGGCGATCAATTCATTGAACGCTTTGCTGCGGACAGTTGAGCTGGGATTCGATGCACGAAAAGCACTGTCAGTCACCCAGATCAATGCGGTGGCAGCGTGGCGGGAACGAGAAGAAGACTTTAGTCTGCAAATTAGCCGCCGCGAAGCAGTGAGACTGGCGAGCCGAATCATCGTGTTGACAGATCAATTGAGGCAAAATCATGCCGAACTTCAACGCCTGATACAGGCCGAACATCCCAAACTACTTGAGGTTTTTGGTGTCGGTCCTGTCAACGCGGCGATCATTCTTACGGCTTGGTCGCATCCAGGGCGAGTTCGGTCAGAGGCGGCGTTCGCGGCCTTGGCAGGAACATGCCCCGTTCCGGCATCATCCGGGAGCACAATCCGATATCGGCTCAATCATGGTGGAGACCGACAGCTCAATAAAGCGCTCTACACCATCGCTCTGAGCAGGATTCACTGGGATCAAGTAACGAAGGACTACGTCTCGAAACGTACAAGCCAAGGACGAACGAAGAAGGAGATCATCCGCAGCCTCAAACGCTACATCACCCGCCAAATCTACCGAACGCTTCAAAGTTCCTTAGAGACCGGAACCTCGATCCCGGACCGCCCCCAAGCAGCGTAATCCAAGGCTTAGCACTGCCGAGCTTGCGGCCGCCGTGGACATGATTTTTCAGCTGATGACAACACCGGGCGCGGGAGCCTCCCAGTTTTATGGGCCTAAGAAACTCCGGCGTCGTTCCGAGTAGCTTGTCGTTGTAGAGACCCCGGGCTGGAGTGCCAGGGTGTCAATGTCGGTCGGCATGTTTGGCCACTGATCGTTAATATCACCGCGCGGAACTAGCAAGACGAAATATCCATCAAGGTAGGTCTTTGTACCCTGTCTGCGCCGCAGGAACGGAAATACTCTAAGCGAAACAGGGAGCACCCTGAGAACCATAGTTTTTAGTGTGGTAGATCACAATTTGGGGGATATGACATGGTCTTGCATAAATCTTTTTCAGCTGCGCTTGCTGCTGCTGCTTTGGTAGTTGCCTGGACGGTCGCCGCTCCGGCTGGTGCGGCCATGGCTGCTGACACGACAACGACTTTCACGGTTAGCGGCGGTGCCCTTGGCATCAGTGCTCCGGCATCCAAGGACTTGGGCACCGGAGCCGCCGCTGGAACACTCACAGCGCAGCTCGGTGCCGTCACCGCCACAGACACCCGCGGAGCGCTTGGCGCATCGTGGACGGCGTCCGCGGCGGCCACAGCATTCACGAATTCCACCACACCTGCCGCCGCAAGCATCACGACGGCAACCTACTCCTCTGGGCTCGCCACAGGTACAACCGGCACGGCTATTTTCCTCCCAGGACAAACAGCCACACCGGCTGCGATTTCCGCCATTGCGGTGACAGCCTATTCAGCGTCCGTCTCGGTCGGTAACAATTCCGCCACATGGAACCCAACCGTCGTGGTGAGTGTTCCGGTACAAGCGATAGCCGGCGACTACACCGGAACCATCACCCACTCTCTGTCCTGACTGGTCGCCGATTCCAGTGCCTAGGATTTTCGTTGCCCTGCTGACCGTGCTTGCCGTTTTAGGTCCGGCGGCCGGCGCGGTCGCTGATTCGGCTCCACCGGCTGAAGGAGGCATCGGTGTGCGTCTCATGGACGCACCTGCGGACCGGGCCAATGATCCACGCGCCCTGATCTACATTGTTGACCATATGAATCCTGGCGAGGTGATTCACCGCCGGATCCAGGTCTCCAACACCACTGCCGAGGTGGTGTCAGTGTCCGTGTATGAGGCGGCGGCCCAGATCGAGTCTGGGGTTTTCGCCGGGGCCCCGGACCGCACCGCCAATGATTTGACGTCGTGGACCTCGGTTGACCGCTCAGTCGTTACCCTGGACGCCAACGATGCGCAAGCGGTGGCTGTGACTATTGCTGTGCCCCAGAACGCGGTCGACGGCGAACGCTACGGAATAGTCTGGGCCGAGATCCGGTCCGTCCCGGCTTCCGCTGACGCCGTGACCGTGGTGAATCGCGTAGGCATCAGGGTATATCTCTCCGTCGGAACGGGTGCCGAACCGTTGTCGGCCATGCACATTGACTCGCTACTGGCTGGCCGTAACCATGATGGGCAACCCGTTGTCACGGCTCAAGTACGCAATAGTGGTGCTCGCGCATTGGATATCGGCGGGCAGCTCAGCCTGACCGACGGCCCTGGAGGGCTCAACGGAGGCCCGTTCCCAGTCAGAGTCCCCACCACGCTCGGTCCCGGAGAAACAGGACACGTCACCGCCACCCTAGACGCATCCCTGCCCGCGGGCCCCTGGAAGGCTCACCTGGAACTGAAAAGCGGGCCACTCACCGAAACCGCCGACGCCACCCTCACCTTCCCGGAGACACCCGGAACAGCGACGGCTCCCATCACCCCTCAGAGCAACGCAGGGATTCTGTGGCTCTCCATCGGCCTTGGCCTCGCAGCACTGCTGTTGCTTGCAGTACTCCTGGTGCGGAATCGAAGGCGCCAGAATTCCGACGCCGGAATACCTGAATCTTAGCGATGATTCAGGCAACGCGGCCGCCCGGGGGCATGAAGGGCGCGGTCCAGTGGTCGCCACATCCGGGTCGCAAGAGCGGCTATCGCCACATCGCTCGATGGGGGTCAAAGACCATTGCCAAGTCTGTTCAGATCAGTCGAATCGGAGGGCCGAGTTCCATTCGGTGGAGCGCAGCTGCAGGGATCGCCGCGCTGACGAGCGTCTTGTTCGTCGCAGGCATGCTTCTGAGCCCGCCACGGGCAGACGCCGCGGTATCACCGGTGGGGTTGGGTGCTGCGGGGACGTATCTGGTGTTGGGTGGGACGGGCGTTACGAACACTGGGGCCACGGTCTTGAGTGGGGATCTCGGGGTAAGTCCGGCAACCGTGATTGTTGGGTTCCCGCCTGGTATCGCGGCTGGTGCCACGCATGCCGGTGACGCGCAGGCTGGGCTGGCGCAGACTGATCTGCTCTCCGCCTACAATAACGCCGCCGGACGGATTCCGACCGCCCTGGACTTCGCCGGTGATCAGAATGGGAAGACCTTTACCCCCGGCGTTTATCACACTGCGGCGGCGTTCACGCTGACCGGGGTCATGACGCTGGATGGTCAGGGTGATCCGAACGCGGTCTTCATCTTCCAGGTTGGTGCCGCTCTCAACACTGCTGCTGGCAGCAGTGTCAGCCTGGTCAATGGTGCTCAGGCCTCCAACGTTTTTTGGCAGGTGCTGGGTGCCGCCGGGACGGGTGCTTCTTCCTCCTTTTCCGGGACGATCATGGCCCTGGGGGCGATTACCGTGGGCGCGGGTGCCGTCGTCACTGGCCGTGCCCTCTCCCATGCCGGACTGGTCACCTTGTCCACCAACACCTTCACCTTCCCCGGCGGCGCCTTGAGTATCAGTGCACCCACGGCTAAGAACTTTGGTTCCGGGGCAGCGGGCGGAAAACTCACCGTACAGCTCGGCGGCGTCACCGCCACGGACAACCGCGGCCAGTCCGGCGCCGGGTGGACAGTGCAAGCATCTTCCACAGCATTCTCCAATACCACCACGCCAGCTGCCGCGCCCATCATGACGACGACATACGCGTCCGGGGCTGCTACATCCACAACCGGAATAGCCGTCTTCCTCCCGGGACAGACGACAACCATGTCAACGTTGTCATCCTTCGCCGTGACAGCCTTTTCGGCCTCCGCCACAGGTGGTAGCAATTCCGCCACATGGAACCCCACCATCGTGGTCAACCTTCCAGCCCAAGCCATCACCGGCTCCTACACCGGAACCATCACCCACTCCGTCTACTAACAAACGGGCTATCGAAGCCATCTGCACGTCAGCCTGCTGCATGGTGGCGGGATCTTGATCCAAGCATCGTCAACGTCCGACGCCCGGCCAGTGTTGGAGGGTTCCCTGATCAGGTTTTCTGAATCTCCGGGAATCCTGCGAAACGGATGACCTTGACAGATATAGAAGCATCCAAGACTTCCCGCCGTCGAGGTGCCGCCAGCTGTCGACAAGTTCCTTCCAGTCAATGACGACATGCATGGGAGCGGAGCTAGGGCGCCTAGTCGCAGGAATTAACGCGCGGGAATGCAGTGCAAACGTGTGCAGAAATTTGTGGGGCCGACTTGTGAAATCGACTGTTCCACTGGCGGGGAGGATCGCTTACTTGAAACTGGAACGCATTGGGGCCTTATCTTTCAGGTAACTCTGAAGGGGCGCCGGGCAGTCACTGCCGTGATGCTATAGCTTTGACCGCCACCAGATGCCTTATTCGGGATGTGGCGTATTTGGAGGTCATTTTGTGGCAAAAAACAGGCTTGCATTTTCTTCTGGGTTCTTCGATTCATCGAGAGATTGACACGAAACTGCCTTTTGCAATCGACACGGAAACGACACGCTTTGGTCCAAAGCGTGTCGTTGTTCGACGCTCTCAGCAAGGTATCGAAAGCCCCGTTTGCCCCGGATTCTAGGGGTTTTAGGTAGCGTTAAAAACTATTGAAAACACCACAATCTGAAGAGGAGGTTAGGAGTTCGAATCTCCTTAGCTCCACCCCCTAACCCTCTCCGAGCAGCCGAAAGGCTGGTCGGAGAGGGTTTTGCTTGCCTTTTTGGCCAAGCGACACGCCCTGGGGTGCGAAGCACTTTGATGTGCAGCTGTGCAGCTGTGCAGTTCGGGCCGCGCGTCGCTATGTGATCATGCTTTTGGCAAGCGGTTGCTTATCTGCTTTCGCTCAAGTTAGGCTGGTATATGTCATTGGCACATAACATCGCCCTTGAGGCAAATCCTCTCTAAGGATTATTCAAGAGTTCAGCTGGCAATCGATTGCCAGCGGCTTTTGATGCTCCTTGGATCCTGTTCAGTGCAGTGCTGCCCCGGCGACAACATCCCCTGATGTCGCGGACATTTTCTTAGATTCATAGACCTGCCTCTTGGAGAACACCATGACCCTGAAGTGCACCAGCCACCGCACCGGATGCGAGAACCTCTCTGCTGGGCACTTGGACAGCCCTGCCGGGCTAGTTGCCCAAGGTCTTGTCGTGGTGTCTCCGGTGGACTTTTAGCATGGCCTCAGCCGTTGGCACCGAAGCTAGCCCTCAATTTGGGTCGGCAGCACGTGTACTGGTTATGGGTGTCCCGTTGGCTGTTGCTGCTGGACTGACCTTGCCGTTGCAGGCTCGGATCAATGGTGAGCTGGGGCATCGGCTCCAGGATCCGCTGCTGGCCGGATTGTTCAGCTTCGGGGGAGCGGCGCTGGTCATGGCAGCCGCTACTCTGCTGATTCCCAGCGGCCGCACCGCGTTCGTCAAGCTCCTTGCGGATACGCGTAAGCGGAGCATCCCGTGGTACTTCCATGCGGCGGGCTTGATTGGTGCATACTTTATCTTTGCGCAGACCAGCTTTGTCGCAAGCGTCGGGATCGCCATCTACACGGTGGCAGTTGTGACCGGCCAGACCGTCAGCGGACTCGCTGTGGACCGGATCGGTCTTGGCCCCGGCGGTAAACGAGCCATCACTGCACTCCGTGTGCTGGGTGTGATCCTCACGGTTTGCGCGGTGTTCTGGGCGGTGTCGCCGAGGATCGCCGGATCGCCGGACCCCCTCGCCATGTTGGTCCCCCTGGCATTTGTTGCCCTAGCCGGGGTATTGATGACCTTTCAACACGCCGTGAATGGAAGGATCGCCGCGCAAGTCCGGTCCCCAATACCGGGAACCCTGATCAACTATGCGGTTGGCAGCGTGGCATTGGCGCTGATCTGGTTTATCAAGCTGGTCCTCACCGGCGGGCTGCCCACGCTGCCGATTGATCCATGGTTGTATCTGGGCGGCGTGCTGGGCTGCATCAATCTGGTCCTGAGTGCCCTGCTGATCCGGCGTATTGGCGTGCTGCTGACCGGGTTGAGCATGATCGCCGGACAATTGATCGGTGCGCTCTTAATGGACTGGCTGCTGCCGGTGGCTGGAAGCGTGGTCTATCCGCAAACTATATTCGGCACCTTGCTCACCTTGGCCGCAATCGTCGTGGCCGCGCTGCCGGTGTCGGTCCTGCAGAGGTTTCGCAGGAGGCTCACGCCTTGAAGCAGCTTCAAACAGTGGCTCACCGTGAACTAGACGGCACAACAGCCTGATCCCAGACACCTTGAAACCCGGATATCGCCGATCCAATCCGTAGAGGCAACAATTGAATGAACTTGACGGGTTCAGTCCGGTCCGCGGTCGCTCACGCATCTGTTGGAACCCGAACGATTTCGTGGTTGAGGACCATTGTTTCCGCCCCTGCACAGGCATATCGTTAGGTATATCGTTCGCGATTCGCTGAGGAGATTATGATGCACAGTTCATTCCCGGCAGGCGGGTTTTTCGGCAACAACATGGACGGCGTGTGGCAGGCCGTTGAGGAGTTGCGTTCACGATTTGAAAAACCTTCGGGCACCCGTGTGGGGCGGGGCGAGGTGCGCTCTGCGGTGCTGGCGCTGCTCGCAGAGCAGCCCATGCACGGCTACCAGATCATCCATGAGATTGAGGAGCGCAGCGGCGGGAGCTGGAAGCCAAGCGCCGGCTCCGTTTACCCAACGTTGCAGCTGCTGGCTGACGAAGGACTGATCAGCGCAGAGGAAGCCAACGGTCGCAAGGTTTACTCACTAACTGATGCAGGCCGTGAGGCCGTTGCGGATTCCGATTCACCAGCACCCTGGGATGCGTCTGGTCCGGCGCAGGGCAGCGGTTTCTCAGCGCTTCCCAAGGCCGGCATGGAGCTGGCTCAGGCTGCGGCCCAGGTTGGGCGTACCGGCACCAAGAAGCAGGTGCAGGAAGCTGTTGCGGTGCTCGATGACGCACGGCGGAAACTGTATTCGATCCTCGCCCAGGACTGACGGGTGTGACACCCAGTAGAGCAGAACGGGCAGATCCAGTCCACGTCACACCCAATACCAGAGCCCGCTACCGCCGTATCCTGCGCTTTGCCGCGTGGCATCTGACGCTCACCTGGTGGTTCGAGTTGGTGCTTCCTCGTCTAGGCATGGCCCGGATGGCCAACCGGAGCCGGCCCAAGAGGATGCGGCGCTTCGCTCAGCGGTTCCATGTGCTTGCCGTTGAGCTTGGCGGTCTAATGATCAAGGTGGGGCAGTTCATGTCCTCCAGACTCGATGTTCTCCCGCCGGAAATCACCGAAGAACTCGAAGGCCTGCAAGACGAGGTCCCTCCTGTGTTGTTCCCTGCGATCCGGATCCTTGCCGAAACACAGCTGGGTGCGCCGCTGGAGAGCGTGTTCGCTTGGGTGGATCAGACGCCTATAGCCGCAGCATCACTAGGGCAGGTCCACCGGGCGCATCTTCTTCCGAACGATATAGCGGATACCGGGCTCAACAATGTTGTGGTGAAGGTGCAGCGTCCGGGTATTTCGGACATCGTCGACGTGGACCTTGCCGCTTTGCGCAAAGTGGGCGGCTGGCTCAGTCATATCCGCCTTGTGTCCAAACGCGTTAACGCGCCCGCCTTGGTTGAGGAGTTTGCAACCACCAGCCTTCAGGAGATCGACTACCTTCATGAGGCTGCGAATCTGGAGCGCTTCGCCACTGAATTCGCCGACGACGCACGGGTCTTGGTGCCCGGCGTAGTCTGGGAAAGAACTACCCGCCAGGTGCTCACCCTGGAAGATGTCACGGCCATCAAGATTACCGACCTTCCGGCACTCCGGTCAGCCGGGATCGATCCGGCGCAGATTGCCCCCGTTTTCGCGTCGATCATGTTTGACCAATTGTTTACGCTTGGCTTCTTCCATGCAGATCCGCATCCCGGAAATATTTTTCTCACGCCGGTCCCCACCGCAGCGGCCGGGCACCCATGGAAGCTGACCTTTGTGGACTTCGGCATGATGGGTGAGGTTCCGCCCGCCACACGCAGCGGTCTGCGGAAGCTGCTCATTGCGGCCGCCGCAAGGGATGGCAAGGGCTTGGTGGCCGCGATCAGCAATATTGGGGTGCTGGTTCCGTCCGCCAACACTGCCGAGCTTGAACGGGCCATGACGCAGCTCTTCGCCCGATTCGGCGGGATGGGGTTTGCCGAGCTTCGTGAGGTGGACCCGCGCGAGTTCCGAGATTTTGCCGCCGAGTTTGGTGATGTGGTGCGCTCCTTGCCCTTCCAGCTGCCGGAGAACTTTCTCCTCATCATCCGCGCCATGTCACTGACATCTGGTGTGTGCAGCTCTCTGAACCCCCGCTTCAACTTGTGGGACTCGGTGGAACCGTACGCGGCTCAGTTGTTGCGCGAGGAACGCGGCAACATCGTCAAGGATGTGGCGACGCAGATGCTCGACGCCGCGGCCGGCACCTTTCGCCTGCCCAAACGCCTCGATGGTCTGCTCGCCAGCCTCGAGGACGGTTCGATCTCGGTAACGAACCCCAGGTTGGAGCGGCAGATGGTACGGATGAACCGGATGCTGCGCCTGGGCGTTGGTGCAGTGATCTTCGGGGCGTTGTTGATTTCCGGCTCAGCGGTCAGGGCCGACGACCTTGTCTTGGGTTCGGTCCTGATGGGCGTTTCAGTGGTGCCGCTGGTCTTTGGCTTCTGGGCGGGCCGGCGCCGCCGATGATGCCGCCCCGAACCACCTGGGCAGGTGGTGGACGAGGTCCTGTTGGTCCCCTCCGATCCATACGACGTGGCCATCGGGTCGGAGCAGGATCGCGGGCGCACTCAGTTCCCCGCCGGCGAGTTGAACGTGGTGGATTCGATCCGTCCATCCAGACAAGGAAAGTTCACCGGTGGTGTCCAGTAGGAGTCCATGGCCATCGCGGCCGAGCTCGTAAAGACGGCCCTGGCTCAGGGGGATGTCGCGAAGCCGCAAGCCGAGTAGTTCGGGGCCTTCGCCAAAGTCGTAGCGAATCCCGATCCCGGTGATCTTTTCCGCCAAGAAACGGCTGACGCCATCGACATCCATGAGCTCGGTCAAGAGCCGGCGCACAGCCTGTGGGCCGGGCTCCGGCGAGATCAGTTCGGACTGTGCCCGGGTCAGGGCCAACACCCCTTCTGCCACAGGGTGACGCTCTGTGCAGTAGCTGTCCAACAGCTCCTTCGGCGCCCACCCCTTGATCGCGGCGGCGAGCTTCCAACCAAGGTTGAAGGCGTCCTGAATCCCAAGGTTTAGCCCCTGACCGCCCAATGGCGGGTGGACGTGCGCGGCATCGCCAGCGAGGAAGACTCGACCCACTCGGTAGCGTTCGGCCAGGCGTGTGGCGTCGCTGAAACGCGTCAACGAACGCGGCGAGTGCACACCAAAATCGGTTCCCGCGTAGGCCCGCAACTGCGTTTTGAACTCCTCCAACGCTGGCGGCACCGTACGATCCTCGGTGACCGTGGCGGCGGGAACAACGGCACGGAACAGGCCATTTCCGGCCGGACCAATGCCGAAGCCCTTGTGGATCTTGCGAACCTCTGCCGCCACGGAAGCCAATTCCTCCGCCGGTGTGGTGACCTCAACCTCGCCCAGTAGCCACTCGGTCTTGGCCGCCTCACCGGGGAAGCCGATCTTCAGGAGCCGGCGCACAAGGCTTCGTCCGCCGTCGCACGCCACGAGCCAGCGTGAGCGCAAAAGCCCGCCGTCAGCGAGGTGGACGCTGACGCCGTGCTCGTCCTGCTCAATACCTGTTACCTCCGTGCCACGCCGGATCTGGGCACCGAGTTCGACGGCGCGTTCTGCAAGCAGCCGATCGGTCACGGGTTGGGGAATTCCCAGGATGTAGTCGTGGGCGGAGTCCAACGTTGTTGGCCGGGGTGGCTCGATTCCCGCAAACCGGCCAGCACCGCCGGGATACTGTTTCCCTTGTTCAAGGAATCTCTCAAGCAGGCCGCGTTGATCCATGATCTCGATGCTGCGCGGGTGCAAGCCCAGCGAACGGACAGCCAGATTCGGCTCGGCGTCCTTCTCCACGACCAGTACGTCCACGTTGTGCAGGCGCAGCTCGCTGGCGAGCATCATCCCCGTTGGCCCACCACCACTAATAATTACGTCGAACAAGTGAAAACCCCGCTTCCTGAAATTACCTGGACTTAAGAGTAAAGGGGCGCCCCACCAATTGGTGGAACGCCCCTTTGCTACACCGAAACTTAGATCGTCGCGGTATCAATCACAAAGCGGTAGCGGACATCTGATTTCAGGATGCGCTCGTAAGCGTCGTTGATCTGTGCGGCCTCGATCAGTTCCGTTTCCGGGGCGATGTTGTGCTCGGCGCAGAAGTCCAGCATTTCCTGAGTTTCTGCAATGCTGCCGATGCCGGAGGCGGCGAAGGAGCGGCGGTTGCCCATCAGTGAGAAGACGGAGATGGGCAGGGGCTCTGCCGGGGCGCCCACGTTGACCATGGTGCCGTCCAAGCGCAGCAGGGAAACGTAGGAACCCAGATCAACCGCTGCGCTGACCGTGTTGATGATCAGGTCAAAGGTGTTCTTGAGCTGTTCAAAGGTACTGGAATCGCTCGTGGCGAAGTAGTGGTCCGCACCGAAACGCAAGCCATCTTCCTGCTTGCTCAAGGACTGGGACAGCACGGTGACCTCGGCGCCCATGGCGTGGGCGATCTTGACGGCCATGTGGCCCAATCCGCCCATTCCAACAACGGCAACCTTCTTGCCCGGGCCCGCATTCCAGTGGGCCAGTGGGGAGTACGTGGTGATGCCGGCGCAGAGCAGGGGTGCGGCGGATTCGTACGGGATGCTCTCGGGGACGCGAAGAACAAAGTCCTCGTTGACAACAACGTTGGTGGCGTAGCCGCCCTGAGTGACGGTGCCGTCCAGGTCAACGGACGCGTAGGTGCCAACGTTGCCGTTGGTGCAGTAGTTTTCCATGCCGGCCAGGCAGTTTTCGCATTCGCGGCATGAGTTGACCATGCAGCCAACGCCTACGCGATCGCCCAGGGCATGGCGGGAGACGTCGCTGCCAACGGCAGCGACGGTGCCAACAATTTCGTGGCCCACTACCTGCGGGTATGCGATGGGGCCCCATTCTCCGCGGACGGTGTGAATATCGGAGTGGCAGACGCCCGCGTAGGCGATGTCGATCAAAATATCGTGCGGTCCCACTTCACGGCGTTCGATGGTCGTGGCAACGAGCGGCTCGGTGGGGGAGGTGGCAGCGTAAGCGCGTGCGGTAGTCATTAAATCTCCAAGCGTGGGGTTAATCGGCGCCCAATGGCGCGTTCCGTCCTCGACGCTACATGCTCAAAGAGCTGCGGAACAGAGAAAATCCACTAATCCGGGAGGTCTGGTTGATGGGGGCACTGCCAGTGACTGCCTCACGGGAGCCATGGGACGTAAAATTGAATAAATGGACAACAAAACTGAGCTGCGCGAGTTCCTTACGTCCCGCCGCGCGAAGATCCGCCCGGAAGACTATGGCCTGCCCGCGGGAAGCAGTCGCCGCGTGCCAGGCCTGCGCCGGGAAGAACTCGCGGCGCTGGCTGGGGTCAGCGTCAGCTGGTACACCCGGCTGGAACGAGGCAACGCCGTCGGCGCATCAGACGCCGTCCTGGACGCCATTGCCCGAACCCTGCGCCTAGGTGAAATTGAACGCCGTCACCTCTTCGACCTCACTCGCGGAGCAAATAACGCTGGCCCTAAACCCGTACGACGGCGCTCGCCGGCACCCGCCATCCGCACCACCCTGCAACTGGTCATGGACCAGATGACGGAGATGCCCGCCGTCGTCCAAAATGGACGGGGCGACATCCTCGCCATGAATGCTCTCGGCAAGGCGTTGTTTGCCGGGCTCATCGCCGGCGCCGCGGGCGCCTCGAAGATCGGCGCACTAAACCATGCCCGCTACATCCACCTGGATCCTGGCGCTCAGCGTTTCTACGTTGATTGGGATCAGGTGGCCAGTTACAGCGTTGCCATGCTTCATGTAACCGCCGGCCGCAACCCACACGACAAAGACCTGACGAATCTGATCGGCGAGCTGGCCACGGCTTCGGAAGACTTCCGCGTCCGATGGGCCGCCCACGACCTTCACGAGCATCAGTCGGGTGTGAAGCGGGTCCATCACGACGTTGTGGGAGACATGGATCTGATCTACGAGACGTTGTCCCTGCCTGGCGAGTCTGCCCTGAGTATGTACATCTACACGGCAGCTCCCGGCAGTGCATCGGCAGACGCGCTCCGGCTCTTGGGCGACTGGCATGCACCGTGCCCACCGGAGGTCGCCGCCCTCCCAACCACTGCGAAAGGTGGAAAGGAGCCGGGGGCCTAGCGCGGCGAAAGGAAACCCTCGGCGAGGAATCGCCAGCCCCGCGCGAGGATAGCAACATCCACGCAAGCTGTCAGGCATTTTGATCCCGGTTTGGCTTTGACACCGGTCACATGTGTATTCTTATTTGGCTGCCACTTTTTGGCCGCAGTCATCGGGATTGTAACTTTCGGCAATAACCTGAGACGCCCGGCCTCTCGCATCCGTATGCGTAGGGGTCATTCGTCCGTATTTGCCTGAGGGTCCATCCATGACTACGCATATCGCGTGGGCCGCCAATGTCGCCGCCCATTTCGCACCATCTGCGTTTCTTACGGAATTACCGGATCCCCATAGGCTCTGATTTTGGCTTTGACGACGTCGTCAAAGCTCGAGCGTAGGGAATTATCGTGTTCAAGCAACTTTCTAAGATCGGCAAGGCTTTCATGCTGCCGGTGGCCATTCTTCCCGCAGCAGGATTGCTGCTCGGAATTGGTGGAGCCCTCTCCAACCCCACAACGGTGAAGGCCTACCCGTTCCTGGACAACCACGTGCTGCAAGGCATCTTTGGCGTCATGTCGGCCGCCGGTTCGACTGTCTTCGAGAACCTGGCGATCCTTCTCGCCGTCGGCCTGTGTATTGGCCTGGCCAAGCGCGACAAGGGAACCGCCGCACTGGCCGGTGTTGTTGGTTACCTGGTCATGGTGGCAACCATCAAGTCGCTGCTGGGGATCTTCACGCCCGACGCCGCCGCGATTGACACCGGTGTTGTCGGTGCCCTGGTGGTTGGTGGCGTGGCAGTGATGCTGCACAACCGCTTCCACAACATCCAGCTGCCGGCCATTCTCGGCTTCTTTGGAGGTTCGCGCTTTGTCCCGATTGTCACGGCCTTCGCCGCCATCATTGTTGGTGCAGTCTTCTTCATCGTGTGGCCGCCGGTCCAGAACGCCTTGGTCGACGCCGGCACCGGAATTGCCAGCATGGGTGCCTTCGGAACCTTCCTTTACGGCTCCTTGCTCCGCCTCAGCGGTGCTGCCGGTCTGCACCACATGATCTACCCCATGTTTTGGTACACCCCATTGGGCGGCACAGAAATGGTCAACGGCGTCCAGGTTATCGGCGCGCAGAAGATCTTCTTCGCCCAGCTCGCCGACCCGAACCACGTAGGACTCTTCACCGAAGGCACCCGCTTCTTTGCCGGCCGCTTTGCCACCATGATGTTCGGACTGCCCGGCGCTTGCTTGGCCATGTGGCACGTCATCCCCAAGGGCCGCCGCGCCAAGTACATGGGCCTGTTCGCCTCGGTTGCCCTGACCTCCTTCGTCACCGGCATCACCGAGCCCATTGAGTTCATGTTCCTCTTTGTGGCCCCCATCCTCTACGTGATCCACGCAATCTTCGACGGCCTGTCCTTCCTCATTGCAGACCTGCTCAACATCAGCATCGGCAACACCTTCTCCGGTGGCCTGATCGACTTCCTGCTCTTCGGTGTCTTCCAAGGCAACGACCGCACCAACTGGCTCCTCGTCATCCCCGTCGGCATCGTGTGGTTCTTCCTGTACTACTTCACGTTCAAGTTCGCCATCAAGAAGTTCAAGTTCGGTACACCCGGACACTTGGAAGACACGCTCGGGGACGACGCCGAGACCCCCTCAGCAGGCGACGCTGAGTTGGTCCCCGCAACAGTAGGCGGCGCCGAAGCCGGCACGCCGATTCAGCGCGAGGCCGCACAGGTCCTCGCCGCGCTTGGCGGGGCCGAAAACCTGGACGACGTGGACGCCTGCATTACCCGGCTGCGCGTTTCCGTCAAGGACCCAGCCCAGGTGGACAAGGACAAACTTCGCAAGCTCGGTGCCACTGGCGTTTTTGAGGTCAGCGGAGGCGTTCAGGCCGTCTTCGGCGGCAAGGCTGTTCTTTACAAAAGTGCGATTAATGAAAGCCTTGGCATAGACGACTAATCCCGCGCCAACCGCTTACACACCCTAGGAGTCACAAAGATGTTGAAAATGTTCAAGAAAAAGGGCGAGCAGATTTTTGCCCCAGCCGCGGGAACCGTCATGGCGCTTGCCGATGTGCCGGACCCCGTGTTCGCCAGCGGCGCTGTTGGTGAGGGATTCGCCGTCGACCCTTCCGAGGGAAACTTTGTCAGCCCGGTTGATGGCGAGCTGATCCTGCTGGCCAAGACGCTGCACGCCTTCGCGGTGCGTACGGATGCCGGCGCGGAAATCCTGGTCCACGTTGGCATGGACACCGTCAAGCTCAAGGGCGAAGGCTTCACGGCCCATCGCGCCAAGGGCGACCGCATCAAGCAGGGCGATGTGGTCGTCAGCTGTGACCTGGCCCAAATGGCGCCGCTGGTTCCCTCCATGGTCACGCCGGTTCTGGTGACCAACGGCAAGGACTTTGCCATTGCCGAGACCGAAATCGGCGCCAGCGCCGGAACCCCGGTCATTACTGTTCGGAAGAAATAACATGGTGCCCGTCACGGGCGCTGCCTGTGCCATGGTCACTGCTGGGATCGCATCCCCATGGACCTGAGCCGCAGCGGGCCCGCAACCATCAAGCGGGTTTACAACAACAACGTCCTTCTTGCCGAGCTTCACGACGGTAGCGAAATGGTGCTTGTTGGCAAGGGCATCGGATTTAACCACAAGGCGGGCCAGCCCGTTGACCTGGGCGTCGCGGACCAGCGGTTTGTGCCTGACGGCAGCTACGCCGCCAGCCATGTGGCGGGGGTGCTCAGTGATGCCCCGCTGGAGCAGATCGAGCTGGTCCAAGAGATTGTGGCGATGGCCCAGGCTGAGCTGAAGCTGGAGCCGCGGCAGTCGCTGATGGTGCCGGTCCTGGATCACCTGGTCTTCGCCGTGCAGCGCGCCCGTGAGGGCATCAAGGTGGACTTCCCGCTTCGGTGGGAGGTATCCCAGCTGTACCCCGCCGAGGGGCAATTGGGGCGCCGCGTGGTGGATCTGATTGCGCAGCGCCTGGGAGTGCAGCTGCAGGATGAGGAATGGGTGGCGTTTGCGCTGCACTTCGTCAACCAGCAGTGGGGCAAGTCTGATTTCTCCAAGACGGTGTCCATGACGGAAACCATTGCCAAAGTGTTCACGCTTTTGTCAGTGCGGTGGCAGAAGAATGTTGACGAGAACGCCCTCAGCGCCGCCCGCTTCGTGACGCACCTGCGCTATTTGTTTGCACCCTCGGCCGAGGTAACCAGTTCCACCACCATCAAGGTGGATGTGTTGGCGTCCGTGCGCCAGGCCTACCCCGAGGCGGCCGACGCCGCCCTTGAGGTTGCGAAGCTGATCGGCGCCGCCCTCAGGCGTGAGCTAGGCGACGACGAGGTGTCCTACCTAGCGCTGCACACCAGCCGGCTTTATGTGGAGATGACCGGGGCGTAGTCTTCGTTTCTGCCGAAATGGCCCGGCCGCCGCACCTTGACTGGTGCAATGCCAACAGGCCGCCTCCGAGGCTAGCGGCTATTGTCCTAATTTTTCTCTTCAAGGAGTGCTAAGAATGAGCACACAAACCGTTGTTGTGGAATCGTCTGTTGGCCGCATGCCCGTCCTGCTGCCTTGATTGCACGCGACCTGGACACCTAACCAAGTTTTCTGCACGGGGCGTCTCGATCCAATGGATTGAGGCGCCCTTTGCGGCAGCTAGTCGAATTCGTTCTCAGCTCTGTTCGAATGGCGCCCACCGGGGTAGCGTTTCTGAGCATGGACTGGAAATTGGAACTTGTATTTGTACCTGTCTCCGACGTGGACAGGGCCAAGGATTTTTACGTAAACAAGGTTGGCTTCAATGCCGACTACGACGAGCGCCCGGGCGGTGGAATCCGCTTTGTGCAGCTGACACCGCCCGGCTCCGCCTGCTCCATCGCCATCGGTGAAGGGCTTACGGAGGCCGAGCCGGGTAGCGCACCTATGCTGCAAATGGTGGTCAGCGACATTCAGGCAGCTCACGATCAACTGGCCGCCAACGGTGTGGAGGTCAGCGACATCGCTGTGTTGGAGTGGGGGCACTTCGTGTACTTTGCCGACCCCGACGGCAACAAGTGGGCGGTGCAGTATCTGCCCAACCGCCCCAACGGCTAATTGCCGCCAAGGGCAATTTAAAGGGCGGCGATGATCCATTGGGCGTCGTGCCGTTCTCCGGGGGAGAGGCTGATGAGGTCGGTGCCTGAATTAAAGGCGTCCGGCGGGCAGCTCATGGGTTCCACGGCCAGCCCGATCCGGTTCAGCCCGGGTTCGGGCCTGTCCGCCGTGTGGATCTGAACCCAGGGCAGAACCGCCGCGTTCCAGCGCATCACGACGCCCGTGCCTTCGGGCGCCATGACCCTGACTTCAACCTCGTTTGCACTCGTTTCGCCAGCTGTGGTGGTGTGCAGACCTGTGAAGGCGTGGTCGATCTCCGTGCTGCCCAGCTCCCGCCCGTGCCGGAAATCAAAGTATCCGCCGTGGTCGCCTCTGACGTCATCAACTGTGGTGGGAAGCAGGCGCTCCGGCGTCACGCTGAGGACCTGCGACGCCGGCAGCTCCAACGTCCACCCGTCAACAGTTCCGTTACCTGCCACCAAATATGGGTGAGGCCCGACGCCGTAGGGCGCCGGATCTGTGCCCACACCTATGTTCGTGGCCGAGATGCGCCACGCCAAACCCTCCTCGCTGAGGGTGTAGGCGGCCTCGATCGCCAACCGGTGCGGGTACCCTTCTTGAGGTTCGATGACGGCACCAAACGTTGCGCTGTGCGGCGACTGGTTCAGTAGTTTCCATTCGTTCCAGATGACCAGCCCATGCAGTGCCGTCAGCCTGTCGATCTCATTGACGGGTAGTTGGTGACGCTCGCCGCCAAAGGTGTAGGCGCCGTCGGCAATCCTGTTGGGCCACGGGGCGAGGTTGGCGCCGCGGTATCCGGGGCGGATCTCGGCCGCCTCGAAGGGGACCACAAGATTACGTCCGCGGTGGCTCAATGAACGCAGTGATGCGCCCACCGAGGCGATCACCGCGTGGTAGTCGCCGGACGTCAGGGCTATTTGCGTTCCAGAAACCGGGCGCGTGGAATTGCTGTGCATGCGTTCTCCTCTGCGAGAATGTGGTTATGAGCGAAAATGCGTCGGCAAATGCACACCCGCCCGTCATGGCGGACGTGGCGGCCAAGGCAGGCGTTTCACATCAGACGGTCTCACGGGTGATCAACAACCATCCCAATGTAAGCGCCAAAACGCGCGTCGTGGTGGAAGCCGCCATCGCCGAGTTGGGATACCGGCGCAATACGGCCGCGCGGGCGCTGGTGACCCGCCGTTCCGAAACTCTGGGCGTGGTTGCCCACAACATGGAGCACTTTGGTCCGGCACATATCTTGCTGGGTATTCAGGAGGCCGCTCATGCCGCGGGCTACGCGGTCAACACGGTGGGGCTGCCGGACGTGAGTGAACGGGCCATCATGGACACCGTTGAATATCACCTGGCTCATCAGATGGACGGGCTTGTGGTCATTGCCCCGCAGGAAGAAATTGTGCGAGCCATTGAGCGGTTGAGCCCGGGGGTGCCCTTGGTTGCCATTGGCGATATCGGTGCCGCTGGAGTTCAAAACGTGGGCGTTGACCAGCAGCGCGGCGGTTACCTGGCCACCAAGCACTTGATTGATCAGGGGCACCGCAAGATTGCCCACATCATGGGGCCGGTGGATTGGCTTGATGCGCAGGCCCGGCGCCGCGGCTGGGAAGCAGCCTTGGCCAGTGCAGGACTTGAACCGGGACCATTGCTGGTGGGTGATTGGAGCGCCGAATCCGGTTACGAAGCGGCCAAAACCCTGATTGACAACGGTGAATGCACTGCCGTTTTTGTTGCCAACGACCAAATGTCCCTTGGCGTCATGCGAGCCGCGTATGAACGCAAGCTTACGCTCCCCCGCGATCTTTCCATTGTTGGTTTTGATGACAGCCCCGAATCCGGTTTCTACTACCCGCCGCTGACAACCATCCGGCAGGATTTTGCTGAATTGGGTCGGCGCTGCGTAGGCATGCTCTTGGATGGAATCGCCGGTAACGATCCCTTGTTCTCCGTGCGTATCCAGCCACACCTCGTTGTACGGGGCAGTACCGGCCTGCGCCCAACGGCCCTGACCCGCAGCTAGGCCGCAACGCCCAACCTTCAGCGATTCTCGTCAGCTTCGGGCGCCTTTTCACTCTTCAATGCAGCCGAATGCCCTTCGTTATTATTGTTAGCGTTCACAGGCCGGCTGGCAATCTTGACCTCAGCCAGCCGTATTCGGGCGGCGCAACAGATCCATCAAACCCTTGACTCACAACATATATTCGGTATTGTTAGCGTTCACAATAGATTTACTTCCAGGCCGCCAAAGGAGGCGTGCCGGTTGCATTGGTTGAGAGGAACGCATCATGACGCAGGATTCATACGTCATCGGGATTGACTACGGCACCCTGTCCGGGCGGGCGGTGGTTGTCCGGGTAAGCGATGGTGCCGAGCTGGCATCCGCCGTGGTGGAATACCCGCATGGAGTCGTTGAGCGCTCACTGCCCGGGTCTCAGGACAGATTGCCCCCAGAGTGGGCGTTGCAGGTTCCGGAGGATTACCGGCAGGTGCTCAAACAGGCGGTTCCGGCTGCCATTGCCCAGGCGGGGATCAACCCGGCCGATGTGAAGGCCATTGGCACCGATTTCACGGCATGCACCATGGTTCCCACCACCAATGACGGGACGCCGTTGTGCGAACTTCCGCAGTGGGCTGGCGAGCCACACGCCTTTGTGAAGTTGTGGCGCCACCACGCGGCGCAGCCCCAGGCCGAGCGTATCAACGAGCTCGCGCGGGAACGCAAGGAAAGTTGGTTGCCGCGCTACGGCGGGCTGATTTCCTCGGAATGGGAGTTTGCCAAGGGCTTGCAGATGCTCGAAGAAGCTCCTGAGGTTTATGCGGCCATGGATCACTGGGTGGAGGCCGCCGACTGGATTGTGTGGCAGCTTACGGGTTGCTACGTCCGCAACGCTTGCACGGCCGGCTACAAGGGAATCCTGCAGGACGGCAACTACCCTTCCGTTGAATTCCTGACAGCGCTGAATCCTGACTTTGGCCAATTCGTCGTGGACAAGGTGGACCACCCCATCGTCAGCCTTGGCGATGTTGCCGGGCGCCTCAGTGCTGAAGCAGCGGCCTGGACCGGTTTGCCTGAGGGGATCCCGGTTGCCGTAGGAAACGTTGACGCTCACGTCACGGCTCCTGCTGCCAAAGCCGTGCACCCGGGCCAGATGGTGGCCATCATGGGCACCTCGACCTGCCATGTCATGAGCTCCGCCGAATTGCGCGAGGTGCCTGGCATGTGTGGCGTTGTGGACGGCGGCATCATCCCCGGACTGTACGGCTACGAAGCCGGCCAGAGCGGCGTGGGTGACATCTTCGGTTGGTTTATCAAAAACTCGGTTCCGGCCAGCTACCTGGAGCAGGCAGCCAAACAGGGCCTGGGTATCCACGAATACCTGACCTCACTGGCCGAGCGACAAAACATTGGCGAACATGGACTGGTCGCACTGGACTGGCACAGCGGAAACCGCTCGGTCCTTGTTGACCACGAGCTCTCCGGCGTAGTCGTTGGCCAGACCCTGGCGACCCGTCCCGAGGATGGTTACCGGGCACTGTTGGAGGCAACGGCATTCGGAGCCCGTGTCATTGTGGAGACGTTTAATGCCGCAGGCGTTCCCGTAACTGAATTCATCGTTGCCGGCGGGCTCATGAAGAACCAGCTGCTCATGCAGATCTACGCGGACGTGCTAAATCTGCCGCTGTCCACGATCGGCTCCAACCAGGGTCCGGCACTGGGATCTGCAATCCACGCGGCCGTGGCTGCAGGGTTGTACCCGGACATCATGGCGGCCTCGGAGGCCATGGGCAGCGTGAACAAGGCTGTTGTCAGCCCCATCGCGGAAAATGTTGCTGCTTACAACGCCCTCTTCGCCGAGTACAGCCTGCTGCACGACTACTTTGGCCGTGGCGCAAATGAGGTCATGCACAGGCTCAAGGCGATCGCCCGCAATGCGCAAAAGGTTGCCGTCGAACCCACAGGCCTGATCCGAGCAGGGGTGAACGCATGAGCTACGCAGCCGAAACCGGTGCCGCCATTGCAACGCTCCGTGAAGAATTGTGCGCGCTCCATGCAGAGCTCGTCCGCTACGAACTCGTCGTCTGGACCGCCGGAAACGTCTCCGCCCGGGTGCCCGGCGCGGACCTGATGGTCATCAAGCCATCCGGCATTGACTACGACGCGCTGTTGCCGGAATCCATGGTTGTTACCGACCTCTACGGAACCCCCGTGGATGGCGAGTGGGGCAATCCCGCGCTGGCGCCGTCGTCCGATACCGCCGCGCACGCCTACGTTTACCGGCACATGCCCGAGGTTGGTGGCGTAGTGCACACGCACTCCAGCTATGCCACTGCCTGGGCCGTACGGGGCGAAGCCATTCCGTGCGTCTTGACCATGATGGGCGATGAATTCGGCGGTGAAATCCCCGTGGGCCCGTTTGCCCTCATCGGCGATGACTCCATTGGCCGCGGCATTGTTCAGACGCTGGAGGGCTCCCGATCGCCGGCAGTGCTCATGCAAAACCACGGCCCGTTCACGATCGGCGCCAACGCCAAGGCTGCCGTGAAGGCCGCCGTCTTGTGCGAGGAAGTGGCCCGTACGGTGCACCTTTCACGTGAACTCGGCCCCACCATCCCCATCGACGGCGCGCACATCGACAGCCTGCACCAGCGCTACCAAAACGTCTACGGACAGTAACCCCCAAACCACCTCTTGTTTCGAAGGAATGAAAATGTCTTTGCAGCTCAACAACTCCCTGGCCGGCTATGAAGTCTGGTTTCTGACGGGAAGCCAGAACCTCTACGGCGAGGAAACCCTCCGCCAAGTCGCCGAACAGTCGGCCGAAGTCGCCAAGACCTTGCAGGAATCGACAGAGCTTCCCGTACGGGTTGTCTTCAAGGACGTACTAAAGGATTCCGAGGCCATCCGTCGAGCTGCCATTGATGCGAATGCGGATGACAAGGTCATTGGGCTCATCGCCTGGATGCACACGTTCTCGCCCGCCAAAATGTGGATCCGCGGACTCTCCGAACTCAACAAGCCCCTGCTTCACCTGCACACACAGGCGAACGTGGCGCTGCCGTGGGCCGAGATCGATTTCGATTTTATGAACCTGAACCAGGCCGCACACGGTGACCGCGAATTTGGCTACATGCAATCACGCATGGGCATCAGCCGCAAGACCGTGGTGGGCCACGTGTCCAACCCGCTCGTCCGTGAAAAGATCGGCACCTGGACGCGCGCTGCCGCCGCGGTGGCCCAGATCCGGACCCTGAAGGTTGCCCGATTTGGTGACAACATGCGCAACGTTGCCGTCACCGAGGGAGACAAGACCGAGGCCGAAATCCGCTTTGGCGTCTCGGTGAACAGCTGGTCCGTCAACGAACTCGCGGAGGCCGTCGATGCGTCCTCTGAGGCGGATGTTGATGAGTTGATTGCCGAATACCTGCGCCTGTACAACGTGGCGCCCGAACTCCACCCCGGTGCAGAACGCCACGATTCCTTGCGCTACGGTGCCAAGATTGAGCTGGGCCTGCGCAGCTTCCTGGAAGCCGGCGACTTTGGTGCCTTCACCACCAACTTTGAGGACCTTGGCGGCCTGCGCCAGCTTCCCGGCTTGGCCGTGCAACGACTCATGGCCGACGGTTACGGCTTCGGCGCCGAGGGTGACTGGAAGACGGCTGTGCTGATCCGTGCAGCGAAGGTCATGGGCGAGGGTCTGCCCGGAGGGGCCTCCCTGATGGAGGATTACACATATCACCTGGTCCCCGGCCAGGAGAAGATTCTTGGGGCCCACATGCTCGAGGTCTGCCCCAGCCTGACCACCAGCAAGCCCTCCCTCGAGGTGCACCCGCTGGGCATCGGTGGTCGCGAAGATCCGGTCCGCCTTGTGTTCGACGCCGATCCCGGAGCAGGTGTTGTTGTGGCCCTGTCAGACATGCGTGAGCGCTTCCGGCTTACGGCCAACAAGGTTGAGGTGGTTCCGCTGGATGAGCCGCTGCCCAACCTTCCCGTCGCCCGCGCCGTCTGGAAGCCGCTGCCCGACTTCGCCACCTCGGCCGCTGCCTGGCTTGAGGCTGGCGCCGCGCACCACACAGTCATGAGCACGGCCGTGGGCATCGAAGCGTTCCAGGACTTTGCTGACATCTTTGAGGCTGAGCTGTTGGTTATTGATGAGGACACCACCCAGCGCGGATTTGTCCGTGAGATCCGCTGGAACCAGGCCTACTACCGCTTGGCCCAGGGCTTCTAAAAATTCGGTTCTCCAGCTGGTGGAAACAAAGCGGCGCCCGTCCAGTTCATCTGGACGGGCGCCGCTTTTCTATTGTTAGTTAGGGAACGCTGAACATTCGGCACGGGCAGTCCGGGGCGAGTGAAGCGCGGGGCGAGATGTTGTCGGCAAGGCGACTGACGACGTCGGACTTTTGGACACACGCACCGGCGAACTCAGGTTGCTAGGAACGCGAGGGGAAACCCGAACGTCGGGCGGTTGCTGCGATGGCCAGCGCAGCAACACCCAAGCCAATCATCAGCAGGGGCAGAACCATGCCGTTGTAAGCCGTGATGAGGAATGCGCCGAGAACACCGGCGGCGAAGATCGCGATATTGAAGGCGACGCCCAGCAGCGAGTTTGCCATGTCGGCATTCTCGCCGCCAGCCACGCTGATGGCGGTTTGCAATTGCGGTGCAGCTCCGCCGAAGGCAATGCCCCACAGAACCAATGCCAGCAGCACGGCGATGACCGAGTGACTGCCCAACGTGAAGATCGCTCCTGCGGTCATGAAAAGCGCGATACTGGCCAACACCACGAGGCGCGGTGCTCGGTCGATGAGCGAACCTGTAATCCCGAGGCCGATCAGTGCGGACGCGCCGAACACAACGAGCGCCACATCAATACTCAGGGTCATGCCGGCGTCGCGCAGATATAGGGCGATGTAGGTGTAGAGCGTGTTGTGCGCAATCATCCACACGAAGATGACCAACAAAATGGCGGCAACTCCTGGGATCACCAACACCTTGCGGATGGGGATTTGGGATTCGGCGCGCTGCCCCGGCGCGTTGGGGACGATGATGAGCGCGAGGACTGCGGCGAGGACCGCCAAGGCCGAGAGAATGCCAAAGGACCAGCGCCAGCCAAAGGCTGTTCCCAGCCATGAACCCAAGGGCGTGCCTACCGCCAAGCCCAGCGGGGTGCCGAGGGAGGCAATAGCGAGTGCCCGCCCCGCCAACTCAGGCGCGGTGATGCGGCGTGCATATCCGGCCAGCATGCCCCACAACAAGCCAGAGAAAGCTCCGGCGACAAAACGTGCTCCCAGCGTCAGCGCGATATCCGAGGAAACCGCCGCAATGGTGTTGGCAAGGAAGAAGCCGAGGATGGCGACGATGAAAACCGGCTTGCGGGCCATGCCGCGTGTCAATGCCATGGCGGGAAGCGTTAGCACCACAGTGCCCAAAGCGTAGGCGCTCACGAACTGGCCGGCGGTCCCCTCCGCCACACTCAGCCCGTTTGCGATCTGTGGCAAAAGACCAGCAGGCATGGTCTCGGTTGCGATCAAGATGAAACCCATGAACGCCATGATCAACAGCGGGGCCAAGGGCAACTTGCGCCCTGCAGGTGTGAGGTTCTTGTGCGCCGAGGTTGTGGATACAGAGGTCAAGGTGGTGGGAGGCTTTCTGTTGGTGGGCTTGGCTCCAGTCAACAGTGTTTACCGGCTGCGGGGGAGTCCCTGTTGTGAGGGGTACCGTCAGGGACTCCTCAAGCTCCGAGGGGTTGCTGGCAGAATCGGCCGGTCCTGGCCGGACGGTAAAGTGGAAGCGGGTGTTTTTCCTGCCCCACAACTCTGTACCAAAGGACCTCACCCATGAGCTTGATCCGCCTCAATGACGTTTCCGTGCGCTTCGATAAGGTGCAGGTGCTCCGGGAGGCGTTCTTTAAACTTGAGGCTGGAGACCGGGTTGGCATGATCGGGCGCAATGGTTCAGGTAAGTCCACGCTCCTGAAACTGGTCATGGACCAGGTGGAACCCGATTCCGGCACAGTCGCCGTGGAATTGGGCACCAAGATTGGCTATTTCTCCCAGTTCTCCGAGCTCAACGGGGCATCCTCCATCATTGAGGTGCTCGAAGAAGTGTTTGCGCACGTCTTGGAGATAGAAGCCGAGCTGGCACTGATCGATGCCGCGCTCGCCGTCGATCAGCCCGAGGCGGAGATGGACCGACTCATCCACCGCCAGTCCGAACTCTTTGCGGACATGGACCGGCTGGACGGCTGGGACTACCAGCGCTCCATCGACAAGGTACTCACCACGCTGGGCTTCAACGAGGCACACCGCGTCTGCCCCATCGACGATCTATCGGGCGGCTGGCGTAACCGTGCTGCCCTTGCGAAGATCCTGCTCGAAGCCCCCGACGTTCTGCTCCTGGATGAGCCCACCAACTACCTTGACGTGGCCGGTGTGGAATGGCTGGAGGCGTGGTTCAAGAACTTCAAGGGTGCGGCCATCATCGTCTCGCACGATCGCAAGTTCCTGGACGCCGTCGTCACCCGGATCATCGAGCTGGAAAACTTCCACCTGCACGAGTACCCGGGCAACTTTGCTGAGTATGTGGTGGCCAAGCAGTTCCGGCTCAAGACGCTCGAAAGCCAGTTCGTGCACGAGTCGGAGCTGTTGGCCTTTGAAGCCGAGGGCATCTCCGACCGGCGCGAGGCTGCGAAAGCCGCGACGAAGGGTCTGGATTCCAAGCTTTCAAAGATCAAGAAGTCCCGCGCACCGCGGCCCGTTGACAAGATCATCACCGAAATTTATGGCGGCCTTCACGTCAAGGACGTGCTGTGCCGGGTGGAGTCACTGACCAAGTCATATGGGGACCGGACACTTTTCGGTGATCTGAGCTTTGAAATTCGTCGAGGCAACCGGATTGTGGTTCTAGGTTCCAACGGTTCCGGCAAGTCAACCCTGCTGCGTGCCCTGACGGGGGAGGAGCCAGCAGATTCCGGTTACGTCACCTGGGCAAAGGGCGGCGGACTGGTCTCCTACAACCAGGTCCTGGATGAGTTGGATCCCGACGACACCGTCACACACGCCGTCAACGCCATGCCTGACAGTCTGGCCCTGACGGCCACGAAGAAGTCGGTCAACAGATTCCTGGCCATGTTCCAATTCTCCGAGGCCGATCTGAAGCAGCGCATCGGCAACCTGTCAGGTGGCCAGCGCGCCCGCGTAGCCATGGCCCAGTGCCTGCTGTCGGGCGCCTCCGTTCTGGTACTCGATGAGCCCACCAACCACCTGGACATGTCCAGCACCCAGGTCATGGAACGGGCCCTCCTGCACTTCCCTGGCGCCGTGCTCGTTGTCAGCCACGATAGGTTCTTTACCGACAAGATTGCCAACCGCAAGCTGGTGTTCAACGCCGACAACCCCGGCGTGGTGGCCGTTACAGGCGGCTAATCCCGCGTGGTGGTCGATCCTGCCGAGACCCTGAAGCCCGGTCTTTGCAACAAAACTATAGAATATTTGTTCCTGTAAATATTGCTTTTAGGTAACGGTACGTTTAGGGTTGTTTTATGAGTAGTCGGGAGTGTTTCCCCGAGGACCGGGGCGATCCAGCCACACAGGATGTGGCTGGACTGCTCGCTGGAATTACTCTTCCTTCCATTGAACCCTTTGGCCCTGACAATCCCGCCCTGGCGGGATTGTCGGGGCTGGTTCCGTTCCCAGTGCCGGTTCTTGAGCCGTTGACCCGGTTGGTGGTCGCCCAGGGTGTGTACGACGCCGGGATGGTCGCGTTATCCGCGATGAAGGGCCTGGAGGATGCTCTTGCCGCGTGCAAGGCATCGTTGATGGATCGCATCATGGGCGCGGCCTCGGTCGAGGCTGCTGCCATGGAGCTGGATCCCTGGCAGTCAGGCATGGCCGAGACCAGCGCGATATCGAACATGGCGTTGGTTTTACGCATCCCTGAGGTCACGGCCGCGGCGTTGGTGCATCACAGTATTGATCTGTTGCGGCACCGCCCGGGCACCTTTAGGGCGTTGGAATCCGGCGTGTTGTCCTGGCGGCACGCGTGCATCGTGATGAATGAAATCACCACCCTGCATGAAACCCCGGGCATCACCGAGGAGGATGTGGCCAGGTTCGAGGCCAGGTTGTTGGGGTTGGCGGTGGGGACCACGGCGGCCGGGTTCGCATCCAAAGCACGCAGGGCCCGGGAATCATTGTTTCCGGCGTCTATGAGCATCCGGACGAAGAAAGCTTTCGCCCAGCGAAGGATGAGTTGCGAGTCAGGCCGGGATGGGATGTCATGGATGACGTTTTATCTACCCACGGTCGCGGCGGAATCGATCATGGCCCGGTGTACGAGGATCGCCAGGGCGATCAAGGACGACGCCCGCCGCCAACACCGCGCCGCAAACCACGCGAGAAGAAATGAAGCAGGTCCAAGCGCCACAGGGGAAGTGGGAACCAGGGAGGATTTGCTGGAGCACCGGACTCTAGGTCAGCTCCGTGTTGATGTTGCGGCCCAGTTGCTGATGGGCCAAGACCTACCGGCTAATACTTACACCACCCCCACCTCCACGGACCACGACACTTCCAGCGCCGATACGTTCAATCCATCGAACGAGACAGCTGGCGGGCGTGTCTTCCGCAGCGGTAGTCATGACGGCGCCGGTCAAGGCTTCAGTGGGCAGGACACAGGTGGTGTGAGCTTCGGCGGGGTGACGCTAATTGATGAAGAACCCGGCTGGGCGCACAAGGACCCCGAGCAACCGACCGGATGGAAGCCCGTCCCGGGTGGCGGTTGCGACGCGAACAATGCCCCTGGCGGCGCGAATGGTGCCTGGTGTGGTGGCTCGAATGTGGCCAGCCCTGCTGCTGATCCACCTGCACCGCCCGACGAACCGTCGGGCCACTGGCCCGGCGAGCCCGTGGCCAAGCCTCTGCGCGGGCAGCCACCCGATGAGCCCGAGGCCCCCTGCTACCAGCCCGATGTGGATGAGCTGCTGGTTGGCGAGGTGATGGGGGATGATTCCGGGTTTGTGGACGGGGTCATTGACGGGATTGTGGAGGATCCCGGGCGGGACTACCTGAACCAGCTCAAGGAACTGAGGGATGGTGGTATGGTGGCGGGTCCGCCACTGCCGGAAACGATCGTGCTGGTGACGGTCCCGTTCTTAGGATTGTTGGACCTCACCGATGAACCAGGAGAACTCGTTGGCCCTGGGGGTGGGCCGGTCCCTGCCGATATTGCCAGGAAGCTCTTGGCTGGTTCCTCGACGTTCCTGCGGGTGCTGACGGATCCGGTGACCGGTGAAATGCTGCCTTTGAGTCCGGAGCGGTACACGCTTCGAGAGGCGGAGCGTGAGGTGTTGCGGGCCATGGCGGGGAGTTGTTATTACCCGAACTGTCCGAATCCAATCATGGATACCGAGTTCGATCACCTAATGCCCTTTGAACGAGGTGGGAAGACCACGCTGGAGAATGTGCGCCCGGCGTGTAAGAAGCATCATGGGCTGAAGCACTTCAAGGATGACAAGGACAAGCACGGTGTTTATCGCCGATTCAGGGAACCCCAGCGGGAAGGGATCCGGATTCGTGGTTGGACCCCTAAAATGACCCCGGACGGCCGGGTCGGATGGATCACCCCGACCGGAGCCTACGAACCACCCCCGGCAGAACAAGCCCAGCCAACGAAATACCCTAGATGGCTGAAGAAACGCATCACCTGGCAACGCATCACGAGGCTGCGCAAAGACGCCGAGCACAACGAGGGCCAGCCCCGGTGGATGATTTAGAGGGGTCGGAGAGCGGCTTGACTACCGAACTTTGGGCAGTCGAGTGCCGCCGGGCTTTTTACCGCGGGACTTCTTGCCCCGATTTCGTAAATCCCGGACAGCCAGCCCAGGAACGTAGCGGCCGCCCAGCCGCCAAATGGCGACGGTGATCCGTCCAGACACGCTGTAAGGCTCACCAGGGGCAACTGCTGGACGGCGTCGCCTGTGACAGTCTTGAAGTCCACGTAGAGAATTCTGCTGCCGGATCCCCTGTGGTGTCCCAGTTCAGTTACGGTTCCGGGCACTTCGTGGAACGTGTGGGTGGGCGTTTGGAAGGCCGCGGTTCGGTTACGGCCTGGTTCAGGCCGAGGAATCCACCAAGGACAAAGAGCACCGCTGTGAGCGCGCAAGATGCTGTCCCGATCCAGTTGGCCGATACGCGCGTTCGCCGCCAAGCGAAAGTGCCGCCGTCGTCCATTGAAGCCCACGACGACGGCACTTACGTTCAGGCCGAGGCGAGACTAGCGCTGGGCTGACTCAAACGGCTCGGGAGCGGTGGCCGGAACTGACGAACCTTGTCCGAACTTTGTTGACTTGGCTGGCCACCACACACGGTCGCCGAGGTCGTAGCTAAGCGCCGGAACCAGCAAGGTTCGGACAATCACGGTGTCCAGCAGTACGCCAAACGCCACGATGAACGCCAACTGAGCCAAGAACAGCAACGGGATGATGCCAAGTGCTGCGAAGGTTGCCGCCAGCACCACGCCAGCCGAGGTGATGACCCCGCCCGTCTTTCCCAAGCCACGCAAAACCCCTGCATGCGTACCCAACAGCAGGGACTCCTCACGAACCCGAGTCATGAGGAAAATGTTGTAGTCCACGCCAAGGGCCACGAGGAAAACGAAGCCAAACAACGGAACCGTGGCGTCGGCCCCGGGGAAGCCAAACACGTGGTTGAACACCAATGCCGAGACGCCCATCGTGGCTACATAGGACAGCACCACGGTGACAATCAACAGCAGCGGGGCAACAATGGAGCGCAGCAGGACGATCAAGACCAGGAAAATGACCAGCAAAACCAGCGGCACAATCTTGAACAAGTCACTTTGTGCCGTGACATTGGTATCCAACGCGATTGCGGAAACCCCGCCCACCAGGACACTTGAATCGATGGCTGGCAATTGATTGCGGAGTTCAACAACCACCTGTTCGGCGGACTCGGAGTCAGCCTGGTCCTTGAGTGTGGCATTGATCAGCACGCGGCCGTCCTTGACCACGGGTTCGGCAGCAGGGTCCGGGCGGCCGCCTCCCTTGTAAACACTGGCCTCGGTAATGCCTTCGGTGCCTTCGACCGCGGCCAGAACCTGGTCTTGGCTCGCCTGGTCCGCAACGATGAGGACAGGGCTGCCGCTGCCTCCGTCAAAGTGTTCGGCAAGTGCGCGCTGGCCGTCGACCGCGTTGCTCTGGCCAAGAATGACCTCCGTTTGTGACACCCCGTTGGCCTGCAACTGGAGGATTCCTGAGCTTGCGGCGAGCAGGATCACTAGGGTGACTACCCAGGTCATGCGTGGTTTCCGGGCAATCAGCAGGCCGATGCGTCGCCAAATACCACCCACTCCGGCCAGGCCGCGTCCAATGTCGGCGGCCGTTTCCTCGGTCATGCCAGCCGTGTCGTCGGCATGGTGCTTGTGGTTGCGCCCGGATTCGACCTTGGGCATGAAGGGCCAGAAAGATCCCCGGCCAAAGGCGACGAGGAGAGCAGGTAGGCAGGTGAGCGCGGCAAGCAGGGAGAAGAGGATGCCGATGGCCGCAATCGGGCCGAGACTGCGGTTGGAATTCAAATCTGAGAACAAAAGGCAGAGCATGGCCAAGATGACCGTGGAACCCGAAGCCACGATGGGTTCCCACGCGCCACGATATGCCCGGCCCAGAGCGGCCCACTTGGAATCGACCTGATGCAAGGCTTCACGGAAACGCGCAACGAACAGCAAGGAGTAGTCGGTGGCGGCACCAATGACCAGGATGGAAAGTATGCCCTGGCTTTGCCCACTGAGCTTGATCCAGTCCCAACTGGCCATGTAGTAGACCACAAGAATAGAGGCGCATAGGGCAAACACCGAGGTAAACAGGACCAAAAGTGGCAACACCACAGAGCGGTAGACAATCAACAAGATAATGAAAACCGCCACTAGGGCTACTAGCAGCAGCACACCGTCGATCCCGCCAAAGGCGCTGACCAGATCGGCGGTGAGTCCAGCGGGGCCGGTCACGTAGACGCTCAAACCTGCCGGGGTGGAGGCCGCTAAGGTCTCCCGAAGTTCACCCACGACCTCCTTGATCTCACCTGTCGCAGCGATGGGGACCAGGAACTCCACGGCCTTGTTGTCCTCGGAGGGAATCGGGCCGGCAATGCTGGTCGTGGCTGGTGCCTCCGGTTCCTGTACGCCGCCAACCCCTCCCAGCTTCTTCGACAGGCCAGCGATTTCGCCCAACTGTTCCTGCGTCAGTGCTTCCTCGCTCGTTAGCAGCACCACGGCCGGGATTACGTTACTGTCCACGAACTTCAGCTGCCACTCACGTGCCACCGTGGATTCCGCACTGGCAGGCAGGAAGCTGGCTTGGTCGTTGGTGGAAACGTCGGAGATCTTGCCAAAGGTGGGTCCGCCAAGACCTGCCGCCATGAGCCAGACAATTATCAAGACCGCGGGAAGAGCTATTCGGAGCCAGCGTTTGGGAGACCAGTCGGTGTTCTTCATGCCTCCCATAATACTTCCACAGTAGAGAAGTTAGACAATCTAGATAAAATATTAACGGGATGTTCATTGGTAGAGGAAGATTGTAGCCATGAAGTCTCCACACCCCAATGCGCAACTTTTCGTAAGCATGCGCGAATTCACTCTTGAGTCTGACCGCTATGTCGATAAAGTCGCCTCCCTGCACGGCCTGCACCGGACTGATCTCAACGCCTTGGGTCTGTTGATCCGTCCCACCCGCCAAGGCAGCGGGATGACACCGGGACGTCTGGGAGATGCCCTGAATCTCAGCTCACCGGCAACCACCGCCCTCGTCGACAGGCTTGAGAGATCCGGCCACGTCACCCGTCACCGGAGCGAAAGTGACAGACGGCAGGTAGACCTTGCCATGACCGACACGGCACGCGGTGTGGGCCGTCAACTGTTTGCGCCGCTGGCGGCCGAGATGGGCGCTGCGCTTGCGAACTACACTCCCGCCGAACTGGCCCTGGTTCAGCGATTTCTTGACGAAATGACCACGGCTACGGCCGTGGCCGCGGCCCATCTTAAAGGGCCAGAGGATGTGAACGAGGCCGGATAGCCGCGCGCGACGCGGCCATGAGGAATCAGGGAACAAGCGAAGATGTGGGTAGGGTGGGTGACAAAACTACGTCAGGGAGCCTATGTTTCGCCGTGTCACAGTTCTTTTGCTTGCCTTCAGCCTGGTTCTCGGCGGTGCTGCCTGCTCGGCTCCTGATGATGGAACCTCAACCGCGGATGCGCTAGCTAAAGCGCTCTCATCCCACACTGTGGGAGATCTCAGTTTTGATACACCAGTGGCCGAGGTTCAAAAGGAACTGACCGAATTGGCAGAGGGCATCGACCCCGTATGGCCGGCCGTGACCGTGAGCGGAGTCGAGGTAACTGATGACACCGCCCGCGTGTCCTTGAACTATTCCTGGGCGCTTCCACATCTCGAGAAGCCGTGGACCTACGCTACAAGTGCCGACATGTTGCGCAAAGGCAATTCCTGGACCGTCACATGGTCTCCGACGATGATCCAACCCGAGCTCGCTGCCGGTGAACGCCTCGCTATCGACACCCAGTATGGGAAGCGCGCCAGCATCCTTTCGGCCAATGGCGAGGCCATCGTGAAAGATCTCCCCGTGAGAACCGTAGGCATCAACAAGGATGGCCTTACTCCCGAAGCGGCGAAAAGCTCTGCCGAGGCCCTGGCGACCCTGCTCGATGTTGATGTCGCCGCTTATCTAGCCAAGGTTGAGGCCTATGGTCCAGTGGCTTTTGTTGACGCACTCACCTTGCGGGAAGAAGCCTTTAAGGCGCTGGATCAGGAAAAGCTCAAGGCGATCAACGGCGTTCTGGCGACACCGGGAACCCTGCCGCTGGCCCCCTCCCGCACCTTCGCCGCGGCTCTCTTGGGCACAGTTCATGAGGCCACAGCCGAGGACATCGAAAAGTCCGAGGGCAAGGTGGTTTCGGGCCAGATTGTAGGATCTGGTGGACTCCAAGCGGCCTTCGACGCCCAGCTGGCGGGCACGCCCGGGGTCACCATCACCGCCGTCGCAGCTGCGCCGGCGAGTACCGGCACCGCTGCTCCCACGGACGACGCCGGAACCGAGGATGCCACGCCCAAGTCACCCGCCAAGGTACTCTTTTCCGGCGCACCCGTTGACGGCAAGGACGTGAAAACCACTCTTGTGCCCGGGCTGCAAAGCGCGGCCGAGGATGCACTGGGCAGTGTGAAGACGCCCAGCTCGATCGTGGTCATGCGTCCGTCCACGGGTGCCATTCTGGCCTCGGCCAACGGTCCGGACAGCAACGGCTACAACACCGCGTTCCTGGGTCAGTATGCGCCCGGGTCCACCTTCAAGATCGCCACCTCGCTTGGACTGTTCCGCTTGGGCATGAACCCGGCCTCCACCGTGAGCTGCACCGACCAGTACACGGCGGATGGAAAGAAGTTTCTTAATGCACCGGGCTACGCGGTCGAGGCAACGGGGGAGGTGCCGCTGACAACGGCCGTGGCACATTCCTGCAATACGGCCTTTGTGAGCCAATTTGAAAAGCTGGGCCAGGACAAGCTGGCGGAAGCGGCAGGTGCACTCGGCATCGGCATGACCAACGATCTTGGCCTGGATGCCTTTACCGGAGTGGTGCCACGCGATTCCGCCGGCACCGAGCACGCGGCCTCCATGATTGGCCAGGGCAAGATCCTTGTTTCACCGCTCGCAATGGCCTCCCTGATGTCAAGCGTGGTCAAGGGATCTGTGGTGGCTCCGGTCCTGATCGACGGGCGCGACGGAAAGGTCAAACCCGCCGAGGGTGCGGCGTTGACGGCCAAGGAAGCCGCGGACCTGCGTGTCCTCATGCGCGCCGTCGTTACGGACGGATACCTGGACAACTTGGCTGATCTGCCCGGTGCTGAGGCCATCGGCAAGACCGGTACCGCCGAATACGGCAATGACACCCCGCCACGCACACACTCGTGGGTCATTGCGGCCCAGGGCGACATTGCGGTGGCCGTATTCGTTGAAGACGGCGATCTGGGAGCCGTCACGGGCGGACCGTTGGCGAAGACCATGCTGGCCGCCGCTGCAGGCTAGGCACACCAGGCTAGTTCAAAAGGTCTAGCTCAAGTGCCTTTGCGATGGCTTCAGCGCGGGACCCGGCACGCAGCTTCTTGTAGATGCTGCGCAGCTGGGTCTTGACGGTGTTGTTGGACACGAAGAGGGCGCCGGCAATTTCGTCAATAGAGCTGTGGTGCACCAATTGCGCGAGCACCAACTTCTCCCGGGGTGAGAGCTCAGCCGGCAGGTGCATATTGCTCAAGGTTGCTGGAATTTTGGCGCTGAGCATCTGAACAATCTCCCAGTCACCCGAGGATTCGGCCAGCTCGAGCAAGGGCGCGCGGTCTTCTGCCGGTATGAGCATCAGGTGTGTATTGACTCCGGTGGCTTGGAAAACAATGAAGGCTTTGCGCAGGAGCTTGAGCGCGTTCGCGGGACTTTCCAATCGCAGCGAAGCGACCGCGCCCAGGATGTGAAGTGCTGCTCGTGTGCGTGGAGTGTTTCCTTGGGCCGCGACGGCGACCGAGTATTCGCTCACTGCAGCCGTAGCATTGCCCGTGAGTAAATGCAGCAACATGCGTGCAGGGGCAACATGGTGGTGGCCGTGGGGATATTCATTCAGGACGGCTGCCGCCTTGCGCGGTTGGCCTGCTGACAGCCACAAGATAGCGAGCATGTTGTGCATGGCCGCGGTGCCAAGGTTTTTCCCGATCCCCGAGTTTTGGGCGCCCAAGCTTCGTTCAGCCGGGGACAGCAAGGCGTCCAGGCGCTGGGCTTCGCGGCGGCCGTGGCCCAAGGCCAGCCGGGCCTGCATCATGGCGGCGGTGGTGAATGGCCAGAATTCTGTGCGGGCACAGAAATGCTCAGAACGAGCCAGCAGTTGTTCAGCCGCCTCATAGTCACTCCGGTCAATGAGCCACATCGCCTTGCCCGCTGTACCCAGGACGTTCAGATACGACGCATCGTGGTCGAGTGGCCAACCCGTGGGATCGGTCATCTCCAAAGCCTGCTGCGTCGCGGCGTTGGATCCCATGAAAGCGTGGATGCCGGCGGCAAAAGACAGGGAATAATTAATCGACGGCTGCGCGGCAGCTGCAGCAACGGCTGCGTTGATGACCGGAACGGATTCCTCCACCAAGCCCGCCTGGAAGAGACAAAATCCCAGGTGGCGCAGTGCTAGAACAAGGTAGCCATGCAGTGAATCACGCTCCTCGGCGGACATGAGTCCAGCGTTGAACAGGGCGGTTTGGGCCACCTCGGCCGCTTCTTGATAGCGCCCAATCTGGCGCAGGGCCACAGCACGCATGGTGTGCACCATGAACCTGTTCCGGGAATTCTCACCGAGACTTGGCTTAAGCAAGGAATCGGAGGCCGCCTCCAGCAGCGCATTGGCGGATTCAGCCATCAATGGATTGTTGGAGTACGCCAGCCCCAAGGAGAAAGCCAAGATGGGATTGTTCCGCAGCGCTTTGAGGGGAATGGTGCGGAGCAGATTTGCCAGCTGATCGCTCATGTAGCTCTCAGGGCTGGTGATGAACAAGGTTGTGATGATTTCGGTGGCCAGTTCATAATTCTTGCCATGGACGGCGAAGGTTAATGCGTCTTCATAATCCGAATTGCCGCGGAACCATTTTGCCGTGACCGAGTTAGCTCGCAGGAATTGCTTCGGGTGGGCTTGTTTGAATTCCGTGGCAAAAATAGTGCGAATAGATTCCACATAGGCGAACACCGGGCGGTTCGTGGCATAGGGATTCCAGCGGCCAAAACCTTTGAGCTCCAGCTCATCAATGAACGCCGCAACATCACCAATTTTGGATAACTTCTTGGCAAGTGCGGAATCAAAATAAGGCGCCACGGAAGTGACCTGAACAAACTTGAGCATGCCCGGGTTTGAAAATTGGTGTGTCAGATCCTCGGCTACCAATGAACGCCATTGAGTGCTGTGATCGGCGGGAATCTTCTCGAGCGAAGCCAGTGCCAGCACCATACCGCTAACGGCCAGCGGAAACCCTGCAGTTTCACGATAAATGCTGCCGGCCACCGAGGCTGGGGCTGTTGGTAGATGAGTGGCCACCAGAAGGCGGATGTCATCGATGGTGAAGGCCAAATCCGTGTGATGGAGCACAGCCACCCTCCCATGCATCCGATGGCGCGGCTCCGTCAACGTGGTGCTGCTGCAGGTGGAAATAATGAATTTGGTGAGGGAGTTGGCTGCGGCCCGTTCAAGGATGCTCCGATCCACAACAGGACCAAGACGCCCAACATTTTCATAGCCGTCGATGATGATGGTTGTCTCGGCGTCATCCACGGCGACCGTTTCCCAAAATGATGTGAGGGAAACAGGTTCCTCCGCAAGATTGATCCACTGGACTGGAGCATCAGCTGGCAGTTGGAGCGCCCACCCGCGCAGCAAAGTTGTTTTCCCGAAACCGGTAGGCGCCGTTATGACCGTGATATTGGGAATCCGGGCATCGAGCACAGGGAAAAGCCGGGTTCGCAAAACGCGTCCCGGCGCTGTGCAATCCACGCCTCTTACCACCATGCTCCAGGATTCAATTTGATTCATGCCGCAAGTTACCAGGCCGAAATTTTAGTCTAAACCGTTCATCGTGGAACTTCTTCATATTAGATGCCTGTTGGCTCTGGGAAGAAGACTTTTGCCGGGTTCGGGATTAGGGTTGGCGGGAAGCAATGGATGCGGATCAATGACGCTCCGCCAGAGGGTAAAGGCAGCACCATGAAAAGCTCCGAGGTCATCAACGCCAAGTTCTCCACGACGAAATTCCGGGAAGGTTATTCCATGCAGGAGGTGGACACCTTCCTCGACCAGATCCGCGGGTCCTTGAGCGCATGGGAGTCTGGCCAGCCTGGGGCCTTGACTGCGGCGGCCATCATGGAGGCAAGGTTTCCGCTGACGAAGTTCCGCTCCGGTTACGTCGAAGATCAAGTGGACGCCTTCCTTGATGAGGCGGCGGCCGCACTCAACACGTTCGAATCAGGAGAACCTCCCGCGTCGCGATAGTCATTCCGCTGTGACATCGCGGGTGCGGAAACTCCAGAAACCCAATATCGCAAGCACCGCGGCGATGACTGTCAGGACAACGAGGGGCGTCATCGTCAGGCTCTCGGCCGGGAGGCGCGGCACGGCGCCGAAGGGAGTTGCCTTGATTGCGGTCTGGGACAACGAGAACAACCCGCCAAACATGGCCACACCCATCGAAATTCCATAGACCGCCCACGACAAACTCACGCTTAGGCGCGGCAAGATGCCGTGCAAGCACAGCATTAGGCCCAGCATTACCAACACGGCCGGCCAGTATGCAAAGGAGGCCGCAGCCAACTGCCCTCCCGTTGCAGCACCGTTGGACGCAACACCTGTGAGGTACCCGCTCAGAAGCAGCATCACGGCAGAGCCGATGGCTGCCACGGCCACCTGGGCGGTGAGCCACCGCATTCGTGAGACAGCCCCGGCAAGCTGGGATTCGAGTCGTCCGCTGGCCTCCTCACTGCGTGCTCCGGCTAGACATTGCACGGCGAACGCTCCCGCAAGGAGGCCGTTGAACAAGATGAAAAGGCCTAGAACGCCGTCGAGCATGGTGGCGGAGCTGCCCACAAATGACTGGGCAAACGGGTTGGCCGGATCCAAAACACTGGTCATTGCTTGGGCTACGCCGCCAAAGAACAAGCCGGACACCATTGCGCCCAGAAGCCAGCCGATGAGGCTGCCGCGCTGCAACCTGAGGACAAGGCCAACCGGGTGGCCCAGAAAAGCAGACGCCCCCGCGGGTCCGCGACGTTCGGGCAGGAGCCCCATGCCAAGATCGCGGCGGCTCTCGATCCGCAGCGCAACAGCACAAGCAAGAACGGTCAATCCCACAATCGCAAGCACCGGCCACCATGTGTCCTGTCCGAAGGCCCGCATGTTTTGCGCCCAGCCGATGGGGGAGAACCAACTGAGCGGACTTGCCTGCATCCCGTTGGCCTGCAAATCGGCTCCCGCACGGATGAAGTAAAACAGGGCCATGATGGCCACGCCGAGGGAGTTGGCGCCCCTGCTCGTGGAACTGAGCTGTCCGCAGATGGCGGCAATGCCCATGAACATCAACCCGGTTCCTGCAATCGAGGCTCCCATCACGAGCGATCCCGCCACGGGAAGATTAGCCGCGAGGCACAGCAATGAGATCAGTGCCCCGGTCACCACGCTCAGTGCGCCAACCACCACGTAGTTTGCCACGCTGTAGGCGTGCCGACCAAGAGATGCGGATCGGAGCAATTCGGTGCGCCCGGCCTCCTCATCGGCCCGGCCATTGCGCGTCACCAGGAAAATCGAGGCAAAACCCAAGGCCACAGCCAGGGTCATCCAAATCTTAATGACCAGGATTCCGCCCAGCGATCCGGCGGCGTAGGGCAATCCAGTCATAGCTGCCACGGCGGGTGTGTTGGCTATCTGGGCATACTCGTCCCGTGCCGACTGCGTGGGGAACGCCTGCTGTTGGGAATCGTAGACAACAGGAATCATGATGGCCAAGATGGCCGCCCATAACAGCAGCCGGATCCAGTTGCGGCGCAGGATGAAACGGACACAGGCGGCAAATCCTGTCATGGTTGAGGTACTCATCGCGTGGCCGCAGTGGCTCTAGTTGCGCTGTAGTGGCGCAGAAACAAGTCCTCAAGGGACGGCGGGCTCGAGACCAGCGATCCGGGTGAATAGGCCGACAACGCCAGCATGACTGTGCCGAGTTCGCTCTCGCCAACCGTGAAGCTGGCTTTGGGTCCGTCAACAACCAGGTCATTGATGCCGGGCACCTGCGCCAACACGGACGCATCCCGGTCCAGGACAATGGACACGGTAGTGCGGCGCAGATGCCGGAGGTCATCGAGCCGTCCAGCCTCCACTGTCTTGCCGTCCCTGATGATCGTGACGGTATCGCAGAGTTTTTCAACCTCGGCAAAGATATGGCTGGACAGGAGAACGCTGCGGCCCTCTGCCTTGGTGTCGCGGATGCACGCGGTAAAGACCTGTTCCATCAAAGGATCCAGCCCCGAGGTTGGTTCATCCAAAATCAGCAGCTCGGCGTTGGAAGCCAGGCCGGCAACCAGCGCCACCTTTTGACGGTTCCCCTTGGAATAGCTGCGGGCCTTCTTGGTGGGGTCCAGCTCAAAGCGTTCCAGCAGATCATTTTTCTTGGCATTGTCCACGCCGCCGCGCAAGCGGGAGAGGATGTCAATGGCCTGCCCTCCCGTGAGGTTGGGCCATAGGCTGACCTCCCCGGGTACGTAGGCAATGCGCCGGTGAAGTTCGACGGCGTCCCGCCAAGGATCGCCGCCCAGCAGTCGGGCCGTCCCGCCGTCGGACCTTAACAGGCCCAGCAGGATGCGGATCGTTGTTGATTTCCCGGAACCGTTGGGGCCCAGGAATCCGGCTACTGTTCCCTGTTCCACGCTAAGATCCAGGCCGGACAAGGCCGTGGTGCGGCCAAATCGCTTCTGCAACCCGGAGACCTCGATGGCCAGAGGGCTGGTGTGGCCGGTGATGGCAGATGAAGAATGCGAGGACATAATTGTTCCTTACAGCGTGGAGGATGTGCCGGCGGTTCCCGCCGGCGGGTTTGCGGCCAGGAAAGCAAGATACTGGTCAAGGTAGGCGCGGCTGGTGAACAGGCCCTCCGTGTAGAGCTCCAGGGTGGGCAGCATGGCATCGGCATAGAACTGCGCCATAACGCCTTCGAAATCATCCAGATCCGTGTCCGGATGCATGGCGAGCCGGACCACAAAGGCGCCGATCGATTGGTGGACAAGGAACCGGACGCGGGCCTCCTCGTTACGACTTGGCACCACGATCCCGCGAGCTACGGCATCAAGGGAAAATTCCAGCGCCTCCGAGACCATGTGATCTATGAAGTCACGGCCGGCGGCCCCACCTTCCCTGATGCTGCGCAGGATGTACACCAGCAGCACGCCGCCCTCTTTCGAGGATGGAAACTGGGCAAATAGTGCGGACGGTTCGGCGTTCAGGCTCTGGGTCTTCAAGGTGCGGTATCGCTGGAGCACGGTGGCATCACATTCGGCGCGCAACGCTTCCTTGGAACCAAAATGGTGCCTCACGAGCCCGGCGGTTACACCGGCACGTGCGGCGATAGAGCGAAGAGATTCGTTGAATCCGTTCGCTGCGAAACACTCGATGGCGGCGTCCCGCAACCGGGCCTTCCCGGTCAAATCGTGCTGGGCTGTACCCATAGATAGCAGGCTACTCGTGTGTATAGCCTGGGGCAATGATCAATTTCTCCGGAATTGAACGGGCCGGGAGAGGATAGGCGTTGTTAGGCTGTCGGCATGGAAGAACTTGCACCTCTAGAGGATGCCTGCACCGTTGTGCTGTTGCGCGACGGCGATGCAGGGCTGGAAACCTTGATGCTCGAACGGCCTAAGAGCAGCAGGGCCTTTGGCGGCGCATGGGTGTTTCCCGGAGGGAAAGTGGACGCTGAAGATCGGGTTGCCGGAACCGGCGGTTCCACCAATGAACTGGCTGCGGCCGTGCGTGCCGGCCTGCGCGAAGTGGCGGAGGAAACTGGGCAGCAGCTGCGTGGTTCTGATCTCGTCTGGCTGTCGCAGTGGACGCCCCTGCAGAGCCTTCCTCGACGATTCAGGACGTGGTTCATGCTGGCAGCTGCGGTGTCAACAACCGTGGTGCTGAACCCCCATGAGCATTCACGCTACGCGTGGCTGACTCCCGCCGAAGCCCTTGCCCGCCATGGTCGCGGCGAGATCATGCTGGTTCCGCCGACCTGGGTCACACTGCATCACTTGGCCGGTCTGGACAACGTCTCCCAGGCGCTCGCGGATACGAAGGCCAACAAGCCTTTTGAATACGAAACCCACCTGCTCCCCTCTGACAGTGGAACTGCAGCTGAATCACCTTTACGCGGTGTCATGTGGCCCGGTGACGGCGCGTATCCATCACTTCAGCACACTGCGCCCGGTGCCCGTCACCGGTTGCTCACCGCGGCCCTGCCCTGGAGCTTCGAACACACAATTGGGTGACACCGAATGGAAGGAACCATCATGACGCCAAAGAAGCGTTGGAGTGAACTGAGCAAGGGCCGCCGCGGCGCCCTTATGGCGCTTGGGGCGGTACAGATTGCCCTGCAGGTGGCCGCCTTGCGGGACATCTCCCACAGAACCCCCGAACACATCAATGGCAGCAAACGGTGGTGGGTGGCGGCGTCGTTCCTTAACTTTGCCGGGCCCATCGCCTGGTTCCTGCGCGGGCGAAAGGACTAGCCCGCCCGTGTGGGCATTGAGATTCAGGCGAGTGCGTTGAGTGAGCGTTTCAGAGCAAACCCAATTCCGTGACAGCTTCGCGCTCCGAAACCAATTCCGCGACCGAGGCATCGATACGGGCGCGGGAAAAGTCGCTGAGCTCAAGATTGGGCACAATGGCATACTTGCCGCCCCTGGTGGTGACGGGGAAGGAACTCACCAAGCCCTCGGGTACTCCATAGGACCCGTCCGAGGGGACCGCCATGCTGGTCCACTCGCCGTCGGGCGTGCCCTGGATCCACAGGCGCATGTGTTCAATGGCGGCGTTGGCGGCCGACGCGGCGGAGGAACCGCCGCGCACCTCAATGATCTCGGCGCCCCGCTTGGCGACACGGGGAATGAATTCATCAGCAATCCATCCCTGTTCAACCAGGGTTGTTGCCGGGATGCCGTTAGCCGTTGCGTGGGTGATGTCCGGGTACTGGGAGGCCGAGTGGTTGCCCCAGATGGCCAGTTTGCTGATGCTGCTGACGGGTGAGCCGGTTTTGGCTGCCAGTTGCGCCACGGCCCGGTCATGATCAAGCCGGGTCATGGCGGTAAAGCGCGACGCCGGGATGTCAGGTGCGTGTGATGCCGCAATCAAGGCGTTGGTGTTGGCCGGGTTCCCCACCACAACAACTTTCAGGTCCTCTGCCGCACCGGCGTTAAGTGCCCTGCCTTGTACGGAGAAGATGCCACCATTGGCGCTGAGAAGATCGGCCCGCTCCATGCCAGGGCCCCGTGGACGGGCGCCCACAAGCAGTGCGACATTGGCGCCGTCGAACGCCTTGACTGGATCGTCAAAGACCTCCAGCCCGGCCACAAGGGGAAAGGCGCAATCCATCAATTCCAAGACGGTGCCCTCCGCAGCTTTGGCGGCCTGGGGGATTTCCAACAGGTTCAGTTTGACCGGCACGTCGGGGCCCAACATGGCGCCGGAGGCAATCCGGAAGAGCAATGCATAGCCGATCTGGCCGGCGGCCCCGGTGACCGTGACGGTGACGGGGGAAGGCGCATGTGCGTTCATGCAGCCAGTCTAGCCCCGGCGCATGGTCACGCGAGGACCCCAAGTAAAGTTGCTAAAGGCTGCCGGGGGAGCGCAGCCACCATCAGAAGGGGACCGGGTGTCGCAGGAGCAACTACACGAGAACGCATTGCCACAGCGCACATGGAGTGAGAGAGCCCGAGCTTTACCGGGACTTTTGGCCAAGGCACCATGGTGGGTATCGCTCGCTGTTGGAGTGCTCTGCACCTGGTTGGGGTTCACCATTGCCACCAAACCGCTTTCCTCCTTGGGCGCGTTGACGTTTTATATGGGTGCCAGCTTCATCATCTCCGGCATCTCGGATCTGGTGGAGAGCGAGAAGTTCGGCGCCGCGAGCATTCGCATGATGCTGGGTTGGGGCTGGATTGCCGCGGGCGTGGTGGTGCTTGCCTGGGTTGGTGGCACCATGGCCGTGCTGCCGGCTTTCATTGCCATCTCCCTCCTGGTCTCCGGCGTGATCCGCAGCGTCGGGGCCATCTTCGGCAAGGGTCGCCTGGCCGACGAACGCGTTGCCACCATGATCCTTGCGCTCGCAGACCTCGTCTTCGGGGTGGTGGCGCTGGCCTGGCCCGATGTGACGCTGCTGGTGGTGGCCGTCCTCTTTGGCGCCCGCACCCTGCTCTTTGGCCTGGGGCGGATCTTCAATTCCCTGGCAGCGCTCATCGCAGGTTTCCATGCACGACGGCGCCCGGGCGCCGCCCCCGCTGTGGGAACCACCAGGCCCGCGCCGTTCCGGCGCTGGATGCGGGTCATCGGTGCCGTGTTGTCGCTGGCATTGGCGGTGGCCGTCGCCGGACTGGGAGCGCAGGTGCGCAGCGGCGCGCCCCGGGTGGACGCGTTTTATGACGCCCCGGCCGCTGTTCCCGATGGGCCCGGCCACTTGCTCAAGAGCGAGCCCTTCACCACAGGTGTCCCGAAGAACGCCAGGGCGTGGCGGATTCTGTACACCACCACCCGTGACGATTCCACGCCCGCCGTGGCAAGCGCCGTCGTGCTTACCTCGCTGAAACCCGCCAGCGGGCCGCGGCCCGTGATCACGTGGGCGCACGGCACCACGGGTTATGCCGAGCCGTGTGCGCCGTCCAACCTGTCGGGATCCTTCGACTCGGGCGCCCTGCCGGCGCTTGATCACGTTGTTGAGAACGGGTGGGTGCTCGTCACCACCGACTACGCGGGCCTCGGCACCAAGGGGCCGCAGCCGTACTTGATCGGTCAGGGTGAGGCACGATCCGTGCTGGATTCCGTGCGGGCGGCTAAGGCGCTGGATACCGAGCAGGATGAGCTGACCATGGCTGAAGAAACTGTCGTGTGGGGCCATTCGCAGGGAGGACAGGCCGCACTGTGGACTGGCGGGCTGGCCGCCAGTTACGCTCCGGACGTCAAAATTAGTGGCGTGGCAGCCATGGCCCCCGCCAGCGACGCGATTGGACTGGTGAAAAACATGCCCAACATTGCCGGTGGAAGTGTGTTTGCCGCCTACGTTGCCGCGGCCTACGCCGACACGTATCCGGATGTCTCGTTCAACGATTACATTGCCCCGGCGGCCCGTACCTTTGTTCGCGAGATGTCCACGCGATGCCTTTCCGAACCCGGGGTGTTGGTGTCCCTGATCAATGCCCTCGCGATTGACAGAGACAAGACCATCTTCAGCAAGGACCCCACCACGGGCGCCATGGGTGAACGTTTGCGAGAGAACACCCCCGTGTTGCCCATTGGGTTCCCGTTGTTTGTAGCCCAGGGCGCGGCCGATACCTTGGTGGTCCCGTCCGTGCAGGATGCCTACGTTGCCGCACGATGCAGGGCCGGGCAGGAGCTGCTCTACAAGAAGTATGCGGGCAAGGACCACATGAGCGTTGTGGCGCCGGACTCGCCGCTCATCGCTGACCTGCTCAGCTGGACGCAAGAGCGGATCGAGGGCCTGCCAGCCACGGGGAACTGCGCGGATTTGCCGTAGCTCAGGACCAAAGCAGCGGTGGCGTTCTTGGTGCGGGCACACAAAAGCGCGCTGTCCGGCGTAAAAAACGAGGACAGCGCGCCTGGGTGAAAATGATCCACCGGAATTTTAGGTGGAGCGAAAAACCGTGGAGAGAAATTACAAGGTTACGGTGGCCAGATCGAAGTCCAGGCGGGGGAGCCGGTCGTGGGTGCTGGGGCCAGCCGGCTTGCCAAGGTTGATCACCATGAATGCGCTGTGGGAAGAGTCGGCATTGAATTCGGCGTCGACACCGGCGGGATTGAAGCCCGTCATGGGACCAACGGCCAAACCTGCGGCGCGGGCGGCCAGGATGAAGTAGCCGGCCTGCACGTGGGCGTTGTTCGAGCCGGACGTGGTGCGTGATTCAATGTTGGCCTCAAACATGGGCATCATCATGTCCGCCATGTGCGGTGCCGTGGTGGGCATGAGTGAATGCCATTCGGTGCTGAAGCTCAGTACCGCAACCATGGGAGCGGTCAAGGTCTTGGCCTTGTTGCCGTCCATCATGTGCTCAACCAAACGCTCGCGGGCTTCGGCTGAACGGATCCAGGTGATGCGTAGCGGCTGGCCGTTGAAGGCGGTGGGGCCCATCTTGGTCAGGGCGTAGATTGCCTGGAGGGTCTCGTCGGTGATTTCCTCATCCGACCAGGCGTTGGCTGTGCGTGCGTCCAGGAACAGCGCCGCCGTGGCCTCACTGTTCAGGGCGAGCTGGGAGTCAAAATCGATTTCGTTGGCGATGTCAATGCTCATGGGCCGGCTTCCTGTTGCTAAAGATTGTGTTCTCATAGATGCTCAGCGTTGGAAAGCTCCCGGTTGTTTCCCGTTTTGCCATGAGTTGCGTCACAGTGCCAAGATGGCGGCAGTGGTTAACGCAAAGGAGCGGTGCTACATGACAGCCTGGACCATCCGTGATTTTCATCCGCAAGACGTGGAGGGAATCCTCCATCTGTGGCAGTCGCTGCGCGAGAGCGCAGTGGAACCTGTCTATGACTTATCAGAGGTACTTGCCTCCTGCGAACAGGATCATGCCGTGGTGGCGGTGCAGGGGGACCGGGTCATTGGCGCTGCCGTTGGGCGCGCGGCACATGATCAGGGATGGATCGTCTTTCTCGCCACCCTGCCGGAATTTCGGGGCAATGGCATTGGCACCTTGCTGCTGGCAGCGGTTGAAAACCGGATGGCCGCTCACGGTTTGAACAAGCTCTCAGCGCTCATGCCGGAAACGGAAACCCGTGTGGAGGCTTTCACCAACCGAGGGTTCGTGGTGAAGAAGAATCTGCGCTATTTTGAGCGGCGCATCCCCGTACAGCGTGCCGAACTCGGTGCCTTGGAGGATTTGGGCGGGCGCATCCTGCCGCGTGACCTGTGGGACCGGGTGGCGGGCATGGCCGCCGAGAAGGAGCTACTGGAGCGGCGGCTTGTCTTGCCCCTGGCCGAGGCGGCCTTGGCGGAGGAATTCGGCGTGGTTCCGCCGCGCGCCGTGGTACTTTTTGGGCCGCCGGGAACAGGCAAGACCACCTTCGCAAAGGCCATTGCCTCGCGGCTGGAGTGGCCGTTCGTGGAAGTTTTCCCTTCTCGCCTGGCGGGGGAGCCCGGCGGATTGGCCGGAGCGCTGCGCCAGACCTTCCTGGAGATTGCGGAGCTGGAGCACGCCGTGGTGTTCATCGACGAGGTCGAGGAGATTGCCTCGCAGCGTTCGGGGGAGCCGCCCTCGCCCATGCAAGGGGTCACCAATGAGCTGCTGAAGATCATTCCAGCGTTCCGCGATCAACCGGGCAGGTTATTGGTGTGCGCCACGAACTTCATCCGGGCACTGGATTCGGCGTTCTTGCGCCACGGTCGCTTCGACTACGTGATTCCCATCGGCTTGCCGGACGATGAGGCCCGCACCGCGATGTGGAACCGATTCATTCCGGCCCAGGTTGTGGGGCGGATCGACGTCGCCGCACTAGTGGAGGCCAGCAGCGGATTCTCGCCCGCAGACATTGAGTTTGCCGCGCGCAGCGCGTCCCAGCGGGCGCTCGAAAAGGCCATGTTCGACGCCGTTGCACCCGAGACCGGTGTGCCCGGTACACAGCGTGGTCCCGTCACGGCCGATTACCTGGAGACGATAGCCGAGACGAAGGCAACCGTCAGCGATGCCGTGGCCGCCGACTTCCTTGAAGACATCGCAGCCCTGGCAAGGACCTAGCCGGCCTCGCTGAGGTCAGCTAGAGCCACGTCTTCTTCTTGAAAATGATGTACATGCCAAGACCAACCAGGAACATCAGGGCCAGGGCAAAGGGGTACCCGAACGCCCAATGAAGCTCGGGCATGTGATCAAAATTCATTCCATAGATTGAACCCACAAAGGACGGTGCAAACAAGATCGCCGCCCAGGAGGAGATTTTCTTCATCTGCTGGTTCTCCGCTGCGCTGGCAGCGTTTTGCCGGTTCGTTGTCAGGGTTCCATCAACCGTCAGCGCATTTTGTAGCAGCTGGCGGAAGGAGTCTGCCCTGGCTGTCACGGATTCCACGTGGTCTTCCACATCGCGCAGGTACCTTTGGAGTTCAACATTGACCTGGTATTTGGCGAAACCTGCCTTGAGCCGCTCAAGCATGTCCCGCAACGGGTGGATGGCCCGCTGGAACTGAATGACCTCGCGGGAGAGCTGGTAGATGCGGCGGGAGACGTTGGGATCTCCGGCAAAGAGCTGGTCCTCGATCTCGTCGATGTCATTTTCCAGACCGTTCACCACGGGCTGGTAGTCATCGACCACCTGGTCCACGATGGCGTAGAGCACCGCTTCAGGCCCCATGGCCAGCAGCGTTGGATCCGCCTCGAGCCGTGTTCGGGTGGAAGCCAAGCCCGGCGTTTCAGCGTGGCGGATGGTGACTACAAAGTCCTTGCCGGTAAAGATGTGAAGTTCGCCGAACTCCACCGTCTCATCCGCATCGATGTATCGGGCGGGCCGAAGCACTGTGAAGAGAACGTCGTCATACCTCTCCAGCTTGGGTCGTTGGTGGGCCATGATGGTGTCCTCAACGGCCAGTTCGTGAAGTGAAAACTCCGCGGCCAGTGACTTCATCTCGGCAGCATCGGGGCGGAACATGCCAATCCAGGCCATCCCGCCACAGGAATCCATGACCTCGTAGGTCTGCTCCAGGCTGTGCGGATTGGCGAAGCGCGAGCCGTCCACGTACACGGCATTATCAATGATGGTCACCTGCCCATTATGGGTGTGCCGGGACCAAAAGCGTGCGCGCCGCTACGGAGTTGCGTCGGTGGACTCGCTTAGTCCAGCGGGCCGGTGTGTCCTGGAATGTGCTTAAACACCAGGGTGGTTTCGGTGTGGCCCACCACGGGATCGGTGGTCAGGTTGTCCAAAACCCAATCACGCAGCGCGTCGGTGTCGCGGACGGCAATGTGCAGCAGGTAGTCAACGGAGCCTGAAGTGTGAAAGGTGGAGAGTACCTCGGGCAGCAGGGGGACGCGCGCGGTAAAAGTATCGATCTGGTCCCGATCGTGGGCGCGCAGACGAACAGCAATGAGCGCCTGGACTGCCCGGCCAATCGAGGCCAGGTTGAGCTTTGCCTCAAAGCCTTCGATGGCGCCGCGTTCCATGAGTGCACGAGTGCGCATCAGTGCGGTGGACGGGGCAATCCCCACTGCGTCGGCGAGATCCCTGTTGGTGATCCGGGCATCTGAGACCAGGGTGTCAATGATCTGACGGTCCACGGCATCCAGCGCCTCGGGTGCTTGATTCCCCTGAGGTTGTTCCCGCCGAACGTTCTTCGCCGTTGCTGCCATTGGATCCTCCGAGAATCGTGATGCCGTCGTCACTACCTGCCCCAAATGGCAGCCGATAGTTCGCCATACTAGCAAATTTCCGAATATCCGAACAATGTCCGATCAATATCTGAGCGGTCTGGACCGTTTCTTGGTGCCTCGGGGCGGACGCGGCCAGGCTGGGGCCTAGGAAAGGCCCTTTAGAAATCCCTCAACCACAGCTGCGGCAGGGCCGCTCTTGGCGGACTTCCATCCGGTCCCGGCCCACAGGTTCAGGGCCCGTGGATCGTTTGCAGCAGAAGCCGCGGCCCGGAGCGGAGCCGTCAGGAAATGTACCTCCGGGTAGGCCTCGGGAGCTGAGCCTGAATGGTCCCGGACAAAATCATTGACGAGTGCCCGGGCCAGCTTCCCCGTGAACGCCCGCGTCATGACTGTGGCCGTATAGGCGGGATCGGCCAGCGCGTCCTTGTGGAGTGTGCGCGCGCCGCTCTCGTCAGTGCGGAGCAGGGCTGTGCCAAGAGCGGCGGCCTCGGCCCCAGCCGCCAGGACTGCCTTCACGTCCTCGGCTCCGGCAATCCCGCCAGCGCCCACAATTGGAAGCTTCACGGCATCTCGAACGGCAGAAATCAGTTCTGGCAAGGTAGCTGAGGAGTTCGTCGGCCCCGAAAGGAACGCGGCGGTATGGCCACCGGCGTTGGCGTGCTGCACCAGGAGAGCGTCGACGCCTGTCTCGACTGCGGCCAGGGCTTCGGCAACGCTGGTCACCGACGCCATGACTCGCGTGCCCACCTTCTGGAGTCGGGCCACCACCGGGGCTGGTGCCAGGCCAAAGGTGAAGCTGACCATGGAGACCGGATCAGCCAGCAGGAGATCGACCTTCTCGGCCCAAAAATCCTGCACCTTCGGATCGTCCTCCGCCAGGACCGTGCCGGGCACTTCGGTGCCGTAGCGGCGGGCAGTGGCCAATAGTTGAGTCCGGTAGGTGGCCAGGGCCGCGGACTCGTCGGCACCAAGAGGGAAAGGCCTTGGCACAAAGAGGTTCACGCCGAAGTCCATGCCAGCCGCGCGCAACGGGGCAATATGGGTGGCAAGTTGTTCTGCGGTCCTGTAACCACCGGCGGCGAAGGGGAATGCACCGGCGCCATGCGTGGCCAAGGCGAGTTCCGGCGTGGTGGTTCCGCCTGCCATGGGTGCGGCGATCAAAGGTGTGACGAACATGGCATTAGTCTAGTTCCGTGGACACTAAACCCTTTAACTCACCCAAGTACCCCGCGCGCTTCGTAGGGCTTGATATTGGCGGCTCCAAAACCCGTGGCATCGTGTGGACAGACGGCGTGATCAGCTCCGATTCCAGCGTGGGAAGCACCAATGTCCAGAACGTGAGTGCCCAGACAGCCCAAAGCAATATGACTGAACTTTTCACACTCCTTGACGCCACGGGGGCCACGGAAGTCTTTGCCGGCGCCGGCGGTGTTGACACGGACGACGACGCCGCCGCCCTGCGCGCCTTGATCGCTCCCTTTGTGCCGAGTGCGAAGGTGACGGTGGTGCATGACACCCGATTGTTGCTCGCCGCGGCGGGGGCCACCGAGGGCGTGGCCGTGATTGCCGGAACGGGATCGGCGGCTTGGGGTGTCAATGCGGCTGGTGTTGAGGCCCGTGCAGGTGGCTGGGGATATCTGCTCGGTGATGAAGGCAGCGGCTACTGGCTGGGCAGGGAAGCCGTCCGGCACAGCCTGCGTCGAATGGATTCGGGGGAGCCTGCGGATGACCTCACCGTGGCACTGCTGGATTATTGCGGGCTTTCGTCTCCGGGCGAATTGATCGCGCACTTCCACCAGGGCACAACACGGCGCTATTGGGCGGCCTCGTCGCCGGTGATTTTTGCCGCTGCCGCCCGGGGGCATGAACATGCCCTTGCCCTTGTTGACCAGGCCGGCGCTGACCTTGCCGGCATGGCGGCTAAAGTGGCCGGTCAATTGGGCATTTCTGGTCCCATAGTGTTGGGCAGCGGCATGGGGAGCAACGTCCCGGCGCTCCAAGAGGCGTTCAAGGCACACCTTGCTGAGCGCGGCATCACGGATGTGCACATTCTGGCGCAGGACCCGATCTTTGGCATTCCGCTGCTGGTCGGGCAGGCCCGCCCCGTCCGAGCTGCGTAGCTGAGCTGACTAGCTCGCCGCCGGCGGGGGAGCAGTGCTGCCGCGGACAACCAAGGTGGGCGCCACGAGATCTGGGGCGCTGCCCAGGCTCGGGTCGGTAATCTGGGCCACCAGACGCAGCACGGCGCGCCGCCCAGTGTCCTCAAAGGACTGACGCACGGTGGTCAGCGGAGGGTTGGCGAACGCGGCGAGGTCGATGTCATCGATGCCCACCACCGAGATATCTTCCGGAACGCGCCGACCAAGTTCGTTCAGTGCACGGAGCACGCCGAACGCCATTTCATCACTGGCAACCAAGATGGCCGTCACCTCGGGCATGCGGCCCAGGATGAGTCCGTTGTGGTATCCCGATTCCGGGCTCCAATCACCGTTGAGCTCGGGCGGCACCTCGCGACCTGCTTCCTGCAGGGTTCGGCGCCAGCTGTTCAAACGGCTCGCAGCGTCAGACCATTCGGCGGGTCCTGCTACATGCCAGACGGTCTTGTGCCCGAGTTCCAGAAGGTGCTTGGTGGCCAGAACCGCGGCCATGTCCTGGTCCACACCCACCATGCCCTCGCCCATGCTGGAGGAGCCGTCGGTGTTGATGGTGGGAATTCGCGCCGTGATCTTGCTGATCTGTTCGGTGGCTTCCTGGAGGGGGGCGGCGATGACAATTCCATCCACGCCCTGCAAAACCAGCCGGCTGACGGCGTCGGTCAGGCCCTGAACGGTCAGGTCAGAGGTGACAGCGTTGACGGTGTAGCCCATCTCGCGCGCACCCAGCTCAACACCCAAGGCCAGGGCGGCCTTCGAGTAGTTGCTCGTAGCGAGAGTCAGTACACCAATGGTTTTGGAACGCCCGGTGACGAGCGCCCTGGCCGTGTTGTTCCTGCGGTATCCGAGTTCCTCGACCACGGCCAAGACTCGCCGGCGGGTGCTTTCCTGAACGTTGGGATGGTCATTGAGCACGCGGGAAATGGTCTGCGCGGAGACTCCCGCGGCTGTTGCGACGTCTCGCATGGACGGGCCACGGGTGTACTGCTGCGCACTCATCGATTTCCTTTACGGCGTTACTAGCGTTGCTGCGTCGGACTCGCCAGCTGCGGAAGGAGTTCCGTGGCGATTCCTGAATGTTTACTTGTAACATACCGTGAATTCGTGAAGATGATGGTGAGTTTGTGACCTTTTTGCCTCCATGACGCGTAATGTTGTTATCGATAACAGAAGCTTTACCTTCAATTCGATTAATTAGTTCCAGGAGATTAGTTGTCTACAACCGCTATCCAGCAAGGCGCCGCTACACCTGCGCTGAGCTATGCCGACCGCCAGTTGTTCAAGAACGGGGAGCCGCACCGCATCATTGCCGGCGCCGTGCACTATTTCCGGATCCATCCCGAGCAGTGGCAGGACCGGATCGATCGGCTGGTGGCGATGGGTGTCAATACGCTCGACACCTATGTTGCCTGGAACTTTCACCAGCCATATCGGCACGTCGCCCCGGATTTCACGGGATGGAAGGACCTGGCCCGGTTCATCACCATTGCCGGCGACGCCGGATTGGATGTCATTGTGCGCCCCGGCCCGTACATCTGCGCCGAATGGGACAATGGCGGATTTCCGTCCTGGGCGATCTCCAATTCTGAGATGGTGCTGCGCTCATCCGACAAGCTGTTCACCGGCGCCGTTGAGGAATGGTTCGCGCACCTTTTGCCCGTGATCGAGCCGCTTCAGGCGAGCCATGGCGGCCCGGTCATCGCGGTTCAAATCGAAAATGAATACGGCAGCTATGGTGACGACCAAGAGTACCTGCGCTGGAACCGCCAAGCACTCATTGACGGCGGCATCACGGAAATCCTTTTCACGGCCGACGGCGGCACTGACTACTTTCTTGATGGCGGCGCCCTGCCGGACACCTGGGCAACGGCTACGCTGGGTTCCCGCGGTCAGGAAGCCGATGAAATTTGGGAGCGCAGGCGACCTGGCGAACCCTTCTTCAATGTGGAATTCTGGAACGGCTGGTTTGATCACTGGGGCGAGGACCACCACACCCGCAGCGGCACGGAAGCCGCTGCAGAGGCTAAAAAGATTCTCGACGTGGGCGGTTCGATCTGCCTCTACATGGCGCACGGAGGAACCAATTTTGGGTTGGGTTCCGGCTCCAACCACGACGGCGCCATCCAACCCACCGTGACCAGCTACGACTCCGATGCACCCATCGCCGAGGACGGGCGCCTCACGGCGAAATTCCATGCCATGCGGGAAGCCTTCTTCGCTGCCGCAGGCCGCGAATTGACGCCCGTTCCCCAACGCCTGGAACAGCCGGCACCCGTGTTGGCCGCTACCGACATTCCCTTGACCCGGGGGACAGCGTTGGTGGACTTCATGCGCGCTGCTCATCCGGTGCCCAGCGTTAAACCGATGTCCTTTGAACAGTTGGGCCTTGACCGTGGACTGGTCCACTACAGTGCCAAGGCGGTGCTGCCCGCAGGGGATGGCACCATCAAGATCCGGGGTCTCCACGATCGAGCTTATGTATGGGTGGACAACGTGTTCGCAGGCGTCTTGAGCGACGCCACGGGCGAGGCTGGTCTGACGGTCCACGGACGTGGTGTAGCTGCCCAGCTTGAAATCCTCGTCGAGAACCAGGGCCGCATCAACTACGGCCCGTTCTTTGGCCAGGGCAAGGGCATTCTTGACGGTGTCCTGATCAACCAGCGCTATGTTTTCCACTGGGAACAGCGGGCCATCGATCTGGACAGGCCGCTGGCGGAGCTGCTGTCGTTGGGAGCAACTGAGGCCACCGACGCCGCCGAGGCGGGGGCAGGATTCTTCCACGGCGAGCTGGACGTTCACGAACCGGCGGATACTTATCTGGCGCTTCCCGGCTTTGGCAAGGGCTTTGTCTGGATCAACGGGTTCCTTTTGGGCCGTTTCTGGAAATCGGGACCGCAGGTCACGCTCTATGTTCCCGGGCCGCTATTGAAAGCTGGAATTAACGCCATCACCATCCTCGAACTTGAGCACAGTGGAACGGACGCCGAGTTTCGCACTGAACCTGACTTGGGCGCCGTCGGGGTAACGTATGTTGAGGATTTGGGGTAACCCGTGAGGCAAGCCCATCAGCAATAGTCAGGAGAGGTCACAGTGCAGCGCAAATTCGTGCAGCCGAGATTCATGCACCGAAAGATCGCCGCTGCATTGACGGTGGCCGTGCTCTTTACGGGCGCGGCCACGGCCTGCACTCCCGAGCCGATCGTCAGCATTCCCAGCGCCTCGAAGGCGCCGGGTGAGACGGTTCTGAAAATCGGGACGCCGCACGTGCCCGACGGCGTAGACCCGGCCGAAGGCGCACTGGTTGCCCACGTTTATGCGGCCGCCCTCTATGCGGCAGGCGTGCAGGCTTCAGTGGTCCAAACTCCTGCCCCCACGGGGACCTTGCTGGCAAGCCTGGGGCAGGGCAGCGCCGATGTGGTTCCGGTGTACTCCCGCGTGGCCCTGGCCGAGGTGTCCGCGGAGGCCACGGCCGAGACAACGAGCGCCGTGGTGGATGCCTTGAAAGCTGAGTTGCCCAGCGGCTTGGAACTTTTGGACCCCGCAAAGGTGGAGGACCAAGACAGCATTGTGGTGACGGCCGTGACGGCCGAGAAATACCAGCTCAAGAGCCTAAGCGATGTGGGCAAGGTTTGCCAGAAGCTCAGCATGGGCGGCTCCGCCATGTTTAAGACCAAGGCAGGGGGACTGGCCGGGTTGGGTAGCGACTACAACTGCGTACCGAAGTCGTATGAATCCTTGGCCCCCACCCTGACCTTCGGCGATGACAGCACCCTGTGGGCGTTGCTTCGTGATGATGTTCAACTGGCGAGCATGCCCAACACCTCGCCGGCCATTGCGGACAATGCACTGGTGGTCTTGAACGATCCCAAGGGTTTGTTTCCCAGCCAAAACATTGTTCCCTTGGTGGCAACGAGCAAAGTCACCGATGCCCTTCAAGTGGTCATCGACAAGGTCAGCGCGGCTTTGACCACTGACGAGCTCAGCAATCTCAACCGCCTTTCCCAGGATGGCCACTACGCCAATTTGAGCGAGGCTGCCACAGCTTGGCTGACGCAACAGGGGCTGGTCAAGGCCAGTTCTTAGCCATTGGCATCAACCGATCGGCACGTTGTGGAGGCCAATATGCGGTGCCGTGTGCCATATTGGGTAAATGGCAGAATTCACCCAGTCCACCAAGCTCCACAACGTTCTCTATGACATCCGCGGACCCGTCTTGGAACGGGCCCAGGAGTTGGAGGCCGAAGGCCACCGGATCCTGAAGCTGAACATTGGCAATCCGGCTCCCTTCGGCTTTGAAGCGCCGGATGCGATTCTGGTGGACATGATCCGCCACCTGCCCCATGCCCAGGGTTACAGCGATTCCCGCGGCATTTTTTCGGCCCGCACAGCCGTTGTCCAGTACTACCAAACGCGTGGCATCCAAAACATCCATGTTGACGATGTTTACCTCGGCAACGGGGTCAGTGAACTCATCACCTTGTCCCTCATGGCGTTGCTGAACAATGGCGACGAGGTGCTCGTCCCCACGCCCGACTACCCGCTGTGGACGGCCTCCGTGAGCCTGGCCGGCGGGCGCCCCGTGCACTACATCTGCGATGAGGACAACGAATGGTGGCCGGATCTTGAGGATCTGGAAGCCAAAATCACGCCCAAGACCAAGGGCATTGTCATCATCAACCCCAACAATCCCACGGGCGCCGTATACCCCAGGCACATTGTGCAGGGCATGGTGGATCTGGCCCGCAAGCACAACCTGGTGGTCTTCTCGGATGAGATCTACGAGAAAATCCTCTATGACGGTGCCGAACACATTAATACCGCCACCATCACCGGTGACGACGTGCTGTGCATGACCTTCAGCGGCCTGTCCAAGGCGTACCGGATCTGTGGCTACCGCTCAGGCTGGCTGGCCATTTCTGGACCCAAGTCCCGTGCCGCGGACTACCTTGAAGGCATCAACCTGCTCGCGAACATGCGCATGTGCGCCAATGTCCCCGGACAGCACGCCATCCAGACGGCATTGGGTGGGCACCAGAGCATTGAGGACCTGATTCTGCCCGGCGGCAGGTTGAAGGAACAGCGCGATATTGCGTACCGCTTGCTCAACGAAATTCCGGGTGTCTCCGTCAATCAGGCCAAGGGCGCGCTGTACCTGTTCCCGAAGCTTGACCCAGTGGTGTACCCCATCAAGAGCGATGAGAAGTTCGCCCTGGACCTGCTGGAATCACAAAAGATTCTCGTTTCCCATGGCACCGCGTTCAACTGGATCCGCCCCGATCACTTCCGCCTTGTCACCTTGCCCAACGTCAAGGATCTTGAAGAGGCCATTGGCAGGATTGCGGAGTTCCTGAGCACGTACAAACCCTAAGGAAAGGTTCCACCCATGCCGTTGCCCGTTGGTTTTACCGACCACCCCGCCGACTTGTTGCGTGTTGGGCCAGGATTTTCCCTGGCCCAACAGCCCACTGATGCGCGCCCGGGGTTTTCCGGCAAGAAGGTCGACGGCGCTGCCGCCTTGGTAGCTCGGGCACCGGCACTGGCCCAGCTCCAGGAGCAACTCTTTGCCGAGAGCCGTTTTGGCGGAAAGAAGTCGGTGCTCCTGATTTTGCAGGCCATGGACACGGCGGGCAAGGGCGGCATTGTGGGACACGTGGTGGGTTCGGTGGACCCGCAGGGCATCAAACTGACAACTTTCAAAGCGCCCACGGATGAGGAAAAAGCGCACGACTTCTTGTGGCGGGTGCGCCCCGGTGCGCCCGGTCCGGGCATTTTTGGCGTGTTTGACCGGTCCCACTATGAGGACGTGCTGATTCACCGTGTGCATGGCTGGGCAGACGCCGATGAACTCGAACGACGCTATGCGGCCATCAACGAATTCGAGGCCGAGCTGGCAGCGGCTGGCACCACAGTTATCAAGGTCATGCTCAACATCAGTCCGGCCGAGCAGCTGGAACGGCTCACGGCGCGCCTTGACGATCCCACAAAGTACTGGAAATACAGCCCCACAGACCTGGATGAGCGTAGGTTCTGGCCCCAATACATGGACGCCTACCAACGAGTCTTTGACAAGACGAGTACGGAGAGTGCGCCCTGGTATGTGGTTCCCGCGGACAAGAAATGGTACGCGCGACTGGCCGTGCAGGAAATTCTGATCCAGGCCCTTGAGGGGCTTAAATTGGCGTGGCCCACGGGCGACTACGACCTGGAGAAGGAACGGGCACGTCTGAAGGACGCCGTTATCTAGCAGGGGGCCAGGGCTGCAGCACCGGGAAAAACTCGGTCAGCGCCTCTACGGCACTGATGTCTTGGGTGGTTCTGCCCGCAATGGAAATGGTCTTTCGCCGGCGGTGGGGCACTACATGCCCGCCGCCGGCCACTGTGTAGAGTGCCACGGGCGGGTGTCCGTCTTGCTCAAAGCGGGACAGGGTAACCGAGGTTCGGCCGCTTTCCCTGCGGTGAGGCAGGGCAACGGTGACCGGCGGCGCTGAGATGAGGTTGCGCCGGGCAAAATACTGCGCGGTTTGCAAAGCGGATGGCCCACGTACTTTGCCGAAGAGGTTGGCGAACCAGCCCTCACCTCCGTAGGGTACGACGACGTCGTGGGTTCCATGGACCAGCATGACCGGCAATGGTTGGTGCTTATCGCTGAAAACGAGTCCGCCTGGACGGGGCAGTGTTGCGCCAATAATCGCGGCTCCGTGGAGCTTGCCAGGGATCTCGTGGATCAGCCTGATGACCAATTGCCCGCCGTTGGAGAACCCGACGACGATTACCGGAATTGGGCCATGGAGCCGGTGAAAATGATCAGCAAGCGCTGCCAGAAAGGCGACATCGTCTGTGGCCATGTGGGCTGACTTCTTGTGGTTCCACAGTTTCTTCAGCCCGTCAGGATATACAACAGCCACCCTGCCGGTCTCAGCGAGCTTGTCGAAACTGTTTCCACTGAAAGCCCGCATGGACAGACCGGTTTGGCTCGAACCGTGCAGCACAATGACAACTGCTTCCAAGCTGTGGGGAGCCGTTGGCTCAGTTCCCGAGCCTGCCGTGAGGACTATGAAAGATCGAGTCTGTCCTCCAACCAAGATTTCCTGTCGCATGGCGCGGGCTACTGCTTCGGCTGGTCCGGATCCTCGGAGGCGCGGGCCGCGTCGAGGCGTGCCTTGGCGCCCTCGAGCCACTCGTCGCAGCGCTTGGCCAAGGCTTCGCCGCGTTCCCACAGCGCAAGCGAATCTTCCAGACTGGAACTGCCGGCTTCGAGCTGATTGACAACGCTCATGAGCTGCTCACGGGCTTGCTCATAGCTGAGCGCCGCAATGTCTGCTGTGGCCGGGTTGGGTTTGGGGGTGCTCATGGATTTCCTTCTGTCATTGCATGAATCTTTGGTGGGCTGGTAATTGCTTGTGATTAATTGCTTGCGGCGGTGAAATCTCCACCGGCCACACGAATCTTCAGACTTGTGCCCGGTGGCACCTGATCGGGTGCCCGGACAATGCTTCGATCTTCCAACTGGACCACGGCGTAGCCACGGTCAAGGGTTTTTTGAGGCGACAACGCACGGACCTGGGCCCGCAGGTGCGCCAATTGGTCATGATGGCGGCTGACCTGGGTGCGCACCGCATTCAGGGCCCGGCCGCGGAAGGCGGCAACGTCGTCGTACCTGGTGGTGATCATGACCTGCGGATTGGCAAGCACCGGGCGGGTTCGCAGGTAGGCGAGCCGTTCGATCTCCCGGTCCAAAAGGTCCTCAATGCGCCGGTTGAGCTGCGCCCGAGCCTGATTGATGCGGCGCAGTTCATCGCCAACATCCGGCACGATCCGTTTAGCGGCGTCTGTGGGGGTGGAGGCTCGAAGATCGGCCACCTCATCGAGCAACGGCCTGTCCGCTTCGTGACCAATGGCGCTCACCACGGGGGTTTGGGCGGCAGCCACGGCTCGCACCAGGGATTCGTGGCTGAACGGCAGCAGATCCTCGAGGGAACCACCACCGCGGGCAATGACAATGACATCAATCCGCGGATCGGCATCGAGCTCGGTCAGGGCGCCGATGACGCCCGTGACTGCGTTGACGCCCTGGACGGCAACCTCGCGAACCTCAAACTCCACGGCTGGCCAGCGCAATGACGCGTTGCGCAAAACATCCTTCATGGCATCGGAATTGCGGCCGGTAATCAGGCCGATACGGTGTGGCAGCAAGGGCAACGGCTTCTTGCGGCGAGGGTCAAATAGGCCCTCGGCGGCCAAGGCTTGGCGCAATTGTTCAATGCGGGCCAACAAATCGCCCAACCCAACGGGTCGGATGTCCTGGCCCTGCATGGATAGACGGCCCGTCTTGAGCCAGAAATCTGGTTTGAGTTGGGCCACCACGCGTGAGCCGCGCTCGATCGGTGCCTCTAAACGGCTCAGGACCGAACCCCATACCGTCACGCTTAGGGAGACCTCGGCGTCAATATCGCGCAGCGTCAGGTAGCTGACGTTGGCCCGCTTGTTCAACTCGATGACCTGAGCCTCAACCCAAGCCGGCGGTGCTTTTTCAATGTGCGCCTTGAGCTTTTGGCTCAACAGTTGCAGCGGCCACGGGTTGTCGGGTGTGGTTTCGGCCGCCGTTGGTGCAATGACCTTCCGCTCCGGTGTGTCCGCCATAACCGTGTCGCCGTCCTTTGTGCGTTGTTGCTTGTCCTTCGCCTTGAAATAACCATATCTTCAAGCACTGACACCGGCGCACCGTCATCCACAGGCATCGGCTAGTCTGGAAATCCTTAGTCGATGCCTTCTTCGTGGTTTGGGATGATTCATGCGCACTGCCGTCTCCGCTCTACTTGTCATTCTGGCCCTCGTGGTTGCAGCCGTGGCTGGACCTGCCCTGTGGCTACAGAAGAACGTCATCGATCAGGCCGGTTTCGTTCAATTGGCGGGGCCGTTGGGTTCCAACAAGTCGTTCCAGGAGGGGCTCTCAGCCCTGGCTGCCTCACAGGCCACCGCGTCCGTCGACCTACCTCCGCAGTTGACTGATCTAGCCGCAGCACTCATCCAAAGTGCTGCCCAGAGCATCTACACCGAGCCCGGCTATGACGCCGCCTGGACCGAAACTCTCAAGCGCAGTCACGCCCTGACATTTGCCGCGGCCGGCAACAAGGACATCCAAGGGGACTTGCAGCTGGACATAGCCCCGCTCGTGGCTCTGGTTGCCGCCAAGGTGAGCGACTCCACCAGCGTGCCGTTGGCTACGCCCAAGGACGTAGTCGTTGCCTTGGAACAGCCTGAACTTGCCCGGCTGCTGCCCGCGGCAACCACGCTGGGCGGTTGGGCCGGCTGGATGGCGTTCATCGCCGTCGACCTTTTGGTGCTGGCCCTCGTTGCCGCGCGACGCCGGTCGCTGACCCTCATACTCGCAGCCGCCGGGCTGGCCACCGTGGCCCTCGTGTGGTTGTTCGCCTCGGGGGTTGTTCAAAGCGTTTTGACCGGCATGGCGACGGGCCCCGCGGCAGCCCAACAGTTTGGGGTGGAACTGGGAGCCTTGGCGCGGGAGAGCTGGCAGGGCGGAATCAATGCCACGTTCGTGATTGCCGGGGTGCTGGCGTTGGCCGGTGTCGCAACTCTCATCATCAAGCGTAGACGCACCACGTAGGATGGTGGGTATGAGCTCCACTGCCGTTTCCTTGTCAATGCCCGCCGTTCCGCGTCGTCGCAGGTCACCTGAAGAAGTCGCCAACGCGGCCCCGGTGACCGGAGAAAAGCGCGTCTTGCTCGCTGCCCCGCGCGGCTACTGCGCCGGCGTGGACCGCGCCGTCATTGCCGTGGAGAAGGCCCTGGAGCACTACGGCGCACCTGTTTACGTGCGCAAGCAGATTGTTCACAACGTGCACGTGGTCTCCTCGCTGGAGGAAAAGGGCGCCATCTTCGTGGAGGAAAACGAGGAGGTCCCCGAGGGAGAACTGGTGGTCTTTTCGGCCCACGGTGTTTCTCCCGCGGTAGTCCAGTCCGCCGAGGACCGTGGGCTGCGCACCATTGACGCCACGTGCCCGCTCGTGACCAAGGTCCACAAGGAAGCCGTCCGCTTCGCCAAGGCGAAGAATCACATCCTGTTGATTGGCCACGAGGGTCACGAGGAGGTTGAAGGGACGTACGGGGAAGCCCCGGAAAGCACCACGATCGTGAACAACCCGGCCGAGGCACGCACCGTCCAGGTTGAGGATCCCGACAACCTGATCTGGCTGTCCCAGACCACGCTGTCGGTGGACGAGGCCATGGAGATTGTTAACATTTTGAAGGAGCGCTTCCCCAAGCTCCAGGATCCGCCCAGCGACGACATTTGCTACGCAACCACCAATCGCCAGGTGGCCATCAAGAAGATCGCGCCGCAGGCAGAGCTGGTCATCGTTGTGGGTTCTGCCAACTCCTCGAACTCCGTCCGCCTGGTCGAGGTGGCGCTCGAGTACGGTGCAAAAGCTTCGTACCGGGTGGACTTCGCCAACGAGATTGACGAATCCTGGTTTGAGGGCGTGGCCACGGTTGGTGTAACCAGTGGTGCCTCCGTTCCCGAGATCCTGGTCCAGGATGTTCTGCGGCTGCTGGCCGAGTACGGCTATGGAAGTCTCGAGGAGGTCGTCACCGCGGAAGAGGACATCTTGTTCTCCCTGCCCAAGGAACTCCGCGCCACCATGAAGGCCGCAGGGGATACCACCAACGGGATTGGCGGACACGGGAAACGCCCGGTCAACTAGGGCCCTGCACTTAGCTAAGAAGAGCCTGCCCCGCCACCATGGCGGGGCAGGCTCTTCTCGTTTGTGGGCAGCCGTGACAGTCAGCTGGCGCGTTCCTCAAACTCCGGGGCCGTGAGCATGCGCGGCGTGACCTCGACCTGGGCGGGGGACTCGAGCGTCTTCGGATCCAGCGCATTGAGCTTGCGGGCCGTGGGCAGAACCCGCGACTCCAGCGTGCCGACCAGCTTGTTGTAGCGGTCCACGCTGGACTTGAGTGACACGCCGACGGCCGAAACCGCCTCACCCATGGTGCCTAGGCGTGTGTAGAGCTGGGCGGACAGCTCAAAGAGCTCCTTGGCGCTTTCCGTCAGCACATCCTGGCGCCAGCTGAAGGCCACGGACTTCAGGATCGCAAGCAGTGAAATGGGGGAGGCCAGCACCACGTTCCGGGCCATGGCGTAGTCCAGCAGCTCCGGATCGGCCGTCAGGGCCGAGGACAGGATGGATTCCACGGGGACAAAGCAAATGACAAGTTCGGGGGAGTTCTTCGCCGAGGTCCAGTATTTCTTGCTGCCGAGGGCATCAATGTGGGCCCGGACGGCCTTGGCATGGCGGAGCATGTGCTGCTGGGCCTCGACTCCGCCGGCTTCGGATCCGGCGGACTCGTGCGCGTTCAGGAATGAGGTCAGCGGGACCTTGGCATCGAGCACCAGCTCCTTGCCCCCGGGCAGGCGGACCACCATGTCGGGGCGGTGGACGCCGTCGTCCGTTGCGGTGTGGACCTGTTCAGAGAAGTCCACGTGCGCCAGCATCCCGGCAGCCTCCACCACGCGACGCAGCTGGACCTCGCCCCACTTGCCGCGGGCGCTGTTGGAACGCAGCGCCGAGGCAAGCGAGGACGTGGTGGCCAACAGCTTGGCATCGGCATCCTTGGCTTCACGAAGCTGTTCGGCAAGCTGGCCGTACTGTTCCACGCGGTCGCGCTCCAACAAGGCCACCTGGCGCTGCACGGCGTTGAGCTTCTCGGACACCGGACCGAGAGCTTGAAGCACGTTGGAATTGGATCCCTGCTGGGCGGAGAGCGCGTGGTTCTGCGAGGCCAACAGCCTGCGTTCGGCATCCGCCGCCGCGAAATTAGCGTTGAGTGCCGCCGCCCGTTCATGGGCAGCGTCAGCTTCCTCCGTGGCACCGCGCAACCTGCCCAGCAGCACCCACGCCACCGCCGCTGCACCCAGGACAGCACCAACCAACAACATTAAGATAGCTACAAGCCACGCGATTCCATTCATGGATCCACCTTCGCATGAGGCTCTGACATTGTGCATTGCGGGCAGTGACATGGGGCGAATAAGCATAATCGGGGCCCTGCCGGTAAGCTTGTCCCGTGGCTCTTACTATTGGCATCGTCGGACTGCCCAACGTCGGCAAATCAACTCTTTTCAACGCACTGACGCGTAACAACGTGCTCGCAGCGAACTACCCGTTCGCCACGATCGAGCCCAACGTTGGCATCGTCAGCCTGCCCGATCCCCGTTTGGCAAAGCTGGCTGAGATCTTCGGGTCCGCACGCCTGCTGCCTGCTGTGGTGTCCTTCGTGGACATTGCCGGCATCGTCAAGGGTGCTTCGGAAGGTGAAGGCCTGGGCAACAAATTCCTCGCCAACATCCGCGAGGCTGAGGCCATTGCCCAGGTCATCCGCGTCTTTGACGACCCGGACGTTATCCACGTTGACGGCAAGGTTGATCCCCGCTCCGACATGGAGACCATCAACACTGAGCTGATCCTGGCGGATATGCAGACGGTTGAAAAGGCCATCCCGCGCATTGAAAAGGCAGTCAAGCTCAAGCAGAGGTCCGCGGCCGAGCTCAACGCCATCCTCGCAGCGCAGAAAGTCCTGGAACGCGGCGACACCATTTTCTCCTCCGTCAAGAGCGACAAGCTGGAGATGGAACACCTGAAGGAATTGGCACTGCTCACCGCCAAGCCGTTCATTTACGTGTTCAACGTTGATGATGCCGTGCTGGGCAACCCGGAACGTCAGGAAGAACTGCGCGCACTCGTGGCTCCGGCCGACGCGATCTTCCTGGACGCCAAGCTTGAATCAGACCTCGTTGAACTCGACGAGGAAGAGGCCCGCGAAATGCTGGAGATGAGCGGACAGTCAGAGTCCGGCATGGACCAGCTGGCACGCGTCGGCTTCCACACACTGGGCCTGCAGACCTACCTCACGGCAGGTCCCAAGGAAACCCGTGCCTGGACCATCCACCAGGGCGACACCGCACCCCAGGCTGCCGGCGTCATCCACACCGACTTCCAGCGTGGCTTCATCAAGGCTGAAGTTGTGCACTTCGATGACCTCATCGAGGCCGGATCCATGCATGAGGCGAAGGCCAAGGGCAAGGTTCGCATTGAAGGCAAGGAATACGTCATGCACGACGGCGACGTGGTGGAGTTCCGATTTAACGTTTAGGTCCGCTGCTGCCGTGCCCGGTTTCGGGCGATTGCAGCTGAAGTCCAGCGTGGTGAAGAAGCTCAGCGGACGGCCTCATGTATTCGCCGGGCCGTGGCTTACCCGCGGCGCAGCCGTCTCTCGCCACGAGCGTGAAAGCAGCAGTCCAATGAAGACCTCACCGCGGGCCAAGCAGGCCAACGACTTCACTTCTTCGCCGGAGCACCACTGGCCCAGGATGAAAATGAGCATCCCGTACCTGCTCGCCGGCCTGATCGTGCTGGCATTGGGCGCGCTGATGATCCTCAACGACATCCCCGCGCCTGGCAGCTTCAACAATGAGACGAAGAGGATCGGCTTTCAGTGGATGCCCGCCATCTGTGGCGCAGTCACTCTGTGGTTCGGCGGCTTCGGTGTGCTCGCTGCGTGGATGGGCGCGAGGCGCGAGGGCAGCGATGCCCTCGACCTCGCGTTCGCCCCGGACGGGATCATCGTGCGCAGTGGCCACGAGATCGCCTGGACGTCCATCGCGAGCGTCACAAACGTCAAGTACCGCTACTCGGCCAAATTCCTGCCCGTGTGGAAGATTGTCGGCCTGAACCGCGCGTTTGATGTCTACCTCAACGAGCCCCTGGACATCCCGCAGCTCAGGACGAAAAAAGGGAGGCCGTACGTGAATGTCACGCTTCTGAGGTATCCGGCCGCCGACTACGAGCTCCTCTTCGAGCGGTTCGTCTACCAGTTCAATCGCCGGGGGATCCCGGTAAGCAATGAGCAGAGGCAGAGGTGACGTGGTCCGACTCTTGTGCGAGGCATACACAGCAGCCCTGGGTGGTCGATCGTCAAGGGCGTGACAGAGTCAGGGGAGCGACTACGCAAAACCATTCGTCACGGTGATGCGCAGGTAGGTGGCGCAGGAGCTCATCGGGGCGTTGCTCGGGGAGGGATTGGTTGTGCACGACTGGTGTTCGGACGTGAGGTGAGGTGTCGATTCGTCGCGCAGCCAGACGTTGGTTTGTGTGGCGACGCGGTTGAATTTAGGTTCAACGTGTAGTTCCGTGCCGGTTTAGACTGTAAGAAATGCCCGGAATGCTTTTGCATCCCGGGCATTTCTGCGCTCAAAGGTGCGGTGTGTACAACCAATGGCCAAGAGAGGCATGGATTTGTGGCGACCCTAGCCCTGGTCGGAATGGCCCACCGATATTTGACTTGGGTAGGCAATTGTTAGCCAAACAGGAATTAGTCAGTGCAGCGTCGTCCGGGTTGGCGGCAGGTGAGGAACCTGAGTTGGATTCGCACGAGAGCCGGTCGGCATCGATGAGCCGCAGCAGCCGGTGACAGCTCGGATCAATCTGGTCTTCAACGCAGGGGCACGGATATACCCGTCTGCGCACTAACCCCTCGCCGCGGGTTCTCAGGGAGTCGCACTCGGGGCAACGGAATGGCTAAGGGTCGAGGACCAACGCTGTGAGTGAGGTTGCCCTGAATCGGAAGACCGTCGACTTTGGATTTCGCACCAACCTCTGGCCACGCGAACTGGTGGGAGCCGTCCATGTGGTCTGGCGTTTCTACACGAACGCTCCCGCTTGATTCGGCTCCTTCGATGGGCCTGTTGGCACTCACGCGCGGTCACCTCGAATTCGGCTTGATCGAAGACGTAGGCTACGTCTCTTTCGTTTTCATTTTCTTGTCGACCGGAATGCGCCTGCGTTCGAACTCGTCGATGACCCACTCATAGAGGGGCTTGTAGTCGACGGCGGGATAACGAAAAACGTTGATCTTCAGCTGCGGTACGCCGTCCTTTGTTTTGAGTCTCGGAATGTCCAAGGGCTCGTTGAGATGGACCACGAAAGCGCAATTCAGATCAGCCCGATCCCACATGGCCTGGATTGAGGCACGGTTGTAATACTGCATGCTGGTGACATGGGAAATGGAATCCCAGGGGATCTCGTAACCTCCCCGCACAGTGAGCCCTTTTGCAGAAATCTTCAGGTCAATCGCGTTCTCTCGCTTGCGTACTGTGCCCTTCAATCCAATTACAAACCCGATGCAGCCGAAGATGATGCAGATTCCGCCAGTCACCATCGGCAAACCGCTGACCCTGATCTGTGAAAGGTAACTCGGCGTGCCGGGAAGGTCAATGGTGGCCAGGTACAGGCCGGGCAAGAACATGAGAAGGCCGAAAAGGAGGTTTTTGAAGCTTCTATCTAGCACGGGCCAGTAGTGCGGACTAGAACTGATGAAGTCTCTGATGGCGTATTTTCCAGATCTTACGTTCTTCAAGGAGTAAGGTTCTCGCTTCCTTTAGTGCCGCGCTACCCAGCTCCGCGGCTGCATATTTAGCGGCGGGCTGGCGCACCCGTATCGTCGGCGGCGACACCCCTCCTGCCTATTGTTGCAGGATCCGTCACAGCTGGCCTGATAGGTGCCGGTCACGAGGTCGTCAGACACCCCACGAACTTGATCGTGCGGTCACTCACGCCTGCGCGCGCTCTGAACCGATCCCGCTGCAGCGTACTTCTCCAGTCCCACTCCGGGATGCCGCGCAGTTCAGAGGTTGATTTGCACCGGAATGTGGTGGAGTTCCGCTTCAACGTCTAGGTCCTGACATTCATGCAACCTTTTGTCATGGCCGCCAAGAACACGTGTTCTTGGCGGCCATCGCTTTTTTCGAGTGGTTGCCAAGTCGAAACGATGCCGTAGCTAGAGGACGACTCAACGTGACACGGACTGCAAAGCCAATGGCCGCAATCCCCTTAGAACAGCGGCCAGGGGACCGCTGGCATCTCACCGCTTGGAGCAGGGAACTGCCCTGCCGAGCGCAACCGGGCGCAGCGCGCGGCGAGGGATGCGATTTCTTCGGTGCTGAGCAAGTCCGTTAGGTTTTGGCCTAGTTCACCATGCAGTCCTTCGCTGACACGATCCAGGCCGTCTTCTTCCTCGGCGGTCAAGGCGTCCCCTAGCCACCCCCACAGCACCGTGCGCAGCTTGTGGTCACGGTGAAAAGTGAGCCCGTGGTCCACTCCGTGCCGGTGTCCGTCAGCCATGGACAGGATGTGGTCGCCCTTGCGGTCGGCGTTGTTGACGACGACGTCGAACACCGCCATGCGCCTGAGTGCCGGCGAGTCTTCATGGACGAGGGCAACCATCCGTCCGTTCTCATCCCGTCCCTCGAGAACGTGTTTCCAGCCAGTTTCCGGCACCTGGTCCGCCGCGATCAGGTCCACGGCGTTTTGGACGGGATCCTGCTCTTGCCAGAGCTGCACCATTCCTTCGCCCAGCGGACCATCGCGCAGCCAGGTGTGGGGCACCACGCCCCAGCCGAGGGCCTGCGAGACCAGATAGGCGGCCACCTCCCGGTGGGCCAGCGTTCCCTGGGGAAAATCCCACAGCGGACTTTCGCCGGCTATCGGCTTATAGACGACCACCACGTCGCCGATGTTGCCAAGAAATGTAGCATTTGAAGCCGTCGTGATACGGCCGGTGAGAGTCAGCGCAGCGGCCACTAGGTCCGGCGTTGGCATCAGACCTCGGGAAGGGTGCAGGTGTGTCCGCCAGCGTCCACGGGATAACCGCAGAGCGGGCACATCGGACGCCCGGCACCCACGATCTCACGGGTGCGCTTGGCGAATGCGCGGGCGGTGCCGACAGGTATTCGCACGCGCAGCATCTCGGGCTCATTAGCCCCGTCCTCATCAAGCGATCCGTCGTTGTCATCATCATCTGTGATGGGGTGGGCTTCAATGACGATCTGGGCCGTGGTTGGGTCCCACCCCAAGCTCATGATCCCAGTGCGAAACTGCTCCTGGACGGCCTCGAGCGGGTCATTGTCGACAAGTTCAATGGGAGTGCCCGTGGGAATGCTGAAGGGATTGCTCTGGACGGTGATGAGCTCGTCGAGAATTTCGTCGATCTTCTCCGCGAGTAGAGCCGACTGCTGCTTCTCCAGGGCAATACTCACAACTTGCTTCCCTGCGCGCACCTGCAGGTAGAACGTGCGCGCCCCCGGAAGACCAAGGGTGCCAATGACGACCCGATCAGGCCAGGAAAACTCGTGAACACGTGTAGGCATGTCAATATTCTAGGCCCAGGAGGTTCATGGCGCCTTTTGACCTGCGCCGCCACCCACCGGCGCATCGTCGGAGTGGATGCCGTTAGACAGCCACGACAGATCACCCCCGTCCGTGTTGCTCGCGTAGACGCTCGGCCGACTGGGGCCGTAGCGCACGATCGATATGGAGGCGGGGCCCACGTTGATCCGCTGGAACAGGTCAAGGTGCATGCCGAGGGCGTCAGCGAGGATTGACTTGATGATGTCACCGTGACTCACTGCCGCCCACACGGCCCCTGGCCCGTGCTCGGATTCGAATGCTGCATCGTGGCGTCGAATCGCTGCCACTGACCGGGCCTGCATCGCGGCCATGGATTCGCCGCCCGGAAAGACGACGGAGGACGGTTGCGACTGGACAACGGGCCACAAATCCTCGGTCGTGAGGTCACTGAGCATGCGGCCCTGCCACTGGCCGTAATCGCACTCGGTGAGGTCGGGATCAATGGGCGCGTACGGCGCGCCAGTCTGGCGATCGAGGATGAGCTGGGCGGTCTGCAGACAACGCTCAAGGGGGCTCGAGACAACCCCGACTAAGGGCACGGGCGCGAGCCGTTCTCCGGCAAGGGCTGCCTGGTCCCGCCCAATCTGGTCCAAGCTGACTCCGACAGCCCGACCCGCCAGCAGTCCAGTGGCATTGGCTGTGGAGCGGCCGTGCCGCACGAGAATAACTGTCGCCATGCACCCAGCCTAACCACCCGCCGTCGACGAACCCAGCCCAGAAGCCGAGTGTCACCAACCTTATGGCGAATTAGAGCTAACCAGTTCAGATGGACCCCCTTGATCTGCCATCCATCAGATCATGGGCACATTGACCGGGCAGGGTCGTGGGACGGATGCTTTAGACATGAAACTCCTCGAGTTCGATAGCGTCTCCTTGGCGGTCGACGAGTTCGGCGACAAGGGTTCCCCGCCGGTCTTGCTCATCGCCGGAGCCACCCAATCCATGGACTGGTGGACCCCGGACTTCTGTCAGCTCCTCGCTGCGGAAGGACTGTACGTTATTCGGTACGACCAGCGGGATACCGGGGCGTCGACAATAAGCCCGCCGGGCAGACCGGACTACGTGGGCAGTGACCTGGCAAACGATCCTCTACGGATCCTTGATGCGCTCGGCATCGACGCGGCACATCTCGTTGGTCTGTCGATGGGTGGCGGTATAGCGCAGTACCTCGGTGCCACCGAGCCGCTACGTGTTCGAACGCTCACGCTCATCGAGTCGTCACCGATCGGAGGTGACTCGGGCGAGCTGCCGCTCCCAGACTTGAGCCTGGGAGCGGCGGAGAGCGAGCTCCCTGTGGTGAGCAACTGGAACGACGCCTCGACTGTCATTGATTACCGGGTCGAAGCCGAGCGCCCATATAGGGGGTCGTTCGGCTTTGATGAAGACCGTATCCGTGCAATCGCCACTATTGAGTTTGGCCGCACGAAGAACATTGAATCCTCGATGATCAATCACTTCCTCGTTGCAGGCGACACCGAGGTGGACCCGTCGACGATCACGATGCCGACTCTTGTCATCCACAGTGACTCGGACCCGTTATTTGCGCTGCCCCACGGCGAGGCACTCGCCCACATGATTCCCCACGCCGCTTTGCTGCGTATTCATGGCATGGGGCACGAGGCACCGCCGCCGAAGGTGTGGGATGTCGTCGTACCTGCGCTTGTCGACCACATGCGGGGATATCGCGAGACGGCCACATCCGGAGCCGCAGGCTCCGATGAGTGAGAATAACGCGGCACCTGACGTGCCCGCCTGGCTGACGGATACCCGGACTTCGTACGACGTCGATGCCTCCGGTTACGCAGAAAAGGTCCAAGGGCTGCTCGAAGCTCATCCGCACCTGCGGGCACACTTGGACGTGTTCGTGGAACTCGTCCAGCGCGACGGAGGCGGGCGGGTGGCCGACGTAGGTTGCGGCCCCGGATATGTCACGCGATACCTTCAGGATTCAGGTACCGAAGCGTTCGGGATCGACCTCTCACCCGCGATGGTCGCTATCGCCCAGCGTACCTACCCAGATCTGCACTTTGAGGTGGGGACGATGACGAACCTCGATCTGGCCGCTCACTCCGTCGCCGGCATCGTCGCCTTCTGGTCCACGATCCACATTCCTGACCACGCCATGGCCGGTGTGATCGAAGAGGTTCATCGTGTCCTGCGGCCCGGCGGTCACGTCCTCGTCGGTTTCCACGTCGGGGACAGTACTGAGCACGCCTCCAGTGGATACACGGGCCAACCGATCAGCGTCGATACACACCGTCGACAGGCCAGCAAGATCTCTGACTGGTTGCGAGAAGCCAACTTCCAGATCGAGTCCGAGTCCGTCTTCCGGCCAGACGACATTGTTCCGGGTGGGATAGTTCTCGCCCGGAGACGTAGGTGAGCATTTTTCTGCCCACCCGTCGTGCATCCCTCGGGTGATGGCAAGCGTGTCGACGCAACAGAACAAATTCGAAACCGACGGACCTGGGCGGTCCACAAATACACCGCGAAAGTGACCGAACTGCAGTGCCCAGAACGTCCCGCCTTCGTCCAGTCGGTTGATGCCGGCACGGAGTCTGAACTCACTGAATCTCGGCATGATGCATGCGGGATTCGGAGCGTTCATCTTGCCTGGTTGCTCACCATCCTCACACACGATGAGCGACCACGATTCCGACGAGTTAGCTTGCAGCTTTGCGGATGTGCTCCGCGATCTTCTTTTCAGTCTCGGGCGTCAACGCCAGCACGGCGAACGAGGTTACCCACAGGTCGCCGTCATCGAGCTTTGCGGACTCCTCGAATCCCAGGGTGGCGTAACGAGAGGTGAACTTCGAGGCGGCCTTGAAGAACACGACCACTTTCCCGTCCTCGTCGGCATACGAAGGGAACCCGTACCAGGTCTTGGGAACAAGATGCGGAGCGACTTCGGAAACGATCCTGTCGATACCTTCGGCGAGAACCCGGTCCTCATCCGGTAACGCGGCGATCGCTTCACGAACTGCCTGCTCACCTGCGGCGCGGTTTTTCCCGGCTTTTTCCTGTGCACGCAGCTCCGAAGCGCGCTGTTTGACAGCATCGCGTTCTTCCTTGGACAGCCCGGCGTTCTTCTCAGCCATGTGATTCTCCTAAGTTCCAGTGCGGCAACCATTGCCGCTTGGGAATCACACTACGGCCACCCATCGCGGCCCGCTTCTTGAATCCTGCTCGAATACTTTCTGCGCCTGGCCTGCTTGATCCTGCTGGCTAGACGGTAAGGCGTTAGTTGGCTAAGAAACGCGGTGGAGTTCCGGGTTAACGTCTAAGACTCCTAGAAAACGCTCTTGAGATTCCCACCTGAGGAGCGTTTTCTTGTATCCCGGCAATGAGGGCGGAGTCTAATGCCAGCCGGCTGTCGTCCAAAACCATTGCAGTTGGAAATCACTCTGGGCTAGGGTTCAAGTGATTCCAGATGGCAGTCAAACAGGGAGATCTTATGGCTCGGACGCGGGTACACAGCCTGTTCGTTTCCTCAGATGGATATGCTGCAGGTGACTATGTGACGCTCGAAAAGCCGATCGGTGAAGCCGGGGCGCTCTTCGGCAAGTTCGACGGACGCGTCATCCACGGCATCCATGGAGTGGACGACCCTGTGACCGTGGATCGGGCCATGTTCAGCATGTGGGGCCAGGGCATCGGGGCGGAGATTATGGGCCGGCGTAAGTTTGGTCCGCAGTCGGGCGAATGGCCCGACGACGGCTGGGAAGGATGGTGGGGAGACGCACCGCCCTTCCTTACCCCGGTGTTCATCCTGACTCACTATCCTCGTAAGGCGCTCGAGTTCACCAACGGCACCAGCTTCCACTTCATAGATGCGTCGCCGGAGAAAGCACTTCGGCTGGCGCAGGAAGCGGCTGGCGGGCTGGACGTTCGGATTGGCGGCGGGCCATCGACAGTGAGCGAATTCCTGCAGGCTGATCTCGTCGACTTCCTGCATGTGGTGATCGTTCCGATCGTGCTCGGCTCCGGTGTCCGGATCTGGGATCAGTTGGCTGGCTTGGAAGACCGATTCAGTGTTGAATCCATCAGCACGTCAAGTGGTCTCACGCATCAGCTGTGGAACAGGACCGGCCGCGTGTGAAAGCTTCACGCCGTCGCTAAGAGGGCCCCGTTCAGGATGGCCAACTGAAATTGCCGTCCTTGCCGTAGGAATCCCGGCGCGCCGCGTACGCCAGGGCAGCATGCTCCCGTGCGTCGTCACCGATCAGCACCCGCAGCGGGCGATCAGCGCCAGAGAGGTGCGCGACAAGCAGCTCAGCCGCCAAGGCCGGGTCGGCGTCCGTCACCGGTGAATCAGGATCGACGGCGGGCCAGGGGATCTCCGCGGTACCAAACACGGCTGTGCGGAGATCGTCATACTCCGGTTTCGGGGCTGCGAACCTCATGCTCGGACCGGCCCAGTCTGTCGCGAAACCGCCAAGCTGGGCGATAGTCACATGGATCCCAAACTGGGCGACCTCGGTTGACAGTGCCTCGCTGAAACCTTCGAGGGCCCACTTACCGGCGTTGTACAGTCCAAACGTCGGCATCGAGCCGATGGCGCCGACCGTCGATATCTGAACGATGTCGCCACCACCGCGTGCCCGCAGGTGCGGGATCGCCGCCTGGGAGACCCACATTGCGCCGAACAGATTAAGGTCGAGATGTTCGCGGGCCGCCCGCTCGGCAACCTCTTCGATGGCTCCGACAAAACCGGCGCCGGCGTTGTTGATGACCACGTCGAGGCCGCCGAAGATGCTCTCTGCGTGATCCACGGCGACGGTGACTGCGGTTGCATCGCGGACATCGAGGAGGATTTCCCGTGCCGAGTTCGGGTGGTTGGCCAGGAGATCCGACATGGCTCCGGGGCGGCGGACAGTTCCGACGACGCGATCTCCTAGTTCCAGGGCGGCCAGCGCAAATTCCCGGCCGAGACCGCGTCCAGCACCGGTGATGAACCAGGTTCGAGAAGTGCGTGGTGATTCAGTCATGGCAAGATTCCCTCCAGTGAAACGCTCCTTCCTCGTTAGGCTAACAAGCGAACAAATTTAGTTTCAAGACAGATCGGCTCCTCTCCCGCTCCTGAGGGTATGAGTTACGTTGTCCTTCAAATCATGCTCAAGGAGAAGATGTGGGGAACAGGGTCGGGAAATCTCACTGAACTGGAGAAGGCCATAAATGGGCAGGCTGCTCTCGGCTCACGTCGTCTGCGCAAGCTGCTGGATCAGCGCAGTTGGAGCTCGATGAGCGGGTGATCCGCGAAAATCTCAAGTATGAGCTCGAAGTACGTCTTCCCGAGTCCGCTCCACAAGGAGTCAAGATCAGACTGGATACGTTGCTGGTTGAAGGAATTCGATTGTGACAACTTGTTGTGCAGCCACCGCTGGGTCTCATCGAATCCGAGCGCGTCACGGCTGTGTGCATGGTCGGTCCAAATGAACGTAGCAGGATCACCGTCGCGGATCTCTGTCTCTACCCGGTAGAGGATGTCGTTGAACCCATCTAGGCTGGACCCGAGACGCCAGTCCTCGTCCGTCATCAGCTCTCGGTTGAGCTGCTCGTACAGATCGGAGATGCAGTGCACCTCGGCACCTTGGATTCGGTACAGCTTCATGGTTCGGCGTCCTTCCCCTTATTTGTTCATGACAATAGGCCACGAAAAGGACTTGCGGCTTTTGCCACTCGGAAAGTCCGCCCCGCATTCCTGAGGGCTGTATCCTGACCAAAACGTTTGCTGGAGCGGTCGAGAGGAAGCCCTTTGCCCATTCGTGTACCCGATCCGTTAATTCCGGTGTTCCTTAAAGCGACCCGGGCGAACCGGCCTTTTGTCAGCGAGGCTGGCGCACACCAGCGCATTCTTGAGCGCACATTGCGGCCGGCGTCCTATGGGCCGCCGGGGCGCCTGCGCGGTGTGAGGGTGGAACGCCGGGTGCCGAACCCGCTTGGGTGGCCCGTCTATGACGTGAAGCCTGAGGATGGGGGCCATGCATCGGTGGTCGTGTATGTCCACGGCGGCGGCTGGGTCAACGAGATGTCCTTGCCGCACTGGCGCTTGATGGCCCGTATTGCTCGCGAATCAGGCCAGCGCGTGGTGGCGCCCATCTATCCTCTCGTGCCCTTCGGCACCGCGCGTCTGGTGCGGGACGGGGTCGTCGAACTTGTCCGGGCAGAACTTGAAGCCGGCAACGAGGTGCGGCTGGCCGGGGACTCGGCCGGTGGCCAGATCGCGCTCTCGGTGGCGCTGGGACTTCGCGATCGAGGGATCATCCTTTCCTCCACGGTCCTGCTCTCGCCTGCTTTGGATCTCTCATGGAAGAACCCGCGGATCGACGCAGTGCAGCCTAGCGACCCATGGCTGGGACGGCCCGGAGGGCGTGTGCTTGCGGAGGCCTGGCGAGGTCCCGACCCAATTGAGGACCCCGTGGTCAGCCCACTGTTCGGTGACATGTCCGGGCTTGGCCCACTGACCATCCTCACGGGCACGCGCGACGTCCTGAACCCTGATGCGCAGATCCTGCGGGACAAGGCGGGCACCGCAGGTGTTCAGGTGGCGTGGCACGAGGCCGAAGGGCAACTACACGTTTACGCACTTCTGCCCACCGAGACAGGCGAGCAGGGGACGCGAACTATTGTGGAAAGCCTGCAGCCTTCGAACGGGATGCTCGGCGCCTCCATGTGAGGCGTCACCCCAGGGGCGAAGCCTAGCGCGCCGGGGTCCAGCCTAGGGCAGGACCCAGCTTGGTGGCGATATCGGTGAGGATCTGGACATAGTCTTCATGGTCAAAACTGAAAGGCAGGGCGAAGGCAACCTCATCAACCTCCTGGAAGCCTGCGTGTGCATATAGCTGCTCGGCAATCTGATCGCTGGACCCGATGAGATCACGGGCAAACAGCATCCGCCGGGGCCCTTGCGGTGTGAGGGTTCGAGGTGTGCGCTCATCAACGTACCGCTGGTACTTTTCGCGTTGTTTCGGTGTGGCCGAATCCGTAGGGATCACCACCAAGCCTTGTGAAACCCTGGCGTTGCCCTGATGTCCCGCGGCCGCCGCGGCTTCACGGAAAGCACGGATCTGCGCCTGCTGGATGCTCGCGAACTCCGGCACTTGATCTGCTTCGGGGAAGATCACGCTGCTGGAGAGCAGATTGAAGCCGTTGTCCCCTGCCCAGATGGCAGATTTTGCGCTGGCGGCCCCGTACCAAAGACGTTGCCGCAGCCCGGCGGAGTACGGCTCCACGCGGTTGGAAAACTCCTCAACGACGCCCTGTTTGCCCGAAAACTCCCGAACAGCTTCTCCCGCAATCAAACGGGCCAAGCGGTCCACGCGTGCGTAGCTGAAGTCTTCCTGCTCGGCAGAGTCCGGGTACAACTGGTGCTTCACGGTGTCGAAGTGCATTGGTTCGCCTACGCTCAGCCCCGGATTGATTCGCCCGCCAGCCAGCAGATCCACCGTGGCCAGATCCTCAGCCAGGCGCAGAGGGTTTTCCCACCCCACAGGTGTCACCGCGGTGCCCAGCTCGATCCGGGAGGTGCGCTGGCTGGCCGCGGCCATGACCGCAATGGGGGAGGAGATGCCGAACTGCAGGTGGCGGTGCCGCAGCCAAGCACTGTCAAAACCAAGCTGTTCGCCCAACTCAATGACTTGCAGGGTCGATTCGTGGCCTGCGGCCGGATTCGCCGGATCGAACAGGCCAATGGTGAGGAATCCGAGTTTGCGCAACGGCTTTGAGGAGAGGGGCATGAGCTACTTTCTCGAATTGGGTGGCAACTGTTCCCCATACTAGGGGCGGCTGGTAACTAGGCAGCCGGAATGGGACGGGACGTTACTTTCGAAGTCCTCGAAGGAATAAAACAAGCCCTCAGGTGCAGCGGTGAGTCCAGCAGAAAATGCGCTGTGGCCCCGGAGGCACGGTCTAGGATGATTTCTGCCTGGCTTTTTCATTTGAGCGCCAAAGAAGCTTTTCTGACGGTGCGTGAATCAGTGCCGGTCACAGGCGCATTGACTACACCAACCGCAACACCTCAAGGAGCGCACCATGTCTGTTGGCTTGCTCGCCATCGTTGATGACATCCTGACCGCCGCATTGAAAGCGTCTGCCAAATCCGCTGGCGTGGTGATTGATGACGCCGCCGTCACCCCGCAGTATGTTGCAGGCCTGACTCCCGCCCGCGAACTTCCGGTGGTGGCCAAGATCGCCCGCGGCTCGCTCATCAACAAATTTGCCATCATCATCCCGTTGGCCCTGCTGCTGACCGCGTTTGCACCATGGGTGCTTCCGTACCTGCTGATTATTGGCGGTGTCTACCTCTGCTTCGAGGGTGCCGAGAAGGTGACCGAATGGTTTGGCCACGTCCATGCCCACAAGGAAGAGGGCGCTCGCGATGAGAAGGCGCTCGTTGCTGGTGCCGTCCGTACTGACCTGATTCTTTCCACCGAGATCATGCTCATCTCACTGTCCAACCTTGACCCGGAAATGGGCTTCTGGATGCGGCTCGGTGCCCTCGTGGTGATCGCGTTGGTGATGACGGCGCTGGTCTATGGCGCGGTTGCGCTGTTGGTAAAGCTCGACGACGTCGGCGTCAAGATGGAGGGCAGCGACAAAAGCAACACACGCAGAATCGGCACGGGAATTGTCCGTTCCATGCCAGCCGTGTTCCGCGTCATCAGCATTATCGGCACCGTGGCCATGCTCTGGGTTGGTGGCCACCTGGCCATCCTCAACCTGGGTGAGGTCGGGTGGCACTGGCCCGCAGACCTGCTGCACACGGTAGAACACGCGCTGGAGCCGCTGGGTGCCGTCATCACCTGGTTCGGCGATACCTTGGTTTCGGCGGTGGCTGGACTGCTGATTGGCCTGGCCGCCGTCGGCGTCATGCTCTTGGTCCAAAGGTCCGGCCCCAGCGGGACCACGTAGAGGCCTAGCTCGCCAGGGCCGCGTTTTCGGCCTCCGTCAACGCCCGCAAAATACAGAATTCGTTGCCTTCCGGATCTGCCATGACCACCCATGTGACGTCACTGCCTTGGCCGATATCAACCCGCGTGGCACCGAGGGCTTCCAAACGGGCAACCTCCGCAACTTGGTCAGCGGGGCGCAGATCAAGATGCAAGCGGTTTTTGACGGCCTTGGTTTCTGGGACGCGAAGGAACAAGATGTCTGGAAGAACCCCGGCCTCCGGGCTGCCCGGGGTTGGTTGCACAGCGATTTCATCATCGTCGCCGTCTTCGTCAATCTGCCAGCCCAGGGCCTGCGCCCAAAACTGCGCCGTTTCAAACGGGGACGTGGAATCAATGGAAATGTTCTCGATGCGAAATGTCATGCCGTCATTCTGCCGTCTGAGGATCGGTTGCCGCTAGAGGCGGGGGTTCAGAGTCCCTCAAAGAGATCATGCAGAAGTGGCTGCCCGGCGCCGCGCGGCGGCCAGACCATGACCGCCGGCTCACGGGAGACCACACGTTCCCAGCGGCGCACAGTTGAGCTTGGATCGATCAGGACGTCACGCTGGCTGCGGTGTTCAAGCAGTCCGGCAACAATGCGTGAACTTACCGTTGAGGTGTCGACCTCAATGTCGATCTGGTCGTCGGGGACAGGGCGGAGGTGGTATTCCATCGTGGGATCCCACCCTGGCAGTCCGGCCCGTCGGCGTGCCACATTCCAGCGTTCAAAGGTGGAGGTGCGCAGTGCCCCATGGACCAGCCGGCGAAGGCCCGGTCCGGGTGTGTGCCGGGCCCGCTCAAACGCCTCGTCGGTGGCGCGGCCAATCATGATGTGGTCGCGGTGCCCCGTGATCCCGTCCGGCCCAAAGGTGGCCACCACCTGGGGCCGCTCGGTCAGCAGGATGTCCAACACGCGCCGCACCAATTCCTCGAATCCCACCTGAGGCAACCGCCCGTCGTCGTAGCCGAGCCATTCGTGGCGGACCGGGATTGTTCCGTGCGCACGCCACGCATTGGCGCTCTCCACCCGGCGGTAGGCGCCCAGCGTTTCGGGGGTGGCCGGGACCCCGGCGGAAATCTGTCCCGCGGCACCATCAGTGGCCAGTACCAAAACAAAGCGGAACCCCGGATCGTGCTCATGCAGGGCGATCGATCCGGCGCACCCATAGGCATCGTCGTCGGGATGGGCGACGATGACCGCGATGGAATGCGGTTCATTCATGGGCACATTTTAGTCCCAAGTGCTGCCACACAGTAGGGGCCCAGGGCCAGAACTAGCCACCCGATCGCGTGCAACACAACAAGACGGCAGCACTGTCGTCGTGATGAGTGCATGTGCAATGGTTTACACATGGAATCCATACTTGAGCGCACCCCTGAGATACCCGACACCCGCACCGGTCCGCCGTTCATGGCGGGGGAGCGGGAGTCGCTGGAGGCGTGGTTGGAGTTTTACCGTTTCACCTTGCCCATCAAAGTTGGCGGACTCACTCCGGAGCAGCTTTGCAGGCGGGCCGTACCGCCCTCGAAGCTGACGGTGGTGGGAATTGTCCGGCACCTGTCCGACGTCGAACGGTATTGGTTTTCCAATGTGGTCGCCGGGAGCACCGAGCCTGCGCGCTACAAGGCGGAGGATCCTGACGCGGACTTCAACGGCATCACCGAATCCTGCGCCTTGGCAGATATTGCCGCCTATGGGGACGAGCTTGTCCATGTCCGTGAGCTGGCAGCAGTGGTCGATGATCTGGATGCTCCCTTGCCGGGGCTCCGGCGTGGACAAGAAGTGAATCTGCGCTGGGTATACACGCACATGATCGAGGAATACGCCCGCCACTTGGGGCATCTGGACCTGCTGCGCGAATGCGTTGACGGCACCGCCGGATACTAACGCACCCCGCCGGAGGGCACCCCGCCGCCCGGTAAGCGGTACAGGCAACGCCCAAACTGCTGCGGTACGCTAACAAGCAGGCTAATTCCCGGGATTGGCGCATGCCCATGACTTCCCGGACGGACCATATTGAAGCGAAAAACCTGGAGGTGAAATGCGGCCCGGACGCATTTCCAAAGTACTGGCAGCGGCCGCAGTCGTGGCACTATCCCTGGCAGCGTGCACACCCACGCCGCCAGCGCCCACCGAGACCACGGCAGTTCCAACGGCTGTGGATGGCGGGAACCTCACGGTTCTGGAGAGCGAGCCCTTCACCTCGTTTAACCCCACGAGCGTCACTGGCAATTCGCTGACGAACTCCCGTATTTCCTCCGCTACTCACTCAGGGTTCAGCTCCGTGGACAGTGCCTTGAACATCGTCAAGAACGAGCAGTTTGGCAAGTATGAAAAGGTCAAGGACGATCCTCTGACCATCAAATACACCATCAACAGCGGCGTGCAATGGTCCGACGGCGCGCCCGTGACGGCCGATGACCTCTTCCTGGAATGGGCCGCCGCCTCGGGCTATTTCAACGATGCCACCCTGGATGCGAAATTCGCCGTCAAGAGCGGTACAGCCTACTTCCACTCGGCGGGGGACAACTCGGGGCTGGCCCGCACCGCAATTCCTGTGATCAGTGACGACCGCGCCTCCCTGACGCTGAGCTACACGTCTCAATTCTCGGATTGGGAGACCGCCCTCGGCTCCACCGTCAGCGTCCCGGCCCATATTGTGGCCGTGCGCGCCGGGCTCAAGGACGCCGAATCACTCACAACGCTGCTCAAAAGCATGGAAAAGGGGGACCCTGCCAAACCCGCCGCGGTCAACCCGACGCTACGGAAGGTGGCGGATTTCTGGAACACCGGCTTCGACACCAAGGGCATGCCTGACCCGACCCTGGCTCTGTCCAACGGGCCCTTCCTGGTCAATGGCATCACCGCGGACAAAGAACTCATCCTTACCCGAAACCTCGATTACACATGGGGAGCCGCCCCCAAGCTGGACACCCTCACGGTCCATTACGAGAATGATCCGGACAAGCAGGTCGCGGCACTTGAAGATCAAACGGCGGACGTGATCTCTCCCGCCGTCACCGCGGAACGGATAGCTGCGCTCACGGCGTTGCAGGACAAGGGCGTTGCCCTGCAGCAGGGGCAGGGGCTCGGTTTCGACCAGGTGGTGCTGAACTTCAAGGGTGTTCTTGCCGATCCGAATCTGCGAAGCGCATTCCTCCACACCGTGCCCCGCCAGGAGATCGTGGATCAGGTGGCCAAGCCCCTTGATCCCAAGGCCGAGGTTCTGAACTCCTTCGTGTTCCGCCCCGCACAAATTCCCTACAAGGAATCTGCCAGAAGCAATGGCGTTGACACCTACTCGGTCCCTGCCGTGGATGCCACCGCAACGCCGGCGCCCGATCAGGCCAAGGAACTGCTCGACGGCGCCAAGCCCACCGTGCGCATCCTCTACAATTCTGGCGATCCGGAGCGCGTCAAGGAGTACTCCTTGATTGCCGCCGCAGCCACGAAGGCCGGGTTTGTTGTTACAGATGCTGGCAAGGGCGCCGATCAGTGGCTCGATTCACTCAAGGACGGAGCCTTTGACGTTGCCCTCTACGGGTGGACCAGCAACCCCACCGGTTCCGTCCAGGTGCCACAAGTCTTTAGGACGGGTGGCATTTCCAACTTGAACAACTTCTCCAATACCGTGGTGGATCAGCTCACGGAGCAGCTTGCGCTCAACCCTGACATGGCGAAGCAAAACGCTCTAAAGATGCAGATCGATCGGCTCGTCATTGAAGCAGGCTACGGTTTGCCGCTCTTTCAACGCACGGCCCTGAGCGCCAGCGGCCAGCACGCCACGGGAGTGGCCTACTCGCCATTGGCCCTGGGGCCGTGGCAAAGCGTTGCCCAGTGGGCTTACGTCAAATAACCAGCCGGAGAGCGCCCAGGAGTCAGATTTTTATGAACGACGGCGGCAGGTGAGTTTCATCACGAAACTTGGCTGTCGCCGTCGTACCGATGGGGCGAAAATCCGCCCCATCGGCGGGGTTGGGCGCCTCAACGGTGCGCTAGGTGGCAAAAAATCTGGCAATCATGGGATAAAGTGGCTAGGCCGTATTTGTCAGTACGACTAGAATGGTGTTATCTGCCGATTCTTCACGGCCAATCATCAATGTGACTTTCTGCTTTAGCCCTACCGGGCCTGCAGCCGGGCCCAACTGAAACGAGTCTTAACGCATGAGCGATCTTTCCCTCAATACTGCCTCGCGCAATGACCTGCGCAACGTCGCCATTGTGGCGCACGTTGACCATGGAAAGACGACCCTGGTCGACGCCATGCTCCAGCAGACGCACGCATTCGCCGCTCACGGTGACGTTACTGAGCGCGTCATGGACTCCGGTGACCTGGAGCGCGAAAAGGGCATCACCATTCTGGCCAAGAACACGACCGTTGCTTACAACGGCCCCTCGGCCAATGGTCTGGCCATGACCATCAACGTCATCGACACCCCCGGCCACGCCGACTTCGGTGGCGAAGTTGAGCGCGGTCTGTCCATGGTTGACGGAGTTGTTCTTCTCGTTGACGCTTCTGAAGGCCCGCTGCCGCAGACCCGCTTCGTGCTGCGTAAGGCACTGGCTGCAAAGCTCCCCGTAATCCTTTTGGTCAACAAGACCGACCGTCCCGATGCTCGCATCGACGAGGTTGTTGCTGAGTCCATGGACCTGCTCCTGGGCCTCGCCTCCGACATGGCTGACGAAGTTCCGGACCTGGACCTCGACGCCGTTCTGAACGTTCCGGTTGTTTACGCATCCGGCAGGCTGGGCCGCGCCTCCACCGTGCAGCCCGAGAACGGTGCCGCACCGGACAACGAAGACCTTGAGCCGCTGTTCAAGGTCATCATGGACCACATCCCGGCCCCCACCTACAACCCGGAAGGTGTCCTGCAGGCGCACGTCACCAACCTGGATGCTTCACCGTTCCTGGGCCGTCTGGCTCTGCTGCGTATCTTCAACGGCACCCTGCACAAGGGCCAGACCGTTGCCTGGTGCCGCCAGGATGGCACGGTTAAGTCTGTCAAGATCACCGAACTCCTCGCCACCAAGGCATTGACCCGTGTTCCGGCCGAGTCCGCTGGCCCCGGTGAAATCGTTGCTGTTGCAGGTATCGAAGACATCACCATTGGTGAAACCCTGACCGACGTTGACAACCCGCAGCCGTTGCCGCTGATCACGGTTGACCCGCCGGCCATCTCCATGACCATTGGTATTAACACGTCCCCGATCGCCGGCCGCGTCAAGGGCCACAAGGTCACCGCCCGCCAGGTCAAGGATCGCCTTGACAAGGAACTCGTCGGTAACGTTTCCTTGAACGTTCTCCCGACCGAGCGTCCCGACGCCTGGGAAGTACAGGGCCGTGGCGAATTGGCTCTGTCCATCCTCGTTGAGCAGATGCGTCGTGAAGGCTTCGAACTGACCGTTGGCAAGCCGCAGGTTGTTACCAAGCTGGTTGACGGCAAGGTTCACGAGCCGATGGAACACATGACCATCGACGTCCCCGAAGAGTACTTGGGTGGCGTAACCCAGCTCCTGGCAGCTCGCAAGGGCCGTATGACCAACATGGCCAACCACGGTACCGGCTGGTGCCGCATGGAATTCGTCGTTCCTGCCCGTGGCCTGATCGGTTTCCGTACCCGCTTCATGACCGACACCCGCGGTGCCGGTATCGCAGCCTCCATCTCTGAAGGCTACGAGCCGTGGGCCGGCCCGATCGAATACCGCACCAACGGTTCAATCGTGGCTGACCGCTCCGGTGTCGTCACCCCGTTTGCGATGATCAAGCTCCAGGAACGCATGAACTTCTTCGTGCAGCCCACCTCCGAGGTATACGAGGGCATGATCGTTGGCGAGAACTCACGCGCCGATGACATGGACGTGAACATCACGAAGGAAAAGCAGCTCACCAACATGCGTGCAGCTTCCTCGGACACCTTCGAGAACATGACGCCGCCGCGCAACCTCACCTTGGAAGAGTCACTTGAATTCGCTCGCGAAGACGAGTGTGTTGAGGTTACCCCTGAGGCAGTTCGTATCCGTAAGTTGATCCTCAACGCCGGAGACCGCGCCAAGCAGTACCGCTCACGCGCCAAGAACTAATTGGTTCAACAAAAGCCCGCCCCAGCATCTGCTGGGGCGGGCTTTTGTGGTTAAGGTCTCATCTCTATAAAGATCTTCCCAGAATGTGGGCTTGTTTACTTGCAGGTAACATATTGCCGATAGGCTCATCGAGTATGAGTTGAAACACTACCCGCCCAACAAGGAGCCGGGAAGTATGGGGTTTTTGCTCGCGTCCATATCATAAACAAGGAGGCGGAATGCGTTTCTCACGCACTTCCAAAGCATTGGGCCTGGCGGCAGTTGTTGCCCTGTCCCTGTCCGCATGTGGTGGCGGTACCGGTGGCGACACCACTGCAACCGGCGACACAACCAAGGTCATCACCGCTAACGGCACAGAGCCGGAAAACGGCCTGTTGCCCGCTGACACCAACGAAGTTGGTGGCGGTCGCGTCATGGACCTCATCTTCAGTGGCTTGGTCAGCTACGACGCAGATGGCAAGCCCGTCAACGAAGTTGCCGATTCCATCGAATCAAGCGATTCCACCAACTACACCATCAAGTTGAAGGCCGGCAAGACCTTCAGCGATGGCACCCCCGTCACGGCCAAGAGCTTCGTTGACGCGTGGAACTTCGGTGCAGCCGCTAAGAACGCACAGAAAAACTCCTACTTCTTCGAGTCCATCAAGGGTTACGACAAGGTTTCTGCAGAAGGTTCCACCGAGGCCGCCATGGAGGGCTTGAAGGTTGTCGATGACACCACCTTCACCGTCCAGCTTTCTCAAGCCGAGTCTGACTTCCCGCTGCGCCTTGGCTACACCGCGTTCTTCCCGCTGCCCGAGTCGGCTTTCGCGGACCCGAAGGCGTTCGGCCAGAACCCGGTAGGCAACGGCCCGTATGTCATCGCTGCCGATGGTTGGAAGCACGATGTTTCCATCGCCCTGGTCCCGAATGAGAAGTACGACGGCCCGAGCAAGGCACAGAACGGTGGCGTGACCTTCACGCTCTACGCTTCCTTCGATGCCGCTTACACCGATGTTCAGTCTGACAACTTGGACGTTTTGGATCAGGTGCCGCCGAGCAACCTGCAGAACTTCCAGACAGACTTCGAAGGCCGCTTCATCAACCAGGCTTACGCTGGCAACGCCACCATGACGATCCCGAGCTACATGCCCGAGTTCCAGGGTGAAGCCGGACAGCTGCGTCGCCAGGCAATATCCATGGCCATCGATCGTCAGCAGATCATCGACAAGATCTTCTACGGCAACAAGAAGATCGCCACCGAATTCACCTCACCGGTCATCGACGGCTATGAAGCCGCCCTCCCCGGTTCCGAGGTTCTCAAGTTCGACGCCACCAAGGCCAAGGAACTCTGGGCAAAGGCTGACGCCATCAGCCCGTGGCCGGCCGACAAGGTCTTCACCGTCTCCTCGAACATCGATGGTGCCGGCAACAAGGAATACATCACGGCCATGGCCAACCAGATTGCCACCAACCTGGGCATTAAGGCTGAGCTTAACCCGATCGCCACCTTCAAGCAGATGCGTGAACTGGTCAACTCCAAGAAGCTCACCGGTGCATCACGCGCCGGTTGGCAGGCTGACTACCCGTCGCTCTACAACTTCCTGGGCCCGCTGTACGGCACCGGTGCAGGTTCCAACGACGGTGACTACTCCAGCGCTGAATTCGACGCAAAGCTGAAGGCCGGCCTTGCAGCAACCAGCGTTGAAGAAGGCAACAAGCTCTTCAACGAAGCTCAGGAAATCCTCCTCAAGGACCTGCCGGTTGTGCCCCTGTGGTACCAGGCAGTTCAGGGTGTATGGAGCAACAACGTCACCAACGTGAAGTTTGGTTGGAACGGCGTGCCGATCTACAGCGAGATTACCGCTAAGTAAGTAGTTCTTCTTACTGCCGTGGATTTATAGGGGGAACCCGGCCAACGAGCCGGGTTCCCTCTTTTTTCGCGGGTTACACAAGTTTTTTGCTATATTCCGTACAGACAACTGCGGTGGATCCCGTCAGCTGAATGTACCGACAACTATTGAACAGGTAATTTCATGAACGCATTGCGATCGGGAGCCTGGCGAAAGGGGACACCACAATGGTGATGTTCGCTTTCCGCCGCTTCCTGCAGCTGATACCCGTATTCTTCGGGGCCACGCTGTTGGTTTACTTTTTGGTCTTCGCCACCCCTGGAGACCCCATTTCCGCCTTGTCGGGCGGCAAGCCGATGGCCCCCGCCGTCGAAGCCGCGCTCAGGGCCCAGTACAACCTGGACCAACCTTTTTGGGTCCAGTACGGTTTGTACCTTAAAAACTTGGTCACCTTGAACCTCGGCCAAACCTTCTCAGGCCAGGAAGTCTCGGCAGTTATTGCCCGGGCCTACCCTGTAACGGCCCGCCTGGCCATCATGGCCCTGGCCATTGAAGCGATCTTTGGCGTGTTCTTCGGAGTTATTGCCGGCCTGCGCAAGGGCAAGCTCTTCGACAGCACCGTTTTGGTTGCGTCTTTGGTTGTCATCGCCGTCCCCACCTTCGTTCTAGGCTTCGTGCTGCAGCTGGTCGTTGGCGTTAAGCTCGGTTGGGCTCGCCCCACCGTCAGCGGTGGTGCGCCGTGGAACGAACTTCTACTGCCCGCCATTGTTCTTGGTTTGGTGTCGCTGGCCTACGTTATTCGACTCACCCGTACCTCCATCGCCGAGAACATGAACGCCGATTATGTGCGCACCGCAACGGCTAAAGGCCTGAGTCGGCGCCGCGTAGTTGTCGTGCATATTTTGCGCAACTCACTGATCCCCGTGATCACCTTCCTCGGCGCCGACCTGGGTGCCCTGATGGGTGGCGCTATTGTCACCGAGGGAATTTTCAACGTTCCCGGCGTGGGCAACCTGCTGTACAAGGCTATTTTGAAGGGCGAGAGTGCAACCGTTGTTGCCGTCGTCAGCATCTTGGTCATTGTGTTCGTGGTAGCCAACCTCGTCGTTGACTTGTTGTACGCGTGGCTCGACCCAAGGATTCGTTATGTCTGAGAACCTCACACCCAAAAATGACCTGACCAAGCCGGCGACCCCGGCTGCCCGTCAGGGAAAAGTCTCCACGCGTGTTATCGAGCACTATGTGGCACCCCTGGAAGAAACACCGCTGGCTGCGGTCGACAAGGTCGATGTAACAGCCGCACCGTTGAGCCTTTGGGCTGATGCTTGGAAGAACCTGCGCAAGCAGCCGTTGTTCATCATCTCGGCTCTCTTGATTGTCCTTGTTGTTGTTGTGGCAGTCTTCCCCCAGCTGTTCTCCAGCGTTGCGCCCACCAGCTGCACTCTCGACAACTCAGGCGAGGGAGCACGTTCCGGTCACCCGCTGGGCTTCACGCTGCAGGGCTGTGACGTTTACGCACGCATGATCTACGGAACTCGCGCATCCTTGATGGTGGGTATCTTCACCACCATTGGCGTTGTTGTCATCGGTGGCATCATGGGTGCACTCGCTGGATACTACGGTGGCTGGCTCGATGCGATCCTGGCCCGCTTGGGCGATATCTTCTTCGCTCTGCCGCTGATCCTCGGTGCCATCATCATCATGCAGCTGCCGGCATTCCGCGACAACCGCAGCGTTTGGACGGTTATCGTGACACTCATTGCCTTTGGCTGGCCGCAGATCGCCCGCATCACCCGTGGTGCCGTGATTGAAAACCGCAACGCCGACTACGTCACGGCCTCCAAGGCATTGGGCTTGTCCTCGTTCCGCGCTTTGGTAAAGCACGTCATTCCCAACTCCATGGCTCCGGTTATTGTTGTTGCGAGCATTTCCTTGGGTACGTTCATCGTGGCCGAGGCGACCTTGTCCTTCCTGGGCTTGGGCCTGCCTCAGTCCGTTATGTCCTGGGGCAATGACATCTCTGCAGCTCAGCCGCAGGTTCGCAACAACCCGGCCGTATTGCTCTGGCCCGCTGTGGCGCTGTCCATCACCGTCTTGAGCTTCATCATGCTCGGTGATGCACTCCGTGATGCGCTGGATCCCAAAGCAAGGAAGCGGTAACGGCCATGTCATTTAATGAAAGAAACACCTCCATGAATGCCGCCGCAAGGGATGCCAATGTTCCGTTGTTGGAAATCCGAGATCTGGCAATCACCTTTGACACCGCCAACGGGCCGGTCAACGCGGTGCGCAATGCGCACCTGACCATCATGCCCGGTGAAACGGTTGCCATTGTGGGCGAATCCGGTTCCGGTAAATCCACCACCGCACTGTCAGCGATTGGCCTGCTTCCGTCCAACGGACGGGTCAGCGGCGGACAGATCATTTTCGACGGCGAGGACATCACCCACGCCGGCGAAAAGCGCATCATTGAGTTGCGCGGCAACTCAATCGGCATGGTTCCACAGGACCCCATGTCCAACCTGAACCCGGTCTGGAAGATCGGTTTCCAGGTCCAGGAAACACTCAAGGCAAATGGCCTGGCCGGTTCGAACTCCAAGGAGCGCGTTGCGGAGGTGCTGGCGGAAGCAGGTTTGCCCGATGCGGCAGCCCGTGCCAAGCAGTACCCCCACGAGTTCTCCGGCGGTATGCGCCAGCGTGCGTTGATCGCCATTGGTTTGGCATGCCGTCCCCGCCTGCTGATTGCCGATGAGCCCACGTCTGCACTGGATGTCACCGTCCAGCGCCAGATTCTGGACCACTTGGACACCATGACGACCGAGCTGGGCACCGCGGTGCTGCTCATTACGCACGATCTTGGCCTCGCAGCCGAGCGTGCCGAAAAGGTTGTTGTTATGTACAAGGGGCAGGTGGTTGAATCGGGTCCCGCACTGGAGATCCTGCGCAACCCCCAGCACCCGTACACGCAGCGTCTTGTAAACTCGGCGCCGTCGTTGGCTTCTCGTCGCTTGCAGTCCGCCAAGTCCAAGGAGGCGGCAACGGTTGTCACTGAACCGGCACAGGTTTTGGTGCCGAAACCTGTGGCAGCCGACGCTGGCGATAACATCTTGGAAATCAAGAACCTGACAAAGGTCTTCAAGATCCGCGGAGCATTGGGCAAAGCCAATGCCTTCAAGGCAGTGGATAACGTGTCCTTGAACGTTCCCCGCGGCACCACAACCGCGGTTGTGGGCGAGTCCGGTTCCGGCAAGTCCACGGTGGCGCAGATGGCGTTGAGCCTGTTGGCGCCAACCGAAGGCAACATCACGTTCGACGGCGTGGACGTCACCACCCTCAAGGGCCGTGCACTGTTCGATTTCCGCCGCCGCGTGCAGCCGATCTTCCAGGATCCCTATGGTTCCCTGGATCCGATGTTCAACATCTTCCGCACCATTGAAGAGCCGTTGAAGATCCACAAGATTGGTGATGCCAAATCCCGCGAGAAGAAGGTGCGCGAGTTGTTGGACCAGGTTTCCATGCCTGCAGCCACCATGCATCGCTACCCGAACGAGCTCTCCGGTGGCCAGCGTCAGCGCATCGCCATTGCGCGGGCACTGGCACTGAACCCGGACCTGATCATTTGTGATGAGGCCGTCTCGGCTCTGGACGTCCTGGTTCAGGCTCAGGTTCTGAACCTGCTGGCTGAACTTCAGGAAGACCTGGGCCTGACGTACTTGTTCATCACGCATGACCTGGCCGTGGTTCGCCAAATTGCGGACACCGTGTGCGTCATGCAGAAGGGCCGTGTTGTCGAGTCGGGCACCACCGATGAGATTTTCGCGAACCCCACGCAGGCCTACACCCAGGACCTGCTCAACGCCATCCCGGGCGCCACGCTCCTGGCCTAAGGCAATTCCGCAGCGGCACTAGCACTACCAAAGCTGGCGCATCCGAAAGAAACTTTCTTCCGGATGCGCCAGCTTTTTGCGATTGTGCCCGTAAGGGGTTAACCGGAGTGCTGCGGAGGCGGCTGGGGCTCTGCGCTTCGCTGCGGGTAGATTGGAGGCATGGAAACACCTGCTTTGCTGCCCGGCACCGCTCCTGGGGACACGATGCTCTTCGTGCACGCCCACCCGGATGATGAAACCATCGTCACCGGCGCCACGATGGCGGCCTCGGCGTCGGCTGGAGCCAACGTTGTTCTCGTGACGTGTACGCGCGGCGAGTTGGGTGAGGTTATCCCTGCCGAACTAGCCCACCTAGAGGTGAAAACTGCAGACGTTGCTGCCAACGATGGAGCGGCACTGGGAGCAGGGCTGGCGTTTGAACGCGAACGTGAATTGGCCGCTGCCCTGAGCGAATTGGGCGTGGACAGGCACATCTGGCTGGGCCAGGATCTGACGGCACCGTCTGGCGGCCCCGTTGTCTTCCGCGATTCGGGGATGCAGTGGGGACCCGATGGCCGCGCCATGGCTGCCTCAACAATTCTGCCCGGCTCCTTCTCCCGGGCCGGGCTGCCGGAAACCGCCGCCCTGTTGGCCGCAGCCATCCGCGCATTGCGCCCCACCGTGGTAGTTACGTACGCTGCCGACGGCGGCTACGGCCACCCCGATCACGTGTGGACCCATCGGCTCACCATGGCCGCTCTGCGCCAGGCGGCCGAACCCCCAGCCATGGACGCTTGGCGTGTGCCGTACCTTTACTCGATCGTCAGCGACCGGCCGGAACGCCCACTCGAGGCTGGAATGCCGCGGCTGGCCATCGAGGGGGACCTGGCCGCCAAGACAGCCGCCATGCAAGCCCACCGGACTCAAATCACCGTCGATGGTGCCCGGTATGCACTCTCAGATGATGTCTGGAAGGACATCTCGGCCGTAGAAGAGTTTGTTGCCCTTGATCTCGATGCTGTTTACGGAACGCCATGACTGCACCCGAACGGAAAACCCGTATGGCATTTCCCACACCGAAACGGTGGGCAGTGCTGGCCGCGGCGATGGGCGCAGGGGTTGGTGCGGGCCTCTTGGGGACCGCGCTGCACGGGCACGCTTGGTTCCCGGATGGCGCCAACAGTGCCGTTCCCTACGGCTCAGCCCTGGCGCTGCTCCTGCTCGCTGCGGTGAGCATGTTTGTGGGTCTGTGGAGTAAAAGTTCCTGGATTGTGGTGTGGTGCGGAGCGGCAGCCTATGCCACGGCCGGACTGTTGTCCATGCAATTGGGCTCTTTTGGCATGATTTTCGATAACACCCAGGGCAGGGTTTGGCTCTATGGAATCGCCTTCGTTACGCCGCTCGTGGCGTGGCTGGCCTGGGCTGTTCTGCGCGCGCGCAATTAGCTGGCCAACGCGCTGCAGGCTATGGTGCTGCCCGCTCGCGCCGCACTGGAGGCGGGGGAACAGGCTTTGCCAGCTGGACGTCGTCGAACCTTATGGTGACCGGACCGGAGCGCGTGGTGATGGTGCAGCCAAGACTGTCGCGGTCCGTGAGATCGCCCAGGGCGTCGGTCAATCCGCCGTCAATCCGGTAGCGGACAACCATTCGGGTGCCCAAGGGAAGTTCGGCGAGTCGGTCAAGTGCACTATTCACTTCTTCATACTAAGTCTCGCCAACGTGCATAGCGTGGCGGCGGTGGGGGATAATGGGAGCGCCGGTGACGATTCGTGCCGGAATGAGACTTTTGAAGGAAGGTTGGGGTTCGTGACGTACGTAATTGCGCAGCCGTGCGTGGATGTCAAGGACAAGGCATGTGTTGAGGAGTGCCCTGTTGACTGTATCTACGAGGGTGAACGCTCGCTCTACATCCACCCCGACGAATGCGTTGACTGCGGTGCCTGTGAGCCCGTATGCCCTGTGGAGGCCATCTACTACGAGGATGACACCCCGGACGAGTGGGCCGAATACTACAAGGCCAACGTGGAGTTCTTTGACGTTCTCGGCTCGCCGGGTGGTGCTGCCAAGGTTGGCAACACCCACACCGACCACCCGTTCGTCGCGGCCCTTCCGCCGCAGAACCAGGACTGATCCGCGCACCATGACTTCAGTTCCGCGCACCTTTGGCTTGCAGCTTCCCGATTACCCGTGGGACGCGTTGGCGCCGTATCACGCAATCGCCGCCGCGCACCCTGACGGGTTGGTGAACCTTTCCATCGGCACACCCGTGGACCCCACGCCAAGGTTGATCCAGGATGCCCTGGTTGCCGCGGCTGACGCTCCCGGTTATCCCACCACCCACGGCACGCTGGCCCTGCGCCAGGCGGTTGTGGACTGGTTTGCACGGCGCCGCAACGTGCCCGGGCTGTCGCCGACAGATGTGATGCCAACGGTTGGGTCAAAGGAGCTGGTTGCCTGGCTGCCGCTCCTGCTTGGCCTTGGTGCCGGCGATGTCATTATGCGGCCCACTGTCGCCTACCCCACCTATGACATGGGTGCGGTATTCGCCGGTGCCACCTCTGTGGCGGCGGATTCCCTGGACGAGCTCGACGCCGAAACACGCGCCAAGGTGCGCCTGATCTGGGTCAACTCGCCGGGCAACCCCACGGGAATTGTCCGTGGCGTTGACGAGCTGGCTGCTTTGGTGGTGGCGGCTCGGGAGATTGGCGCCGTCGTCGCTTCCGATGAATGCTACGGCGAGCTGGGCTGGGGCCAGTGGGACCCCGAAAATGGCGGCGAGGCCGTTCCCAGCGTGCTTGATCCGCGTGTCTGCGGCGACTCCCATGAGAACCTGTTGGCCATCTATTCCCTGAGCAAGCAGTCCAACGTGGCCGGCTACCGCGCTGCGTTTGTTGCCGGCGACAGCGCAATTGTGGCGAACCTGGTCAACAGCCGAAAGCACGCGGGCATGATTGTGCCCTATCCGGTTCAGGAAGCCATGCGAGTGGCGTTGGGGGACGACGCCCACGTAAGCGCCCAGAAGGCCTTGTACCGGGCGCGTCGTGAGCAACTGGTCACTGCGCTGGAATCGTTCGGGCTGACCATCCACCACTCCGAGGCCGGACTGTACCTCTGGTGCACCGCCGGTGAGGACACCTGGACCACCATTGGACGCCTTGCAGAGTTGGGAATCGTTGCCGGGCCGGGCACGTTCTACGGTGACGCAGGGGCGGGATTCATCCGTGTTGCACTCACCGGCACGGACGAACGCATCGGTGCCGCGGTGGAACGACTCGGCGCAAAATCCTAACGTTTTGGTGGAATTCACACACTTTATACCCTCAGGATTAGTGTTGAAGGCCTACTTCGCGGTAGTTTCGTAGGTAGCCGTCTCGGCTACCGGACGCTTTATGTGCTGATTTTTTCTTGTGGTTTTTCCTCAACGGGCGCGGGCGCCCGCGGATAAGAAGAACAGCATTGAACCAACCAAAGCCTTTCGCAGGCTACCTCATGAAGGGGACTCCATGACTGACTCCACGAGCGCTTCACTGCGCTACGACGGCGGAGAACTTGAACTTCCGCGACTAGAAGCAGTAGAGGGCAACGCCGGCTTCGACGTTTCCAAGCTTCTGGCCACCACTGGCGCTGTCACTTATGACCCCGGCTTTGTGAACACGGCAGCGACGTCCTCCGCCATCACCTACATCGACGGTGACAAGGGCATCCTGCGCTACCGCGGATACCCCATCGAAGAACTGGCCGAGCACTCCAGCTTCCTGGAAGTTTCTTTCCTTTTGATCTACGGCAACCTGCCCACCCCGGCAGAACTGGAAGCTTTCGACCAGCGCATTCGCCGCCACACCATGCTGCACGAAGACCTCAAGGGTTTCTTCGGCGGCTTCCCGCGCGACGCGCACCCCATGCCGGTGCTGTCCTCGGCCGTTTCTGCGCTGTCAACGTTCTACCAGGACTCGCTGGACCCGTTTGATGACGAGCAGGTTGAGATGGCCACCATCCGCCTCATGGCCAAGATGCCCGTCATCGCCGCTTACGCGTACAAGAAGTCCATCGGCCAGCCCATGCTCTACCCGGACAACTCCATGAACCTGGTGGAGAACTACCTGCGCCTGAGCTTCGGCCTGCCCGCCGAGCCTTACGAACTGGACCCGGTAGTAGTCAAGGCTCTTGACCTGCTGCTGATCCTGCACGCTGACCACGAGCAGAACTGCTCCACCTCAACGGTCCGCCTGGTAGGTAGCGCCAACGCCAACCTGTTCGCCTCGGTCTCTGCCGGCATCAACGCACTCTTCGGCCCGCTGCACGGTGGCGCCAACGAGGCCGTGCTGAACATGCTCCGCCAGATCCAGGAAAGCGGCGAGCCCGTCGAGAAGTTCGTCGAGCGCGTCAAGAACAAGGAAGACGGCGTGAAGCTCATGGGCTTCGGGCACCGCGTCTACAAGAATTACGACCCGCGCGCCACCATTGTTAAGGCAACGGCTCACGAGATCCTGCAGAAGCTCGGCGGCAACGACGAGCTCCTGGACATTGCCATGCGTCTGGAAGAAGTCGCGCTGACGGATGAGTACTTCATCTCCCGCCGCCTCTACCCGAACGTGGACTTCTACACCGGCCTGATCTACAAGGCCATGGGCTTCCCCGAAAAGATGTTCACGGTTCTGTTCGCCATTGGCCGCCTGCCGGGCTGGATTGCCCAGTGGCGCGAAATGATGAAGGACCCGGCCACCAAGATCGGCCGTCCCCGCCAGCTGTACACAGGCGAACCGGAGCGCATGTACCCCTCGCGGTAGCTAGTATTTCTAAAGCACGACGGCGGCGGGAGACTTTCCCTTGGGAGAGTCACCCGCCGCTTTTCTTTTGCGTAATCTCGGATGAAAGTAAAAAAATATGAAAATGTCGACATTGCTGCTGCACACCTTCTCCATGGCCTTCCCGATTGTTGTTGTGGTGTTGGGCATCATGGTGCTGGTTGGCAAGAGCGTTTTCCTGCCGTTCTTCATCGGTGCCCTGGTCATCATGCTGGCACTGCTGGTGTTGATGTACCTGGACAAGAAGAAGAACCGCGCCGCGGGTCAGTAGGCTGCCACGTTTGTGCCTGAAGCTCCATGATTGAAGAATCATGAAACAAGTGTGCTAAAAAAGATGTGTGCCTAAAATTGTTGATGCTGACGACCGCCGCGAGCTGGTTGCAAATGCCGTTTACCAAGTCATTGCGGACAGCGGGCTGACACAAGCCTCGCTACGTAATGTGGCCAAGGAAGCAGGCCTGGCCTTGGGCTCGGTGCGGCACTATTTCGACAATCAGGCTGAACTCATGGAGTTTGCCTTCAGGGTCAATTCCGAGCGGATCCACCTGCGGGCGCTGGATTCCTTGGAAGCGTTGGAGCAGGACCCGTTGCCCACGGACCGCAGCAGACTGCTGGAGAAGTGTGCAGTGGTGCTGGAGGAGCTGCTGCCGCTGGATGAGGCTCGCCGGGCTGACGCCGTGGTGCACATGGAATTCATGCTCGATGCCCGGACCAACACAGGCCTCATGGAGGCCGCGCAAGACGACTACCGCGCCACAGGTGCCGTTGTGGGCCGTGTGCTGCTGCAGCTCATGGAAAGCCCGCTAGCGGCCGATTCCCTGGTCCCTGTGGATGAGGCCGAGCGGCTCATTGGCTTGTTGGACGGGTTGAGCCTGCGCATGGTCCTTCAGCCCGCGTGGGCCGGAGCCGAACAAGGCCAGGCCACCCTCCGCCGACATCTAGAATCCCTCCTGGCCTCCGTCTAATTCGGAGTAGCGTGCCGGAGGTCCAGCTTCGGAGTAATCTTGTATGCAGGGATTGCTGCACTCACAGCGCAGCAGGCTGGAGGCGGTAACTATGCATCACACCGGTGGCCCAGGCTGGCGGATTACCATGGACACGTGCGCGCCCATGTTGATGGCACTGTACTTGCGGGATGTGGCCGGGCTCGTCGGCGCCGGCACCCCGGCACTGTCGAACGTGGCGCCGTCGATCAGGGCGGCAGATCATTCCATGTTGATCCACGGCGTTGGCGGGACAGACGCCTTGCGCGATCAGTGGGAAGTCTGGTGGGGCCGCTTGCTCCATAACCTCCCCGACGCTCAAGAGAATCTCACACCGCCTGAATTTCCAGAATTGGCCGGAATGCCGGCGCTTCAACGCGTGGCTCACGCACACTACGGTGCGGCCCTGAGCTGGTCCCGGGAACAAACGCAGCTCTATTCCATCATGGCTGCCGAGCGCGAGACGCTGGGAGGGCACAAGATCTTGGCAGATCTGGTGCAAAACCGTGAGATGGAATTAGGACGCAGCGCCCGAGACTTCACGCTGACCATCGTGGAGATTCCCTTGGCCGAACAACGTGCCTGGTTCATAGAACCAGACCAACTCATCATGAGCTCGCACCTGCTGGCTGACCAAGAGGTCTTCCGCAGTTTTGTCCAGCCCGTAGTTGAATTGCTGGTCTAGAAAATCAACCGGTGGCAGCTGCCGCGGGCAACAAGATCGTCACCTGAGTTGCGGTCGTTGCACCGCTTGGCTGCCAACCAACGTTGTGGCCGTCAGCATTGGCGTTCCTGTCCCACGCCTTGCCGTCATGGCCGATTCCTACAATGCCAAACTGGTTGGCGTTGGCCAGCGCCCAGTGCGCCAGCATCCAGCCAAAGGCCTCGTTGACCTCGAACTGGAGGGTGGTTCCGGCTTCGCCTTCAGACGTGCTGGCCGTCAGGTGGCCAACGGCCGTCTGCGCGGCCGCGATCACCAGATCCGGGGTGCTGGCAGTTGCGGCCGGTTCAAGGGTGCAGTTCAAGGCGTGCGGGGATTGCCCTGTCAACGCCGAGGCAAACGCACGGGACAGTTTTTCATGCTGTGCATAGGCGTGCGGGAAGCCCGAACGCTGGACAATCTGGGCGGCATCGTTAATGGGAAGGTCAACATAGTTCGGCACGTCCGCAAGGACATCAAAAAAAGCGTTGGTGGAATACACAGGATCCATGATTTCTTCCACCGTGCCCCAGTCCTGGGACGGGCGCTGTTGGAAGATCCCCACCGAGTCCAGGTCGCCATAATCAATGTTCCGTAGCTTGGACTCCTGCATGCCGGTGGCCAGCGCAATCGTGGCGGCCCGCGCTGGCATTCCACGTTGAATCGCGATTGTGGAAATGAGCGCGGCATTTTGAGCCTGGTCAAGTGCCAGTGAATACTTGGCGTCCGCAACGGTGGCTGTACAACCCAGCGCCAATCCCGGGGCAAAGGTTGCCTTCACGGTGTTCAGAACCCAGATGCCGCCGCCGACGAGGGCAGCTGTGGCTGCCACCAAAATGACGAGCCAGCCAAGGGCGGCGCGGCCTTTCACGGCCGGCCGCCCTCAAACTGGAGGTCAAACGCTGCCAAGAACTTAGTTAGCATGCAGGCTTTCATTCAGGGCCACCGTGGTGCCCAAACGAGGGAGGACTTCAACCTCACCCGTGGTGGAGTTGCGGCGGAACAGCAAGTTGGCAACGCCGGAGAGTTCGCTGGCCTTGACGATCACGGTGGTGTCTTCCCCGTCGTCGTTCTTGGGTCCCAGAACGCGAACCCGGGTACCGGCTGTCACGTAAAGGCCGGCCTCGACCACGGAGTCGTCGCCGATGCTGATGCCCACGCCGGAGTTCGCGCCGAGCAACACACGCTCACCCAGGGTGATGCGCTGGGTGCCACCACCGGACAGGGTGCCCATGATGGAAGCGCCGCCACCAACATCGGTGCCGTTGCCAACCACTACACCGGCAGAAATGCGGCCCTCAACCATGGAGGTGCCCAGAGTTCCGGCGTTGAAGTTCACGAAACCTTCATGCATGACGGTGGTGCCTTCGGCCAGGTGCGCGCCGAGGCGGACACGGTCGGCGTCGGCAACACGCACGCCCGAGGGGATGACGTAGTCAACCATGCGAGGGAACTTGTCCACGGAGTAGACGGTGACCGGGCCGCGGCTGCGGAGCTTGGCCCGGGTGAGTTCAAAACCTTCGACGGCGGCCGGGCCAAAGTTGGTCCACACCACATTGCTGAGTTTGCCGAAGACGCCGTCCAAGTTGATGCTGTTCGGGGCCACCAGGCGGGTCGATAGCAGGTGCAGGCGAAGGTAGGCGTCGACGGCGTCGGCGGGCTCGGCATCGAGGTTGATCTGTGCAAAGACAACGCTCTGGTGAACGCCGCGTGCTGCATCGGCGCCGGATTCGGCCAAGGCGGTCAGCTCGGGGCTGGCCTCAGGGGCGTTGCCCAAGGCGTCAGCGGCGACGCCCAATGCGGGGGCAGGGAACCAGACATCCAGCACGGTGCCGGAATCTGTGATGGTGGCAAGGCCAAAGCCATGGGCGGAACGGTCGGTCAACGGCGCAGATTCAGTCATGGCCCCAGTCTATCGAGGCAGCCGCGGCTCCCCAACATCTGCCACCAGCGCTGGACGTTGTTTAGGTGACAGTGAAGTTGATGGAGTGCCATCCGGTGGAACCATCCGGCTCCGGCGGCGCCTGATCCTCAATTTGCAGTTCCCCAGCAGTGTCATAGGCGCGCACCCGGACCTTGTGCGTGCCGGCCGGGGCATCGTTCCAGATGTACGACCACTGGCGCCACGTGTCCACGGAGGCCTCGTCCGCGAGCGTAGCCTGCTGCCAAGCGCCGTCGTCGAGCTGGATCTCCACTTTCGAGATGCCCTTGGTTTGGGCCCAGGCACTGCCGCCAATGGATACTTTTCCTGCCGGAATTCGTCCGAAAGCGCGGGGTACCTCAACCCGTGAAGCGGTCTTGATGGGCCCATGGGAGGACCACCCGCGGGAGGTCCAATATCCGGCCTTTTCGGCAAAGGTGGTGACCTCCAGATCAACAACCCACTTGGTGGCCGAGACAAAACCATAGAGCCCTGGAACCACCATGCGGACGGGGAAGCCGTGTTCCAAGGGCAGTGGCTCGCCGTTCATGCCGATCGCCAGCATGGCATCCCTGTCGTCCTGCAGGACGGGAAGGGGAGTGGAAGCGCTGAAGCCGTCACTGCTTGTGGACAGAACCATGTCGGCACCAGCCTTGGGCTTGGCGCGAGCCAGTACCTCTCTCAACGGAAAGCCCAGCCATTTGGCGTTGCCGGCCAGATTTCCGCCCACAACATTTGAAACACAGGTCAGGGTTACATGAGACTCAATAAGCTCCGATTTCAGGAGCTGATCAAAGGTGATGCTGAATTCTTCTTCCACCATTCCATGGACCCGCAATTCCCAGGACTCAGGATCCAGCTCAGGAACAATCAGGGCCGTATCAATGCGGTAAAAGTCCTTGTTCGGTGTGACGAACGGCGTGACGCCTTCCACAGGGGCTTGTACACCGGCAGGAAGGGCCTCTGCCTTGATTTTGGGGGCTGGGAGCTTCAGGGCGTCACGGAACGCCCTGGCCGTGTTGCGTGTGGCGGAAAGGACGCTGCCTCCAAAACCGGCAACAACGGCAACGCCCGCCAATGCTGCAGACCTGATCAGGAACGTGCGCCGACTAGGGGTCACACCTTGTGAGGGTGCGGGTTCGCCATTGCTTTTGGCAGCTGGCTGGCCCAGGAAACTCCGGATCAATAGACGCAGCGCCCACAATCCGGCGGCTGTTCCAATCAGAAGGGGTAGAAGGTCAAAGGGGCCGGCGCCTGAACGGGTAATGATGCAGGCCGCCATGACAATGGCAAAGGCTGAGACCATTCCCAAAGCTATGCGGAGGGACTTTAGGGCCACGACTCCGGCGACTGCCGATAGCAGGGCCGCCACGATCCCCATGGACAGCAGGAGCACCATCTTGTCATTGGTGCCGAAGGTGGCAATGGCAAAGTTCTTCATCCACGCTGGTGTGAAGTCGATGAAGGTTGAACCCACGGATGTCAGCGGGGACGCCACAGGTCCAAAGAATGCGGCAACCAGTTCGGCGATGGCGAACAGCACACCAGCCGAGATCAGCCCGGCTAGAGCCCCGATGCCGAATGTGCGCCAGTCCTGTTTTTTAAACGCCGTGCTTCGCTTGCCCATGGGAGGCTCCTTTGAACTCTTTATTGGCTACCGCTTGGCAGCCGGTAGAAGTACGTGTTGGTACTTCGGAGCCAAACACCCTCCGGATTGCTCCGGAGGGTGAAGGATTCTAGATTTCCTGTACCAGGATGGGGGTCGTGGTGGGCTTCGCCGAGCCGCCCACTGGTTCCACCGTGATGCCAACGTGTGTTGCCCCGCCCATGGCGCCGTCGAGCAGCTGCATGGCCGGTGCCTTGGGACTGTCCATCAAACCGGCCGGCACTGCGCCTGCGGCCGAGATGAACCAGAGCTCGTAGGTCTTGCCCTCTGGCAGCGGCGGCATGTCATTGACCATGACGGCTGCCTTGTTGGCTTTCCCGGAAGATGCAACTGTCACGGTTCCGCCATTTGAGAGCGGGGTCGTGGCAATTTGGGCATCAGGGGAACTCATAATGGCCAGCATGGCTTCCTGCTGTGCCTGTGAGGCGGAAAGTTGTTCCTTGATGTCCTGCTCTGAAGAGTTTTGGCCTGCAACCCAACCGCCCACTCCCACACCGGCAAACAGTGCCAGTGCGGCCGCGGCGCTCAGAGCCGGCACCCAACGACGGCGCTCTGTAGCCCTGCCTTGAGAACTCGCCTTGGCGCTGCGGGCGGAGGAGATGTCCCGCACGACCGAACTTGCAGGCAGCTGGCGGGTATTCCGAATTGCTGCCATGACATCGGCCTTCAAGGCCGGTGGCGGTGTTTCTTCGGGAGTTCCGAACGCCAGCAGGGCTGCGGTCTCGCTGAGACTGCGCACTTCCTCCAGCGTCTGTGGATCGGTGAGGGCATGGCGTTCAAAGTCGCTGCGCTCACCGTTGGTCAGGGAGTTCAAGGCGTAGGAGCCGGTCAGTAAATGCAATTGTTTTTCCATCACGCCACCCCTAACTTGTCCCTGAGCCTGATCATGCCGTCTCTAATTCTAGTTTTAACAGTACCGACCGGGATTTTGAGCAGCTCGGCTACTTCCTGATGGGTGTATCCACCGTAGTAGGCCAAACTGATAGCTTCCCGTTGCGGATCTGTGAGAGTCTCCAACGCTTTGCGTACACGTTCGGCCTCCATCTGTGTTTCCACGGTGTCGGCGACGTCATCGTAACTTTCTTGGTACTCCTTGATGCCTTGGCGCAAGTCCCGATCCGCGCTGGCCTGGCTTGCACGAACCCTGTCAACGGCCCTTCTATGGGCTATGACAAGAATCCAGGACATCGCCTTGCCTCTATCGGCATCAAAGCGGGTAGCTTGTGCCCAGACGTCCACAAAGACCTCTTGGGTGACCTCCTGGCTTTGTGCCGGGTCCCGAACCACGCGGCGAACGAGTCCGTAGACCCGTGGTGCCACCGCATCGTAGAGTTCTTCAAAGGCCGCCTCGTCGCCGAGGGCGACGAGGCGGATAAGGTCCTCATGGGTAGGTGGTGCCAGTGGCTCCACGGACCGCATCCAAGGTAAACGCATGGTGTCTACCTTGCCACGGTCCGTGCCCATGAGCCCATTCCCTCCAAGACGTGTTGCAATTTGTTCCCTGAGAAGCCGGTGTTGCTACTTGGCCGGCGGCATCAGGACGGTGTCGATGAGGTAGACAGTTGCGTTGGCTGTCTTGACGCCACCGCAGATCACCTTTGCGCCGTTGACCATCAGGTTGTCGCCGCTTCCGGTGACCTCCAGGTTGCTGCCCTCAGCCGTTGCATGCTCGCCGGCAACTGCACTCGGAGCCAACTGGCCGGGAACCACGTGGTAGGTCAGGATGGAGGTGAGAGTCTTCGAATCGGTCTTCAGGCCCTCGATGGTTTCTGCCGGGATCTTGGCGAAAGCGTCGTCAACGGGTGCGAAGACTGTGAAGTCGCCGGAGTTGAGCGTGTCCACCAAGTTGACGTCCTTGTTCAACTGGCCGGAGACGGCTGCGGTGAGGGTCTTCAACAGCGGGTTGTTGGAGGCTGCCGTGGCAACCGGATCGGCAGCCATGCCGGCAACGGAGCCGGCGCCGTCGGGAACGGCTGCTGCGTAGGCTGCACAACCCGAACCAACAAGATCAGAGGCCGGGTCCATTGCTGCGCTGGTGGCCGGCGCCGGAGCGGAGGTCGCCATGGGTGCCTCAGAGGAAGCGCTGGGGGTGCTGGCCGAGCTGCAGGACGTCATGCCCAACGCTGCGACGGCCAGGAGACCGAGTCCCATGGTGATGCTCTTACGGGTTCCAAACTTCTGGGTAACGCTCATGATGATTCTCCATAGTGTGAAGGCGGAAAGATTCCGTGGTGCTTCTCCCGAATTGCTTCTCAAGTTCCAGATCCGCAACGGTGGGCTGTCAGGTAGTACTTCGGAGCCCTTGGGGAAGCGGATTGGAAAGTATTTAAGAATTCTTTTGGCACCCTCATGCGCCGGTAAACTGTCCTAATGACAAACTCCACCAGCGCCGCCTCGTCCACGTCATTGCCAAGTGGGCAGGGCGCCGTCGTTCTTGACCTGACCCAGGATGTGGCGCTCTTGACGGCGGCATTGATGGACATTGAAAGTGTCTCCGCCAATGAGCTGGCCATTGCCGACGCCGTGGAAGTCGCCTTGCGGGCCCTGCCGCATTTGTCTGTGACTCGCAATGGGGATTCGATCGTGGCCAGGACCGAGTTGGGACGTGCAGAGCGCGTGATTCTGGCCGGACACCTGGACACCGTGCCGCTGCCCACCACCGCCGGCTCCCGGGGCACGGTCCCAAGCAGCTGGGACGGCGAAGTCCTGTACGGCCGTGGCGCCACGGACATGAAGGGCGGCGTTGCTGTGCAGTTGGCCCTGGCCGCCACCTTGGCCGAACCCACCAAGGACATCACCTTCATCTTTTACGATCACGAGGAAGTCGCCGCGGTCAAGAGTGGGCTGGGACGCCTGGTGCGGGAGAACCGGGAACTGCTCGACGCCGATTTCGGCATACTGCTGGAGCCCACCAACGGCACTGTTGAGGGTGGCTGCAATGGCACCATCCGTTTTGAGGCCACCACCCGAGGCAAGGCGGCGCACTCCGCCCGTGCATGGATGGGGGAGAACGCCATCCACGCCGCCGCCCCGATCCTGTCCCGCCTGGCCGCCTATGAGCCCGCAACTGTCAATGTGGACGGTTTGGATTACCGGGAATCGTTGAACGCGGTCAAGGTTCATGGGGGCACAGCCGGGAACGTGATTCCGGATCTCTGTGTCGTGGAAATCAACTACCGCTTCGCCCCGGATAAGAGCCCGGATCAGGCCGAGGCGCACGTTCGCGGGTTGTTGGCCGGATTCGATCTGGTGCGCACGGATTTCTCGGCCGGGGCACGTCCTGGCCTCAACGCCCCGGCGGCAGCATCGTTCGTGGCGGCCGTGGGTCGCGAACCGTTGCCCAAGTACGGCTGGACAGACGTTGCCCGACTGAGCGAAATGGGCATCCCCGCCGTCAACTTTGGTCCCGGCGATGCACTCCTGGCACACAGCGACAACGAACACGTCCATGCAGATGCCATCCGTGAGTGCCTGGCCGCCCTGACTCGCTGGCTGGTCTAAGCTGCGTTAAAAGTGCGACGGCGGGAGGTTGCCTTTTCGATGAAAAGGCAACCTCCCGCCGTCGTCATGGCGAGAAGCTGGAATCAGCCGGCGATGCCAGCCTTGGCCTTGACGACCTTCACACGTGAGGACATCTTGGACTCCACGAGCTTGGCAATGCCGGAGAGGATCAAGCACAAGCCAACGTAGATAACGGCCGTGACCATGAGCGCCGGGACCACGGGCGAACCGTACTGTCCCTGCGAGCCCAGGAAGTTGGCGTACTTGAGGATCTCGTCGTAGGTGATGAGGAAGCCGAGCGCCGTGTCCTTCATGATGACCACGAGCTGGGCGATGATGACAGGAAGCATTGAGCGCACCGCCTGCGGCAGCAAAATGGTGCGCAGGACCTGGCCCTTGGTCAAACCAATGGCAAAACCTGCTTCACGTTGGCCCTTGGGCAGCGATTCAATGCCGGCGCGGAAGACTTCCGCCAGTACGGAACCGTTGTACAGGATCAAGCCAACCACCACGGCGATGAAGGGCGTGATGCCCTTGACGCCGGCTGACGGCAGGCCGTAGTACATGATCATCATCAGGATCAATAGAGGCACGGCACGGAACAGCTCGGTGAACCAGTAGCACGGGATCCGGACCCACTTGGTGTCTGCCAGACGGCCAAAGGCCAACAGCACACCCAAGACGATGCTGCCTACCGCGGCGACGCCGAAGGCACTCAACGTGGCGCCGATGGCCTCCACGAACTTTTGTTGCACGCGGGGGAAGGTAAAGATCTCCCACTTCTTGGCCGTGAACTGGCCGGACTCGTAAAACCTGAACAGGATGAAGCCGACGATGACAGCCACCACAACAATGGTGAAGATGTTCAGGTAGACGTTGCGTGTGCGGGCCTTGGGGCCCGGAACGTCGAAAAGTACTGCGCTCATCGCGCCACCTTCCACTTCTTCTCGAGGTAGCGTTGCAGCGGTGTCAAAATGCCCAGCACCAGCACCACGAAGATCACGGCAACCCAGAGCAGACCCGGTAGCAAAGGCTCACCCCGCTCGCTGAGGTAGGCCCGGATGGCACCGGCCTCAAAAACGGAGAAACCGGCGGCGACGGTGGTGTTCTTCAACAAAGCGATGAACACGCTGAACAGGGGCGGCACCACAGAACGGAAAGCCTGGGGCAGCACGATCAAGGACAACGTCTGCATAAAGGGAAGACCGATGGCCCGAGCAGCCTCGGACTGGCCGACGGAAACCGTATTGATACCGGAGCGAATGGCCTCGGAAACGTAGGTCGCCGTGTACAGGGACAGGCCGATCGCGGCGGCCGCAAGGAAGCTGACCGGAGGCAATCCGAGCTTTGGATAGCCCAGCGCAAAGAAGGCCAGGATCAGCGTCAGCGGGGTGTTGCGGACAAAGTTGACGTAGATGGTTCCGGTGGCACGCATGGCCGGTGCCGGAGACACACGCATGCCGGCAACGATGGTGCCCAGAATCAGGGCGAAGAACGCGGCGATGACAAACAAAATTCCGGTGTTCTTGAAACCCGTCAGGAACAGGTCGCTGTTATCAGTAATTACATTCACAGGCCAGTGTCGCTTTCAGTGAATTAGAGAAGACGAAGTGGTGGTGCTGCGCCGGCCCAAGGCAAGTGCAACACCACCACTGGCGGGTTTTAGTACTGGTTGACTGCGGGCTGTTCAACCTTGGTGCCGGAGAGGCCCAAGGTTGCATCGTAGATCTTGGTCCACGTGGCGTTGCCGTCCGTCAGTGTCTTGTTCAAGAAGGTACGCAGCGCGGTGTCGCCCAGCTTCATGCCGATGCCGTAGTTTTCCGTGGTGAACGGCTCGCCAACAACCTTCAGCGCGTCGGGATCCTGCGAAGCAAAGCCCAAAAGAATGGCCTGGTCTGTAGTGACAGCATCCGTGTCACCGTTCTTCAAGGACTCAACGCACTTGGAGTACAGATCGAATTCCTGGGGTGTGGCCTCAGGGAAGTTCTCGCGAATGTTCTGGATAGGTGTTGAACCGGTGGCGGAGCAAACCTTCTTCCCGGCCAGATCCTTCTCGCTCTTAATGTCAGTGTTGTCCTTGGCCACCATGAGGCCCTGGCCTGTCACGAAGTACGGTCCGGCAAAGTCAACAAGCTTCTTGCGCTTGTCGGTGATGGAGTAGGTGCCTACGTAGAGGTCCACATCGCCATTGGCCAGCGCGGTCTCGCGGTTGGCTGACGGGATGGCCTTGAATTCAATCTTGTCCGCGGCTACGCCCAAGGAGGCTGCCATCCAGGTTGCGATCTGAATGTCGAAGCCTGTGCGCTCACCCGTTGCTGCATCGAGGTAGCCAAGACCAGGCTGATCTTCCTTGACGCCGATGCGAATTTTTCCAGAGGACTTGATCGTGTCAAAGGTGGGGCTGCCGGTCAGGGCAACATCCTTGGCTACTTCGAAGGCCGGGGCGTCGCCGCCGGCGCCAGCGGATTCGCCGCCACCGGTGTCGCCACCACAACCGGTCATAGCCAGTGCGGCCGCCGTCAAGACTGCGGCAAAGCCGAGGGTTTTCTTGCTAAAGAACTTTTTCAATGCGGGTTCCTTTCATAGTCGGCCACATGCGGCCGGTGTAATGAGTGGCGGTAATCGCCGGAATTCTGTGAGAGCGAGCTATCCGTTGGTCAGGATCTTCGAAAGGAAGTCCTTGGCGCGCGGTGTCTGCGGGTTGGTGAAGAAGTTCTCGGGGGTGGCCTCTTCCACAATCTGGCCGTCGGCCATGAAGATGACCCGGTCGGCAGCCTTGCGAGCAAAACCCATCTCGTGGGTGACAACCACCATGGTCATGCCCTCCTTGGCCAGTTCAACCATGACGTCAAGGACCTCATTGATCATTTCCGGGTCGAGAGCACTGGTGGGTTCATCGAAAAGCATGACCTTTGGCTTCATTGCCAAAGCCCGTGCAATCGCCACGCGCTGCTGCTGACCACCGGAAAGCTGGGCGGGCAACTTCGCTGCCTGATGCCCAACGCCCACGCGCTCCAACAAGCTCAAGGCGAGTTTGTCGGCGTCGGCCTTGTTCATGCCCTTGACCTTGATGGGGCCGAGCGTGACATTTTCCAGAATGGTCTTGTGCGCAAACAAGTTGAAGGACTGGAAGACCATGCCAACATCGGCACGGAGGTTGGCAAGTTGCTTGCCTTCCTTGGGTAGTTCCTTGCCATCGATGGTGATGGAGCCGGTGTCGATGGTCTCCAGGCGATTAATGGTGCGGCACAACGTTGACTTGCCGGATCCGGACGGACCAATGACAACCAAAACCTCGCCCTTGGCGACCTCTAAGTTAATTTCTTGAAGCACATGGAGGGAGCCGTAGTGTTTATTGACAGCTTTTAGCTCCACGAGCGCAGGAGCATGTGCGGGATTTGTCATGGATCGAATCTATCGACATTTCCGAGGGGCAGTAAAGGTTTAGGCCATGTCGGCGTGGATCGTAACGGTAACGAGATGTTGTGACTCTGGACACGGAGTCTTTTCGCGTACCCTTGGTGGCATGAGTGCACCCACAGGATCCAGCCGCCCCTCCACTACGCCAACAAAAGGGTTTGGTGCTTGGCGAAAAAATGGTGGCATGCATGAGACCGCAGACGCCCGGCTCCTTGAAACACCGCGCAGCAGCGACTTCACCCACACCGATCCGTGGCGGGTGATGCGCATCCAAAGCGAGTTCGTTCAGGGTTTCCAAGCACTCGCCGAGATCGGCCCGGCCATCAGCGTCTTTGGCTCTGCCCGAACCAAGCCGGATTCCCCGTACTACGCCACCGGCATGGAAGTGGGCCGGCGTCTGGTGGAAGCCGGTGTTGCCGTCATTACCGGCGGCGGCCCAGGTTCCATGGAGGCTGCCAACCGCGGCGCTGCGGAGGCCGGGGGGCTGTCCATTGGCTTGGGTATTGAGCTTCCCTTTGAACAGGGCATGAACGAATGGGTTGGCCTGGGGGTCGACTTCCGCTACTTCTTCGCCCGCAAGACCATGTTCGTCAAGTACGCCCAGGGCTTCGTGGTGCTGCCAGGCGGCCTTGGCACCCTCGATGAAATGTTTGAGGCCATGGTCCTGGTGCAGACAAGCAAGGTGGTCCAGTTCCCCATAGTCCTGGTCGACAGGACCTTCTGGGGCCCGCTGATCGACTGGATCCGCGACGTCATGGTTGCCCAGGGGCTTGTCTCGCCCGGGGACATGAACATCATCTCCCTCGCGGACACGGCCGAAGAAGCCGTGGAACTGGTCATGGCAGGCAAGGCAGGGGACAGGGTTGCCGCGCAGGAAGGCTAGCTGGCAGATCGCACCAAGCCGTTGCGCATCTGGCAACATGTACCTGTGACCTATTTCCTGATTTTTCTGGCCGTGATGGTGGCGGCCGCGGCCGCGCTCTACGTTGTGGGGCTGAATAAGTCTGCGGCGGATGCCCCCATTTACGAGGACGCCCTGGCCGCGCCCGTGGCGAACCTGCCACCCGTTCTTCTGCCCGGCACGCCCATGCCGGCGGACGTGGACCGGCTGCGCTTTTCGTTGGGCCTGCGAGGTTACCGCATGGATCAAGTGGACGAGGTTCTAGACCGCCTGCGGGATGAACTGGCAGGCAAGAACCTGCGTATCGCGGAGCTGGAAGCCTTGGTGGCTGGCACACACGACGCCGGAGACTCCAATGAGCGCTGACGGCAAGATCCGCTGCGCCTGGCCCGGCCTTGAAAACGATGAGCTGTACCAGCGCTATCACGACACCGAATGGGGTCGGCCGGTAACGGGCGAGGCCGAACTCTTTGAGCGGCTGAGCCTGGAAGCTTTCCAGTCGGGGCTGAGCTGGATCACCATCTTGCGCAAGCGCGAGTCGTTTAGAGCAGCTTTTTCCAACTTTGACCCTGAGAAAGTGGCAGAGTTTGGTCCCGAGGACTTTGAGCGTCTCATGAACGATGCCTCGATTGTGCGCAATCGTTTGAAGATCAATGCCACGATCGGCAACGCACGGGCGCTCCTGGCTCTCCCGGACGGCATCACCTTGGGTTCGTTGATTGCCCAGCACACGCCTGCAGCCAGGGCTGCCGGTGAACCCGCACCAGCCCATACACCCGAATCCAAGGCATTGGCGAAGGCCTTGAAGAAGCTCGGCTTCGCATTCGTGGGGCCAACCACCGCCTACGCCATGATGCAGGCCATCGGTGTGGTTAACGATCACCAGCACGATTGTTGGCTGGCTGGCGGCACGGAACCACGTTGAGGTTAGGCGGCGAAACGACGGGGCACGCCAAGACGGCCGGAACCACCATCAATGATGAGCTGTATTCTTCGCTGCGCCGTTTGCTGGCCCCCTGCGCCGCGCGCCGTGGTGGCTCAAGGTAACCCTGCTGTACCTGGCCGCAAGGCTTGTCAGTTATGCCATCTTGCTGGGTGCCGCATGGCACGCCGAGGAGTCGCCCTGGGGTGGACGGCAGCCGGACTACCTCACCTTCATCGACCGCTGGGACGCCGGCTGGTACGAGAGAATTTTCGACGGCGGATACCCCACCACCATTCCGCGGAACGAAAACGGCACCGCCCAACCCAACCAGTGGGCCTTCTACCCGGTCTTCCCCTTGCTGGCTCGCGGGCTGAGTGCCATCACGGGGCTCGGATGGCCGGCCGCCGGTGCCATCGTTGCCACGGCGGCCGGGCTGGGCGCCGCCTTGATGATTTATGTCCTGTTCAAGAACTTTGCCTCACCCGGCACGGCGTTGTGGGGTGTGGCGTTTTTCGCCATGTTCCCCATCTCGCCGGTACTGCAGGTGCCATACGCCGAATCGCTTGGCGTGTTCTTCCTCGCGGCAGCCCTGCACTTCCTCATCCGGGGCAACTACTGGGCGTCGTTGCCCATGGTGGTGCTGCTGTGCCTTTCGCGGCCGGCAGGGGTGCCGTTTGCCGCCGTTGTACTTCTCCACCTGCTGCTGCGCTGGCAAAAGCGGCAGCCATTTCCTGCTCGGGACGTGGTGGCGGGCACGGTTCTATTGCTTGCCAGCGGCGTCATGGCGTTCGCCTGGATGCTGATTGCGTGGTGGGTGACCGGGGAACGCACGGCCTATACGGACACCGAAACCGCTTGGCGCGGCTCCGAGCTGGTGCTGTTCAAGCCCTGGTTTGACGCCGGCGTTGACCTGGTGGGGCCACTGTGGGGGCCCGTGTTGCCGGTGCTGTTCGTTGGGCTGGCGGCGCTGTACCTGAATTCGAGGGCTGTTCGGCTCATTGGCCTTGAGCTGCGGATTTGGTGTGCCATGTACATGCTGTATTTACTGGCCGTCCTGCATCCGCAATCGAGTACTTTCCGGATGCTGCTGCCACTGTTTCCCCTGGCGCTGGCGGCCGCCTTCATCTCACGTTCACGGGCCTACCGTTGGAGCGTGTTGGTAATGTTCACGCTCCTGCAGGTTGTGTGGGTTGTGTGGCTATGGCAATTTTCGGCAATCAGCACGGGGCAGGCCTGGCCGCCCTGACGGAGGGACCGAGGTTACCAATGAGTAAGAAGATGACAAAAAACGTGCTCAAGTGACCCCTCGCAGAGCGCGCCGATTAGCACCCGGGCCCTCACATACGGAATAATGGGCTGTGAGCAAGACAACATCAAACGCCTCGTTGGGTAAAACTCAGGCGCGGCGTGAATGCACTACGAAAAGGGGAACTCCTGATGGCGGCCATGAAACCAAGGACCGGCGACGGTCCAATGGAAGTGACTAAAGAAGGTCGGAGCCTGATCCTGCGGCTTCCGCTCGAAGGCGGCGGACGGCTCGTGGTTGAGATGAATGCGGATGAAGCAGCCAACCTCAAGGAGTGCTTGGTAGGCGTGACCGAATAAGGTCCGCACCATAGCCTTAAACAAGGAACCGGCGGGACAGCACAAGCTGTCCCGCCGGTTCCTTTATGTTTTGCGCTGCTCGTCTAACGCTTGACTGCCAGCAGCAGGCCGTCGCCGGTGGGCAGCATCGCACTGACCATCGACTCGTGCTCGCGGATCATCTTCCCCACCCGGCGCAGCACCACGGTGCTGGTTTCACGGATGGCCGGATCTGAAACACGGTCCTTGTCCAAGGCGTCATTGACGATCAAGAGTCCGCCGGACTTCAGCAACCGCATGCCCTGCTCAACATAGTCAGGGAAGCTGGGCTTGTCTGCGTCGATGAATACCAGATCGTAGGCTTCGTCTGTCAGGCGCGGCAGAACGTCCTGTCCGCGCCCGGAAATGGTGCGGGTGCGGTTGGCGGGGGAGCCGGATTCGGCAAACGCCTCGCGCGCGGCCTTGAGGTGATCCACATCGGGATCAATAGTGGTCAGCACAGCCTTGGGGCTGAGCCCGCGCAGCAGGGCCACGCCCGATACGCCTGCGCCGGTGCCAACTTCGACGGCGGTCTGAGCCTTGGACGTCGCGGCAAGGACCGTCAATGCCGCCGCGACCCCCGGGCTTACGGCGAAAAGGCCCAGCTCGTGTGAGCGTTCGCGGGCGCGTCGCAGGACACTATCTTCCACGGGCAGGCCCTCTGCATAGGACCAGCTGGTGGATTTATCGGCACTCATGGGTGGCATTTCCTAAACTGTTGCGGTGACTAGCTCTAGCCTACTGCCTGCACACTGGGGGAACCTGCCGTAACCGTTCAGCAAAATGTCAGCTTTGTTTGGCAGACTGTGGGAACAATGGGGAAGCGTTCTACCGTTATTTCCCGTCACCGGATGTCCCGTCACCGGGAAAAGTGGAAGCGAGGTGCAGCGATGAACTCAGCCGTCAGCTCCGCGTTTCGTCCTGCAGAAGTACCCCAGAGCCAGGCCGCCACTGCCGCAGAGTGGGTCACGCCGTCGTGGGATGAGGTTGTCACCAACCACTCGGCCAAGGTTTTTCGCCTCGCTTTCCGCCTGACAGGCAATAGGTACGACGCCGAGGACCTCACCCAAGAAGTGTTTGTGCGCGTCTTCAAGTCCCTCGCCAACTTCAAGCCAGGCACACTCGATGGCTGGTTGCACCGGATCACCACAAATCTCTTCCTTGACCAGGCGCGCCGCAAGCAGCGGATCCGCTTCGACGCACTCTCCGAGGATGCCGCAGCACGCCTTGCTGGCAATGACCCGGGCCCTGAACGCACCTTTGAATTCAACAACCTGGACAGGGATATCGCCGCCGCATTGGAAGCACTGCCGCCGGATTTTCGGGCCGCAGTGGTGTTGTGTGACATGGAGGGCCTCTCCTATGACGAGGTGGCCCATGCCCTGAACATCAAGCTCGGAACCGTCCGCTCCCGGATCCACCGCGGGCGGGCCATGTTGCGCGAATCCTTGGCAGACAGGGCGCCGGGGCGGGATCTTGGGCAGTCCTCAGGCAAAGGCTCTGGTGGCACAAAACAGCTGCGCCCTGCGCGAAAGCCCTTGCTGTCACTGCCACGGATTGCCGGCGCACGTTAGACTTTTGGCTCTGGCAGCAAGCGGTCTCGCAATGGCCAGGTACGCGTATCCAAGTCAATAAGCTAAATACTTTCGAGCGTTACCGCTAGGAATCGTTGCTTTTAGTGTTGAGAGGGTAATCTTCCTAACGTGTTTGGTATCAATACCCCTGAGCTGATCCTGATTGTCGTCCTGGCAGTTTTGGTCATTGGCCCCACCCGGCTCCCAGGCTACCTGGAGCAGCTGAAGAACCTCATCCGCGAGGTGCGCAAGATGGCTTCCGGCGCGCGCGAAACCATCAAGGAAGAGGCCGGGGTTGATATTGATGACATCGATTGGAAGAAGTACGATCCCCGCCAGTACGACCCCCGCCGCATCATTCGCGAGGCTCTACTGGACGATGAGGACGTAGAAAAGCTCAACTCCCTCAAGATGGCGCCGACCGCAGCCATCGCGTCCATGATGGGCAAGGACGAGCTCAAATCCAAGGACAACTCCGAAGCACTTGCCGGATCCGCAGTTCCTGCAGCTCCCGAGATTGAACGACTGGCAGAGGGCCAGCGAGCCCCCTTCGACGCAGAAGCCACCTGACCCTTTCCCAAATTCATGAACGCCGCATCACTGGTTGATGCGGCGTTCGCGTTTAATGGCTCGTACGTGATGCGGCGGTTGATGATGGGGTCTGCTAACGGGGGGTGACGCCCAGCTTCATGCCAGCCAGGCCTCGCGGACGCACCGCGAGTTTGCTGGCAATTTTGATCAGCGCCTGTGCAGCCGGCGATTCCGGGGCGGAAAGCACAATGGGAAGCCCTGAGTCTCCGCCCTCCCGCAAAGCCATATCCAAGGGAATCTGACCCAGCAATTTCACCTCGGAGTTCATCGTCTGGCTCAACCGCTTGGAGAGAATCTCTCCGCCGCCGGAGCCAAAAACCTCCATGGTGCTGCCGTCGGGAAGAGTCAAAAAGGACATGTTCTCGATGACTCCAGCCACCTTCTGTCCCGTCTGCACGGCAATCGCGCCCGCACGTTCGGCCACATCGGCCGCAGCCGCCTGAGGAGTTGTCACCACCAGGATCTCGGCCTTGGGCAGCAACTGCGCCACCGATATGGCGATGTCGCCCGTGCCAGGAGGCAGATCCAGAAGCAGGATATCAAGATCGCCAAAGTACACGTCGCCCAAGAACTGTTCCAGAGCACGGTGCAGCATGGGGCCGCGCCAAGCAACGGGCTGGTTCCCGGCCACGAACATGCCAATGGAAATGACCTTCACGTCATGTGCCACGGGCGGCAGGATCATTTCATCCACGCGGGTGGGCGTCTGGGTGATGCCCATGAGTCCGGGGACCGAGAAACCGTGAATATCGGCGTCCACAATGCCCACGCGCAACCCCTTGGCCGCCAAGGCACAAGCGAGGTTGACAGTCACACTGGATTTCCCCACCCCGCCCTTGCCGCTGGCCACGGCGTAAACACGGGTCAGGGAGTCCACGTCATTGAACGGGATCCCACGTTCGGCCGCTGTGCCCTTGAGTTGTTCCTTCAGCTGGGCGCGTTGCTCGGCCGTCATCACGGTGAGTTCAACGGTGACGGAGGCGACGCCGTCCAGCTTTGACAGCGCGTCGGTGGCGTCCCTCGTGATGGTCTCGTGCATGGGGCAGCCGGCAATGGTGAGCCGAACGACGGCGGTGACCTTGCCGTCGTCGTCCATCTCCACCGAGGCCACCATCCCCAACTCCGTGATGGGCTTGCGCAACTCTGGGTCGATGACCGTGGCGAGGGCGGCGAGCAGTACGGATTGGTCGATCATGGGGTGCAGGCCTTAGGAGTTGGTGGGGCGCTTGTTATTGCCGTTTTTGGCGGAGACGGACTTCATGGACGAGGTGCCAGGATGACGGTGATTGTCCCGGCCGTCCCGGGCATCATCCTCGTCCTGGTGCGCAATAAGCTCCTCGAGGAGGCTGCGCAGCTCGGACCGGACAAAGTCACGCGTGGCTACCTCTCGCAGTGAGATGCGCAGGGCGGCCACCTCACGCGTCAGGTATTCGGTATCGGCAAGGTTGCGTTCGTTGCGGGAACGGTCCTGCTCAATCTGGACGCGGTCACGGTCATCCTGACGGTTCTGGGCAAGCAGAATCAGCGGTGCCGCATAGGAAGCCTGAGTGGAGAAAAACAGGTTCAGGAGGATGAACGGATAGGGATCCCACCTCAGGCCAAAGAGACCAATCACGTTGATCGCAATCCACACCACCACAAAGATGGTCATGTACAGCAGGAAGTTTGCCGTGCCCATGTAGCGGGCAAAACGTTCGGCGAAACGGCCAAAGAAGTCTGGATCGCTGGTCAGGCTCGGCAGCAGCCGGGACTTCAGCTCCATGGGTGTGTCAAGGCCAGCGCCCTTGGTGTGATGCCGCTCAGCCAATGCGTCCTCCTAGCTTCCTGAAGGGTGCGCCATCTTCATGGGTGCGCCAGTCGTCAGGCAAAAGATGATCCAACAGGTCATCGACGGTGACCGCACCAACCAGCCGGCCCTCCTTGTTGACCACGGGAAGTGAGTTCAAGTTGTAGGAGGCCATGATGTGGCTGACGGTACTGATGTCATCCTGGTCGGAGGCCGGCTCCAGGTTTCTGTCCACGATCGTGCCCAGTTGTTCCGGAGGTGCGCTGCGAAGCAGCTGCTGGATATGCACAACACCTAGAAAACGGCCAGTGGGCGTTTCCAGAGGCGGGCGGCAAATGAAAATAGCGGAGGCCAATGCGGGGGAGAGATCTTCGCTGCGAACATGGGCCAGTGCCTCGGCCACGGTGGCCTCCGGCGGCAGGATCACCGGAACTGGCGTCATGAGCGCACCGGCCGTGCCTTCCTCGTATTGCAGAAGACGCCGGACGTCCTTGGCCTCGTCGGGTTCCATGAGCAGCAGGAGCTCCTCGGCCTTGGCCTGGGGGAGATCGGCCAGGAGGTCGGCGGCGTCGTCGGGATCCATTTCTTCCAAGACGTCGGCGGCGCGTTCATTGTCCAGTGCTGTCAGCAGCGTGACCTGGTCGTCCTCCGGGAGCTCGGACATGATGTCTGCCAGGCGCTCATCCTGGAGTTCACTGGCTACCTCAACCCGCCGTTTATCGCTCATTTCCTGCAGCGCGTCAGCAAAGTCGGCTGCCTTGAGGTCCTCATGGGTAGCGACAAAGTGTGTGGCGCTTTGCGGCTCGGCTGCGGAGTCGGTGTGGGCCTCGGACCAGTCGATCAGCATGGTGTGTCCGCGGCGCAGACCGCGCAGCCGGGAGGTGGAGGAACCGCGACGGACAAAAAGCTTGGTGATCAGCCAGTCGCCGTTGCGCTGTTGATCCATGGCGATGTCTTCGATAACAGCGACACTGCCGTCGTCGACAAGTGTGACCTTGCGGTCAAAGATGCCGCCGACCACCAATTGCTCGGCCCCGCGCTGTTCGAATCGTCTCAGGTTAACCAAACCCGTACATATGATTTGCGATTGGTCCATGGAGGTCAAGCGGGTCATGGGGACAAACACGCGCTTCTTACCGGGGACTTCCACCACAATGCCGACGGCGTGGGGTGCGGTGTTCTGTGCCCGGCCCAGCACTACGACGTCGCGCAACTTGCCGAGCCGGTCGCCGATGGGGTCAAAGACGTCAAGGCCCAGTAGTCGGGCGACAAAAATGCGCGTTGGTTGAGTGCTCACAGATACAGGCTACTTCCCCTCTCTGGCAATAGCCCAAACCTTGACGCACTGTGATTGTTTCACTCCCAGCGATACTCCAGCCAACGTGCAGGAACATGGTGAACAATGGGGGTATGGCAAACCTCTTTGGACGCACCCGACCCCTGGACGAGGCACGCCTTGTCCCAACGGGCGAAACAATCGGTTCCTACATCTCCTACCTGGACGCCCAGAAGGCGGTTGACTACCTGGCGGATGAGAAATTCCCCGTCCGGCACGTGTCAATTGTGGGCAACGACCTGAAAATTGTGGAGCGCGTAACCGGCAAGCTCAGCTACCCCCGAGTGGCTCTCACCGGCGCCATGACAGGCGCCTGGTTTGGTCTGTTCATCGGCGTGATGCTCTCCTTCTTCGACTCGGCAAGCAACGCGGGCGCTCCCTATGTGAATGTTTTCACGGCCGTGCTGTTGGGCGCAGCGCTGTGGATGTTGTTCGCGATCATTGGCTACGCCGCCCAGCGTGGCAAGCGCGACTTTACATCCACCAATCAGGTTCTGGCCTCCAGCTACGATGTCATCGTCACCGCTGATGTGGCAGGGGAAGCGCGCCGGCTCCTGGCCCAACTGCCCATGAACTCCAATGCGCCGCGTCCCGTGCAGGTGCAGGACCCGCAGGGCTACCGTCCGCCGGTTCAGCCACCGGCTGCCTCGGGGCCTGTCCCGACCCGTCCGGAAGGGTGGCACGATCCTTACGCGCCGGCCGATCCTGCTGCAACTGCAGCGCCGGAGGGCAATGACCGTCCGGGCCAGGCTCCGCTTGACGGCCCGCGCCGCGGACAATTCCCTGATTTGCCCGACGGCCGCCCACAGTACGGCATCCGCGTGGACGCCCCGGCACCGGCCGAGGAACAGGATCCGAACGTGCCCGGAGAGCCGAAAGCTCCGCAGAACCCGGAACAGTAAACTACAGCGCGCGAAAATGCCGCCGTTCCTGACAATTGCCGCTGTACGACCAGCGGCAATTGTCAGGAACGGCGGCATTTTTGATTTGGGCGGTGGGTGGACTCGCAGGTCCCCGTAATTGACTTTCCGCTTAGGAAAGTGTTTGACTTTCCATTATGGAAAATCAAACACGTGAAGACGCCGCTGCCGCCCTTGCCGCTGTTGGTGCAGCACAGGCTGATGCTGCCGCCAGGCTCGTTACGCCGTGGTGGTACCACCCCGCTCTCGGACTGCTTGCCGCGGTGTTTGTTGTCGCCTACACAATCGGCGGCACCGTGATCATGATCGGTGTCGCCGTTGTGTATTTCCTGGGCATTGGCATCCTGATGGGGGCCTACAAGGAGAAGACTGGACTCTGGATCAATGGGCTAAAGGCGGGCAAGGCCAGCTGGTGGACGGTTCCCCTCGTGTTGCTCATGATCATTTGCATGATTGGTGCCTACTACTTTCATGCCGAGAAGGGGTTCCACTGGCCAGCATGGGTGGCCGGGGCCATCGTTTTTGTGGCCGTAAACGTCTTCGGGCGGCTCTTTGACGGCGCCTTGCGCACACAGCTGCGGACCGCCGAATGACGCCCGCCCTGAACGAGGTGATCCACGCGCCTAACAGGCTGCGCATCTGTGCTTTTCTCAGCAGTGTGGAACAGGCCGAATTTGGCGTTATTCGCGACATGCTTGGCGTGGCCGATTCGGTGGCCAGCAAACAGCTCAAGGCGCTCCAAGAGGCCGGCTATGTGAGACTCACCAAGCCCACGGGCAAGGGCCGCGTGAAGACGTGGGCGTCGCTGACCGCCGAGGGCCGGGCCGCCTATGAGGATCATGTCGCGGCGCTGAAGGCACTGATCGCCGGAGTCTCGACAGGCCGGACAACCGAAGAATAACAACGACGCCGGGTGGTCACCTTTGCTGACAAAGGTGACCACCCGGCGTCGTAGTTGATCGAGAGCCGAGAAAGCTAGCCGGCCAGGCCGGCCATCCAGGCCTCAACTTCTTCGGGCTTGCGCGGAAGGGCGGCGCTCAAGTTGACCGGGCCGGTGGCGGTGATGAGGATGTCGTCCTCGATGCGGACTCCGTGGCCGCGGAACTCGGCCGGAATGGCCAGATCCTCTTCCTTGAAGTACAGGCCGGGCTCAATGGTGAAGACCATGCCTTCGGTGATGATGCCATCGAGGTAGAGCTCGGCACGGGCCTGGGCGCAGTCGTGCACGTCCATGCCCAAGTGGTGGCTGGTGCCGTGCGGCATCCAGCGGCGGTGCTGCTGGCCCTCGGGCGAGAGCGCAACCTCGGCGGCAACTGGCAGCAGGCCCCAAGCAGCCAGACGGTCTGCCAAAACCTCCATGGCTGCCGTGTGCACCTCGCGGAACTTGCGGCCCGGGACTGCCACGGCGAAGGCTGCATCGGCAGCATCCAGAACGGCCTGGTAGATCTTGCGTTGAACATCCGAGTACGTACCGTTGACGGGAATCGTGCGGGTGATGTCCGCGGTGTAGAGCGAATCAGCCTCAACGCCGGCATCAACGAGCAGCAGCTCGCCCTCGTTGACGGTTCCGGTGTTCCGGTTCCAGTGCAGCACGGTGGCATTGTTACCGCCGGCGGCGATGGTGTCATAGCCGAGCTCGTTGCCTTCTTCGCGGGCGCGGGCAAAGAATGCGCCTTCAACCACGCGCTCTCCGCGCTGGTGGGCAACCGCGCGTGGCAGGGCCCTGACGATGTCCTCGAAGCCGTTCACGGTGGCCGCGACAGCAATCTTCATCTGCTCGATTTCCCAGGCGTCCTTGATCAGGCGCAGCTCGGAAAGCGCCTCGGCCAGCTTGCCGTCCAGATCATCCAATGCGCCGAAGTCCAGGGAATCCGGGTTCTTGGCCGTGTTGTAGCGGGCAGTGTCCACGAGAGCGTCGATGTTCTCGTCAACCTTGCGCACCAAGCGGATGGACGTGCCGCCCACGGACGTCTCGCCGACGTTCTTGGTGACGGCAACCTCAAGCTCGGTAACATCGGCCGTTGGCAGACCAAGCTGGGCCTGGAATTCGGCCAGGGTGGGGCGGCGGCCAATCCAGAACTCTCCGCTGCGGGCATCGGCGTAAAACGCCTTCGTGTCCCGGCCAGCCATGGGGCGGAAGTAGAGGGTGGCGCGGTGGTGGCCGCCGTCGTCCCCGGCACCCTCGGCAACGGGGTCCATGACCAGCACGGCGTCGGGCTCGTGGTCAACGCCCAGACCGGTCAGGTGCGCGAATGCGGAGTGCGGGCGGAAACGGTAGTCGCAGTCGTTGGAGCGGACCTTCAACGGGCCGGCGGGGATGACCAGGCGTTCGGTCTTGAACTGCTCGGAGATGGCACGACGGCGGCGGGCGGCATGGTCTGCCACCTCGGCACGGGCGGGGAGTTCAGTGGACGACGGCGCCCAGCTGGAAGCCATGAAGGAACGGAAGGCGTCAGAGTCGGGCCGCTGCGAACGGTTGTTCACACGCTCCTCGAGGGGCTGATCGCTTGAGTGGTCGGGGTGCGCGGAGGATTGCTCAGTCTGGTTCACCCCTTAAGTCTCCCACCGCTTGCGCCTTGGGACAAAGAAGCACGCGGATGCAGAAGCGACGTAGGCTTGGAACGTGAGAATCGATTTGCACGCCCACTCAAATATTTCCGACGGCACCCAGCGCCCTGCCGAGCTTGTCGCCGCCGCCGCAAAGGCCCGCCTGGATGTGGTTGCGTTGACAGATCACGACACCACCGACGGCTGGGCCGAGGCCAGGGCAGCCGCGAAAGACCACGGCGTCGGCCTGATTCCGGGCATGGAAATCTCCTGCAAAACCTCACTGGGAATCAGTGTCCACCTGCTCTGCTACCTCCACGACCCCGCCAACCCGGCGCTGTTGGAGGAGATTACCAAGGCCAAGGTGGCCCGGCTGAGCCGTGCCGAACGCATGGTGGAACGCCTCGCTGAGGACTACCCGCTGAACTGGGACGACGTCAGCGCCCATGTTGCCCCCGGAGCCACGGTGGGCCGCCCGCATATTGCTGATGCCCTGGTAGCGGCGGGCATCGTGGGGGACAGGAACGAGGCTTTCGCCAGCATCCTCACCTCCCATTCGCGCTATTTCGTCAGCCACTACGCGCCGGATCCGGTGCACGCCGTGGAATTGGTCCGTGCCGCCGGCGGCGTCCCCGTGTTTGCGCACCCGCTGGCGTCGGCCAGGGGGCGTGTGGTTGCCCCGGGGATTTTTCACGACATGATCGACGCCGGATTGCTCGGTTTGGAAGTGGAGCACCGGGACAATCCGCCCGAGGGTCGCGCGTGGCTGCGCAGGCTGGCGCAGGAAACCGGCCTCTTCATGACCGGGTCCTCGGACTATCACGGGGCCGGCAAGCCCAATTTGTTGGGCGAAAATCTCACAACGCCTGGGGCGCTGGACCGCATCCTGGCCCAGGGGACAGGTTCCGCGCCGTTCCTGCCATAACGGCGAAGTATGCACCATCAGTACCCTTGTGAGGGCATAGCGGCCATGTTCAATCACGGGCACCTGTTACAGTCACAAGAGATGATTGGTTCGAAAGTGTGGCGAAAGTCCCCTTTTGAGCCGTTGTAATCCCGTTGCCGGCTGAACGTCAGCCGTTGATTTTCCGGTAGTGAAGATAAGCCTTGAAAGCACTTCACTTTGGGCCGCCTGCGCAGAAATCTCTGCTTGCCTTGGCGGCTGGTCCCGGGCGGGAAGTGCGCCTGACAGGTCCCTCACCGGATTACCTCATGCACCCTTATTTGGCGGCGCACGCTGATTGTTGGCGGAATGCCGGTGAATTCCGTCCTATCGAAGGGACAAGAATGGTGCCGAATGGCGCAGGACTTCACCAACTGGGAAGTTGGACAGTAATTGGACTATTAGTGCTGTTTTACGGCGGCACACTGCTAATGACACTGTTCATTGGCCGCAAGAATGAAAACGCTGACGGCTACATGACCGCCGGCAACAAGGTCGGTTTTGGGATATCGGCCGGAAGCATGACCGCAACATGGATCTGGGCGTCGTCAATGTACGCCTCGGCCACCTCCGGCTACACGTACGGAATATCCGGGCCCATCCACTACGGTTTGTGGGGCGCGTTGATGATCTTGTTCATCTACCCGTTTGGCAAGCGAATCCGCGCCGTCGCCCCCAAGGCCCACACCTTGGCGGAGGTCATTTACGCCCGGCACGGCAAATCAAGCCAGTTGATGCTCGCCGGCTCGAACATTGTTGGATCGATGGTGAGCATCACCTCCAACTTCATCGCCGGTGGTGCGCTGATTGCGTTGCTGTCCCCGTTTAGCTTCACCCAAGGCATCCTGTTCATCGGCGGCGGCATCCTGCTGTACTCGCTGTGGTCAGGGTTCAGGGCCTCCGTGCTCACCGACGCCGCGCAGGTCTTTGCCATGCTCGGGGCCGTGGTGATCATTATTCCGGTGGTTTTCTTTGCCGCCGGCGGCCCCGACATGTTTGTCACGGGCGCTTCGAGGTTGACGCCGCAGCAGTCCAACTTCTTCTCCTCCGACGCGTTCATGAACCAGGGTGCACCGTACATCGCGGCCGTTCTGGCCTACGCCATCGGTAACCAGACCATTGCCCAGCGGCTCTTTGCCGTACGTGAAGACCTCATCAAGAAGACCTTCGTGACGGCCACGGTTGGCTATGGCGCCACCATTATTGGGATTGGCATGATGGGTGTCATGGCCCTGTACGCCGGTATTCTTCCGCTGGATGGAGACACCAACAACCTGATCCCGCAGATGGCCGCGACCTATCTCAGCCCGGTGCTGTTGGGGATCTTCCTGATCATGATCGTGGGTGCGCTGTCCTCCACGGCTGATTCAGACCTATCTGCCATGTCTTCAATCATGATGGCCGATGTCTACGGCCAGAACATCGCCAAGGAGGGCAAGGCGAACCCCAAGACCATGCTGTTCATTGGCCGCATCACCATGATTGTGGCCACCGGCGCCGGCCTGTATTTTGCCAGCGGACAGCTAAACATCCTTGACCTGCTGGTGTTTGTCGGAGCCCTCTGGGGTGCCCTGGTGTTCCCCGTCATTGCCAGCTTCTACTGGGAAAAGATCACCAACAAGGCCTTCACCATCTCGGTGCTTGCCGCCCTCGCCTGCTTCATCCCTGTGCGGTTTGAGTGGATCTCCATGGGCGGCGCCACCGGAATCGTGGTGGATGTACTCTCCGTTGTCGGCATTGGCGTGGTCCTTGGCCTAATGGCCTTCGGGTTCTTTGGCCTCAAAACGGCCAAGATCGTGGCGGCCGTTGCCATGCTCGCGGCCGCACCATTCGCGATCGGCGTCCTGCACGATTACACGGTGCTCTCGGGCTCGCTCGTTGCCTACGCTGTCAGCACCCTGGTGTGTTACTTCATGTGCTTCCGCAACCAGGCGACCTTTGACTTCGACACCATCAAGGAGCGCATCGGCGACTTCGACAACCGGGAGGAAGCCAACCACAACACCCCCGGAACCCTTCTCGAGAAGAAAGCCTAGGCACTGTTCATGACCGTATTTTTTCTATCCCTCTATGTTCTGATCTGGCCGGTCATCGTTGCTGGCGTGCTCTACGTGCTGGGCAAAGCCTTCCTCCAGGAAATCCTGGACGCCCGGCGTGAAGGCCGACCGCTGATTTAGCGGCCACAACAAAAAACTGCCCTGCCGGTTCGTCAAGAAGATTTCTTGATGAACCGGCAGGGCAGTTTGCGTGGTGCCGGTGAGTTCTACTCGCCGGACTCCTTGGCTACCGTCTCACCGTTGCGGCGGCGGGTGCGGGTCCGGCGTGCACGCGGTGCCGCGGCCTCGGCCGAGGCCGCCACAGGGGCACTGTTTTCGGCCGGCGCGGCACTTTCGGATGATGGACGACGGCGGCTCCGGCCGCCCTCGCGCTTCTCACCTGTGCTGCTGGCGGCACGGCTTCCGCCGTCACGGCCGGACTCCTCGCGGCGCTTCTCACCGTGGCGGGCACCGGTGTGGTTGCCACCGCGGTTGGCGTTGCGGTCGCCGCCACGAGAGGAGTCCTGCTTCGGGGCGTTGCGCTTACCGGTCTCGCCCAGATCCTCCAGCACTTCGGCGTCAATGCCTGCGTGCGTGCGCTTGTCGCGCGGCAGGCGGCCCTTGGTACCGGCCGGAATATCCAGATCCGTGTAGAGGTGAGGGGAGGAGGAATACGTCTCGATGGGCTCGGGAACGCTCAAACCCAGTGCCTTGTTGACGAGGGCCCAGCGAGGCATGTCATCCCAGTCAACGAAGGTCACGGCCGTGCCCTTGTTGCCTGCGCGGCCGGTACGGCCCACGCGGTGCAGGTAGATCTTCTCGTCTTCAACGCACTGGTAGTTGACCACGTGCGTGACATCATCGACGTCGATGCCGCGAGCGGCAACGTCGGTGGCCACCAGAACGTCAACCTTGTTGTTACGGAAGGCCCGCAGGGCCTGCTCGCGGGCACCCTGACCCAGATCGCCGTGAATGGCTGCCGCAGCAAATCCGCGGTCAACCAGCTCCTCGGCCACCTTGGCTGCGGTGCGCTTGGTCTTGGTGAAGATGATGGAACGGCCACGGTCCTTGGCCTGCAGGATCCGGGCCAAAACCTCGATCTTGTCCAGGTTGTGGGCACGGTAGATGAGCTGGCGGATGTCGCGCTTGGTCAAGCCCTCGTCGTCCGGGTCAGCGGCACGGATGTGCGTGGGCTGGGTCATGTAGCGCCGTGCCATGGCAACAACCGGGCCGGGCATGGTGGCCGAGAACAACAGTGTCTGGCGAACCGGAGGAGTGCCGGCAATCAACGTTTCAACGTCGGGCAGGAAGCCCAGATCCAGCATTTCGTCGGCCTCGTCGAGGATCACGATGCGTACGTGCTTGACGTTCAGGTGGCGCTGCTTGAGCAGATCGATCAGGCGGCCGGGCGTACCAACAATAAGTTCGACACCCTTTTGCAGGGCCTCGACCTGGGGCTCGTAGGCGCGGCCACCATAAATTGTGGCGATGCGGATGCCGCGGTGCTTGGAGGCGGTGGTGAGATCTCCGGCCACCTGCACGGCAAGCTCGCGGGTGGGCACAATCACCATGGCCTGGGGGGCGCCCGGGGCGGCAAGCTTTGCAAAGCCTTCGTCCTTGGGGGCCACAATGCGGTTCAATGCCGGGATGCCGAAACCGAGCGTCTTGCCCGTTCCGGTCTTGGCCTGGCCAATGATGTCGTGCCCGGTCAACGCGATGGGCAGGGTCATGGCCTGGATCGGGAAGGGGTGGAGGATGCCGGCCTCGGTCAGGGAGGAAACGATCTCGTGGTGCACGCCAAAGCTGGCGAACGTTTCCTTTTCTTCGTGCCGGGCAGGCTCGGTGCTGCTGAGGGATCCGTCAATTTCAACGATCTCGTTGCTGTCTTCTGCCTGCAGGAGTGAATCTGCTTCAATGCTCAAATGCTTACCATTCAATTCGTCTATACAAGGTGCCGTCAGCCGGGCTCAACGCTGGCGCTTGGAAGGCCTCACGGAACGCAGGTCGGCGGCACTATCTAGGGAAGCCGATCGCGGGCTAACAAAAACTTAGCCCTCCCTTTTGTCAGAACGACGGGTTTGGGAGGAGCTGAAAAGACGCGCGTTGGGGCGGGTTTGTTGAATCAATACTTTTTAATCAACGACCGGGCATCCATGTCTACCTCTTCAGTCTAGCCGCACACCCTAACTTTGCGCTGACGGCACGAACGTTACGCTGCGCTTGGCAATATCGACAGCGGTAAGCCGTACCCGAACCACGGTTCCCGGAGTCAGGTCACCTTCGCAGTAGGCGGTCACGGCAGGGACGCTGATCTGGATGGAACTGCGGGCGGTTGCGGACTTGGAATTGTGGCCGTTGCTGCGTGGCCCGGCAAGGACGACGGCGTCAAACTCGCCTCCCACCTGGTGGCTTAGCAAGGCCGCCTCAACAGTGTCGATCGCCGCCTTGTCCACCTTGCTGGCCAGCTGGTTTGAGGCACTCATGATCTCAGGCAGTTCTGCCAGTGCCTCAACGGCCCACACCGGAACCTCTTCCTGGGCGCACAAGGCGGCGCAGAGGGACAGTACGAACCGGTCGACGAGCCTGCGCAGGGGGGCGGTGGTGTGCGCGTAAGGCGCGGCAACCGCGGCCTGCATGATTTCTTGGGGAACCGTGCCGTTGAATGGGGTGTAACCGGCGCCCCTGAACAGGCTTGCCGCCGCGTGCATCAGGGCAAGTTGCTTGGGATCCTCGGTATTGAGACTACGCAGATATTCCCCATAGGCGATGTCCTTGGTCCACGGGGTTCCCAGGGCCACGGTTTGCAGCCTGTACGTGGCGATCGATTCTTCATCCGGGGTGGGCATGGTGCGAAGGATGCCCACCTTGCCTTCGATCATGATCGTGGCAGCGGCCATGCCGGTCAGAAGAGAGATCTGGGCATTCCATTCCTCGATGGGCAGGTTGGGGCGGAAACTCAGGACGTAGCGGCCGTCGACGAATTCCACTTCCTGGCCCGGCACGTTCAGGCTGGCGCCGCCCCGGGCTCGTTCCAGGGCGATGCGCTTCGTCCCAATCTCGGCCAACAGTGCCAAGGTGTCGGCGAAAGCGGCGGGCGCAGTCCCGGCGTCGTACATTTCCTGGGCTTGTTCGTAGCCAAGCTTGGCAACACTTTTCACTGTGGCGCGGCGGACCGTGGCGGTGGTCTGTGAACCGTCAGCGGCAAGATGGATCTGCCAGACGTAGGCCGAGCGGGGATCGTTGGCGAAGAGGCTGGCGGCGCCCTCACTCATTGGAGCGGGGTGGAGGGGAATGCGTTGGCCAGGCGTGTAGATGGTTTGGCCACGTCGACGGGTCTCGGCATCGAGCGGACCACCGGCGGGGACAAAGGAGGGGACATCGGCGATGGCGTAGTGGACAATGTAGCCGTCGTCGTTGCGCTCCAGATACATGGCCTGGTCGAGGTCCTGCGAGGTGGGCGGATCGATCGTGATGAAGGGCAGCGCCGTGAGATCGGGTGCGGGCAGCTGATGGGCCGCAATGACCCGGTCAACCTCCGCCAAGACGTCAGGGGAGAACTCGCCGGGCAACTTGAACTCCTCGCTCAGGGCGGCAAGGGCTTGGGCAAGGGACTGTTCTGCGGCGCTGCTTCTGACGCCAATGTGAGAGTACGGCACCGTTTCAGCGTAAACGAATCCTGCCCGGGAACAAGGGCGGCGCGGCACGGACTATTCTGGGGGTATGAGTATTTCAGCTTCCGACGCCGATGATTCCGTTTCCGCAGGGGAATTGAGCGCCCGCTACGACAACTTTGTGGTGGATCTGCTCGGCAGCATCGCTTACGGGGAGCTTTCCGCGTTTGAGCGTTTGGCAACCGACGCGCGCCACTCGCCGTCGCTGGCCGACAGGGCGGTGCTGGGAAAAATGGCCGTGGCGGAGTATGGCCATTACGAATCCATGTGTGCACGGCTCAACGCCATGGGCATGGATCCGGAACTGGCCATGGCACCCTACCAGCGCATGGTTGATGCCTTCCACGAGCGGACCCGCCCCGCTGATTGGCACGAATCGCTCATGAAGGCCTATGTGGTTGAGACGATCACTGAAGAGTTTTACGCTGCAATTGCCGAGCACCTGGATGAGCCCACCCGTGAGGCAATTGCCCAGGTCCGCACAAGTGACGAGCAGATTGAGGTGTTGACCTCGCTGCTGAGAACCATGCTGGCCGAGGACCCGCGGCTGTCCTCGCGCTTGGCGTTGTGGGGGCGGCGCATGGTGGGGAGGCCCTGACCCAGGTGCAGCGTATCGGTGCCAAGCACAGCTTCCTCGTGGGGCTGCGCCCGGACGCCACACATGAGCAGGCTGCGGCAGAGGTATCGGCCATCCTGAGTGCGCTCACGCGAAACCACTCCAAGCGCATGAGCAAGCTGGGGCTGACGGCTTAGGCCCGACGTTTGTGCCGAAAACGGTGTCAACTCGCCAAACGCCCCACAAGATACGCCGTTCTGACGGGTTTGCCCCGTTTTCGCGGCGGGCCGCGACTACCGGCTACCGTGAGCCGTTGCGCACGTCGTTGAGGATGCGGGCCACCGTTTCGGCCAGCGACTCCTCCGCCGTGATCGGCCGCTCCTCGATTCCCGTCAATGGGTCCCAGCCGTGGTACCAGCCACGCATGGCCTTCTCGCCGAAATCGGCCTGCTTGTGGGCGCGGGTGGCATGCCGGCGAAGCGTTTCCTCGAGCGTGAGGTCATATGCGTAAAAGTGGCTGGCGCCGGCGTGGTTTTCTTGCAGCCTGCGGAAAGAGCCGCTGTATTTACTGGCGTTGAACATGCCATCGGCAATCACGCTCCTGCCGTGGTTCAGGGCCAGGGCAGCGGATTGTTCGATCAGCTCAACCGTCAGCGCCGAATAATTTCCACTTTCCCCCAGGACGGTGCGGCGGAAATAATCCTGCTCTATCCACACACCGGACAACTCCTGTTGCAGGGCGCGGGCAACAGAGCTCTTCCCGGAGCCGGAATTGCCACGCACCACAATGAGCAGGGACATGCTTCCATCCAAGCACGTGTGGCCCCGCAGGCGCACCTGGGTGCATTACGGGGCCACATGCCAGTTAGCGAACGGTGTTGCAGGGATCAGGCTGGAATCACTGCTACGGCGTCAATCTCCACGAGGAAGTCACCCAGAAATGAGCCCACCGTGGTTCGCGCCGGGTAGGGTGCCTGAACAAATTCCTCGTAGGCGGCGTTGAATCCGGCAAAATCTCGTGCCGGATCCTGGAGGTGAACGGTTGCCTTGACCACGTGCGAGAAGTCCAAACCGTGAGCGGCGAGCACGGCCGCCAGGTTTTCCATGGCGGCCCGTGTCTGCTCGCCAATCGTTTCCCCAGGGTCTCATCCGTGACGGGGTGGTGCGGTGTTTGGCCCGCGGTGTAGAGGAAACCGTTGGCGGCGATGGCCTGGGAGTATGGGCCTGCCGGAACCGGCGCCTTGTCAGTGATGATTTGTGTGCGGAGCATGGGGTTTTCCTTGATGTTCGACGGCGGTCGGGTGCGGCCGCGCTGTTGGGTGCGTCTGCCGGTGGTGGCAGGGAAGCGGATTACAAAACCTTGGAGAGGAATGCCTTGGTGCGCGCGTGCTTGGGTGAGCCAAGAACTTCTTCGGGCGGCCCGCTCTCCACCACCACGCCCATGTCCATGAAGATGACCTGGTCGGCCACCTGCCGGGCGAAGGCGAGCTCGTGGGTGACAACCACCATGGTCATGCCCTCTGCCGCGAGGTCCTTCATGACCTCCAGGACCTCTCCGACGTTCTCGGGGTCAAGGGCAGAGGTGGGCTCGTCAAAGAGCATGAGCTTGGGCTTCATGGCCAGGGCCCGGGCAATGGCGATGCGCTGCTGCTGGCCGCCGGAGAGGTCCTGCGGGTAGGAATGCCCCCGGTCGCCCAAGCCAACCCGGTCCAGCAGGACCTGGGCCTCGGTGATGACTTCCTTCTTGGGCCGGCCCAGGACGTGAACGGGAGCCTCGATGATGTTTTCCATGACCGTCATGTGCGGGAACAGATTGAAGCGCTGGAACACCATGCCCGCGGTCAGGCGGGACTTGGCGGTCTGGCTTTCCTTCTTTTCGTACAGGCGGCCGTTGCGTTCGGTGTAACCAACCAGCTGCTGATCCACGTAGAGACGGCCGGCGTCGATCTTCTCCAGGTGGTTGATGCAGCGCAGGAATGTGGTTTTGCCGGAGCCGGACGGGCCGATCAGGCAGGTCACCGTGCCTTGTTCAATTTTCAGGTCGATGCCCTTGAGGATTTCAATGGCCGCGAAGTTCTTGCGAACTCCCTGGGCCTCCACCATTGCTGTGCTCATGATGCTTTCCTTCTCTTGGGCCGGCGAACCAGGCGGGTTGCTGTGTCAAAGCCGCGACCGTAGCGCCGCTCAAGCTTGTTTTGGAAGTAGCTCAGTACGGTGGTCATGAGCAGGTACCAGAGGCTGGCCACAATGAGCAGCGGGATGGTCTGGTAGTTGAACGAGTAGATGATCTGGGCCGAGTACAGCAGGTCGGAGATGGCCAGGACGCTGACCAGGGAGGTGCCCTTGAGCATGGAGATGACCTGGTTGCCCGTGGGCGGCAGAACCACGCGCATGGCCTGCGGCAGGACAACACGCAGCATCAGCTTGCTGCGGTTCATGCCCAAGGCGCGGGCGGCGTCGTACTGGCCCTTGTCTACAGAGCTGATGCCGCTGCGGATGATCTCAGCCATGTAGGCGGCCTCGTTCAAAGCCAGGCCCAACAGGGCCGCACCGAGCGGGGAGATCAGGACGTTGGCCGAGCCGATGACCACGGAAGGTCCACCGAACGGCAAGCCCAACGCAATCACCGGGTACAGGGCTGCAACGTTGTACCAAAAAATCAACTGGACCAACAGGGGAGTGCCGCGGAAGAACCAGATGTAGGCACGGCTGAGCGTCCTCAGAATGGGGTTGCTGGACAGGCGCATGATCGCGAGCACCGTGCCGAGCAGGATGCCCACCGTCATGGAGACCACCGTCAGCATCAGCGTCAGCCCGGCGCCGCTCATGATCTCCGGGGAGAACAGGTAAGAGACGACGACGTCCCAGTGGTAGCGCTCATTGGTGGATACATCCAGGGCCGCGCTCGCGGCAACGAGGATCAGGACAATGGCGAGGGCGTTGCGGATGGGGTGGCGCAGGGGCACCACCGGGACAGAACCACCCGTTGCTGCTGGGGAACGTGGTGCGAATCAGTGGATGAAAGCGTTGGTTGTTGCTGCATGGTGTTCACCTCCTATGGGGTGGAATCTATTGGGCGAAATTGACGCGGGGATCGGCGATGGCACTGCCATCCAGGCCGTACTTCTTCAGAACTAACTGGTAGGAATCGCTTTTGACGATGTCCACCATGGCGGTGGAGACCGCCTTGACCAACCCGGACTCGATGGGCAGGCCAACCCCGACCGGGGTGAAGTCGTATTGGGAGGAAATCTCGATGGCCGGGTTGGCCTTGGCGGCAAAGTCCAGGATGGGGGAGTCGGCCAGCACCGCGTCCAGGCGGCCGCTTGTCAGGGCGGAAATGGCCTGCCGGGTGTCTTGGAATTCGCTGTCCTGAATTGGCTCCTTGCCCTCCGCCAGGCATTTCTCGTTGGCGGCAGGCACGTTGGCGGTGAGCTGGTAGGAGCCGATCAACAGCCCCACCTTCTTCCCGCACAGGGCTGCTTCCTCCGTGATGGCCCCTGGGTTGCCAACGGGCACAGCAATCGAGTTGCCCATCTGCAGATAATCCACAAAGTCCAGAACCTTCATCCTGTTTTCGGTGGGTGTCATCGAGGCAACCGTCATGTCATAGCGGCCGGCTGCCATGCCGGGAATGATCGAATCAAAGTTGGTGACCTTGATGTCAACCTTTACCCCCAGGGCCTGGCCGATCAGCCGGGCGATGTCCGGGTTGCTGCCCGTCATCTCACGGGTGCCCTCCTTGTAAAACTGGGTGGGCGGTTCGTTGGTGGGGATGGCCACCGTGAGCACTTTGGCTGCCTTGATGGAATCCGGCAGTTGCGCCGCGGCGGCTTCATTGAATGCCATGGCGGGAATGTCTGTGCCCAGTTCCGCGATGCCGTCGCTGGCCGTCGAACTTCCACACGCTGTCAGGGAGAGCAGCAGGGCTGAGGAAAGTACGACGGCGGCTGCCTTGCGGACTGCGATTGGCGTGCCCATCAGGGGGTTCCCATGTCGGCCAGGGACAATTCCGGTTCCGGGGCGGCGGCAACCTGGTTTGATTCAGCGGGGCCGGGGACAAACAATTCTCTGCGGTGGCGGATGAGCTCGCGTCCGCCTTCCTTCAGCTCTGCCACGCTGGTGACACCCAGCAGGGCCATGGTTCGGTGCATTTCAGCCTTGAACAGCTTAAGTACATGGGCAACTCCTGCCTCGCCGGCGGCCGCGAGCCCGTACAAATAGGGGCGGCCAATGGCGCATGAATCGGCACCCAGGGCCAGGGCCTTGATGACGTCAGAGCCGCGGCGGATGCCACCGTCCACAATGATTTCCATGCGCCCGTCGACGGCCGCCACCATCTCCGGAAGTACGTCCATGGGGGAGGCCATGTGGTCCAGCTGGCGGCCACCGTGGTTGCTGGCCTGGATGGCGTCGAAGCCCATGCCTGCGGCAATGGCGGCATCCTTCGGGTTGACGCAGCCCTTGAGTATGATGGGGCCGTTCCAGCGGGCGCGGATTTCCGCCAGGTCGTTCCAGTCTGTGGGTTCGTAGGCGCCGGCCAGCAGCGTGCGCCACATGTCGGGGGTGCTGGTGAGCGGACCCGTCGGACTTCTGCGTCAAGGTTGGGGAAGGCAATGGCGTCGCTGGTGATGAAGCCCAGTGCCAGCGGGGGCGCAGAGCTCCTTCAAGCACGGTCTTGGGCTTGATGGACGGCGGTGCCGTGAAGCCGTTGCGGTAGTCGCGCTCGCGGTGTCCGATGTCGCGGCAGTCAATGTTGACGATGAGTGCCTCGTAGCCGGCGTTGGACACGCGGTCCAGGACTGCCTGGAGCAAGGCCGGATCATTGGTGGGCTCCATGTTGAACCAGCGGCGCAGCCCGGGGGTTGCCTCGGAAACGGCCTCCATGGTGGTGGTGCTCAGGTGTGCCAGGCCGTATGGAACGCCTGCGGCACGTGCTGCCCGGGCCGCGGCAATCTCGCCCTGCGGGTGGAAGAGGCGGGTGCCGCCGGTGGGGGAGAGCCAGAGCGGCATGGACGAGGGGCCGCCCAGGATGGTGGTTTTCAGGCTGAGGTTTTCCACGGAGCCCCACTTGGGCATGAAGGACCAGTCGTTGTAGGACTCGATGTTGCGGCGCATGGAGGCCTCGTCCTCGCCGCCGCCCTCGATGTAGTCAAGAATGCTCTTGGGCAGGGCCTTGGCCGCCAATTTCTGCATGTCCCCAACGCTGTAGCAGCGCCTGTTCAGGCGTTCGGCAGTTGATCTCGCCGGGCCTTGGACCGAAGCCAGTGCTGTGATGTCCTTGAATTTCATCTCTGATTCCTTTTGTTGCGCTGCAGCTTCCGGGTGGCCGGCTGCTACCGAGAGAATTAGTGTGTCCCGCCTCACTCAATGGTGACGTGGATCTCCTGTCTGCTATATGTGAAAATCTCCAACAGTTCGGATCGGCTGTGATAACGTCAAGCATGGACGTTATCACAGCGATTCCGAAAACTGTTGAGATTTTCACATATAGCAGACAGGAATCCACGTCACCATTGAGTAGGCGGACACACTAATTTCTCGGTAGCAGCCCCACCCAACTGCAGCGCAACAAAAGGAATCAAGATGAAATTCAAGGACATCACAGCACTGGCTTCGGTCCAAGCCCGGCGAGATCAACTGCCGAACGCCTGAACAGGCGCTGCTACAGCGTTGGGGACATGCAGAATTGGCGGCCAAGGCCCTGCCCAAGAGCATTCTTGACTACATCGAGGGCGGCGGCGAGGACGAGGCCTCCATGCGCCGCAACATCGAGTCCTACAACGACTGGTCCTTCATGCCCAAGTGGGGCTCCGTGGAAAACCTCAGCCTGAAAACCACCATCCTGGGCGGCCCCTCGTCCATGCCGCTCTGGCTCTCCCCCACCGGCGGCACCCGCCTCTTCCACCCGCAGGGCGAGATTGCCGCGGCCCGGGCAGCACGTGCCGCAGGCGTTCCATACGGCCTGGCACACCTGAGCACCACCACCATGGAGGCCGTTCCGAGGCAACCCCGGGCTGCGCCGCTGGTTCAACATGGAGCCCACCAATGATCCGGCCTTGCTCCAGGCAGTCCTGGACCGCGTGTCCAACGCCGGCTACGAGGCACTCATCGTCAACATTGACTGCCGCGACATCGGACACCGCGAGCGCGACTACCGCAACGGCTTCACGGCACCGCCGTCCATCAAGCCCAAGACCGTGCTTGAAGGAGCTCTGCGCCCCCGCTGGGCACTGGGCTTTCATCACCAGCGACGCCATTGCCTTCCCCAACCTTGACGCAGAAGTCCCGACGGGTCCGCTCACCAGCACCCCCGACATGTGGCGCACGCTGCTGGCCGGCGCCTACGAACCCACAGACTGGAACGACCTGGCGGAAATCCGCGCCCGCTGGAACGGCCCCATCATACTCAAGGGCTGCGTCAACCGAAGGATGCCGCCATTGCCGCAGGCATGGGCTTCGACGCCATCCAGGCCAGCAACCACGGTGGCCGCCAGCTGGACCACATGGCCTCCCCCATGGACGTACTTCCGGAGATGGTGGCGGCCGTCGACGGGCGCATGGAAATCATTGTGGACGGTGGCATCCGCCGCGGCTCTGACGTCATCAAGGCCCTGGCCCTGGGTGCCGATTCATGCGCCATTGGCCGCCCCTATTTGTACGGGCTCGCGGCCGCCGGCGAGGCAGGAGTTGCCCATGTACTTAAGCTGTTCAAGGCTGAAATGCACCGAACCATGGCCCTGCTGGGTGTCACCAGCGTGGCAGAGCTGAAGGAAGGCGGACGCGAGCTCATCCGCCACCGCAGAGAATTGTTTGTCCCCGGCCCCGCTGAATCAAACCAGGTTGCCGCCGCCCCGGAACCGGAATTGTCCCTGGCCGACATGGAACCCCCTGATGGGCACGCCAATCGCAGTCCGCAAGGCAGCCGCCGTCGTACTTTCCTCAGCCCTGCTGCTCTCCCTGACAGCGTGTGGAAGTTCGACGGCCAGCGACGGCATCGCGGAACTGGGCACAGACATTCCCGCCATGGCATTCAATGAAGCCGCCGCGGCGCAACTGCCGGATTCCATCAAGGCAGCCAAAGTGCTCACGGTGGCCATCCCCACCAACGAACCGCCCACCCAGTTTTACAAGGAGGGCACCCGTGAGATGACGGGCAGCAACCCGGACATCGCCCGGCTGATCGGCCAGGCCCTGGGGGTAAAGGTTGACATCAAGGTCACCAACTTTGATTCGATCATTCCCGGCATGGCAGCCGGCCGCTATGACATGACGGTTGCCTCGATGACACCCACCGAAAACAGGATGAAGGTTCTGGACTTTGTGGATTATCTGCAGATGGGCAACTCGATTGCTGTGCCCGTTGGCAACCCAGGGGCCATCACGGAGGAAGCAGCCCTGTGCGGAAGAAGGTGGGGCTGTTGATCGGCTCCTACCAGCTCACCGCCAACGTGCCTGCCGCCAACGAGAAATGCCTGGCGGAGGGCAAGGAGCCAATTCAGGACAGCGAATTCCAAGACACCCGGCAGGCCATTTCCGCCCTGACAAGCGGCCGCCTGGACGCGGTGCTGGCCGACTCCCCCATCCTGGACTTTGCGCCAAGGCCAACCCGGCCATCGAGATTTCCTCCCAATACGACTTCACCCCGGTCGGGGTTGGCCTGCCCATCGAGTCCGGTTGGTCAAGGCGGTCTCCACCGCCATGGTGGACATCGTCAAAAGCGATTCCTACCAGTTAGTTCTGAAGAAGTACGGCCTGGATGGCAGTGCCATCGCCGATCCCCGCGTCAATTTCGCCCAATAGATTCCACCCCATAGGAGGTGAACACCATGCAGCAACAACCAACGCTTTCATCCACTGATTCGCACCACGTTCCCCCAGCAGCAACGGGTGGTTCTGTCCGCGTGGTGCCCCTGCGCCACCCATCCGCAACGCCCTCGCCATTGTCCTGATCCTCGTTGCCGCGAGCGCGGCCCTGGATGTATCCACCAATGAGCGCTACCACTGGGACGTCGTCGTCTCTTACCTGTTCTCCCCGGAGATCATGAGCGGCGCCGGGCTGACGCTGATGCTGACGGTGGTCTCCATGACGGTGGGCATCCTGCTCGGCACGGTGCTCGCGATCATGCGCTGTCCAGCAACCCCATTCTGAGGACGCTCAGCCGTGCCTACATCTGGTTCTTCCGCGGCACTCCCCTGTTGGTCCAGTTGATTTTTTGGTACAACGTTGCAGCCCTGTACCCGGTGATTGCGTTGGGCTTGCCGTTCGGTGGACCTTCCGTGGTCATCGGCTCGGCCAACGTCCTGATCTCCCGCTCGGTGCGGCCCTGTTGGGCCTGGCTTTGAACGAGGCCGCCTACATGGCTGAGATCATCCGCAGCGGCATCAGCTCTGTAGACAAGGGCCAGTACGACGCCGCCCGCGCCTTGGGCATGAACCGCAGCAAGCTGATGCTGCGTGTTGTCCTGCCGCAGGCCATGCGCCGTGGTTCTGCCGCCCACGGGCAACCAGGTCATCTCCATGCTCAAGGGCACCTCCCTGGTCAGCGTCCTGGCCATCTCCGACCTGCTGTACTCGGCCCAGATCATCTACTCGTTCAACTACCAGACCATCCCGCTGCTCATTGTGGCCAGCCTCTGGTACCTGCTCATGACCACCGTACTGAGCTACTTCCAAAACAAGCTTGAGCGGCGCTACGGTCGCGGCTTTGACACAGCAACCCGCCTGGTTCGCCGGCCCAAGAGAAGGAAAGCATCATGAGCACAGCAATGGTGGAGGCCCAGGGAGTTCGCAAGAACTTCGCGCCATTGAAATCCTCAAGGGCATCGACCTGAAAATTGAACAAGGCACGGTGACCTGCCTGATCGGCCGTCCGGCTCCGGCAAAACCACATTCCTGCGCTGCATCAACCACCTGGAGAAGATCGACGCCGGCCGTCTCTACGTGGATCAGCAGCTGGTTGGTTACACCGAACGCAACGGCCGCCTGTACGAAAAGAAGGAAAGCCAGACCGCCAAGTCCCGCCTGACCGCGGGCATGGTGTTCCAGCGCTTCAATCTGTTCCCGCACATGACGGTCATGGAAAACATCATCGAGGCTCCCGTTCACGTCCTGGGCCGGCCCAAGAAGGAAGTCATCACCGAGGCCCAGGTCCTGCTGGACCGGTTGGCTTGGGCGACCGGGGGCATTCCTACCCGCAGGACCTCTCCGGCGGCCAGCAGCAGCGCATCGCCATTGCCCGGGCCCTGGCCATGAAGCCCAAGCTCATGCTCTTTGACGAGCCCACCTCTGCCCTTGACCCCGAGAACGTCGGAGAGGTCCTGGAGGTCATGAAGGACCTCGCGGCAGAGGGCATGACCATGGTGGTTGTCACCCACGAGCTCGCCTTCGCCCGGCAGGTGGCCGACCAGGTCATCTTCATGGACATGGGCGTGGTGGTGGAGAGCGGGCCGCCCGAAGAAGTTCTTGGCTCACCCAAGCACGCGCGCACCAAGGCATTCCTCTCCAAGGTTTTGTAATCCGCTTCCCTGCCACCACCGGCAGACGCACCCAACAGCGCGGCCGCACCCGACCGCCGTCGAACATCAAGGAAAACCCCATGCTCCGCACACAAATCATCACTGACAAGGCGCCGGTTCCGGCAGGCCCATACTCCCAGGCCATCGCCGCCAACGGTTTCCTCTACACCGCGGGCCAAACACCGCACCACCCCGTCACGGATGAGACCTGGGGGAAACGATTGGCGAGCAGACACGGGCCGCCATGGAAAACCTGGCGGCCGTGCTCGCCGCTCACGGTTTGGACTTCTCGCACGTGGTCAAGGCAACCGTTCACCTCCAGGATCCGGCACGAGATTTTGCCGGATTCAACGCCGCCTACGAGGAATTTGTTCAGGCACCCTACCCGGCGCGAACCACGGTGGGCTCATTTCTGGGTGACTTCCTCGTGGAGATTGACGCCGTAGCAGTGATTCCAGCCTGATCCCTGCAACACCGTTCGCTAACTGGCATGTGGCCCCGTAATGCACCCAGGTGCGCCTGCGGGGCCACACGTGCTTGGATGGAAGCATGTCCCTGCTCATTGTGGTGCGTGGCAATTCCGGCTCCGGGAAGAGCTCTGTTGCCCGCGCCCTGCAACAGGAGTTGTCCGGTGTGTGGATAGAGCAGGATTATTTCCGCCGCACCGTCCTGGGGGAAAGTGGAAATTATTCGGCGCTGACGGTTGAGCTGATCGAACAATCCGCTGCCCTGGCCCTGAACCACGGCAGGAGCGTGATTGCCGATGCATGTTCAACGCCAGTAAATACAGCGGCTCTTTCCGCAGGCTGCAAGAAAACCACGCCGGCGCCAGCCACTTTTACGCATATGACCTCACGCTCGAGAAACGCTTCGCCGGCATGCCACCCGCGCCCACAAGCAGGCCGATTTCGGCGAGAAGGCCATGCGTGGCTGGTACCACGGCTGGGACCCATTGACGGGAATCGAGGAGCGGCCGATCACGGCGGAGGAGTCGCTGGCCGAAACGGTGGCCCGCATCCTCAACGACGTGCGCAACGGCTCACGGTAGCGGTAGTCGCGGCCCGCCGCGAAAACGGGGCAAACCCGTCAGAACGGCGTATCTTGTGGGGCGTTTGGCGAGTTGACACCGTTTTCGGCACAAACGTCGGGCCTAAGCCGTCAGCCCCAGCTTGCTCATGCGCTTGAGTGGTTTCGCGTGAGCGCACTCAGGATGGCCGATACCTCTGCCGCAGCCTGCTCATGTGTGGCGTCCGGGCGCAGCCCACGAGGAAGCTGTGCTTGGCACCGATACGCTGCACCTGGGTCAGGGCCTCCCCCACCATGCGCCGCCCCCACAACGCCAAGCGCGAGGACAGCCGCGGGTCCTCGGCCAGCATGGTTCTCAGCAGCGAGGTCAACACCTCAATCTGCTCGTCACTTGTGCGGACCGGGCAATTGCCTCACGGGTGGGGCTCATCCAGGTGCTCGGCAATTGCAGCGTAAAACTCTTCAGTGATCGTCTCAACCACATAGGCCTTCATGAGCGATTCGTGCCAATCAGCGGGGCGGTCCGCTCGTGGAAGGCATCAACCATGCGCTGGTAGGGTGCCATGGCCAGTTCCGGATCCATGCCCATGGCGTTGAGCCGTGCACACATGGATTCGTAATGGCCATACTCCGCCACGGCCATTTTTCCCAGCACCGCCCTGTCGGCCAGCGACGGCGAGTGGCGCGCGTCGGTTGCCAAACGCTCAAACGCGGAAAGCTCCCGTAAGCGATGCTGCCGAGCAGATCCACCACAAAGTTGTCGTAGCGGGCGCTCAATTCCCCTGCGGAAACGGAATCATCGGCGTCGGAAGCTGAAATACTCATACCCCCAGAATAGTCCGTGCCGCGCCGCCCTTGTTCCCGGGCAGGATTCGTTTACGCTGAAACGTGCCGTACTCTCACATTGGCGTCAGAAGCAGCGCCGCAGAACAGTCCCTTGCCCAAGCCCTTGCCGCCCTGAGCGAGGAGTTCAAGTTGCCCGGCGAGTTCTCCCCTGACGTCTTGGCGGAGGTTGACCGGGTCATTGCGGCCCATCAGCTGCCCGCACCCGATCTCACGGCGCTGCCCTTCATCACGATCGATCGCCCACCTCGCAGGACCTCGACCAGGCCATGTATCTGGAGCGCAACGACGACGGCTACATTGTCCACTACGCCATCGCCGATGTCCCCTCCTTTGTCCCGCGCGGTGGTCCGCTCGATGCCGAGACCCGTCGACGTGGCCAAACCATCTACACGCCTGGCCAACGCATTCCCCTCCACCCCGCTCCAATGAGTGAGGGCGCCGCCAGCCTCTTCGCCAACGATCCCCTCGGCCTACGTCTGGCAGATCCATCTTGCCGCTGACGGTTCACAGACCACCGCCACGGTCGCCGCGCCACAGTGAAAAGTGTTGCAAGCTTGGCTACGAACAAGCCCAGGAAATGTACGACGCCGGGACTGCGCCCGCCGCTTTCGCCGACACCTTGGCACTGTTGGCCGAGATTGGGACGAAGCGCATCGCCCTGGAACGAGCCCGGGGCGGCGCCAGCCTGAACGTGCCGGGCCAGGAAGTGGAATTCGTCGACGGCCGCTACGTCCTGAGTTTC